>NC_016946.1:3601601-4201868 GCF_000277125.1 Mycobacterium intracellulare ATCC 13950
GTGCTCCTTGGTGATGGAGGCGAGCGGGCCCTCCATCCCGGGAATGCTGAACACGCTGTGCGCCATCGGTGTTTCGATAAAGCCGGGACAGATGACGTTCGCCCGGATGCCGCTCGGCCCGTAGTCGAGGGCGATGTTCTTGGTGAGCAGCACGACGCCGCCCTTGGCCGCGTTGTAGGAGCTGCCGCCGGCGGTGCCCTCCAGGCCCTCGACGCTGGCGACGGTCACGATCGAGCCCCGCTCACCCTCGGCGCGGGGTTGGTCGATCATCCTGGCCAGGGCCGCCTTGGCGACCAGGAAGGTGCCGGTGAGGTTGATCCCGATCACGCGGTCCCATTCGGCGCGGTCGAGCAGGTGCACCGGGCCTCCCCCGGCGACACCGGCGGCGTGGAAGAGGCCGTCGAGGCGGCCCGGCACCGCGTCCAGGACCGCCGCGATCGCGGCCTCGTCGGTCACGTCGGCGGGCACGAACGTGAACCGCGGGCCCAGATCATCGGGCGGTGCCGCCAGGTCGGCGCCGACGACGGTGCCGCCCTCGGCCAATAACCGTCGCGCGGTGGCCAGCCCGATTCCGGAGGCGGCGCCGGTCACGACGAAGGTGCGGGAGCGGGCGCGATCGGGGTTCACCATGTCGGATCCTCCTCGGGGCGGGTCGGGCGGCCCCGTCATGGTGACACACCGGCCCGGGATCAGTTCGCGGATACCGGATTTGCGATAGCCGCGCTGGATCGACTCATAGCGAGCCCATCTTGGACATCGGCCCTGGCGCCGGAGGACGATAGGACCGCGCTCGAATCCGCGCCGCCCAGAGAGTGAGGAACAACGATGTCATCGACTCAGCCGCAGGCGCCCTCCCCGCGTGCAACCGGCCGGCGGGCGCTGAGAGCGGTCGCCGCCGCGGCGGTCGTCCTCGTCGGCCCCCACGCACCCGTCGGGATAGCGCTGGCCTCCGGCGAGGCGATCGCCATCGCGCAGGGCGTCTCGGTCACCCCCGCGCCCGGCTGGACGCTGGGAAACCGCGGCCCGAACTGGGTGGCGCTGAACAACGCCGACACCAGCGCGCAGATGCGGATCACCGTCAAACACGCCGGCGGCACCGACGCCGCGGCGGTTCTGCAAGCCGACATCGACCAGTACGTGAGCGGCGCATCGGCCATCTTGACCGGTGTGAATCGATTGACGGCTCCCGACGTCACGCCGCTGCAGGGGCCCAACTTTCAGCAGCAAGCGTCCCTCAACTACACGGCCGGCGTGGTGAACCCGCAGGGCACGATTCCGGTGATCGGCACGTTCACCGAGCTGCTGAACACGTCGAACGGGCGCTCGGCATTCATCGACTTCCGGCAAGGCAGCGGCGCGACCACCCAAGCCGCGGGCGACGGCGGAATGATGGTCGGCTCCATGGAATGACGCCCCGCCGTCGGGCGCGGCACAGCGATCCCGTATTACCGAGTGGAACACATCGAACGCGGAGGGGTTCATGCCACAAACCGACACGGCGGAGACGCTCGCCGGGATCGTCGAACGACACGCCCTGCAGCGGCCCGAGGCGATCGCGATCCGCTACGGCGAGCGCCAGTGGTCGTGGGCCGACTGGAGCTCGCGGATCCGTCGCGCCGCGGGGGCGCTGCGCGACGCCGGGATCGAGCGGGGCCAGTGCGTGGCGTTCCTGGACAAGAACCATCCCGCCTGCCTCGAGGTGCTGATCGCCGGGGCCTCCATCGGAGTGGTCACCACCGTCGTCAACTGGCGGGTGATCGGCGACGAGCTCGTCCACGTGCTCGCCGACAGCGGGGCCCGCGTGCTGCTGGTCGGCGCTGAGCTGCGCGCCGCCGCCGAGGCGGCCGCCGAGCGGGTACCCGGCCTGGAACGCATCATCGAGGTCGGCGAGGAGTACGAATCGTTGCTCGCCGCGGCGTCACCGGCCGAGGCCGACGCGGGGCTCGACCCGAACGAGACCGCGCTGGTGATCTACAGCTCGGGCACCACCGGACGGCCCAAGGGCGTGCTGCTCAGCCAGCGCGCGCTGGTCAATCACGCGGCGAACCTCGCGCCGGCGTTCCCGTTCGCCGACGGGGACGCGAACCTGGTCGCCATGCCGCTGTTCCATGTGGGCGGGATCGGCTACGCGCTGTTCGGGATCCGTTCGGGCGCACCGAGTTTCCTGACCCGCGAACCCGATGCCGCGACGCTGATCGGCGCGGTGCGCGCCGGCGCCACCCACGCGTTCTTCGTGCCGCCGGTGATCGCCCGGTTCCTGCAGGCGGGTGAGGCGGCGACCGCCGCCATCGCCGGCCTGCGCTACATCGTCTACGGCGCGGCGCCGATGCCGCTGCCGTTGCTGCATCGGGCGCTGTCGACGTGGCCGGGCACGAAATTCGTGCAGGTGTACGGGCAGACCGAGCTGTGCGGCGCGGTGACGGCCCTGTCCGACGCCGACCACCGCGATTCGGCGCGACCCGAATTGCAACTCTCGGCCGGAAAGGCGGTGCTGGGCTGCGAGATTCGCATCGTCGACCCCGAGACGGGCGCCTCGTTGCCGCCCGGACAGTCCGGTGAGGTGTGGGTGCGCAGCAACCAGAACATGACCGGGTACCTCAACCGCCCGGAGGCGACCGCCGAGACGATCACCGCCGACGACTGGGTGCGCACCGGCGACGTCGGGCGCCTCGACGCCGACGACTACGTCTACATCGAGGACCGCCTCAAGGACATGATCATCACCGGCGGTGAGAACGTGTACGGCCCCGAGGTGGAAAGCGTGCTCATCGAGCATCCCGCCGTGGCCGATGCCGCGGTGATCGGGGTGCCCGACGACTTCTGGGGAGAGTCGGTCAAGGCGATCGTGGTGGCCGACGGCGAGGCCGATCCCGCCGGCATCATCGAATTCTGTCGACAGCATCTGGCGGGCTTCAAATGCCCACGCACCGTGGATTTCGTGTCGGAGCTCCCCCGCAACGCGAGCGGGAAGATCCTCAAAACGCAGCTGCGGGAACCGTTTTGGCGAGACCGGTCCCGCGGAATATGAGCGGCCGTGTGGACGCGCGGCGGCGTGACTGCGCGATCAGTGTGCTGGGCGGCCCGACGACGGTGATCGACATCGCGGGCCGCAGGATCGTGATGGACCCGACCTTCGACCCGCCCGGGGTGCACGCCTACCTGACCAAGCTGACCGGTCCCGCGGTGAGCGCCGGCGCCCTGGGCCCGGTGGATGCGGTGTTGGTCAGCCACGACCAGCATCCCGACAACTTCGACGACGACGGCCGGCGCATGGCGGTGGCCGCGCCGCTGCTGCTCACCCATCCCGGGGCGGCCGGCCGGCTGGGCCCGCCCGCGGTCGGGTTGGCGCCCTGGGAATCCCATGAGCTTGGCGGTGGGCCCGGATCGCTTACCGCGCAAGCGGTTCCGGCCGTGCACGGCCCCGCCGACGGGCAACGGGACGACGGCGGCCACATCAACTGCGAGGTGACCGGCTTTGTGCTGTCGGGGCCCGGGTTGCCGACGGTGTACCTCAGCGGCGACAACGCCTCGATGAGCGCGGTCAAGGACGTCGCCGATCGGGTCGGGCAGGTCGATATCGCGGTGCTGTTCGCCGGGGCGGCGAGCGTGCCCACCAAGGAGCGCGGGCGGCCGTTGACGCTGACCGCGGCGCGCGCGGCCGCCGCCGCCGAGGTGCTCGGCGCCAAGGCGGTGATCCCGGCCCATGTCGACGGCTGGGCCCACTTCAGCGAGGGCGTCGACGAATTCGTCGCCGCGTTCGATCAGGCCGGCATCAGCAGCCTGCTCAAGGTTGCGCCCCACGGGGAATGGATCGAGTTATAGGCGTCCCTCGACGCGCAGTTCCGGATGCACCCAGTCGGGCGAGCGGCGTTCCTTGAACGAGCGGAAGCCCTCGATGGCCTCGGCGTCGGACAGGCTGGAGGTCATGCCGATCCGGTCATACAGGCCCAGGTAACTGTCGATGCTGGACTTGATGACGCCGCGGGCGCGCGGCGCGGTCCGACAGCATTGCGCGAGTACGTCTTTCGCCGCGTCCAGCAGGCCCTCGTGCGGCACCACCCGGGTGACCAGGCCCCAGTCGAGGGCTTCGACCGCGGTCAGCACCCGTCCGGTGAACATGAGGTCGCGGGTGCGCACCGGACCGATGACGCGGGTGAGCATCTGGCTGTAGTAGGTGTCTGCGTAGCCGCGGAACAACTCGGGCACCCGGAAGGTCGCCCGATCGCTCACCACCGACAGGTCGCTGCACAGCGCGATCTGGAATCCGCCGCCCTGGCACAGCCCGTTGACCGCGGACACGATGGGCTTGGCCGAGGTGCGCACCGCGTCGAACGGCGTCACGTCCATGCCCAGCGCGGAGCCGAACGTGATCCAGTTGTCCTCGCCTCCCCCGCCGCCCATGTCGCCGCCGGGCGCGAAGACATCGCCGGTTCCGGTGAGCACCAGCCCGGCCAGGTCCGGGTCCTCGTTGAGACGTCCGACGGCATAACGGATTCCGAAGTACATCGCGGGGCTCAGGGCGTTGCGCGCGTCGGGGCGGTCGATGGTGCACACCGCGATCGGTCCCTGGCGCTCGAAGCGCAGATAGGGCGTGCCCAGCCAGTCTCCCTCGGGAGGGCGGGGGGTGCTCGGCGGAGTCGAAGGGTTCTGCGCCACGGGGCTCCTCTCGGGTCGGCGCCGCTACTGTAGCTCTTACAGTATCCGCGGGGCCGGGCGCCACCCCGAATGCGGTTTCAGGGCCGGCCGCGGCTCTCGGTGCCCACCAGAAGCAAACCCGGGGCTTTGGCGGGATTTTTCAGGGCTTGGCCAACCCGCGGGCGGCTGGACCGTTGATGCTCGAGCGGATCTCGAGCCGTGTCTCCCATGATCCCTTCCTCTGTTGCTGTGAGTCGTCCTCTACAGCTGTACCCATCGCGCGGGCGGGTAGTAGTCGCTCGGATCGGAAGCGCTATTCGTTGATGGACGCGGGCTTTCGCGAAGCCGCTCGCGTTATCGCAGGATCTGCGCGAGCTTTCGCCACCGCCGATGCCGATGGCGAAACATGAGCCGGACGAAGGCGCGGGTCAGTAGGCCATGCAGGCCGTCGTCGGTTTCGATCTCGTCGGTGTAGCGGCAGCTGCGCTCGTCGATGGGTTCAAACGTCAGGCGGTGGTTCCACGTGCGGACCGGTCCCCCGTGCTCGTTGGTGTAGATCTCGGTCGGTTCGAGGCGCTTGATGGTGAGGTGGTGGGTCCAGGCGGGGATCACGCCGAACCACCAGAACCGCGCCGATCCCTGGGTGCCGACCTCGATGCGCTCGGGGACGTCGAGGCGGTAGATCCGCAGCACGGGGCTCAGCACATGGCGCATCAGCTCGGGCTTGCGGGCCAGGGCGGCCGCGGTCTCGGCGGGGATCGGCAGCTCGGTAGTTAGGGTTACCTTACTCACTCGGTTCATGGTGGCCCAGCGGGCGCGTTCCGGCAAGGGCAGCGTGTCCTCGGGGGTGTGGCGGCGACTTCGTCTCGCCGAGCGGTTAACCCGACACGGCGCACCAAGCGGGCCGCGCCCAGGACGCGCGGGTGATGCCACTTCGCTGCAGGAGGGGGCCAGCGAGAAAGCCGGGTTGATGGGGGCCAACTGCTCAGTGACCTGGGTCGATGTGTGGTCCCGGCTGGGATCGAACCAGCGACCTTCCGCGTGTGAAGCGGACGCTCTCCCACTGAGCCACGGGACCGGCGCCGAGATGGCGAACGACGTCGAAGACTAGCACGTGCAGACCCCGACGATACCGGCCGCATCGGCATGCCGGGCGCGACGCGATAGCCTAGACACGGCTCGTACCAAGAAATTTGTATGTGCCCGCTCACGTGGACTATCGTCGTGCTTCGCACCGGGCGACGATCTCGTCCGAGGCGCGCGGATGTAGCGCAGTTGGTAGCGCATCACCTTGCCAAGGTGAGGGTCGCGGGTTCGAATCCCGTCATCCGCTCGAAGGTGCAAGTGGCGTGGACCCCAACGGTGGAGTGGCCGAGTGGTGAGGCAACGGCCTGCAAAGCCGTGCACACGGGTTCGATTCCCGTCTCCACCTCCAAGCTTTGGTTTCCCCGGCGCGATTAGCTCAGCGGGAGAGCGCTTCCCTGACACGGAAGAGGTCACTGGTTCAATCCCAGTATCGCGCACCAGGTTTCGTAAAGTTCAGAGGCATAATCTGCGACGCGAATCAGTTCGCATGAACTGCATGTGAACTGGTCACAAAGGGCGCTAGCAACCTTTCTGAGAGGTAGCTAGCCATGACCACGACCAACCATCGCCCCGTTGATTCCACCACCCGTTCTTGCTGCCATGGCATCGGCCGGCACACGCCCAACTGCCTTGAGTCGTCCGAGCTCATTGAGGGCATCCACGGTTCCTGGCTGGGGCGGCGCGGCATCTTCCGCCATTCGCAGCCGAGCGCCGAGGACGCCATTGTCATATCCAAAGCCTGCGGTCATCCGGTCTCGCACGTTATGTCGACCGCGGTTTCGGGGGAGTTCTCCGGTGAGGTTGTCGGCGAATTGATCCGCTGGGCCGACGGCCATGACGACAGCATCACCTTCGAGGCGCGCATCGATGGCACCCCGGATAGCGCCGGAATATCCGACATCGCCGCCTACAGCTACGAGGACATCTTGGCTTTAGCGAAGGTCAGCAACGACCTTCGCTCCGAGTGGGCGGCCATTCTGGAAGGCAGAAGATGAGTCACTATCGAAGCCACGCGATCGACGGGGGCACGATGACCACACACGACGATGAGCGCAAGCTCGATCATCTCCGAACCGAATTGGTGCAGCGATTCGAGGAACATCCCGCCGATTATTGGCCGGCGCGCCTCATTGCGGCCCTCATCGCGGTCTTCGATCTCGAGTTCGGTGTTCCTGATAGCGACCCGCCAAAAGGCCGCGGGTTGCGGGTCGTGCGGTGAATAATCCTGTTGGGGGACACGTGCGAACACGAGGTCCGGGAATGAGCGTCAACGAGCACGATGACGGCCAGCCGGTGACGGCCGCCGGGCCGGCGAATGATGCGACGGAGTTCCTGCCGCGGGCGCCCCAACCGGGCCGAGAGTTGGCGTGGTCGCAGGATGATGATGTTCCTGAGCCTGTGGTGTTGTCGTGGTGGTCGGCGTGGGGTGTGACAGCGGTGATCGTCGTGTGTGCTGCGGTTGCTGTGTTGGCGGTCGCCGCGGTCGGGTATGCGTTGCTGCAGGAGCAGCGCGGCCGGGCGCCTGAGTTGCCTACGGGTGCGACGTTGGCGCCGCCGACGTCATGGTCGCCTCTTCCAGAATCGAGCCGGGGAGATCCTGATGTGGTGGCCCAGGCGCCGCGGCCGGTGAAGACGATGGCGCCGACGCCTGTGGCTGTCCCGCCTAGCGTGTCGACGATGGTGGTGACACCGACACCTGTCGCGGCGGCGCCGCCGCGGCCGTCGGCGGCCGAGCTCGACGAGCGGTACCTCTCGGCGATGACCGCCGGCGGCCTACAGATCACCGACGTCCACACCGTGCTCACCGGCGCCCGCAACGTGTGCCGGTTCCTCGAGGCCGGGCACACGGAACCCGAAGCAGTACAGGTGGCGATGGGCAACAACGCGAGCCTCACCGACGCAAACGCACACACACTGGTGGACTCAGCGATCCAGGTCTACTGCCCCAACGCTAAGTAACCGATTCGCCTGACAGTCCGCTTCCACGCCCGTACGCTCTGTGATCTGGGGATTGGAGTCGAAATGTCTGCTGTCACCGCGCGTATCAGCCTCGTCGTCGTCTTGGCGCTCACGGCGGTAATCGCCAGTGGCTGCACCCTTCCCGGCAGTGATGCCGGCACGCTCGGCTGGATGGGCTAGTTCGGGGACCACGCCCTAACTACTAAATGGGTCGTCGGCGTCGTCGTCGGCTGGCATGGTGGTGGCAAGGTTCGCCTCGGCAGACGGGGTGCACCCTAGCTCTCGCGCGAGGGTGAGCAGGTCGCGCATGGCGGCCCGCGCAGTGGCCACCACGGGATTGACCGTCACTCGGCCGCTCCGCTTGTTGGCAGTCGTGAAACCCTGCGCCTGATACGCATTCACAGCCTGGACGAGCTGATCCCAGGCGAGGCAGTAAGCGGCCAGCACGCCAAGGTCTATCTCCTTGAGCAGATCGAGCCGCTCAAGCTCCGGGACGGTGCGCTCCCACATGTCGCGCGCATCCGGCGGCAGCCAGTCCGGGCAATCTGGTGCACACCGCTCGAATTTCGGCGGTGTCGGCACCTTCCGGCCACCCGAGTCACGTCCCGGCCCGACACCGTTCAACAGCTTCAGCGCAGCCGGCGCCGAGGCTGGACCACGTTTACCCATATCGTCAGCTCCCTTGCGGATCGGGTGGTCCTGCGGCGGGGCCGCTCACCGGGAACTCACCGAAGCGGCTGCGGTCCCCGCCGCAGGAAGCTTTCTATGCGGTCGTCGGGATCGACAGCAGCCGGAACGCGTTGGGGATGACCACGTCTGAGCCGGTGCGGAACCACAACAGAGCGCCGCGCTGCCCGGTGGGCCGGCGGTTAGCACCGAACAAGTGGGGCACCAGCTCGAGCGTGCTCCCGATACGATCGACGATCACGAACCCGGCGGCGAAGTCGCCATACAGCAGCGAGTAATTCGATTCGCTCGCGGCGGGGTTGATGGTTCCGTCCATGTTGGAGTTTTCAAAAACCTTGCGGCCCAACAACATCGGAGGATTCGCGGCCATTTCGGGGAACTTCAACGCCCCGTTGGAGGTCTCGAACTGCCGCAAGCTGTTGAGGATCGCCAGGTTCGCATTCCACGATGCGCGCGGCTGGAAACGCGGCGGCAACGCATTCTGTACCGCATAAACGTCGTCGGGGGACAGTGTTTCGGCGGTCTTGGGAGACACGAGCGAACCGGACGCGGCGGCTACTGCGGTGATGACACCGGTGGGCTGCCCGGATCCGCTACCTGTGGTGTACGCGGTGGCGGTGAGCTGGTCAGCGGCATCGGCGAGCAGCTTGGACAGCTCTTGCATGAATCCGAGCGCGTCGCCTTCGACTTCGAAACTGAACGGCACGAACGCATCACCCTTGGACACCGGGATCGACGGGCCATCCAGCGTAGGGCTGGCATCGGCGACCTCGGCGGCTTCTGCGGTCCACTCGGCGGTCACACCGGCGCTGGTGACGCCTTGCCAGGTGTCGCTGGTGGTTTGCGCGACGCGGCTGATCTGGCGCAGCGGATTCGTCGAGCCATCCGAGGTCAACATGATCGTCGGGTCCAGCGTCAACGGCACCATGTATCCGCCGGCGCTGTCCGTGAGCGACATTGCGCGCTGCTCGGCTTGCACCTCCGCCACGGCCCGGTAGGCGGCGGCCTCTTCGCCCGTCCAGGTCAGATGCCCATGCGTAGGGTTGCCCACCAGTTTGGCGAACGCGCGCTCGTATGCCTCGGCGCCAGCCGCGGCCGCGTAACGCTGCGTCCAGGTTTGTGAGGGAGCCGGACCCGAGCACATGAGGGCTTCGACCAGCTCGGCGCCGCGCTCGTTGAGCTTGCCGGCTTTGACGTGGCGTTCAAGCACGCGCATCGCGTCGTCGCGCTGCCGGACAGCGGGCGAGCGGTCCTCATCGCGGTCGCCGCGGTCCTGGGGGCTGCCGGCTTCGGTGCGAAGCTCACCGGCGGCCAAGCGCTGCACCAGGTCGCGGGCCGCGGTGGTCCGCTGACGTTCCTGGTCACGGATCTGCTCGGCGCGGGCCCGCAGGGCCTCGAAGCGCTCGGCGTCGGCGCCGGCCAGGTCGCCGGTCGTCGAATCGAGCAGCTCCTGCGCCGCAGCGCGGGTCTGCTCAATGGTCATGTCGTTGATTGCAATTTCAGTCATGGTTCACCAATCAAGGAGGTCGAGCCGGGCCTGCGCCACGGATCGAGTAATGACAAGTTGGGACCGCACACCCTGCACCAGCGCACCGGAATAGGCCGGCATCGCGGTCAGGCTCACTTCACGCAGCGCCGCCTCGGTGCGGACCACGACACCACCAACTGAGTGATGACGGATGGCCGCGAATCCCACACTGAACGAGTCGACTGTTCCCGAGCGGACCAGCTCGAGTGCGTCGTCGCCGTCGCGTGTGGCCACGATGTCAAAGGCCGCATGCAGCCCGTCGCGTTCCTCGCGCAGCTCCACCGCCCGGCCAACCGGGAACTGTCGCGTCTGGTGATTGCCGAACAGCCGCACCTTGTGGCCCCGTTCGGCGATGCTGCGACGAAATGCCCCGAACTCGAAACGCTCGCGATATGCCGGGCCACCATCACTGACCTCAGCGTCCTGGCCGTACGGCACGGCGATGCCGTGAACCGTGCGACCGGCCCCGGGAGTCAATTCGGCGTTGCGGAACAGGATTTGAGCGCTCAAGGTAGTCGCCTTCTGCGTATGCGGAAGCGGTCTTGCATGGTGAGCGCTTGTCCGGGTTGGCCGAACCTTTTCGGCTCCCGGCGCCGGCGACATACCGAGCTGCAAATCAGCGTACCGCAAACCGCGTACAAGACACGGAATTTCACTCCGACCCGCCGTCGTCGGGCCGGTGCTCCTCACCAGCAAGCGCGGCAATCTGTGCCTCAAGCCACGCGACCCCGGCCGAAGAGGTGAGTTCCGGCAACGCCGCTTCGTAATGATCGAGCAATCGCAGGAACGTCTCAGTTGGGTGGCCATCGGCCGTGGCGGCATTCATCACACGAGCGATCCCGTCCACGTCGTTGTAACCGTGCAAATCAAGAACCTGGGCCGCGCGGACCATGGCGATAGCTCCGGGATCGGTGGCTGATATGTCGAGCTTCGTCATGCCATGTATGTAGTCCGCGAGCAGGCTCAACCCCTCATCGCTACGGAGCCGCACGATTAGATGTCTATGAAAGCCGAGAAGAGCAAAGAGAAGCTGGACCGCGCGATCAGCATTATTGGTCTCGTCAACGATCGCGATCACACCAGCGGTGTCGCCGCGGCGAGCGTGCAGGGTGAGTACAGCAGCGCGGCGATAGTCGCCGAAATCGGGCGAGATCTGGTTCTCGGTCATGGTTCGTTCCTTCCGGTGGGGGCTGGTTGGGGATGGCAATTCTGGACATGCGAAACGTGACTATGGAGCAGAAATGCTGGGCAAGCGGTCGCTGCGAGGTCGCCGTGCGCGACCGGTGCCCACCCCCCGGGCGATTGGGCTCGAGCTCGTGCCGCGGCGGTCATGGTTGCCTGGCCCTGAGTGGGATCACCTGCGCGGGTTGGGTGTGGTCTTCGTCGTCGAGGCGGTGCGTTATCTCGACGAGTACGTGCAGGAGCTGTAGTGCTTCGGTCGCGGTCAAGTCGCTGGGCGCTATGCGATTCCATCGTCGCGCTATCTCGCCGAGTATCGGTGTCAGGTCCAGGCTGACGTTGGCGGTGCTCACGATGCCTCCGGTGCGAGGGCGGTCGTCAGAGATGTGTCGGCCGGTTCAGGTGTTGTATTTACAAGAGGTGTGGGCGGCCAGAGGACTTCGTACGCGCCGGCGGGCGTACCGCACCATGCATGCGCGTACTCGGTTGAGCGCCGGGCGGAGTGTGCGTGGCGGCCTCTGCAATATGGACATCGCACCTCGAAGGACGTGAGGCGCCCGTCTGGGTCTGATTGAAAGCTGACGACGCGCGCGTGCCGGCGGTCGACGTGCGCGGCGGTGGTCATCAGCTCGCCTTCGCCGTGCAGAAGTCACAGACTCCGGTGTCAGACCGGGCGGGTGCGCGCGAGCATTCGGGACAGATGGGCGGTGGGTTTAGCCGGGCGTTGGCGTTAGCCAGGGCGACCATGACGCGGTCGGTTTGGCCGGGGGTATCTGGTTTCAGACCACCGGGTGGAATGCCAGTTGCGCCCGTCTCAAACAGTTGGCGCGACTGCAGATTTGGCGCAGTCGCGCCATTGTGTTCCTGCAGGTCGTCGCCAGTTGTGCCAGTCGCGCCAAGGTTTTGAGAGGCGGGGGTGTCGGCACTGTGGTTGGCGGGACTGTCCAGATGCCACCACGTCACCCTTGGAAAGCCGCGGCTTTCGACGACGACGCCGAGCGACTTGACGGCGCGTTGTAGCGTTCGTTCGCGGATTCCGACCTTCGCGGCGCCGACCTTGACAGCTTTCGATGGTGCCGCGCCTTGCTCGGTCAGGTAATCGGACAGCCACTGTTCGGCCTCGGTGGCTGCGCCCTGATCTTCGTCACGTGGATCGGACAGCAAGGTGTGCGCGGTGTGGTTGGTCTGGCCTTCCCACTGCACCCGGGCCACACCGTGGTCGCCGGCCTCGATGAGCCGGTATGCCAGGGAGTCGGGTCGTGGGCCGAGGTTGGATTTGACCGAGGCGAGAACTCGCCGTTCGGGGTCCTCGGGGTCTGGCGCCACGAGCATCCCGGCGCGCGCAGCGCCGACAATGCCGATTGAGCCGCCGCCGCGGTAGAGGGGATCGCCGCCCTTCGCCTTATTCAGATGGCGGAGAAGCAGTACTGTGCAACCGGTTCTGTCCGCCAGTGCGGCCAGGCGTGATAGCACTCGTCGGATGTCTTGGTCCTTGTGGGAGTCCGTGCCGGTGGGAAGGTAAGCCATGATGACATCGACGACGAGCAGTCGCGCGTCAGTCTCGATGATGGCTTCCTCCAAGGCCAGGACGTCGGCCAAGGTCGGCGGGCGCAACACTCGTTCGCCGTCCTCGTCGACGAGGGGAATGCCCTCAATTGCGTGAACCTTCGTGACGTCAGCGCCCGCCGCATCCAGGCGGGGACGCACTGTATCGGCTAAGCCGTCTTCTGCCGACATCAGCAGAACGGATCCCGGGTACTCGCATCGGGTACCGTCCGGCCATTGGCCGCCAGTGGTGACTACTGCTGCGAATTCGTCTGACAGGGTGGACTTTCCAAGGCCTGGATCGCCGTCGAGAGTGACCGGCTTGCCGCGCGGAAGCCAACCCTGCCATAACCACGTAACACGCTCTGGCTTTACGTCGGACAGTCGAGTCAGCGCGACCGTGGAGGCGCGGCTGACAGCCGCGTTCATGCGAGCACCTCGCCGCATGCGTGGTGCAGAAATTCGGCGAGCTCCCGGTCGCGGCCGCCACGACGCCACAATGCGCGACGGACGTCCAAAGGCGTCAGTGGAATTTGGCCAGTCGCCAGCACGTGCTCGGCGGCATCGCGCCATCCGTCAATTGCTTTGTCGGACAGGGGCGGCTCGGTGCAGCGGCATGGCCAGGGGTCACGGCATCCGCAGTCGAGCGGCACACTTCGATGTGCCGCGAGCCGCCGACGTCGGAGCTGGGTTGAAGTGTCCCGGGGCGGCGGTGTGCATGGCACCCGGCACAGGCGGGGTCTGAGGGGTACATTGTTGTCATCCGCTGCTGTTGTGGAGGCCGCCTCGTTGCCCGCGAGGCGGCTTTCTTTATCAGGCGGACTCACGCTGCACCGCCGAAGGGCTGCATTGCAGCGTCAATTTCGTTGAGATCCAGGCGGATTAGCCGCTTTCCGGAGCGGTAGGCGGTCAGCCGCCCGTCAGACACCATTTGTCTGATCGTGCGGTCGGTGACTTGTAGATACTCCGCAGCTTCGCTGATCTTGACGTAGCGGCGGCCCCCGGAAGCGTTTAGCTTGTTGGGTCGACCAAGATGATTTGCCATTTCGGACTCCGTAGGCGTCGAAGTGTCGACCGCCTAACCGGATTGTCCGGGGACGTGGCGCTACATGAGCGCAGTGGAAACGTTACACCTAGAGTTGATGATTTTGGCGGATCAACTCGCTAAGAGGAATTTCGTGTCGGCTCATGACGTCCAACAAATCAACGATGGCCGCTAGCCGCTCGTCCCGCATTTGTAGCTGCAAGTCCTGCGCGTGGTCGCGACCCTGGTTGCAGCGAATGATCCACGTGGTGTGCCCTTTGAGGGACGATTCCGTGACCGAGGCCTCGGTCCAGGCCGACGTCAGCTGTTCCTGAGGCAGCGTTACAGCAGCTTCGCCGTCGCCCATCTCTACGGCGCCGGGCGAACCGATTACAACCTGAGCCGAACCCTTCTCTGTCACAACGATTACTGGCCGATCTGGGCGCTGATCGACAATCAGCGCGAGCGGTCTTCCGCAGCAAATAACCGCATAGTTAGGCACGTCACTCCCCTTTGTCTTGAACCATTTTCGACAGCAGCGCCGCGATCTGGCGGTCGCGGCCTTGCGCGGCGTGCTGGTATCGCATGGCGGCCTGTGGCGTCGAATGCCCAAGGCGTGCCATCAGTTCCGCGAGCGTGGCACCGGTAGCCGCAGCTAATACAGCACCGCTGTGGCGTAGGTCGTGCCAACGGAGGTCGTCGCGTTTGGCCACTGAGCGTGCCCTATAGAACTGGCGGTACAAGCTGGCTGGCGCCAGGTGGCCGCCTTGCACGGCGGGAAACAATAGGGCCTCTTTGTCATCGTCGACGAAACGCTGAAGGTGATCTTTGATCACGGGCAACAGGTGCGGAGGGATCTCGACGTCGCGACGCCCAGCGTCACTCTTGGGCGTGGTGGGCACGAATCCGCCCTCGGTGCGGACCACGGCTCGCTCGACGCGAACAACGCCGTAGGCGTCCTGTGGCTCGTCGGCCGGCT
Organism: Mycobacterium intracellulare ATCC 13950; assembly: GCF_000277125.1. NCBI lineage: Bacteria > Bacillati > Actinomycetota > Actinomycetes > Mycobacteriales > Mycobacteriaceae > Mycobacterium > Mycobacterium intracellulare. The sequence goes on from NC_016946.1 coordinate 3,616,224, forward strand.
CGACTACGGTGATGTCCTTGCGACGTAGCTCGGTCAGCTCACCGAAGCGCAGCGCACACCATGCCGCAAGTAGGACCATCGCCCGATAACGCTCGGGCATCTCCTGGGCGATGGTCGCTATTTCGTCAAGTGACGCTGGCCTGATCTTGTGGACGCGCCGCGCGCTGCCGGCGCCGCGGATCACGCACGGATTCGTCTTGATCTTGCCGTCGCTAAGTGCGGTCCCCATGATGGTGCGCAGAAGCCCGTAGGCATGGGCGCGCAGTGTCGGTGTTTTGGTGCCCATCTTGGCGTGCCAGGCCCTCACGTCGTCAGCAGTGATCGACGCGATCGGCAGCGCCCCGAACGTGGGAACGATGTGATTCGCAAGCAACTTCTCGTAGTGTTCGCGAGTTCGGTCTTTGAGGTCGCGCTGGGCCATCCACGTCTTGGAGTAGGTCTCGAAGATCAGTTTCGGCTGCGGCATCTCGTCCGCCTCGGGCGGCACCCACGCTTTGCGGATGATCTCCGACTGCCGCAGCGATAGCCAGCCGCGGGCGTCCTTTTCGGTTAGAAATGTCCTGGGTGCTGTGTAGCGGCGCCCGTCAGGCCCGCGGTACATCGCCCGGTAGCGCCCACTGGGTAGTTTGTGCGCGGTGCCGAACGCACCGCGCTTCTGCGGCTTGCGGCCCTGTCCCCTAACCACGGACGCCCCTGTCTGCGATACTCCGCTGTGCACTGGCGTGAACTACGTGAACTCGTTGTGAGCTAACAAAACTGTACCAAGTTTCCGTGACATTCCATGAGATTCCGCTATACTGATCAGCACTAGTGCAGGTAGAGCCACTATTTGCGCTGGTCAATATGTCCACGCTAGCAAACTATGTGAACTGGTTCAATCCCAGTATCGCGCACCACATCGGTACTGCTTAACCGCCGTAGCTAGGCATCGAGACGATCTCATGTAGCTGGCATGCGCGAGCGCCGAGACGGACATCGCCGATTGCGTAGCGAGTCATGCTCCGACGAAGCCGTCCAACACCTTGAGCGTGCGACGGTCGAATATGTGCCGCCTTTTCAGCGGGCGGGGGTTATATCCGCCGAGTCGCGTAAATCGTGGGCGGCTCAGCTTCCGACTGACTCCGGCGCCAGGGCAGTCACCGGCCGGGAGCGGGCATGGGCATGTTCGGCATCGGCGACATGCTCGGCCTGTTCTCCATCGGCATTTTCATGCCTTTCATCATGGAGGCACAGCAATCCTTCGACTGGGCAGCCGGCGGGTCCGCTTTCATCATGGAGCAGCAGTCCGACTTAGCGAAGAGGAGATAGACGACGGCGATGATGACAACGATGCCGACGGCGATGCCGACGATGGCGAGGATTCGGTAAAGCCAGCGAGTCCACGTCGGGCCGGTGCGAGTACGTGATGTGGTGGAAGCGGTGTCGGTCATCACTCCTTACCTTTCGTGCGGGATAACCTCGTATTATCCGTCAGCGGCAGCCAACTAGCCAGGCCAACGCCTTACCCTGAGATTGCCGCACACCCTCGAGGTGTCGTGTCGCGCCTCGTCAATGACGCCACGAAGCGTGGCGAATGGTCCGAAGGGTCGGAAGGGTCAGGAATTTCTGGCGGTTGGCAGCCCCTCTCGCGTTGTCCCACAACAGATTTGCCCGTATGCGTGATCGGTGCAGGGATTCGAGGTCGCTCCCAACAGGTCTAGCACCTATCGGGTGCTGACCAGCCATTCGGCAAAGACGGCTAACGCGCGGCCAGCTGATCGTTGATGTTGGTCCATTGGCCTTCGCCCTTGTGGTTGCCCATGTTTCGGCATTGGCCATCGAAGATGATCTGCCCGTAAGCGTGGTCGGACGGCATGTAGCTGATGCTTGCGGCCACGCCGTCTTTGTTGAGCGACGCGCCGTGGTAGTGCTGTCCCGGCGGCGCCCCCTCGTTCCAGCCCTGCGCGATCATCGCCGCGCGTACTTGCTGGAAATACGCATCGGGGTCCCCGTGGATCAGGAAGCTCAGCGTGACGGTGCCCTGAAACGGCGGATCCCCTTGGTCGTTGCACGAGGCGAACGAGAATGCCCCGCTGACGCCCTCCAGCTTCGCGGCGGCGACGATCTGCTTGGCCGGCTCGATCACCTGCGCCTTGGTCTGATCGTCGCTCATGGGATGGGCCGTATCCTCGTACGGATTCGTCGATCCCGCGGCATGTGGTTTGTGTAGCACTGGCGCGCATCCTCCTAACAACACGGCGACGACCACTAGCGAACTGATCAGCGCTTGGCGCAACGGCATACGTTGTTCCTCAATGGTGGTGTTGAGCATCGAAAACATGGTTGTCGGTAATAGATCCTGGCGACCGCTCCCACTCCGGGTCGATGACGGCAGGCGTGTGCGGGCCGATGGTGACCGGGGGTAGGCCGGGGATCCTGACCTGTACGCCACCCAACGAATGGCGGTGATCGGCGGTCATGCCGTCGGCTTGTAGTTGGTCACCATGGCCGGAGACGATGTCGGACATGCCATAGAGGGCTTCGCTGCCCCGGTGGTAGTAGTACGAGTGGTCATGGGGATTGATGCCATCGGAGCCGGGGACCTCGGCGCGGAAGCGCACCGACCCGAACCCGTCGACCGCGGGGTCGGTACCCAGGCTGGGGTTAGTCCCGAAGAAGTTCTCGCCGAAGAGTTTCTTGCTCGCGCCATCGAGATGTCCGAGCATGCCGACCGGATCGGTGGAGGCATCTCCCACGAAGACGTGTCCACCGTCGAGGTGGAATTGTTCGGCGCTGCGGGCCATGTCGGTTCCGGGGCAGCCCAGTAGCACGGCGTCGTTGGCGTGCATGTTGTGCATGGCGAAGGCGTCGGCGACGGTGGTCGAACCATACGAGTGGCCTAAGACGGTGACATGTTGGCCCGCCCCGAGGTGCGTCGCCCACAGACCGTTGACGTCTTGGGCCAGCGACGCACTGCCCACGCGAGCCAGCGCCGGTGTGGAGATGCGCTGGACGTCGTCGAATCCGTTGGGGGCGTCGTAGCCCATCCACGCGATGACCGCCGTCGGGTTATGGGGGTCGGCGGCGTTAGCCTGTTCGAACAGGTTGATCGCGTCGTTGTGGCCGTCGTGTAGCCAGCCGCCTTTCACGCTGCTGCTGGTACCGGGCACGATCACCGCGGTGTTCTTGGCCGTGTCGGGGTTGCCGATCGCGATCGCCGCGCGGCCCTTGCCGCCGAATGCCGTTGGGTCATAAGCGAATAGGTAGACCGGTTTCGGGTGAAGCGGGTCTCCCGCGTCGTGGTCGAGGCCTAGCTTGGTCTCGTTGGCGTTCTGGTAGCGGGTCACATCCGTGGCCGACAAACCGTACTTCGCGGGGTCGCGAAGCACGTCATCCACCGAGACACCGTTGCGGCTGGCGATGCCCCGCACCCGGTCGAGGTCTTGGTTCATCACCGTGAGGTTGGCGTCATTGCGCGCCAGAATGGGGACACCGTTGAGGTTGCCGATTTGGTCGGGGTGCTCGGCCATGAAGCGCTGCCGCTGCTGGGGGGTCAGGGATGTCCACCAGCGATTGACGTCCTCGGGACTGGCGTTCGGCGGCGGGACCTGGGTGTCGGCGTCGACTGGCGCCAGGATGTTCGGGTCGTAGCCATCGGTGCGCAGATCGCCCAGACAGCTCTGCAGCGTGGCCGAGTAGCCGTCACGAGTCGACTCCAGGTCGCCAAGAGCATCCCGGACATCATCGGCCGCGTCGGCTGTCGCGTCATCGATCAGCTTCTTCAGAAAAGCCTGGGTTTTCGCGTCGGGGCGGCCGTATTGCAGATCGTGCTGGGCCGCGTCGATGATGTGGTCGAGTCCCTGCAGCGCGTGTTCGAGCGTGGAGATTCGTTGAGCTCCGGCTTTCTGCGCCTCGGCCAACGCGGCGGCGATGTTCTCCAGATCGCTACCGATTTTGGGTAACTGCTCGGATTGCGCACCCAGGGATTTGATGACCCGCTGCACTTCAGCGGAGTCGTTGATTGGGTGATCGCCATTCTGGTGGTTCCAGGCCGCATCAAAGCGCTTCCGGGCTTGCTCAAAGGCGTGGTCGGCTTCGGCCGTGTGCCGACCCGCGCCGTGGAAGGCTTCCGCCAGGCTCGAAATCTGAGCCGGGCTGCCCGCCTGCAGGCTCTGGTTGATCGCCCAGGGGTCTCCACCGGCCCGGGCGATCAGATCGGCCACGCTGAGCCACTTCAGCTGCATCGCTCCGCCCGAAAACCTAGCTGATAATTCTCCACACCAGCTATGACGCTACCCCCAACCGGGGGTCGTCCAAGTTAGCTACATCCGGTGACGCGCCGCAAGTCACTGCCGTGCTCCGCCGTGGCCGATGCCCTCCGATTCCCGGGCTCGCCCGGGTGCACTCAAACGGCCACCCGGCGCCGGGGCCTGGGGTTACGATCTGCGCACGGAGCTACAGATTCGAGGTGGCCATGCATCGCACCCGAGGTTTCGTCACCACATTCATCGCGGCCATCGCGCCGATGATCGCCGTCGCCACATTCGCCGCGTCACCACCTGCCGCGGCCGACCCGATATGCGGGACGGCGGGAACGCCGCCCTGCGCGGGGCCTAGCCCGTTGACACCCGAACAGCAGTGCGCGTTCATCGCATGGCGATCGATGATGCCGTGCAACTGGCTCGGAATGCAGGTGCCCGCCGGCACGCCGGGAAGTTGGGACAACCCCCCGGCACCGCCACCCGAGCCGTGAGCGAGTTGCGGGGCGGCTGAGGGGCCAACCGCCACTGGCGCCTCGGCCCCGCGAAAACCCCACGCGGCCTGGGCTTCTCGCTTACCAACCCCAGTCGTCATCGGCGAGGACGTCCACGGTGAGGCTGCTGTCGGCGGGGGCTTTGGTCCCGTAGGTAAAGGTGAGCAAGGTGCGGTCGTCGTCGAGGGGTTCCGTCGCGACGACGGTGGCGTGCCCGACCTTCATGCGGATCCTGTCTCCGGGCTTCAGTGCGTCGACGCGTTTCAGGGGCACGCTCAACCCATCAGCACCGGTGCAACGGGTAATTCCGCAGATACCGTGGTCATCATCGCCATCCTTTCACGGCTGGCAATGCCTCCGGCGGCCACGCAAGCGCATTCGCGGACGCGGCGGCCTCATGCGCCGATCAGATACGCTGCGCCGCAACGGAATACCGCCCACGCGGCGCGCCGGAGTAACGCGCCGAGACCCCTGGAACTATTCAGTTCTGCACGAGATCGGGGATCGGCTCCGCGTCCGTCAGCCAGTGGCGTCCGACCTGTCGTGCCGCCTCCCACTTGGGGATGCTGACCGCATCGTCCTGGCCGAGGTCCTCGGGGGTCGGGCCGATGCGCTCGGCCAGCGAGGCGAGGGCCCCGAGGTCGAAGTTGTAGACCTCGGCCGCCGCCAGCCCCAGCATCTGGCGGGTCTCCTCGACGGGAATGTCCCAGAAGGAGCGGCGCAGCCAGTCGCGGGTGTGCGGCCAGGTACCCTCCGGATGGGGAAAGTCGTTGCCCCACAATATGTTCGATACACCGATCTCGTAGCGGCGTGCCAGCTCCCGGCGTTCGGTGGTGGTGGCCCCGATGAAGCAGTTCCGGTCGAAGTAGGCCGACGGCGGCATCGTCAGGTCGCCCTCCATCAGATGGCTCATCTTCTTGGCCGAGTGCTCACGCAGGTACCGCGTGTCCATCAGCCAGAGCAGATCGTTGGCCCAGAACGCGCCGCACTCGGTGACCCCCCAGCGCAGCCCGGGGAAGCGCTCGAACACGCCCGACCATAGCGCGAACCACAGGGGCCGGGCGCCCCACCAGCGCACCTCGGTCACGTAGATGCCCAGGTGCCCGCCGTACTCCTCCTGCGGGGCGGGACCGGAGTGGGTGTGGATCGGCATCTGCAGGTCCTGGCAGGCGGCCCAGACCTTGTCGTAGCGACGATCGTGATACGGCGGGTAGCCGACCCAGCGCGCCGGGATCAGGATCCCGCCGCGCAGTCCGGATTCCGCGGCGCGGGTGATCTCGGCGACCGCCGCGTCGACGTCGGCCAGTATCGGCACCACCGCCACCCCGGCGCGCCGCTCGGGGCTGTGGCTGCACAGTTCGGCCAGCCAGCGGTTGTGGGCCCGCGCCCCAGCCATGGCGCGCCCCGGGTCGAGGTCGCCCGACTGGCCCAGTCCGGCGCCGAACGGGGCGCCGGCGACCCCGGTCACGGCGTCGGCGTCGGGGAAGATGACCTCGCCGACCACCCCATCGCCGTCGAGTTCCCTGTCGCGCAGGCCGACGTCCCATCCCCCGGCGATGCCGTCGCCATGCTCGGAGAACCACTCCTGCGCGAACTCCTCGTCGATGAATCCGCCGGCCTGCGCCGCGGCGGTCTTCTCGGCCAGGTAGGCCTCGAAGTCCTCGCGGTACTCGGGGTCGACGTATTCGCGGTACCGCTCGGTCGGGAGTTCGGCGTGGGTGTCGGCGGAGATGATGATGTAGGGGTTCACGGGCGGTCCTTCCTTACCAGGCACGGATGGGGTCGGGTTCGAAGACGGTGCTACGCGCGTCGGCGGGCACGGAGTCCAGCGGCTCGGCGACCTCGGCCACGGTCGGGCCGATCCGCTCGACGAGCGGCGCGAGAACCTGGAGGTCGAAGCCGTACACGGCGGCCGCGTTCCCGCCCAAAATGGCCGCCACCTCCTCGGCCGGAACGCGGGAGAAGGTGTGGCGCAACGCTTCCCGCGTGTAGGGGGCGGTGCCCTCGTAGTGCGGGTAGTCGCTTCCCCACATGATGCGGTCGACGCCGATGCGGTGCCGCTCGGCGCACTCGACGGGACGCATGAAACTGGCCCCGACGTAACACTGGCGGGCCCAGAATTCGCTCGGCTTGAGGCTCAGCGAGCCGGCGGTGGGCCCGGCGAACCGGGCGATCGCCGAGTTCTCCCGCCCGTAGCGGGCCGCCGCCACGTCGAGCGAGTCGAGCGTCGCCGGGATCCACCCCGCGCCCTGCTCGGTGAAGATCACGGTGAGGTCCGGATGGCGATCCAGCGCGCCACTGAAGATCAAGTGCCACAACGCCCGATGCGCCCACCAGTGCGTCTCGTACACCCACACCGCGAACGAGCTGCCCCACCCGTCCGTCGGGCTCGGCCCGGCGTTGCCGCCGTGGTGGTTGACCACCAGGCCGGCGTCCGCGCACGCCGCCCAGAGCGGCTCCCAGTGCTCGGCGTAGAGCGGGGGAATGCCCGTGCCCGGGGCGATCCCGGGCAGCAGCACCCCGCCGCGCAGGCCCAGCTTGGCGATCTGCGCCACCTCGGCGATGGCCTCGTCGATGTCCGGCAGCAGGATCTGGCCCACCCCGGCGCGCCGCTCGGGCGACAGGGAGCAGAAGTCGGCGAGCCAGCGATTGTGCGCGCGCAGGCCGGCCCAGCGCAGCTCGAGCTCGCGGGCGGTCTCGGGTGGCGGGGCGGCCAGGCTCGCCTGGGGAAAGAACGGCGGCACGGTGTTGGGGTAAATGACTTCCCCCGCAATGCCTTCGGAATCCAGGTCGGCGTTGCGCCGATCGCTGTTCCAGTTGCGCTCGGCCTCGGGCTCGGTCAGATCACCGAACGGGTTGACGTATGTCTTTGCCCAGCCGTCGAATTCGTCCCGGTACTGCGGATCGAGGTACTCGCGGTAGGCGAGCAGGTCGGCGCCGGCGTGGCAGTCGGCCGAAATGACGGTGTAGCGGTCCATGGGTCAGGCTCGCGCCGGCTCGGGCCTCGGGGCGGCGAGCAGGGCGACGTCGTCGTAGCGCTGGTGCACGTAGGGCAGCAGCCACTCCTGCGGCACCCGCGCCGCGATCCGGCCCACCTGGACGGTGCGCCGCCGACACCAGGTGATTGACCTGATCTGACGAACGACGATGTCGGCCACCGGATCCAACGGCGACTCCCCCAGCTCGAGGGTTCCGTCGATGTTCTCCAGCAGCTCGTAGTGGCGGTGGTACTCGCCATAAACCAGGTGGGGGTCGGTGATGCCGCTGCCGTCGGGGGCCCGCAGGAACTTGAAGTAGAACTCGGTGTTCATCTGGTCGGGGGGCAACTCCGCCGCGCCGGTGATCTGTCCGCTCAGCCTGATGAGCGCATAGCCCAGCCGGTCCACGGTGGCGGTGACGCGATCGCCGTCGCGTTCCACCTCGATGCGGGCCAATTTCTTTGGCTCGCCGAACGTTTCGCGCCCGCCGGTGACCGACTGTTCGGTGGACTGGGGCATGAAGAGCGGGTAGTCGCCCTCGACGTCGCCGTGCCGGGCGGTCACCGAGAACACCGCCGACCCGAAGGGCGCCATGCCCTCGATCCGCACCCGCTGCAGCTGGATACGCACCAGCGGTTCGGCCGCGGGCTGCAGCGGCCTGGGCAGCACGGCCGCAACGATCTCCGGATCGGTGAGGTAGGTGACGGTCACCGCCTCGGTGGCAATCGGCGCCTTGGTGGCATCGATCTCGTGGTCGACCTGCGCCTCGGGCGGGCGAGGACCGTAGCGAATGACGTTGGTGTTCAACGCTTTCCTCCTTCACTGTTTTCGGCGTGCCGCCCGAGAACGTCGACGAGGTAGTCGGGCGCGCCGCGGGAAAGGATCGAGGCCGCCTTGGCGCTCACCACCTGATCGGCCGGGGTGGGCGGGCCCATCATCCAGAAGCGGTCCGCGCGAATCCCGTCCACCACCTGGTCGGCGACGGTCTCGAGCGGGGTGAACTCGACGTGCGCGCCGGCGGCCTCGAAGCGGGCCACGACCTTGTCCAGTGTCTGCTCGGGCGTGCGACGTTGCTGGGTCGCGGCGTAGCGCTCCGGGCGATGCCGCCACGACTCCCAGATGCCGGTGTTCAAAAAGCCGCCGGGGAACAGGACGTGCGCCCGGACGCCCTTCCCCGCCATTTCCAGGTGGGTGTAGAGGCTCTCGGTGAGGCAGAGCACCGCCGCCTTGGTCATCGGGTAGACCGCGGTGGCCGGTCCGCCCATGGCGCCCCGGGCGATCGGGGCGAAGCCGCCGTTGCCCGAGCAGGTGTTGACCACGTGCCCCTCGCCCTGCTCGAGCAGGAGCGGCACGAACGCCTTGATGCCGTGGATGACGCCGAGCACGTTGACGTCGATCCCCCATCGCCAGTCGGCCAGGTCGTGCTCCCACATGTAGCCCTCGGAGACGCCGCCGGTGCCGGCGTTGTTGCACACCACGTGGACCGCGCCGAAGCGCGAGACCGCCTCCTTGGCCAGCGACTCGACCGAGGAATAGTCGGTGACGTCGGTGAGAACCCCGGCGGCCTCGACGCCCTCGTCCGCGAGCGCCCGCGTCGCCTCCTCGAGGGGTTCGGCGAGCACGTCGGCCAGCACCACCCTCATACCCTCGCGACCGAAACGGCGGCCCATGGCCCGGCCGATGCCCCCGGCCCCGCCGGTCACGACCGCCACCTTGCCCCGCAGGTCTTCCATTGTGGTCATGGTCACATGGTCGCTTATATCACCGCAAGCAGTCGCATTATGCGACTATTGGGGCCATGGCCCCGCGCCCCTCCCCGCAGACCGAACGGGTGGTGAACCTGTTCGAGCAGCTGGCGGGCGACGGGAGCCGCGGGATGACATTGGCCGAGGTGTCGCGCCACTTGAGCGTGCACAAGGCCAGCTGCCACTCGATGTTGTCCGAGCTACTGCGGGCCGGCTGGCTGCTGCGCGACCCGGTGCGCAAGACCTACCACCTCGGTCCCGCTCTGGTCCGGCTCGGCCGCGAGGCCGCGGGCCGCTACCCGGCGCTGGTGTTGGCCCGCTCCGCGATGGCCGAGCTGTCGGCAGCGACGGGCGCACACTGCGTGGCCTTCTCGGTGAGCGAGGACTACTCCACCGTCGTAGATCAGGTCCGGAGCCGTCGCGGCGGCGGTCACCCGATGCCGATCGGCACCCAGTTCCCGCACCGTCCGCCGTACGGGGCGTCGACCGTTGCCTGGGCCGGCCCCGAGGTCCGGGAGCGCTGGCTGTCCGCGCTGCCGGACGACGTACGCGATCGCTACCGCGAGGCCATCACCAATGCCCGGCGGCGTGGGTACGCGGTCGGCCTGCATCTTTTGCCCGATCTGCGCCTGCAGGAACTGGCCCTGATCGTGCGCAGTGCCGAGGTGCGGTCCACCCGACTGAGCCGGCTGGCGCAGGAATTGACCGACGAGCTGATCCACCAGGAGGAGTGGTTCCCGATCGACCTCGACGCGGACCGCACCTACGAGGTGAGCCACATCGACTCCCCGATCCTGGGCCCCGGGTCGCGCATCGCCCTGATGCTCAGCCTGGTCCCCAGCGCCGAGCCGATGAGCGGCGCGGCGGTCACTGGCCTTGGGGCGCAACTCGCTTCGGCGACCCGCCGGCTGAGCGCCGCCCTGAGCGACGAATCCGGTTAGTGCCGCTGCGGAGCCAGCCGCTTGAGGGCCAGGCCCCCTTCGAATGGTCGGTAGCCGAAGGCGGCCGGGGCGCGATATCCCGTGTCCTCGAGGGGGGTCCGCACCTCGGCGACGGTGGGCCCGATCTTGCCGGCGATCGGCACCAGCGCTTCGAGATCGAATCGGTACAGGCGGCCGGCGTTGCCGCCCAAGATCTTTCGGCAGACGTCCTCCGGCCTGTCGTGCAGGGCCCAACGAATGGCCAACGTGGAGTGGGGCGCAAAGCCCTCCTCATGGGGATAGTCACTGCCCCACATGATGTGATCGGGGCCCATGAAGTCGATCATCGAGGAGTCGTACGGCATCAGCTCGGTGGCCAAATAGCAGTTCCGCTGGACGTATTCGCTCGGAGTCAGGGACAGCTCGTCGACCGACGATCCGCCGAACATTCCATAGGTGCGGTTGCCCGCGTCCGACTTCATGGTCGGCACCATGGCGTCGAGGACGGCGAGTTGCCCGGGCACCCAGAGCGTGCCCTGCTCGGTCGGCACGAAGCGCAGCGTCGGGTAGCGCTCGAACACCCCGGCCAGGATCAGGTGACCCAGGGTCCGCTGGGCCCACAACGCCATTTCGGTGATCAACACCGCGTTGGAGGCCGGCTGGTCCATCGGCATCTCGGGACTGCCGGCGCCCGCGTGCTGCACCACCGTGAGGTCCAATTCCGCGCACAGCGCCCAAAGTGGTTCGTAGCGGGTGTGAAACAGCGGGGCCACCTGCGAATCGCCGGGCGACACCGGCGGAATGAGCACGCCGCCAAAGCAATCCTGCTCCGCGCCCCAGCGGATCTCCTCCAGCGCCAACTCGACATCGTTGGGAAAGATCTGGATCAGCCCGCGCCGCCGGGCGGGCGCCAGCGAACAGAAATCGACCTGCCACCGGTTGTGGGCCTGCACGCCGGCCCAACGTTGCTCGAACTCCTCACGCGTGCGCGGCAAGCTGATGGTGATGTTGGGGGTCGTCGGGAAGAACGGCGGAACGGTGTTGGGCAGCAGGACCTCGGCGGCCACCCCGTCGGCGTCCATCTCGGCGATCCGAAGCTCGTGGTCCCAGTTCCGGTTGGCGGTGGCGACGATCAGATCGTCGAACGGGCTGGCGTAGGCCTTGGCCCACGCATCGAACTCCTCGTGCAGGCCGGCCGGCAGATACGGTTTGTAGTCGTAAAGGTCCGCCCCGGCGTGGGTGTCCGTCGAAATGACGACGTAGCGATCCAGCGTGTCCCAGCTTGTAGCCATCGCACCTCCAAAGGTACGTCGAGTATAGGAGAAACGGGTCGGCGCGCGAAGGGCCAACGAAAGTCCGGGCCGCGACCGGAGCAAGATGTCACCCGTGAGTTGGACGAGGTACGACGGCAGGGCGCTCGCGGATGTCAGCCTGGATGGCGAGGCGCTGCACGCCGAGCTCGAAGACTATATCCGCGTTGACAATCCGCATCTGACGGACGTGCGACTGGAGCGCGCGACCGCGAGCGAGCCGTTCGACGCCGAATCCCGGAAGCGCTGGTATGAGGTCACCTACTTGGCCGAAGACCCGGAGGACACCGCGTAGCCGCGAGACACCGCGGCCCGTTTTCCCGCGCGCACGCCGACCGCGGCGCTAGATTCCTGTCCTGAGCGTTGCGAAGGAGTCGGCCGGTGCGGTCAATCATTGCCGTCGTCGTCGCGTTCGGTTGCGCGCTCATCGCGGCGCCGGCGGCCGCGGCCGACGACGACTTCGTCGCCGTGGCGGTGTCCGTCGGGAGCGGACGCGCCGCCGGGTGGGGCACCGGGGGCAGCCAGGACCAGGCAAACCAGATCGCGCTCGCCCACTGCACCGCCGAGGCCGGCGACGTGTGCGAGGTCGTGGCCGGCACGCGCAACGGCTGCGCATCGGTGGCGTTCGACCGTTCCGGCCGGTTCCAGGGCGGATCCGGCCCGGACACAACGGCATCCGATGCGGACGCCCTGGCCAAGCTGGGCGCCCCCAACGGACGAATCAAGGCCTCCCACTGCTCGTCGTGAAATCCGGGACGACGCCTCGCGCGATGCCGAGATGGACACCGCGATTTCGGCTATCGTTCACTTAAGTCGTCCTTGACTTGCCGCCGATTGGCCCGCGCATAGAGGGGAGGCCATGGCTCATCTGAAGGCCGGTTTTGCCACGTGGTCGGCCGCCTGCGCGATTGCGCTGGCCACCGGCGCGCTGGCCGGCGCGGCACCGGCGGCGGCCGATGACGACGCCGACGATGCGTTTCTCGCCGGCCTCGACAGGGGCGGGATCACGATGTTCGACGACGACGATGCGATCGCGACGGCCCATGCGGTGTGCAGCAGCATCGAAACGAACCCGAACGTATCGATGCTGGCGATCAAACTGACCAAGCAAACGCCGATGTCGGCGAAGCAATCCGGATACTTCATCGGCCTTTCGGTGGCCAGCTACTGCCCGGAATACAAAGACGACGTCGATCCGTCGATGGGGTGGCTGATACCACCCCCGATCCTGTGAGAGCGCAGAATCCCGCTCAGCCCTGCGCCGCGGTCAGCCAGAACACCGTGCGCTCGATGCCGGGCACGATCTCGGTGACGTCGATCTCGCCCTGAGCGAATCGCGTGAGAAACCCGTACACGACGCCGGGCAGGATGAGCTCGAGGTCTTTGGCGAACCCCGGATCGGCTTGGGCCAGAATGGCTTTGGCGACAGGGACGACGGCATCGACACCGCGCTGGATGAGGCGTTTTCCCCCGGGCCCCGATCGCGCCTGGAAGTAGGAGCGCAGCATCAACGGGTGGCTTTCCCACGGCTCGAAGATGGTCCTCATCACGTGCATCAGGTCCACATAGATCGAATCGCCGGGCAGGTCCTCGATCAGCGACGGCAATCGCGCGTAGCGGTTGGCGTCCATCCAGCCTTCCAGCGCGGCGACGATGAGCTCGTCGCGCGTCGGATACCGCTTGTAGATGGTCGCCAACGAAACGCGGGCCCGTCGCGCCACCTCGCGCAGCTGCACGGCCTCGTAGCCCTCGGTGTCGAGCATTTCGACCACGATGTCCAGGATCGGATCGACCCGGGGCCCGGACGCGCTGTCCACGGTCTGCACTCGGGACCCTGTCGTCTTCACAGTAACCATGTTACTGTGCGCACGTGAGTAACGGCGTTACTCCGGCCTGATCTGGGCCGATGACCAAGAAAAGAGGAAACGCGCCGTGGGTTCGTTAGATGGCAAAGTCGCCTTCATCACCGGGGTGGCGCGCGGCCAGGGCCGCAGCCACGCGGTGCGGCTCGCCCGCGAGGGCGCCAACATCATCGGGATCGACATCTGCGCCGACATCCCCGCCAACGGATATCCGATGGCCTCCCGGCAGGAACTGGACGAGACCGTCGCCCTCGTCGAAGAGGCCGGCGGAAAGATGCTGGGCACCGTCGCCGATGTGCGCGACTTCGAGCAGGTCAAGACCGCGATGGATAGCGGCGTCGAGCACTTCGGCCGCCTCGACATCGTGTTGGCCAACGCCGGGATCGCGCCATTGGCGTTCCGCGAGTTGAGCATTGAGGAGGAACTGGCGCAGTGGCGCGCGGTCACCGGCGTCAACCTCGACGGCGCCTACCACACGGCGTGGGCGGCCGTTCCGCACCTGCTGTCCGGTAATCGCGGCGGGGTGATCATCTTCACCAGCTCGACGGCGGGCATCAAAGGTTTCGGCGGCCTGCAAGGCGGCGGCCTGGGCTACGCGGCGTCCAAGCACGGCATCGTCGGCCTGATGCGTACGCTGGCCAATGCGCTTGCGCCGCTGAACATTCGGGTGAACACCGTGCACCCGACCGCGGTCAACACCATGATGGCGACCAATGATGACATGACCGACTTCCTGGAGAAGAATCCCGGCGCCGGCCCCCATCTGCAAAACCCGATGCCCGTCGGCATGCTGGAACCCGAAGACGTCAGCGCCGCGATCGCCTACCTGGTCTCCGACGAGGCGAAGTACGTGACCGGCGTGACCTTCCCCGTCGATGCCGGCTTCTGCAACAAGGTCTGATAGCCCGTGACAACGAACGACGCAACGGGCCGGGTCGCCGGCAAACGGATCCTGATCACCGGGGCCGCGCGCGGCATGGGACGCTCGCACGCGGTGCGGCTGGCCGAGGAGGGTGCCGACTGCGTCCTCGTCGACATCTGTTCCACCCCAGCGGGTTTGGAATACCCACTGGCCACCGAGGACGACCTGAACGAGACCGCGAACCTGGTCGAGAAACACGGCCGCCGGGCGATCACCGCGGTCGTCGACGTGCGCGACGAGGCCGCCATGAAAGCGGCGGTCGACGCGGCCGCCGACGAACTCGGCGGGCTCGACGGCGCGGTCGCCAACGCCGGCGTGCTCACCGTCGGCACCTGGGACACCACCACCGCCGAGCAGTGGCGGCTGGTTGTCGATGTCAACCTCATCGGGGCCTGGAACACCTGCGCGGCCGCGCTGCCCCACCTCGTCGCGCGCGGCGGCGGGAGCCTGGTCAACATCAGTTCCTCGGCCGGCATCAAGGGGACCCCGCTGCATGTGCCCTACACGGCGTCCAAGCACGGCATCGTGGGGATGACGCTCGCGCTGGCCAACGAGCTTGCCGCACAGAACATTCGGGTCAACACCGTGCACCCCACCGGCGTGGCGACCGGCATGGCGCCCCCGACGATGCACACGTTGATCGCCGAGCAGCGGCCCGACCTGGTGCCCATCTTCCTCAACGCGCTGCCCGCGCCGCTGATCGAGGCGGCCGATGTGAGCAACGCGGTGCTCTACCTCCTCTCCGATGAATCCCGTTATGTCACGGGGCTTGAGCTGAAAGTGGACGCCGGTGTCACCATCAGATAGTGCTTTGACGGACGACGGTGCGCGACATGAACGGGGGGTGCGCACCTTCGCCGAGGTGATGACGGTCGATCCGCCCGGCGATCGGGGACCCTTCACCGCAGGGCTGATCGACTTCGTCTTCGGCGAGGTGTGGTCGCGGCCCGGGCTCGGCCGCCGCGATCGACGGTTCGTGACGCTGGCCTGCGTCGCGGCCGCCGACGCGCAGGCCCCGCTCGAGCAGCACGTCTATGCGGCGTTGAACAGCGGTGACCTCACCATCACCGAAATGCGGGAAACGGTCCTGCATTTCGCCGTCTACGCCGGCTGGCCGAAGGCCTCGCGGTTCAACATCGCCGTGGACCAGGAGTGGGCCAGGATCGCCGAGGAACGCGGCGAGGCGCCCCCTCCCCCGGAACCGTTGCTGCCGCTGGTCACCGCCAGCGACCCCGAGCAGCGGCTGCAGGGCGGCGAAGCATCGTTCAAGGAGATCAACTGCCTGCCGTTCGCGCCGATGCGCGACAACCCCTACTCGGGCGCGGGCATTCTGAACTTCGTCTTCGGCGAGATGTGGCTGCGGCCCGGCTTGGGCATGAAGGAACGCCGCCTCATCACGGTGGCCTGCGTCGCCTTCCAGGACGCCGAAATCCCGATCATCTCCCACGTGTACGCGGCGCTGAAGAGCGGCGACGTCTCGTTCGAGGAGATGGACGAATTGGCGCTGCAGTTCGCGGCGTACTACGGCTGCGCCAAGGCCGACTACCTCAACCAGGTGATCGCGGAGCAGAAGCAGCGGGTGACGGCCGAAAACCGGGCCGATCCCGCGACCGTCGGCTGACACGACAACGGAGGACACTGCCATGACGGCAACCGCGTCGTCACCGACGCTCTCGGGTGCGTTACTCATTGGCGGAGAACGCATTAACGCGGCATCCGGCGGAACCTACCGCCACGTCTACCCGGGCACCGGCCTGCCCAACGCGTCCATACCCCTGGCCGGCCGAAGCGAGGTCGGCCGGGCCGTCGACAGCGCGTGGGACGCGCACCGGGAATGGATGTCCTACCCCGTCGATCGCCGCCGCGACCTGTTGTTCGCGCTGGCCGACGTGGTGCGCGACCACTTCGCCGAGTTGAGCGAGCTCAACGTGCACGACTACGGCGTCCCGATCGCGGTCGCCGGCAACTCCGTACTGACGGAGCGGTTCCTGCGCTACTACGCCGGCTACGTCGACAAGTCGCACGGCGCAAGCACTCCCGTCGCCGGCGCGTTCGACGTCAACATCGTCGAGCGCGAACCGTACGGCGTCGTCGGCGTCCTGGCCCCGTGGAACGGGCCGCTGGTCGTGGTCGGCGCGGCCGTGGCCCCCGCGCTGGCGGCGGGAAACGCCGTCATCCTCAAACCCTCGGAGGTTGCGTCGTTGGCGCCCTTGCGCTTTGGCGAACTCTGCCTGGAAGCGGGCCTGCCGCCGGGGTTGGTGAACGTGCTGCCGGCCGGCCCGGAGGGCGGCGACGCGCTGGTGCGTCACCCTGGGGTCCGCAAGATCCACTTCACCGGCGGACAGGCGACCGCGCAGAAGGTGCTGCAGGCCGCATCGCACAACCTCACACCCGTGACGGCCGAATTGGGCGGCAAGTCGGCGTATCTCGTGTTCGCCGACGCCGACCTCGACATGGCCGCCGTCATCGCGGCCCACCAGGGGCCCATCACCCAGGCCGGCCAAAGTTGCGCCTGCGCCTCGCGGATCCTCGTCCAGGCATCGGTGTACACGGCATTCGTGGAGAAGCTCGTGGCGACCGTGCGGGCCGCGAAGGTCGGGGATCCGCTGCAGCCCGACGTCATGCTCGGGCCCGTCGTCAGCGAGGCCGCCGCCGAGCGCGTCCTCGGTGTCATCGACCAGGCGGTCAGCGAGAAGGCCGGTGACCTGATCACCGGCGGGCGCCGGCTGGGAGGTGAACTCGCGTCCGGCTATTTCGTCGAGCCGACGATCTTCGCGAACGTCGACAACCGCTCGGCGCTGGCGCAAACCGAGACATTCGGGCCGGTGGCTTCCGTCATGCCGTTCGGCGACGAGGACGAGGCGGTCAGGATCGCCAACGATTCGCGCTACGGCCTCAACGCATTCGTGGCCACCTCCGACCTGGAGCGCGCGCATCGGGTGGCGCGCCGGCTGGAAGCGGGTTCGGTGTGGGTGAACAGGCACAGCGACATCGCGCCCCAAGGCCCCTACGGCGGATACAAACAGAGCGGGTTCGGCCGCACCGGCGGCGTGGAGGGCCTGTATGACTTTCTGCAGGTGAAGACCATCCGCATCGGCATGAGCTGACGGACAGAGTTCCGAAACACGGTGTCCATCAGGTATTTCCGCTAGTGGCGTACAGTCGCCTTCATGAGTTTGGTCGAGTGGCTGCGGACCCCCCGCTACTTGCGGACACGCTTCATGATGGAAACGCGGCCCCTGAACAGCCTCGAGATGGAGATCGTGTTCCTCGAGGTCTCCGCCCGCGACGCCCTGGTGCGCGTGCCCGTGGCGTTCATGCTCCTGCCGAAGACCGTCCGCCCGTGGCGTGATCAACCGTCCAAGCCGGAGCAGGACAAGTAGGGCGCGGCCCTCGTCTGCCGTAAACCCTTGGGAGCCGCCGTCGCATCGGGCATGCTGACGGTATGCATGCGATCAACGGGGTCCGTGACCCGGCGGCAGGCTTTCCCCTCGACACCGCGGCCGACGACGCCGGCGAGCGCCGGCAGGCCAACCGTGCGGTCGCCGTCAGCGCGGCCGGGCTGGCGTTGACCGGCCTGGTGGAACTGGTCATCGCGCTGTTGTCCGGTTCGGTGGCGCTGCTCGGCGATGCGCTGCACAACCTGTCCGACGTCTCCACCAGCGCCCTGGTGTTCGTCGGCTTCCGCGCCTCGCGCAAGGTCCCCACCGAGCGGTACCCCTATGGCTACGAACGCGCCGAGGACCTCGCCGGCATCGGGGTGGCCCTGGTGATCTGGGGCAGCGCCGTGGTCGCCGGTTTCGAGAGCGTCACCAAGTTGCTCCGTCACGGCGGCACCGGCTACGTGGGCTGGGGCATCGCCGCGGCCGTCGTGGGCGTCGCCGGCAACCAGCTGGTGGCCCGCTACAAACTGGTGGTAGGCAAGCGAATTCGGTCGGCCACCATGGTGGCCGACGCCAAGCACTCCTGGCTCGACGCGTTATCGTCGGCCGGGGCGGTGCTGGGGCTGATCGGCGTGGCACTCGGCTGGGGCTGGGCCGACGCGGTCGCCGGAATCGTCGTCACCGGATTCATCTGCCACGTCGGCTGGGAGGTCACCGCCGACATCGCGCATCGCCTGCTCGATGGCGTCGACCCCGACATCATCACCACCGCCGAGGCCGTCGCCGCCTCGGTGCCCGGCGTGACGCACGCGCACGCCCGGGCCCGATGGACCGGCCGGACCCTGCGCGTGGAAGTGGAAGGGTTCCTGAACGCGGATACGTCGCTGGCCGCGTCCGATCAGATCGGTCGCAGCGTCGCCGCGGCCCTGGCGCCGCGGATCCCGGAGATGCAGAGCTTCACCTGGACGGCGCGGGCGGCCTGACCGGTCGGCTCAGTTGCCGGCGGCGCCTTCGGGCTTGGGCCCGCGGTCCTCGCCAGTGATGTACTTCGGGCAGTAGTGGGCGGCCGAGAGGAAGGTGAACTTGGCCGCGCTGGCGCCCTGGAAGGCCGGGTTCTGGTTGCGCAGGTCCGTCACGATCTTCGCGTCCGACTGGCCGTCGTCGAGCAGCTCACACACCGACTTGCCGATGGTGATCGCGTTGCCGGCGTCCTGGTAGGTGATGCCGGCGTCGCGCAGGTCCTTGAGGAAATCCTGATCGTTGTCGACGTCCGCGTGGGCCGGGACGGCCAGGCCGAGCGCGGCGGCGGCACTGCAGAGCCCGAGGAGAAATCGCATAACGCCATGATTGTTTCAAACCCGGCGACGATCGGCACCTCGGCGCCGTTACGGGGTGTTCGTGGTGGAGGTGATCGCGCCCGGGCAGTACGTGCTCGCGGCGATGGCCGCGAACTGATTGGCCTTGCCCTCGCTCAGCGCGGAGTTCTTGGACAGCAGCGTCTTGACCACGTCGGGCATCTGCGTGCCCTGGCCGACCGTGTCGCACACCCATTTGCCCGCGCCCACCGCCTTGTCGGAATCGGCGAAGGTGATGCCGGCCGCGCGCAGTGACGCGATGAACGCTTCGTCGGTGCCGTCGACGCCGTCAACGGGGTCGGCGTGCGCCGGCACCGCGAGGCCGATCGTGACGGCCAGGCCGGACAGGGCGAGCATGAGCTTCATGGCTCAGTGATTCTCCCAGAGATGTCGCCCACCCGCACCCGCTAGCGACAGGCATCGTCAACTCGCGGTTGACACTCGGCATCCGTCAACCTAGCGTTGACGACATGTCCGAGCCCATCCGCATCGCGTATCCGATCCGCCTCGACGAGTTGATCACCGCGATCAAGACCATCCACCCCGACGTGCTGGACCAGCTGACCGACGCCGTGCTGGCCGCCGAGCACCTGGGCGAGATCGCCGACCACCTGATCGGCCATTTCGTGGACCAGGCCCGCCGCTCCGGAGCGTCCTGGACCGACATCGGCAAGAGCATGGGCGTCACCAAACAAGCCGCCCAGAAACGATTCGTCCCCCGCGCCGAGGCCACCACCCTGGGGCCGGAGCAAGGCTTCGCGCGGTTCACGCCGCGGGCGCGCGGCGCGGTGGTGGCGGCCCAGAACGCCGCGCACGAGGCCGGCAACGGCGAGATCACCCCCGACCACCTGCTGATCGGGGTGCTCGCCGACGCGGCCGCGCTCGCCACGGTGTTGCTGCGCCTGCAAAAGATCGACACCGAGGCGCTACGCGACGCCGCGGCCGCGTCGATCGCCGCGCTGCGCGTGGAAGACCAACCGCCCGAACTCATCCCGTTCAGCGGGCCGGCGCGCAAGGCCCTCGAATTGACCGTGCGCGAGGCCCTTCGGCTCGGCCACAACTACGTCGGCACCGAGCACCAGCTGCTGGCGTTGCTCGAACTGGAGGCCGCCTCCTCCACCCCGGGGCCGCTGCACCGGTGCGGCGTCGACAAGGACCGGGTCGAGGCCGATCTGATCGCGGCGCTGGACTCGCTCGGTGGCGGGAAATCCGTTGCCCCGGACGGCGGCGGTGACGCCTGACGGCTGCGGCCGACCCCTGCCTCGGGCGCTACCGCGTGTGCGATCATGCGAGGGTCCCCGCAACGGTGCCAAGGAGGCAAGACATGGCGAAGATGCGCCGCTGGCTGGTATCGGTGTCGGCCGCGCTGGTTGCCGCGGCGAGCGTGACCGCCGTCGTTCCGGCGCCGCCCGCGGGTGCCGGCGACGCGCCGATCGGCCACATCGGGGACACGCTGCGCGTGGACAACGGCACGTTCATCGCGGACGTGACCGTCAGCGGCGTGGCGCCCTGCGACCCGCCACCCGGCTTCGGCTACACGCGCGAGGGCACCTACAAGGGCTTCCCCGGCAGCACCGTCGAGCGCGCCGACGTGACGATTCGTGCGATCCGCGTGCCCAATCCGTACATCATGGCGACCATCTTCAGTTTCAACGGGGTGACCCCGAACGCCGACGCCTACAAGCCGCGGGCCTCCGATGCGCCCGACGCGCTGGACAACGTGATCGTCAACGCGCCCAACGGGGCGATCGTGCGCGGTGAGGTGTATTGGGACGCCTACCGCGACCCCGTCTCCACCGTCGTCCTGCTGGACAAGAAGACGGGCTATCACCTCGCCCAGTGGAATCTTTGATCCGAACCGTCCACGTCGCGGCGGCGGATTCCGGTGCCGCCGCCGAGCTGGCCGCCGTTGCGGCCCTTACCTTTCCGCTCGCGTGCCCGCCCACGGCGGCCCCGGAGAACATCGCGGCCTTCGTGGCCGCCAACCTGTCGGCCGAGCGCTTCGCGGACTACCTCGCCGATCCGCACCGCGCCGTCCTCACCGCGGCGCACGACGGCCGAATCATCGGCTACGCCATGCTGATTCGCGAGCCCGGCGCCGCCGAGCTGTCCAAGATCTACGTGCTGCCCGCGTACCACGGCGGCGGGGTGTCGACGGCCCTGATGGACCGCGCGCTGGCCACCGCCGGCGAGTGGGGCGCGCGGCGCGTGTGGCTGGGGGTCAACCAGGCAAACCAACGCGCGCAACGCTTTTACGCCAAGAGCGGCTTCAGGATCAGCGGCACCAGGACGTTTCGTCTCGGCGCCGGCCTCGAGCACGACTATGTCATGGTTCGCGAGCTGAGCTAGCCGCAGCGGTCAACGCCAGCAGCCGGGATGTGGCCCGTAGGTACTTCTTTCGGTATCCGCCGGCCAGCATCTCCTCGCTGAAGATGGTGTCCAGTTTGGCGCCCGACGCCACCACGGGAATTCCGGCGTCGTAGAGCCGGTCGGTAAGCGACACCAGCCGCAGCGCGACGTTCTGGTCGTCGATCCCGTGCACGCCGGTCACGAACACCGCGCGCACGCCCTCGATCAACGTCAGGTACCGCGACGGGTGCATGGTGGCCAGGTGCGCGCACAGCGCGTCGAAGTCGTCGAGCGTGGCCCCGTCGACGCGCGCCGCGCGCGCCGCCACCTGTTCGTCGGACAGCGGCTGCGGGGCCGGCGGCAGGCCGCGGTGCCGATAGTCGGGCCCCTCGATGCGCACGGTGGTGAAAATGCTTGCCAGCGTGTTGATCTCGCGCAGGAAATCCTGCGCCGCGAAGCGGCCCTCGCCGAGCTGCTCGGGCAGCGTGTTGGAGGTGGCGGCCACCGACACCCCGCGCTCGACCAGCGACGAGAGCAGCCGCGCGATCAGCGTGGTGTTGCCCGGGTCGTCGAGCTCGAACTCGTCGATGCAGACCGCCGTGTAGGCGCCCAGCAGGTCGACGCATTCGGCGAAGCCGAACACCCCGGCGAGCTGGGTGAGCTCCCCGAAGGTCGCGAAAGCCTTGGGGGGCGGGCCATCCGGCGTCCCGCCCTTCGACCCACCCGGCCCGTCACCGGGCAGTTCGTAGTAGGCCGAAGCCAGCAGGTGCGTCTTGCCCACGCCGAACCCGCCGTCGAGGTACAGCCCGACACCGGGCAGAACCTGCCGTCGTCCCAACAACTTTCGGCGGCCCGCGCGGCGCTGCGTGGCCTGCCGGCAAAAGTCCTGGCATGCCAGCACCGCGGCGGCCTGCGTCGGCTCGGCCGGATCGGGCTGGTAGGTCGCAAAGCTCACGTCGGCGAACGTCGGGGGCGGCCTCAATTGGGCGATCAGGCGCTCCGGCGAGACGGTCGGATGCCGATCCACCAGGCGCGCGACGGCGCCCGAAACGCCCGCGGAGGTGGACCCGTGCATGCAGGAACTGTAGCGGCGTGCTGCAATCAGACCCATGCCCGAGACGCCGCTGTCGCTGCTGGGCTCGGTGCGCGACCTCGAGGACGGCGAACTCCCCCGGCTCTACGGCTATCCCGAGCACGACGCGACCTGGGTGCGGGCGAACTTCATCACCAGCGTCGACGGCGGCGCCACCTCGGGCGGCAGCAGCGGGGCGATGGGCGGGCCGGGCGACCGGTTCATCTTCAACCTGCTGCGTGAGCTCGCCGACGTCATCGTGGTCGGCGCGGGCACCGTGCGGATCGAGGGCTACTCCGGGGCGCAGCTGGGCGCCGCCCAGCGCCAGCACCGGCAGGCCCGCGGGCAAAGCGAGGTCCCGCCCCTGGCGATCGTGACCAAATCGGGCCACCTCAACCGGGACATGGCCGTGTTCACCCGCACCGAGGTGCCCCCGCTGGTGCTCACCTGCGCCGCGGCGGCCGCCCAGACGCGGCGGCTGCTCAGCGGCGTGTGCGAGGTCCTCGACTGCTCCGCCGGCGATCCCGAGAAGGTCGACGAGGCCGCCCTGCTGGCGGCCCTGGGCGCGCGCGGGCTGCGCCGCATCCTCACCGAGGGCGGCCCGATGCTGCTGGGCTCGCTGATCGACCGCGACATGCTCGACGAGCTGTGCCTGACGATCGCGCCCTACATCGTCGGGGGCCAGGCGCGACGCATCGCGGCCGGCCCGGGCCAGCTGCTCACCGGGATGCGGTGCGCCCACGTCCTGACCGACGACGCCGGCTACCTTTACACCCGCTACGTCAGGGCCTAGCTACTGTGGTCGGCATGAGTCGGCCGTACACGTGCGCCACGATCCTCGTTGCGGTGACCGCGCTGCTGGCCGGCTGCGTCCCGGGCCTGGCCGCCAACCCGCGCTTCGCCACGAATTCCGGTGCGCGGCCGCAAGGAGCGGCCACCTCCAAGCCGGCGCCGTCCGGCCCGCCCCCGATCACCGCGCCCAAGAACGACCTGGCGTGGCACGACTGCACCTCGCGGGTGTTCGCCGACGCGGCGGTTCCCGCCGCCGCGGGTGTCCAGCTCGACTGCGCCACCTACGACTCCGACCTGGACCCGGTCAACGGCGGGGGCGGCAGCCTGAGCATCGGCGTGGTGCGCGCCCGCACGAACAAGACGCCCCACGACGCCGGGCCGCTGGTCTTCACCACCGGCTCGGATCTGCCGTCGTCGGCGCAGCTGCCGGTCTGGCTGTCCCGGGCCGGCGCCGACGTGCTCGCCGCCCACCCGATCGTCGCCGTCGACCGTCGCGGCATCGGCATGTCGAGCCCCATCGACTGCCGGGACAAGTTCGACCGCCAGGAGATGCGCGACCAGTCGCAGTTCCAGACCGGCGACGACCCGGTGGCCAACCTGTCCGAGGTCGCCAACACCGCTACCACCAACTGCACCGACGCCATCGCGCCTGGGGCCTCCGCCTACGACGACGCACACGCCGCCTCCGACATCGAGCGGTTGCGCAGCACCTGGGACGTGCCCGCCCTGGCGCTGATCGGCATCGGCAACGGCGCCCAGGTGGCGCTGACCTACGCCGGATCGCGGCCCGACAAGGTCGCCCGCCTCGTCCTCGACTCACCGGTCGCGTTGGGCACCAACGCCGAAGCCGCCGCCGAGCAACAGGTCAAGGGGCAGCAGGCCGCGCTCGACGCCTTCGCCGCCCAGTGCATCGCGGTGAACTGCGCGCTCGGTCCGGACCCGAAGGGCGCCGTCAGCGCCCTGCTGGCCGACGCCCGCGCCGGCAGGGGCCCGGGCGGCGCGTCGGTGGCACAGGTCGCCAACGCCATCACCGTCGCGCTGGGCTTCCCGTCCGGCGGTCGCGTCAACGCCACAACCGACCTGGCCAACGCGCTCGCGGCCGCCCGCTCCGGTGACACCAACGGGCTGAACAACCTGATCAACCACGCCAACACCGTGCAGGACTCCGACGGCCAGTTCGTCAATGTCTGCAGTGACGCCGTCAATCGCCCGACCCCGGACCGGGTGCGTGAGCTGTTCGTCGCCTGGGGCAAGCTCTACCCCCAATTCGGTACCGTCGCCGCGCTCAACATGGTCAAGTGCGTGCACTGGCCCACCGGTTCCCCGCCGCCCTCCCCGAAGACCCTGAAGGTCGACGTGCTGCTGCTCGGCGTGCAGAACGACCCGATCGTGGGGACCGACGGGGTCGCGGCGACCGCGGCCAGCATCATCAACGCCAACGCGGCCAGCAAGCGGGTGATGTGGCAGGGCATCGGGCACGGCGCCAGCATCTATTCGGGCTGCGCGGTTGCGCCGCTGAACGGCTACCTCAGCAGCGGCAAATTGCCCAACACCGACACCTACTGCCCGGCCTGATGCTGCCTTCAGCGGCGCCGGCGCGCCGGTGTACGGTGCGCTGGTGACGGCAGCTGAATCGATCCGAACCGGCTCGCGCGAGCGGCTCCTGACCGCCTTTCGTCCCCGCACCGGCGCGCCGAGCGTGGCGAGCATCTTGCGGTCCGCGCTATGGCCGATCGCCATCCTCTCGGTGCTGCACCGCAGCATCGTCATCACCACCAACGGCAACATCACCGACGACTTCAAACCCGTCTACCGGGCGGTGGTGAACTTCCGGCGCGGCTGGGACATCTACAACGAGCACTTCGACTACGTCGACCCGCACTACCTGTATCCGCCCGGCGGCACACTGCTGATGGCACCGTTCGGGTACCTGCCCGAGTATCCGTCGCGCTACCTGTTCATCCTGATCAACACCGTGGCCATCCTGGCCGCGTGGTATCTGCTGCTGCGGATGTTCAACTACACGCTGTCCTCGGTCGCCGCGCCCGCGCTGCTGCTGGCCATGTTCTGCACCGAGACGGTGACCAACACGCTGGTGTTCACCAACATCAACGGCTGCGTGCTGCTCGCCGAGATGCTGTTCCTGCGGTGGCTGCTCGACGGCCGGATCGGCCGGCAGTGGTGGGCCGGCGTGGCGATCGGCCTGACGCTGACGCTCAAACCGGTGCTGTTGCCGTTGCTGTTGCTGCCGGTGCTGAACCGCCAGTGGCGGACGCTGGTGCCCGCCTTCGTGATTCCCGTCGTCGTCAACGCGGCCGCGTGGCCGTTGGTCAGTGATCCGATGGACTTCGTGACCCGCACGGTGCCCTACTTTTTGGGCACCCGCGACTATTTCAACAGCTCGATCGAGGGCAACGGCGTGTACTTCGGCCTGCCCACCTGGTTGATCGTGTTCCTGCGAATCCTGTTCACGCTGTTGGCCATTGGGGCCCTGTGGCTGTTGTACCGCCACTACCGCACCCGGGACCCGCGGTTCTGGTTGACCAACTCCGCGGGTGTGCTGCTGCTGTGGTCGTTCCTGGTGTCGTCGCTGGCCCAGGGCTACTACTCGATGATGCTGTTCCCGTTTTTGATGACGGTCGTGCTGCCCAACTCGTTGATCCGCAACTGGCCCGCGTGGCTGGGGATCTACGGCTTCATGACCCTGGACCGCTGGCTGCTGTTCAACTGGATGCGCTGGGGCCGGGCGCTGGAGTACCTCAAGATCACCTACGGCTGGTCGCTGCTGCTGATCGTGGTGTTCACCGTGCTGTACTTCCGGTACCTCGATGCCAAGGCTGAGAACCGGCTGGATGACGGGATCGATCCGGCGTGGCTGATGACCGAGCGGCAGCGCGCTACCGTGGATGCATGACCTCCCCCGACGTATCGCGTCCGAAGCTGCAGCTGACCGACGACGAGTGGCGCCAGAAGCTCACCCCGGAAGAGTTTCACGTGCTGCGCCAAGCCGGCACCGAGCGACCCTTCACGGGTGAATACACCGACACCAAGACCGAAGGCGTGTACCAGTGCCGTGCCTGCGGTGCCGAATTGTTCCGCAGCACAGAGAAATTCGAGTCGCATTGCGGCTGGCCGTCGTTCTTCGACCCGGCGAAATCCGATGCGGTGATCCTGCGGCCCGACCATTCGATGGGGACGACGCGCACCGAGGTGCTGTGCGCGAACTGCCACAGCCACCTGGGCCACGTGTTCGCCGGTGAGGGCTATCCGACGCCGACCGACCAGCGGTACTGCATCAACTCGGTCTGCCTGCGACTGGTGCCGTCGGGGGCTTGAGTCCCAGCAGTCACAAGAATCGGGGGGCATGCGTTGTGCCCACCTCCCAGCGACAACGTCGTTAACGGGTGTGACCAGGGGAAACACGTTGTCGCTGGGAGGTGGGCAAAAGCCCCCTTCCCTCCCCCAGTGACAGACGCGACGGGTGTGACGCCCAGGCCCTCAGTCGACCCGCGTGGCGTGCACTTCCCAGAACGGCGCGTACACCCGGCTGCCGTCGAGCCAGGGTTCCATGGCGCGGAACCGTTCCAGCAACTTCGCCGCCTCGTCGGCCATGTCGGGGTTGCGCGCGGCCATCAACTCGATGGACTCGGCGCTGATGTTGACCTGGTAGGTGGTCGTGCCCAGATACGTGATGTCCCACCCGGCGTCGGGCAGCACGTCGCGAAAGTCGCTCTCGGACAACGACCGCAGCATCTTGAAGCCGTTGATGTTGTGTTCGCCGAACTCGAACATGTACAGCCGCGCACCCGGCCTGGTGGCGCGCCGCAGCGCCTCGGCGTAGGACCGTCGCAGCTGCGGCTCGGTGCTGAACGTGTGATAGAAGGCGCAGTCCACCACGGTGTCGAAGTGGCCGTCGAACCCGTCCAGCTTCGTGGCGTCAGCCACCTCGAAATTGACTGATACCCCGGCCTTTTCGGCGTTCGCCCGGGCGCGCTCGATGGCGCCGGCCGAGCCGTCGATGCCGGTCGCCGAATAGCCCTTCGAGGCGTAGTAGATGGCGTGGTGACCGGGGCCGGTGCCCGGATCGAGCACCTCGCCTTTGATCGCGCCCAACGCCACGAGTTGCTGGACCACCGGTTGCGGGCCGCCGATGTCCCACGGCGTGGCGGTGGGCAGGCCGTGCGACGTCCGGTCGTCGCGGTACATCTGCTCGAAACGGGTGGGGTCGGTCGGATCGAACGGCGCTGTCATGGCAGGGCTTTCACCAACTGCTCGACGGCCACCCGGGGGCCGGTGAAGAACGGCGTCTCCTCGCGGGTGTGCCGGCGGGCGTCGGTGGCGCGCAGCTCGCGCATCAGGTCGACGATGCGGTGCAGCTCGGGAGCCTCGAACGCCAGGATCCACTCGTAGTCGCCGAGCGCGAACGCCGGGACCGTGTTGGCGCGGACGTCCTTGTATTCGCGGGCGGCCATGCCGTGCTCGGCGAGCATGCGGCGGCGTTCCTCGTCGGGCAGCAGATACCACTCATAGGACCGCACAAAGGGATACACGCAGATGTAGTTGCCGGGCTCCTCGCCGGCCAGGAACGCCGGGATGTGGCTCTTGTTGAACTCGGCCGGCCGATGCAGGGCGACGCTGCTCCACACGGGCGAGCTGGCCCGCCCCAGCGCGGTGGTGCGGCGGAAATCGGCGTAGGTGGCCTGCAGCGCCTCGACGCGTTCGGCGTGCGTCCAGATCATGAAGTCCGCGTCGGCCCGCATGCCCGCCACGTCGTAGAGCCCGCGCACCACGACCCCGCGCTCCTCCTGTTGCTTGAGGAACGTCGACGCCTCGTCGATCACGTCGTCGCGCTCCTCGCCCAGCTCACCCGGCTCCACCGAGAAAACCGAGAACATCAGGTAGCGAATCTGGGAGTTGAGCGAGTCGTAGTCGAGCTTGGCCATGAAACCTATCGTGCCACTTCCGGGTCCGGGCCTCCGATGGCCCTGATCACATCCTCGGCCGCGCGCCCGGCCGCGCCGACGCAGGCGGGCACGCCGATGCCGTCGAGGTAGCTGCCCGCCACCGCGAGCGTCGGCGGCAGGCCGGCGCGCACCTCGGCGACCAGTTCGGCATGGCCGGGGCCGTACTGCGGCATGGCGTCGATCCAGCGCTGCACCCGGACGTCGACGGGGTCGACGTCGAGCCCGAACACGGTGGCCACATCTCCCAGCGCCCAGGCCAGCAGCTCGTCGTCGGAGGTGCTGGCCGCCACGTGGTCGCCGAACCGCCCGAACGACAACCGCAGCAGCTGCACGTCGGCCCGGGCGCCCCACTTGCGGGACGACAGCGTGATGGCCTTGGCCCGCAACCGCTCCCCGGTGGCCACCAGCACGCCCGAGCAGTCGGGGAACGCGGTGTCAGCCGGCACGGCCAGCGCCAGCACCACCGACGATGCGCTGGCGATGCGCCCGGCCGCGGCGACGCTGCGGGGCGCGATGCCGCCGAGCAGGCGGCACGATTCGTGCACGGGGACGGCGAGGATCACCGCGTCGGCGAGCCAGCGTGCGCCGGTGTCGTCGAACACCGCCCAGCCCGCGTCGGCGCGCTCGAGCCGCGACGCGGCGGCGCGCACCCAGCGCGGCCGGGCGCGCGCGGCGAGCTCCTCGACCAGCACCCGGTACCCGCCGTCGAGCGCGCCGAACACCGGCGCGCCGGTGGCCGGCGGCAGGGCCCGCCCGACGGCGTCGGTCAGGCTGGCGGCGCCACGGTCCAGCGCCGCGGCCACGGTCGGCGCGGCCGCCCGCAGGCCGATGGTGGCCGCCGAGCCCGCGTAGACCCCGCTCAGCAGCGGGTCCACCGACCGCGCGACCACCTGGTCGCCGAACCGGTCGCCCACCAGGTCGGCCACCGCGGGATCGCTGCCGGCGACCCACTCCAACGGGCGGGAGGGTTCGGCGTCGATGCGGGCGACGGTCGCCTCGTCGACCAATCCGGCCACCGACGCCGCCGACGACGGGATGCCCACGACCGTGCCGGTGGGCAGCGGGCGCAGCCGTTGCCCGCTGTAGATCAGCGGGCGGGCACCGGTCGAAACCAGTTGGTGCCCAGTCAGATTCAGCTCGTCCAGCAGCGCCGGCAGCTCGGGTCGGCGCAGCACGAACGCCTCGGCGCCCAGATCCATCGGCGCCCCGCCGACCAGCTCGGTGCGCAGGATCCCGCCGAGCCGCTCCCCCGGGTCGAACAGCGTGATGGCCGCGTCGTCGCCGAGGGACATGCGCAGCCGGTAGGCCGCCGTCAGACCCGAAATCCCGCCCCCGACAACGCAATACGAGCGGGAAGTCATAGCGAATGGACCAGCGACACCAGGTCGGTCAGCACTGCGGGGTCGGTCTCGGGCAGCACGCCGTGGCCGAGGTTGAAGACGTGACCGGCGGCGCCGGCGTCGACCGCGCGCCGACCGTCGTCGACGACGGCGCGCGCCGCGCGTTCGACCACCGGCCAGCCAGCCAGCAGGACCACCGGATCGAGGTTGCCCTGCAGCGCCGTGCCGGGCTCCACCCGGGCCGCCGCGTCGGCGAGCGAGGTTCGCCAATCCACGCCCACCACCGTCGCGCCGACCTCCGACATCGCGCCCAGCAGTTCGGCCGTGCCGACGCCGAAGTGCGTCATCGGCACGCCGTACTCGGCCAGGGCGGCGAAGATCCGGGCGCTGTGCGGCTGCACGTAGGCGCGGTAGTTGGCCAACGACAGCGTCCCGGCCCACGAGTCGAACACCTGGATCGCGTCCACCCCGGCATCCAGTTGCACCCGCAAGAAGCCGACGGTGATGTCGGTCAGCTTCTCCATCAACGCATGCCAGCTGTCGGGATCGGCCAGCATCATCGCCTTCGTGCGCGCGTGGTGGCGGCTGGGCCCGCCCTCGATCAGGTAGGACGCCAGGGTGAACGGCGCGCCGGCGAATCCGATCAGCGGAACATCGCCGAGGGCGGACACCAGCAGCGACACGGCGTCGGAAATCGGTTGAACCCGGTGCCGCTCAAGCGGTTTGATCGCGGCGACGTCGGCCGCGGTGCGCACCGGCGACTCGATCACCGGACCGACCCCGGCGACGATGTCCAGGTCGATGCCGGCGCCGAGCAGCGGCACCACGATGTCGGAGAACAGGATCGCCGCGTCGACGTCGTGCCGACGCACCGGTTGCAGGGTGATCTCGCAGACCAGCTCGGCGTCGAAACACGCCGACAGCATGTCGTGCTGGGCCCGCAGCGCCCGGTATTCGGGCAGCGACCGGCCGGCCTGCCGCATGAACCACACCGGGATCCGGCGGGGCTTTCGGCCGCCCGCCGCGGCCAGATACAGCGACTCGGGAAGGTCGCGGCGAGTGTCCGCACTGGTGTGCGTGGGCCTGTTCATCGGCCTCAATGCTGCCATGACCGCAGAACATCGAACCCCGCTGCGTACTATCGCGACCGCAACCGTTTGAACGTCAGGAGCCCGGATGCCGGTCAGCCAGCCCCCAGCCAACTACGACGAGTTCCCCAGCCTGCGGTGCGAGCTCGGTGAGAACGGCGTGCTGACGCTGGTTCTCGACTCCCCGGGGCTGAATTCGGTGGGCCCGCAGATGCATCGCGACCTCGCCGACATCTGGCCGGTGATCGATCGCGACCCGGCCGTGCGCGTCGTCCTGGTCCGCGGCGAGGGCAAGGCCTTTTCCTCCGGCGGCAGCTTCGACCTGATCGCCGAGACCATCGGCGAGTACGAGGGCCGGATCCGCATCATGCGCGAAGCCCGCGACCTGGTGCACAACATGATCAACTGCGACACCCCGGTCGTGTCGGCGATCCGGGGACCGGCGGTGGGTGCGGGCCTGGTGGTGGCGCTGCTGGCCGACATCTCGGTGGCGGGCCGGACCGCGAAGCTGATCGACGGGCACACCAAGCTCGGCGTGGCCGCCGGCGACCACGCCGCGATCTGCTGGCCGCTGCTGGTCGGCATGGCCAAGGCCAAGTACTACCTGCTGACCTGCGAAACCCTGCTCGGCGAGGAGGCCGAGCGGATCGGCCTGGTCTCCACCTGCGTCGACGACGACGACGTCCTGTCCACCGCCACCCGGATCGCCGAGAACCTGGCGCAGGGCGCGCAGAACGCCATCCAGTGGACCAAGCGCAGCCTCAACCACTGGTACCGCATGATGGGCCCCACCTTCGAGACCTCGGTGGGCCTGGAATTCCTCAGCTTCAGCGGCCCCGACGTGCAGGAAGGCCTGGCCGCCCACCGCGAGAAGCGCCCCGCCCGGTTTACCGGCGGATCTGCCACCTGAGCAGGACATATACGTTTGGTGGAGGGCTGGTAACGGGTTGGTCGCGGCGGGTTTGAAACCCGGCGCGCCTGTCGCAGCGTGTCAGCCGATGGGTCTACCGTCGATCCCTGTGACCCCTGCCGTGACGATACAGAGCGGTCGGGATGAAGAGGAGCGGTGCCAAGTGACCTCATCCGAACCGGCCCCCTTCCGCGAGGCGGTGGCGGCGATGAACGCCGTGGCCGTGCGGCCGGAGATCGAGCTGGGTCCGATCCGGCCGCCGCAACGCCTCGCTCCCCACAGCTACGCGCTGGGCGCCGAGGTCAAGCATCCCGACCGCGAGATCATCCCCGAACGGTCCGACGGCGACGCCTTCGGCCGGCTGATCCTGCTGTACGACCCCGAAGGGGCCGACGCGTGGGACGGCACCATCCGCATGGTCGCCTACATCCAGGCCGACCTCGACCCCAGCGAGGCCGTCGATCCCCTGCTGCCCGAAGTAGCGTGGAGCTGGCTGGTCGAGGCACTGGAGTCACGCATGGAACACGTCGTCGCGCTGGGCGGCACCGTCACCGCCACCACCTCGGTGCGCTACGGCGACATCTCGGGGCCGCCGCGCGCCCACCAGCTCGAGCTGCGGGCGTCCTGGACCGCCACGTCGCCCGCGGTCGGCGCGCACGTCGAGGCGTTCTGCGAGGTGCTGGAGCACGCCGCGGGCCTGCCGCCCGCCGGAGTCACCGACCTGAGCTCGCGGTCACGCGCCTAGCATGGGCGAACCGTCGCCCGACGGGCCGGGCAGCAGCGCGCCCGGCAGCACCGAACCCGCCCCCACCCCACTTCCGCGCCCGGCCGAAGGCGTCCCGCCCATCTCGGTGAGCGTGTACGAAATCGAGGCCGCGGCAGAGCGCCTGGACCGTGGGCGCGGGCCGTTCGCGGTGGACGCCGAGCGGGCGTCGGGTTTCCGCTACTCCAACCGGGCCTACCTGATCCAGATCCGCCGGGCGGGCTCCGGCACCGTGCTGATCGACCCGGTGAGCCACGGCCGCGACCCGCTGGAGGCGCTGCGGCCGGTGGCCGAGGTGCTGGGCACCGACGAATGGATCCTGCACTCGGCCGATCAGGACCTGCCCTGTTTGGCGGAGGTGGGCATGCGGCCGCCCGCGCTGTATGACACCGAGCTCGCGGGCCGCCTGGCCGGGTTCGAGCGCGTGAACCTGGCCACCATGGTCGAGCGGCTGCTGGGTTTCGGGCTGGCCAAGGGCCACGGCGCGGCGGACTGGTCCAAGCGCCCCCTGCCCGCCGAATGGCTCAATTACGCCGCGCTGGACGTGGAACTGCTCATCGAGCTGCGCGCGGCGATCGCGGAGGTCCTCGCCGGGCAGGGCAAAACCGATTGGGCCGCACAGGAATTCGACTACCTGCGGGACACGGGTTCGAAAGATCCGGGTGCCGCGGCGCGACGGGACCGGTGGCGACGAACGTCGGGAATCCATCGGGTGCGCGACAAGCGCGGCCTGGCCGCGGTGCGCGAATTGTGGTTGACGCGCGACCAGATCGCGCAGCGCCGCGACATCGCGCCGCGGCGCATCCTTCCGGACTCGGCCATCATCGACGCCGCGCTGGCCAACCCTACGACCGTCGAGGAACTGGTCGCCCTGCCCGTGTTCGGGGGGCGCAATCAACGCCGCAGCGCCGCGACGTGGCTGGCGGCGCTGGAGGCCGCGCGCCAGAACAAGAATCCGCCCGTGGACGCCGAACCGCCGAACGGGCCGCCGCCGCCGGCGCGGTGGAGCCGGCGCAAACCGGAGGCCGCCGCGCGGCTCGAGGCCGCGCGGGCGGCGCTGTCGGAGGTCTCCGAGCGGGTGCACGTCCCCACCGAGAACCTGGTCTCGCCGGACCTGGTGCGACGGCTGTGCTGGGACTGGGAGGCCGCGCCGGATCCGTTCGAGGCCGTCGAGGCGTTTCTGCGGGCCGGGCAGGCCCGGCCCTGGCAGCGGGAGTTGGTGGATCCCGTGCTGGCCCGGGCGCTGCAGGCGGAAGGCACCGAAAGCGCCGACTAGTCGAGGTGCTCCCGGATCTCGGCTTCCGCCTCGCTGCTGCCCAGGGCGGCGACCCACCCGGTGATGCGGCGTGCCACGTCCTGATCCGTCAGGGCCAGGTCGGCCAGCAGCTCGCCCCGGGAGGCGTGTTCGTAGAACCGCTGCGGCAGGCCGACGTCGCGGCACGGAACGTCGATCTCGGCGCGGCGCAGGGCGGCCGACACCGCAGAGCCCACGCCGCCGTTGACCCCGTTGTCCTCGCAGGTGACGACCAGTTTGTGCCGCGCCGCCAGGTCGAGCAGGTTGTCCGAGACCGGCAGCACCCAGCGCGGGTCGATGACCGTGACGCCGATCCCCTGATCCTGCAGTCGCTTGGCCACCGCCAGCGCCATCCGCGCGAACGCGCCGACGCCCACCAGCAGCACGTCGTGGTTGCATCCGCCGGCCGGGACCGCGAGCACGTCGACACCCGAGATGCCGGAACCACGGCGCTCGATCGCCGGGATGTCCTCGCCCACATCACCTTTGGGGAAGCGCAGCGCCGTCGGCCCGTCGTCGACCTCGAGCGCCTCACCGAGTTCCTCGCGCAACCGGGTGGCGTCGCGGGGGGCGGCCGCCCGCATGCCGGGCACGATGCCCAGCATCGACAGGTCCCACATGCCGTTGTGGCTGGCGCCGTCGGATCCGGTGATCCCGGCCCGGTCCAGCACCATGGTGACGGGCAGCCGGTGCAGCGCCACGTCCATCATGATCTGGTCGAAGGCGCGGTTGAGGAACGTCGAATAGATGGCCACCACCGGGTGCATCCCGCCCATGGCCAGGCCGGCCGCCGACGTCATGGCGTGCTGCTCGGCGATGCCGACGTCGAACAGGCGATCGGGAAACTGCTGCCCGAACGGCGTCAGCCCGGTGGGGCCGGGCATGGCCGCGGTGATGGCGACGATGTCGCGGCGCTTGCGGGCGTAGCCGATGAGCGCATCGGAGAAGGTCGCCGTCCAGCCCGGGCCGGGGACGCTGGTCGCCTGGCCGGTAAGGGGATCGATCACCCCGCAGGAATGCATCTGCTCGGCTTCGTCGTCCTCGGCGGGCGCGTAGCCCATCCCCTTGCGGGTCACCACGTGCACGATCACCGGGCGCCCGAAGCCGCGGGCGTGGCGCAGCGCGGCCTCCACCGCGCGTTCGTCGTGGCCGTCGACGGGGCCCACGTACTTCAGCCCCAGGTCGGTGAACAGCAGCTGCGGTGACAACGAGTCCTTGATGCCGGCCTTGACGCTGTGCATCACCCGGTAGGCGAGCCGGCCGACCAGCGGCAGCGCCCGCAGCGCGTCGCGGCCCCTTTCCAGGGCCTGCTCGTAGACCGGTTGCAGCCGCAGCGTGGCGAGATGGTCGGCCACGCCGCCGATCGTCGGGGCGTAGCTGCGCCCGTTGTCGTTGACGACGATGATCACCGGGCGGCCCGACGCGGCGATGTTGTTCAGCGCCTCCCAGCACATGCCACCGGTCAGCGCCCCGTCGCCGACCACCGCGACCACGTGCCGGTTGCGGTGCCCGCTCAGCTCGAAGGCCTTGGCCAGTCCGTCGGCGTAGGACAGCGCGGCGCTGGCGTGGCTGGACTCCACCCAGTCGTGTTCGCTCTCGGCGCGCGACGGATACCCGGACAGCCCACCCTTTTTGCGGAGGGTTTCGAACTCGTGGGAACGTCCCGTCAGCATCTTGTGGACGTAGGCCTGATGGCCGGTGTCGAAGATGATCGGATCGTGCGGCGAGTCGAACACGCGGTGCAGCGCGAGCGTCAGTTCGACCACGCCGAGATTGGGCCCGAGATGTCCGCCGGTGGCAGCGACCTTGTGAATCAGGAACTCGCGAATCTCGGCGGCCAATTCGCGGAGCTGATGCGCAGAAAGGTGCTGCAGATCAGCGGGCCCGCGGATCTGTTCCAGCATCCCGTCAGTCTACGCAGCCACACGCGCCGGTTTGGTAGCGTCAATGCGCGGTGAGCCGGGAAGCCTGGTCGGCACTTCTACTTCCGACCCAGGAGCACGCCATGAGCATCGAGGCCGCCGCACCATCCACTCCCCGCGGACGTATCGTCGCAGTGTGCGTGCCGAGCAGATCGCCGAGGACTTCCCCGTCGTCAGCATCGACGCGGACGCGCTGGAAGCCGCCCGGATGCTGGCCGAGCACCGGCTGCCCGGGCTGTTGGTCACCGACGGTTCGGGGCGCCCTTACGCGGTGCTGCCCGCCTCCCAGGTCGTCCGCTTCATCGTGCCGCGTTACGTGCAGGACGACCCGTCGCTGGCCGGCGTGCTCAACGAATCGACCGCCGACCGCTGCGCGGAAAAATTGAGCGGCAAGAAGGTGCGCGACGTGTTGCCCGACCACCTGGTCGACGTGCCCCCGGCCCACGCCGACGACACCATCATCGAAGTGGCCGCGCTCATGGCGCGACTGCGCAGCCCGCTCGTCGCGGTGGTCAAAGACGGCGGACTGGTCGGGGTGATCACGGCATCGCGGGTGCTCGCCGCCGCGCTGAAAACCTGATGCCCCAGGCACATCGATGAGCTTCATCGCGATCCTGGTCTTCGTGGTCGCCTATGTCCTGATCGCCAGCGACCGCGTCAACAAGACATTCGTGGCCCTCGCCGGCGCCGCGATCGTGGTCACCCTGCCGATCATCCGATCCGACGACGTCTTCTACTCACACGAAACCGGAATCGATTGGGACGTCATCTTTTTGCTGCTCGGCATGATGATCATCGTCAGCGTGCTGCGGCAGACCGGCGTGTTCGAGTACGTGGCGATCTGGTCGGCCAAACGCGCCCGCGGCTCGCCGTTGCGCGTCATGATCCTGCTGGCCCTGGTGACCGCGATCGCCTCGGCCCTGCTCGACAACGTCACCACCGTGTTGCTGGTCGCCCCGGTGACGCTGTTGGTGTGCGAACGACTGGCGATCAACGCGGCGCCCTTTTTGATGGCCGAGGTGTTCGCATCGAATGTCGGCGGCGCGGCAACGTTGGTGGGCGATCCGCCCAACATCATCATCGCCAGCAGGGCCGGTCTGACGTTCAACGACTTTCTCGTTCATCTGGCGCCGATCGTGGTCATCGTCCTCGCCGTCCTGATGGTGTTGTTGCCGCGCCTTTTTCCCGGGGCGTTCAGCGTCGACCCCGATCGGGTTGCCGACGTGATGTCGCTGGAGGAAAAGGAGGCCATCCGCGACCCCCGGCTGCTCGTCACGTGCGGGATCGTCTTGCTGGCGGTGTTCACCGCGTTCATCGCGCACTCGCCGCTGCATATGGAACCCTCCATGGTGGCGCTGCTGGGCGCCGGGATCCTGGTCGTGGCGTCACGACTCAAGCCGTCCGATTACCTGTCCAGCGTGGAGTGGGACACGCTGCTGTTCTTCGCCGGCCTGTTCATCATGGTCGGCGCGCTGGTGAAGACGGGAGTCGTCAAAGAGCTTGCCCGCGTGCTGATCTCCGCCAGCGGAGGAAACACCCTGGCCGCGACGATGATCATCCTGGTCGCGTCGGCCGTCATCAGCGGGGTCGTGGACAACGTCCCCTACGCCGCGACGATGGCGCCGGTGGTGGCCGACCTGGTGCCCGCCCTGACCGATCACGCCAACCCCGGCGCCCTGTGGTGGTCACTCGCGCTGGGCACGGACTTCGGCGGCAACCTGACCGCCATCGGCGCCAGCGCCAACATCGTCATGCTCGGGATCGCCCACCGCTCCGACAACCCCATCTCCTTCTGGGAATTCACCCGCAAGGGCGCGCTCGTCACCGCCGTCTCCATCGCGCTGGCCGCGCTGTATGTGTGGCTGCGGTATTTCGCGATGGCCTAGGCGCCGGACTAATCGCCACGCGTCAGCAGCGAGACGCATTCGACGTGGTGGGTCAACGGGAACGCGTCGAACACCTTGATCTTCTCGACGGCGTAGCCGTGGCCGAGATAGATACCGATATCGCGCGCGAAAGACGCCGCCTCACAACCGATGTGCACCACACGCGGGACACCGGCCGCGGCGAGCAGATCGATGATCTCGCGCCCGGCGCCCGCCCGCGGTGGGTCAAGCACCGCCACATCTGCGGTTGAGGCGCCTTCCCGCTGGGCCGCCAGCGCGCGGCGCACCGAGTCGGTGACGATCTGCACCTGGCTCAGATCGGCCAGCGCGCTCCGGGCGGCCCGCGTCGACCCGCGCGAGGTGTCCACGCTGAGCACCCGCCCCGAGGCCCCCACGGCCTCGCCGAGCGCGGCGGCGAAAACGCCTGCGCCACCGTAGAGATCCCAGGCGCTCATGCCGGTGCCGGCGGCCGCCCAGTCGGCGACCAGGGCGCTGTAGGTCGCCGCGGCGTCGCGGTGCGCCTGCCAAAAGGCGGTCACCGGCACCTGCCAGGTGCGCCCTGCCACCCGCTGCACCGCCTCGTAGCGGCCCTCCATCACCTTGGTCGCCGTGCGTCTGCCCTGCCGCAGGGTGCGCACCACGTGGCGCGCGCCGTCGTCGTCGACGGCCATGTGCAGCTGGGCGGCCGGCGGCCACTCGGTCTCGGCGATCCCGTCGAGCATGCCGTCGGGCAGCTGCGCGCAACGCAGGTCGGTCACCAAATCGTCGCTGTGGTAACGGTGAAAGCCCGGTCGATGGTCGGCGCCCACGTCGAGGCGGACGCGGGTGCGCCAGCCCGTGGGTCGCGACGACAGCGGTTCGGCCTCCCCGCTCCAGCGATGCCCACCGAGGCGCTCCAGCTGATTGGCCACCACCTCGGCCTTGAGCGCGCGCGCCACCTCGGGGGCGGCGAACGCCAGGTCGCAGCAGCCGGCGCCGCCGACCCCGGCGATCGGGCACAGCGACGCCGTGCGGCCGTCCGCCGGCTCGACGACCTCGACAACCTCCGCGTGCCAATAGGATCCGCGGTCCGCGGTCACCCGCACCCGCACCCGCTCACCGGGCAGCGCGTACCGGACGAACACCACCCGGCCTTCGTGGTGCGCCACGCAGCTGCCGCCGTTGGCCGGGGCGCCGGTGGTCAACGTCAGCTCCCCCACCGCGGGCGACACCCCGCGCGGTGGGCGGGTCGATTCGCGGGTCAATCGAAAATACCCCGACGAGCGTCGCCCGGCGCCACGTGCGGCTGCAACGTCTTGCGCCGTTCGGACGAACTCAGTTGCCACGGAACCGAAGTCACCATGACGCCGGGCATGAACAGCAGCCGCCCCTTGAGCCGCAGCGCGCTCTGATTGTGCAGCACCTGCTCCCACCAGTGCCCCACCACATACTCCGGGATGAACACCGTGACCACGGTGCGGGGCGACTCCTCCCGGGCCCGCTTGACGTATTCCAGTACGGGGCGGGTGATTTCGCGATACGGCGAGGCGATGACCTTGAGCGGAACGCTGATATCGCTCGCCTCCCACTTGCGCACCAGCTCGCGGGTTTCCGCGTCGTCGACGCTGACCGTCACCGCCTCGAGAACGTCGGGGCGGGTGGCCCTCGCGTAGGCCAGCGCGCGCCGCGTCGGCAGGTGCAGCTTCGACACCAGCACCACGGCGTGGTTGCGGCTGGGCAACACCGCGTCCTCCTCGTCCTCGGCCTGCTGCGCCAATTCGCGGTTCACGGTGTTGTAGTGCCGGTGGATCATCTTCATCATGCCGAACAGCAGGCTCATCGCGAACAGCGCGATCCACGCCCCGGCGACGAACTTGGTGACCAGCACCACCAGCAAAACCGCACCGGTGGAAAGCAATCCGACCGTGTTGACCACCCGCGAGCGCATCATCTTGCGCCGTACCCCGGGATCGGTCTCGGTGCGCAGCAACCGGGTCCAGTGCCGCACCATGCCGATCTGGCTCAGCGTGAACGAAATGAACACGCCCACGATGTAGAGCTGAATCAACGCGGTGACCTCGCCGCGGAACGCCACGATCGCCAGCACGGCCACCCCGGACAGGAACAGGATTCCGTTGGAGAACGCCAACCGGTCTCCGCGGGTGTGCAATTGGCGCGGAAGGTAGCTGTGCTGGGCCAGGATCGAACCGAGCACCGGGAATCCGTTGAACGCGGTGTTGGCCGCGAGCACCAGGATGAGGGCGGTCACCGTGGCGATCAGCAGGAACCCGAGGTGAAAGCCGCCGAACACCGCCTGCGCCAGTTGGGTGACCAGGGTCTTTTGGTAGTACCCCTTCGGGGTTCCGCTCAGCTGGGTCGCGGGATCCTCGACGAGCTGAACGCCGATCTTCTGCGCCAGCACGATGATGCCCATCAGCAGCGTCACCGCGATTGCGCCCAACATCAGCAGGGTCGTGGCCGCGTTGCGCGACTTGGGTTTCTGAAATGCCGGCACCCCGTTGCTGATCGCCTCGACACCCGTAAGCGCCGCACACCCCGAGGAGAACGACCGCGCCACCAAGAACGCCAACGCGAAACCGACGACCTGGCCGTGTTCGGCGTGCATCTGGAAACCGGCGGACTCCGCCCGCAAGGGATCACCCAGCACGAAGATCCGGAACAGGCCCCAGCCGATCATGACGAGGACCCCGATGATGAACGCATACGTCGGGATGGCGAACGCCACCCCGGATTCGCGCACCCCGCGCAGGTTCAGCGCCATCACCAGCAGAATGGAGGCCACACAGAAGAACACCTTGTGTTCGGCCACGATCGGGATGGCCGAGCCGATGTTCGCCATCGCCGACGCCGTCGAAACCGCCACGGTCAGAACGTAATCCACCATCAGCGCGCTCGCCACGACGAGGCCCGCCGTCTCGCCCAGGTTGGTGGTGACCACCTCGTAATCGCCGCCACCCGAGGGGTAGGCGTGGACGTTCTGCCGGTAGCTGGCCACCACCACCAACATGACCGCCGCCACGGCGAGCCCGATCCACGGC
Organism: Mycobacterium intracellulare ATCC 13950; assembly: GCF_000277125.1. Lineage (NCBI taxonomy): Bacteria > Bacillati > Actinomycetota > Actinomycetes > Mycobacteriales > Mycobacteriaceae > Mycobacterium > Mycobacterium intracellulare. The sequence continues at coordinate 3,656,849 of NC_016946.1, forward strand.
GTCAGCGCGTACGCCGAGACCCCCGCCACCGAGAGCATGAGGAAGACCTCCTCGGGCGCATACGCCACCGAGGACAACGCGTCGGAGGCGAACACCGGCAAGGCGATCCGCTTGGGCAGCAGGGTGTGGCTGAGCCGGTCGCTGCGAAACGGCCGGCCGATAAGCAACCGACGAGTGGCGGTTGAAAGTTTGGACACGAGAGCCAAGAGTAAGCCCAGACGCCTCTGACGGTAGCGTTCGTGGACGAGAATGTTCGCCGACCGAAACGGCTTGCCCACGTGCGTTGCCGACGAAGGGCGCAGGACGCGGCCGAGAGGACCACAAGTGCGAGTAGTAGTGATGGGCTGCGGCCGTGTCGGCTCCTCGGTCGCCGACGGGCTGTCCCGCATCGGTCACGACGTGGCCGTCATCGACCGCGACAGCACCGCCTTCAACCGGCTCAGCCCCGAATACGCCGGCGAGCGGGTCCTGGGGCAGGGATTCGACCGAGATGTACTGCTGAGGGCCGGTATCGAAGAGGCGGACGCGTTCGCCGCGGTGTCCTCCGGTGACAACTCCAACATCATCTCCGCGCGCCTGGCGCGGGAGACGTTCGGCGTCAAGCGGGTCGTGGCCCGCATCTACGACGCCAAGCGCGCCGAGGTCTACGAGCGCCTAGGCATCCCGACCATCGCGACCGTGCCCTGGACCACCGACCGCCTGCTCAATGCCCTCCTGCGGGAGACCGAGACGGCCAAGTGGCGCGACCCGACCGGCACGGTCGCCGTCTCCGAGGTCGTCCTGCACGAGGACTGGATCGGCCACCGGGTCACCGATCTCGAGCAGGCCACCGGCGCGCGGGTCGCCTTCCTGATCAGGTTCGGGGCCGGCGTCCTGCCCGAGCCGAAGTCGGTGATCCAGGCCGGCGACCAGGTCTATGTCGCGGCGATATCCGGGCGCGCCGCCGAGGCGGTCGCCATCGCCGCGCTACCGCCGAGCGAAGACCTGTGATGAATTCGGGACCGGCTGTGAGGGGACGGCGCATATGAAGGTAGCGGTTGCCGGTGCCGGTGCGGTCGGTCGCTCGGTCACGCGGGAACTCATCGGCAACGGCCACGACGTGACGTTGATCGAGCGCAACCCCGACCACGTCGACGTCGACGCCATCCCGGCCGCGCACTGGCGCCTGGGCGATGCGTGCGAGTTGACGCTGCTGGAATCGGTGCACATGCAGGAGTTCGACGTGGTGGTGGCCGCCACCGGCGATGACAAGGCCAACGTCGTGCTAAGCCTCTTGGCCAAAACCGAATTCGCGGTGCCCCGGGTGGTGGCCCGGGTCAACGACCCGCGCAACGAGTGGCTGTTCACCGACGCCTGGGGCGTCGACGTCGCGGTGTCGACACCGCGCATGCTGGCGTCGCTCATCGAGGAGGCCGTCGCCGTCGGCGATCTGGTGCGGCTGATGGAGTTCCGCAAGGGGCAGGCCAACCTCGTCGAGATCACCCTGCCCGATGACACGCCGTGGGGCGGCAAGCCGGTGCGCAAACTGCAGCTGCCGCGCGACACCTCGCTGGTGACGATCCTGCGCGGCCCGCGGGTCATCGTGCCCGAGGAGGACGAGCCGCTCGAAGGCGGCGACGAGCTGCTGTTCGTCGCCGTCGCCGAGGCCGAAGAGGACCTGCAGAAGCTGCTGTTGGGCTAGTCGCCGACGCTACGGGGTGCCAGCTCGGCGCCCGCCGCGATGGCCCGTTGCGCCGACTTGATCGCCGCGTAGGTCGCCAGCGCGGCCAGCACGGTCAGTGGCCAGCCCATCCCGATCCGCGCGGCCGCCAGCCACCCGGTCCGATCGGCGTCGTAGAGCAGCCCCTGGACCACGAAGCGGGAGGTGAACACCAGTACCCAGCCCAGTGAGGCGATGTCGAACGCAAGGACGGCCCTTGGAACGCTGCGCCAGCCGTCCCCGCGGCCGGTGGCCCAGCTCCACGCGTAGCCCACCAGCGGCCGGCGGATCGCCACCGACGCCGCGACCACCACCGCCCACACCAGCGACATCCAGATGCCCAGCAGGAAATAGCCCTTGGACTCCCCCAGCACGTAGGCGATCAGCGCGCACAGCGCCACGCCGAAGAACCCGGACAACGCCGGTTGTGGGGAATCCCGCCGGATCAGCCGCCACAGCAAGACCAGCGCGGCCACCCCCAGCGCGGCCGCGATCGCCGGGACCAGTCCCGACACGCTCGAGACGATCACGAAGACGACCACCGGGAGCGACGAGTAGATGACGCCACTGACGCCGCCTGCCTGCGCCAGCAGGCGCTCGGGGCTGATGCGACTAGTGGTTTGTTCCGATGAGCCCGGCTCCCGGGCGGGCGGGGTGGCCCCGCCCAATCCTTCCGGGACGGTCACCGTTGAATTTCGTAGTGCGGGTTGTAGATCGCCTTGGTTCCGTTCTCGAGCTTGCCGAGGCGGCCCCGCACGCGCAGGGTCCGGCCCGAGTCGATGCCCGGGATGCGGCGCTGGCCCAGCCACACGAGCGTGACGGTGTCGCTGCCGTCGAACAATTCCGCGCGAACCCCGCCGGCGCAGGCCCTGCCGTTGCATTCCACGCTGCGTAGCGTGCCGACCATCGTGACCTCCTGGCCACGTTCGCAATCGATAGCCCGTTGCGCGCCGGTGCTGGCGACTTCGTCGGACAGTTCCTCAGAGTCGCGTTGCTCCGGATCCTCCGTCAACCGACGGGTCAGCCGGCGCAGATACCCTTGGGCCCCCATGGCCACTCCTGACGATAAAAGCTTCGATGCTTCCTCTATGCCAACGGACACCGTAGACCTCTTGGTTCCCCAGCGCCAACCGACTCAAACGTGATGTTGGACCGCAGGTCAACGCCGTGCACTATCGAGGGGTGGTGGTCGATCTGAACGGTGTGACGACCGTGTTATTGCCCGGAACCGGCTCCGACGACGACTACGTTCAGCGGGCGTTTTCGGGCCCGCTGGCCCACGTCGGCGCGGTATTGGTGAACCCGCCGCCGCGTCCCGACCGGCTGATCGACGGCTACCTGGCGGCGCTGGATGCCGCGGCGTGCGAAGGTCCGATCGCCGTCGGCGGCGTGTCGATCGGCGCGGCGGTCGCGGCGGCCTGGGCGCTGGCCCATCCGGACCGGACGGTCGCGGTGCTGGCCGCGCTGCCGGCGTGGGCGGGGGCGCCCGGTGAGGCGCCGGCCGCCCTCGCGGCGCGGTACTCGGCCTCCCGGCTGCGCGCCGACGGCCTGGCGGCGACGACGACCCAGATGCGGGCGTCCAGCCCCCCGTGGCTGGCCGACGAGCTGACCCGCTCCTGGGGCGCCCAGTGGCCGCACCTTCCGGACGCCATGGAGGAGGCGGCCGCCTACGTCGCGCCGAGCTGCGACGAGCTGGCCGGGCTGGCCGCGCCGCTGGCGGTGGCGGCCGCGGTCGACGATCCGATCCATCCGCTGCAGGCCGGCCTCGACTGGGTCGCCGCGGCGCCGCGCGCGGCGCTGCGCACGGTGACGCTGGATCAGATCGGCGCGGATCCCGCCGCCCTGGGCGCGGCCTGCCTGGCGGCGCTGGCCGAGCTGGGCTAGCCGGGGTCTCAGCCGCCGGTGGTGGTGCGCAGCTGTTGCATCGCCGACCCGTCGGCGCTGCGGCGCGCGGCCGGCTGGTCGGCGGGGGCCTGCTGGTCCTCGGATTGCTGCGCATCCGCTTGTTGGGCGGCCTGTTGCGCCGCGGCGGCTTCGCGCAGCTGTTGCGCCATCGGCTCGGGCAGCTGCACGGCCAGCGGTGTGCGCACCGGCAGGGGCGTGTCGCCGCGCCGAACCACGGTGTCGGCCAACGCCGCTCGCGCCTCCTGCTCGAGCGCCTCCATCGTCTCGTGGGCGCCGTTGATGACGCAGCGGATCATCCAGCGGTAGCCGTCGACGCCGATGAAGCGCACCACGCCGGTGGCGGTGCCGACCACCTCGCGCCCCCACGGCCCGTCCTTGATGCTGACCTGGGCGGAGTCGTTGCGCAGCGACTCGGCGAGCTCGCCGGCCACCTCACGCCACAGCCCACCCGTCTTGGGCGCCGCGTAGGCGGCGATGGTGAAACGACCGTTGGGCGTAACGACCCAGACCGCGCTCGGGACACCGGTTTCGGTCAACTCGACCTGCAGCTGGCCGGCCTCGGGCATGGGGATCAGCACCGAGCCCAGGTCGAGCCGGGCCAGCTCGGCGACGGCGGGATCGTCGAAGTCCTCGATGTCGAACGGGCCCTCGAGTTCCTCGGCGGCGGGCTCGTCGGCGCCCGGCGTCACGGCCTCGTCCGCCCGGGCGTCCGCGGCCGAAGCGCTGTCGTCCTTGCGTGAGCGTTTACCGAATGCAGCCATCAGCGCCGCTCCTTTTCATCGCTTCGCCCTGCTCGCCGGCGCATCACAGACTCGCGTGTCCGCCGGAGGAACCGTGACCACCGTCGCCACGGGACGTTTCGGCCAGCCCGGCCTCGTCGAACGACGACACCTCGACCAGCTCCACCAACTCGACCCGCTGCACCAGCAGCTGGGCGATGCGGTCGCCGCGATGCACCACGATCGGCTCGGCCGGATCGAGGTTGATCAGCGCGACCTTGATCTCGCCGCGGTAGCCCGCGTCGATGGTACCGGGACTGTTGACGATCGAAAGCCCAACGCGCGCAGCCAATCCCGACCGAGGATGGACCAGCCCGACCATGCCGAACGGGATGGCGACCGCCACGCCCGTGCGCACCAGGGCGCGCCGCCCGGGCTCGAGCTTGACGTCCTCGGCGCTGTAGAGATCGATCCCGGCGTCGCCTTCGTGGGCGCGGGCGGGCAGCGGAAGCTCGGGGTCAAGGCGGACGATGGCCAGACTGGTCGACACGGGGCCACAGACTACCCTTGACTGCGTGTCCGACACCCGCGTCGCGCCGCACAACGTGCGGTATCGCGAACGATTGTGGGTTCCGTGGTGGTGGTGGCCACCGGCCCTCGCGCTCGCCGGCATCCTCGCGTTCGAGTTCAACATGGGCGTCACCCGCCACTCCTCGTGGTGGCCGTACGCGGCACTGTTCGCGGTGGCGGCCGCGGCGCTGTTGTGGCTGGGGCGCGTCGAGATCCGGGTCACCGCCAACCCCTGCGCGCCGGGGGAAGTGGAACTGTGGGCGGGCCCCGCGCACCTGCCGGTCACCGCGATCGCCCGGTCCGCACAGGTAGCGCCCTCGGCCAAATCCGCCGCGTTGGGCCGCCAGCTCGACCCGGCGGCCTACGTGCTGCACAGGGCGTGGGTGGCGCCGATGATCCTGATCGTCCTCGACGACCCGGACGACCCGACGCCGTACTGGCTGGTGAGTTGCCGTCACCCGGAACGGGTGCTGTCGGCCCTGACAACGTAGCGGCAGCTATCAGGCCGCGCAGTCGGTACAGATCATCACGCCGTTCTTCTCGCTGGCCAGCCGACTGCGGTGTTGCACCAGAAAGCAACTCGAGCAGGTGAACTCGTCAGCCTGCTTCGGAACGACACGGACCGAAAGTTCTTCACCGGACAGGTCGGCGCCGGGCAGTTCGAAATTCTCAGCGGATTCAGATTCGTCGACATCGACGACGGCCGAGGCCGCCTCGTTCCGTCGCGCTTTGAGCTCCTCCAGCGAGTCCTCCGAAACGTCGTCCGTCTCGGTGCGCCGTGGAGCGTCATAATCGGTAGGCATATCTATTCCCCTGCCCTATTGCCTCTGCTTGCCTCTGCATGCCCTCGTAAATCTCAAGCATCGCTTTGTACCAGCGTCGAACGCATCCACCAAATGATTCGTGCCCGTATCGCGGCCCATTAAGGTGTGATTTACCTCACACACCCATTTTCATCCTTGCGCTCGCTTCTGAACAGTGGGTTTGGGGTGCGACTAGAGTGCAGCTGTGGTCACGCAAATCACCGAGGGTACAGCTTTTGACAAGCATGGTCGGCCCTTCCGGCGGCGCAACCCCAAGCCCGCGATCGTCGTGGTGATTTTGCTCGCAGTGGCCACCGCGGTCGTCTGGACCGTGGCGCTGACCCGGCCCGCCAAGGTGCACGAGGCGGTGGTGTGCAATCCCCCGCCGCAGGCGACCGGTTCGGCGTCGGCGCAGCTCGGTGAGCAGGTGTCGCGCAGCGCCATGATGGACGTCGCGCCCGCCAAACTCGCCGACACCAAGGTCCGCGTCCTCAACGCCAGCGGCCGGGGCGGGCAGGCCGGCGACGTCGCCGGGGCGATGAAAGACCTCGGCTTCGCGCAGCCGACCGCCGCCAACGACCCGCTCTACGCCGGCACCCGGCTCGCCTGCCAAGGCCAAATCCGTTTCGGCACCGCCGGACAGGCCACCGCCGCGGCGGTGTGGCTGGTGGCGCCGTGCACCGAACTGTTCAACGACAGCCGCGCCGACGACTCCGTCGACCTCGCCTTGGGAACCGACTTCAGCGCGTTGGCCCACAACGACGACATCGACGCCGTGCTCGCCACCCTGCGGCCCGGCGCGACCGAGCCGTCAGATCCCACGCTGCTGGCCAAGATTCACGCCAGCAGCTGCTGAGGCGCTCAATCCAGGATCGGATCCAGGCCGTTGAACCGCTCCAGGACGGCCAGCAGCTCGTCGGCGATCCCGGGGGCGGCGGCCAGCACCAATCCCGCCCCGGTGGCGTCGTGCGCCGGCAGCACCACCCGGGCCCCCGCCTCGGCGGCGATCAGCGCGCCCGCGGCGCGGTCCCACACCTTCAGGCCGTGCTCGTAGTAGGCGTCCAGCCGGCCCGAGGCCACCATGCACAGATCCAGCGCCGCCGAGCCGATGCGGCGAACGTCGCGGACCACCGGCAGCATGCGCGCCAACAACGCCGCCTGCGCCGCGCGGCGCTGCCGCGAATAGCCGAAACCGGTGCCCAGCAACGCCATTGACACGTCCTCGACCGCCGCGCACTGCAAGGGCTGAGTCCCTTGGCCGTCGCTGACGTGCGCGCCGAGGCCGCTGGCCGCCGAGTACACCCGGTCGGCGACGACGTCGGCGACCGCCCCGGCCACCGACTCGCCGTTGACCTGCGCGGCGACCGACACCGCGTAGGCGGGAACGCCGTAAACGAAATTCACTGTGCCGTCGATGGGATCGAGCACCCAGGTCACCGATCCGGGCGGGGTGCCCGCCGGGTCGGTCGGTCCGCCGCCCTCCTCGCCGAGAATGGGGTCCCCAGGCCGCAATTCGGCCAGCCGGTCCCGCAACAGGCGCTCGGTCTCGGTGTCGACCACCGTCACCGGATCGGTCGGGGTGCTCTTGGTCCGCACCGCGCCGCTGTCGGGGCCTGTCACGCCGGCCGGCTCGGCGCCGAATACCTCGGCGCGCCGGCGCCGCACGAACGCGGCGGCCTCCGTGGCCACGGTTTCGGCCACTGAACGCAGCCGCACGAGCTCGTCATCGGATTGGATCACCGGTCTATCGCATCACAGTCGGCGCGGGCGCGCAGACACCGCGGGCTGCCGGCGTCGCGGCGTTAAGGTGAGCGGACAGCCCCGTCACGCCGAGGAGATTCGATGACCAGCACCGACTCGACCACGGACACGCCCGGCGCAGCACCGGCCGACGGCACACATGAACGCCGCGGCTTCGGCATCGACGTCGGCGGCAGCGGCATCAAGGGCGGCATCGTCGACATGGACACGGGGTTGTTGATCGGCGAACGGGTCAAACTGCTGACCCCGCAACCCGCGACGCCGTCGGCGGTCGCCAAGACCATCGCCGCGGTCGTCAACGAATTCGGGTGGACCGGGCCCCTCGGCGTGACCTACCCCGGGGTGGTCACGCACGGTGTGGTGCAAACCGCCGCCAACGTGGACAAGTCCTGGATCGGGGTCAACGCCCGCGACATCATCAGCGCCGAGCTGGACGGTCAGGACGTGACGGTCCTCAACGATGCCGACGCGGCCGGGCTGGCCGAGGAGCACTACGGGGCGGGCAGGAATCAGACGGGCCTGGTGATTCTCTTGACGTTCGGCACCGGTATCGGCTCGGCGGTCATCCACAACGGCACGCTGATCCCCAACACCGAATTCGGGCACTTGGAGGTCGGCGGCAAGGAAGCCGAGAAACAAGCCGCCTCCTCGGTGAAGGAAAAGAAGGGCTGGTCCTACGAAAAATGGACCAAACACGTCACCGAGGTGCTGGTGAGCATCGAGAACGCGATGTGGCCGGACCTGTTCATCGCCGGGGGCGGGATCAGCCGCAAGGCCGACAAGTGGCTGCCGCTGCTCGAAAACCGCACCCCGGTGGTGGCCGCGGCCCTGCTCAACACGGCCGGGATCGTCGGCGCGGCGATGGCCGCCACCTCGGACGTGACCCACTGAATTTCGCCCGGCACAGCTGTAGTACCGCGCACTGTCGTTACAATGGTCTTCGGCGAACGCCCAACCGATAGCGTGCGACTACGCACGCTGATACCAACGCCGACATCGACATAGCAGACACTTTCGGTTAACCATGCCCAATACCCACCGAAGGTGAGCCCAAACGAAGGGGTGTAAGTGGCAGCGACCAAGGCAAGCCCGGCAACCGATGGGCCGGTGAAACGCACCGCCACGAAGTCTGCGTCGTCCCCCGCCAAGCGTCCGGCGGCCAAGGCCGCCAATGGCTCCGCGCCCGCCAAACGGGCCGCCAAGACGACCGCGCGGTCCACCAAGTCCGACGCCGCCGAGCCCGCCAAGAAGACCCGCGCCAAGGGCGCCGAGGCCAAGGGCCGCGGCACCAAAGCGGCCAAGGGCGGCCCGGCGGATCCCGACGCCCTCGATTCCGACGGCGCCGTCGAGGATCTCGACAACGAACCAGACCTCGAGGCTGAGCCCGGCGAGGACCTCGACATCGACAGCGACCTGTCCCTCGACGACCTCGAGGAAGACGTGGCGTCCGAAGACGCCGAGGTCGAATCGGGCGATTCCGAGGTGGGTGACGACGAGGAGGCGCCCGCCCCCGCGGCGGCCGCCGAGCCCGCCGCCGACGAGGACGACGAGATCGCCGAGCCCACCGAAAAGGACAAGGCCTCCGGCGATTTCGTCTGGGACGAGGACGAATCCGAGGCGCTGCGCCAGGCCCGCAAGGACGCCGAGCTCACCGCCTCCGCCGACTCGGTTCGCGCGTACCTCAAGCAGATCGGTAAGGTCGCGCTGCTCAACGCCGAGGAAGAGGTCGAGCTGGCCAAGCGGATCGAGGCCGGCCTGTACGCCACGCAGCTGATGACCGAGATGACCGAGCGCGGCGACAAACTGCCGGCCGCCCAGCGCCGCGACATGCAGTGGATCTGCCGCGACGGCGACCGCGCCAAAAACCATCTGCTGGAGGCCAACCTGCGGCTGGTGGTGTCGCTGGCCAAGCGCTACACGGGCCGCGGCATGGCGTTCCTCGACCTCATCCAGGAAGGCAACCTGGGTCTGATCCGCGCGGTCGAGAAGTTCGACTACACCAAGGGCTACAAGTTCTCCACGTACGCCACCTGGTGGATCCGCCAGGCCATCACCCGGGCCATGGCCGACCAGGCCCGCACCATCCGCATCCCCGTGCACATGGTCGAGGTGATCAACAAGCTGGGCCGCATCCAGCGCGAGCTGCTGCAGGACCTGGGCCGCGAGCCCACGCCCGAAGAGCTGGCCAAGGAAATGGACATCACGCCGGAAAAGGTGCTGGAGATCCAGCAATACGCGCGCGAGCCGATCTCGCTGGACCAGACCATCGGCGACGAGGGCGACAGCCAGCTGGGCGATTTCATCGAGGACAGCGAGGCCGTGGTGGCCGTCGACGCGGTGTCGTTCACGCTGCTGCAGGACCAGTTGCAGTCGGTGCTCGAGACGCTCTCGGAGCGCGAGGCCGGCGTGGTGCGGCTGCGCTTCGGCCTCACCGACGGCCAGCCCCGCACCCTGGACGAGATCGGGCAGGTGTACGGGGTGACCCGCGAGCGCATCCGCCAGATCGAGTCCAAGACCATGTCGAAGCTGCGCCACCCCAGCCGCTCGCAGGTGCTGCGCGACTACCTGGACTGAGCCCGGTCCGGCCTTCCGTGAGAACGGTTGGCGCACAAGCTGTTCGCGGCTCGCTGAACCCGGGCCGAGCCAAACAGCCCCTGCCGCGGGGAAATTCGGCTGCGCTGGCGGCGCCGCCGTCGTACGGTGAGGCGCATGTCAGCACACCGCACGGTGGTCGCGTCCGGTTCGGAATTCGAATCGGTGGCCGGTTACTCGCGCGCGGTGCGGGTCGGTCCGCATGTGGCGGTGGCAGGAACGACGGGCACCGGGCCCGCCGGTGACATCGCCGCCCAGACGCGAGATGCCCTGCGCCGCATCGACATTGCACTGCAACAAGCCGGCGCGTCACTCACCGACGTGGTACGCACGCGCCTCTACGTCACCGACATCTCGCGCTGGCGCGAGGTGGGCGCCGTGCACGAGGAGGTGTTCGGCGCGATCCGCCCCGTGGCCACCATGGTCGAGGTCTCGGCGCTCATCGCGCCCGAGTTGCTGGTGGAGATCGAGGCCGACGCCTACGTCGACTCGCCGGTGACCGGAGGGAAGGCGCCGTCGGCCCCCGGGGGGTAAGGGGTGACGCGGGTCACCGCGGCGACCGGCAGGGTGCCGTACAGGTGCGGGAACAACATCGACGCCGGATCGGTTGGCACTCCCGGCTCCCAGCGCACCGGTGCGTCGAGGCGAGCCGGGTCGATGCGCAACAGCACCAGGTCGCGCCGGCCCCGGTAGAGCCGGTTGGCGGGCAGGTGGACCTGCTCGGGCGTCGACAGGTGGATGAAGTCGGCGCCGTCCGCGGGGCGGATGGCGCCGTCACGGCGGGCCTGCGCCCACTGCTCGGCCCCGCACAGGTGCACCAGCACGTCGGCAGCGAAGGTCACGACGGTCACCCTAGAGAACCGTCCACACCAAATCTGACCAGGCCGTGAGAAACGACACACCCGATAACGATCGGGGAACAAGGCGAAAACGCCATACGTCTGAGAAAGTGAATGTACGAGAACGGAGAAGCCATGAATGCAACTCTGACGAGTCCAGAACTGACACGGGCCGACCGCTGCGACCGCTGCGGTGCCGCGGCCCGTGTGCGCGCCAAGCTGCCTTCCGGCCTCGAGCTTCTCTTCTGCCAGCACCACGCCAACGAGCACGAGGCCAAGCTGACCGAGCTGGACGCCGTGCTGGAGGTCAGCGGAAGCTAGCCAACCGAACTCGCCCGTCCCCAATGTGGGCAGCGCGGGCGATCTTCGGTAATGCTGGACTGGTATGAGCGATCAGGTCGCAAAACCGTCGCGCCACCACATCTGGCGAATCACCCTGAGGGCTCTGTCGAAGAGCTGGGACGACTCAATCTTTTCCGAGTCGGCTCAGGCTGGTTTCTGGTCGGCGTTGTCCCTGCCGCCGTTGCTGCTCGGGATGCTGGGCACGATGGCCTACGTGGCGCCGCTGTTCGGGCCGGACATGCTGCCCAACATCCTGCGGCAGCTGCTTTCGACGGCGCACAGCGTGTTCTCCCCCAGCGTGGTGAACGAGATCATCGAGCCGACGGTCCGCGACATCGCCAGCAACGCCCGCGGAGAGGTGGTGTCGCTGGGATTCATCATCTCGCTGTGGGCGGGGTCGTCGGCGATCTCGGCGTTCGTCGATTCCGTCGTCGAGGCGCATGACCAGACGCCGCTGCGCCATCCGGTGCGGCAGCGCTTCTTCGCGCTGTTCCTCTACGTCGTGATGCTTGTGGTCGTGGTGGCGACCGCGCCGCTGGTGGTGGTGGGCCCGCGCAAGGTGGAAGAACACATCCCGCTCGGCCTGTCCAACGTGCTGCGCTACGGCTACTACCCGGCGCTGATCATCGGCCTGACGCTCGGGGTGATGATCCTGTACCGGGTCGCACTGCCCGAACCGCTGCCGTCACACCGGCTGATCCTCGGCGCGATGCTGGCGACCACGGTGTTCGTCACCGCCACGCTGGGCCTGCGGTTCTATCTAAGGTGGATCACCAGCACCGGCTACACCTACGGCGCGCTCTCCACCCCGATCGCATTCCTGCTGTTCGCGTTCTTCGGCGGGTTCGCGATCATGCTCGGGGCCGAACTCAACGCCGCGGTCCAGGAGGAGTTTCCCGCGCCCACCACGCACGCCCACCGGGTGCGCACCTGGTTGTTCTCCCGCTCGCCCGCCCTGAAGAAGACGGTGGAGACGCTGGCCAGCCCGATCGCGAATCCCGCCACGCAACAACGCGATACCGCGCCGGCGAAGCCGCCCGGGTGATCAGCCCTTCTTGAGCCGGTCGTAGATCTGCTTGCACTCCGGGCAGACGGGCGAGCCCGGCTTGGCCGCCTTGGTGACGGGGAACACCTCGCCGCACAACGCGACGACGTGGTTGCCCAGCACCGCGCTCTCGGCGATCTTGTCCTTCTTGACGTAGTGAAAATACTTGGGTGTGTCGCTGCCGGTCCCGTCGTCGACGCGTTCGTCGGTCTCGGTGCGCTCGATCGTCTGGGTCTGCATACCTGACATTCTTGCACTGCCCGGTGCGCTGCCGGGCCGCCCCGAAACCCGCCACGCCGGAATCGTCCAGGTGTGGGACAGTGGAGAAATGAAGCACGGCTCCGACGCGGGGTTCGACGGCAGCTTCGATGACTTCGCCGGCCACAAGGGCCGCCCGGTGCTCATCACCGCCGCCGAGCCCTCCTATGAGGAGCAGCATCGCGCGCGGGTCCGTAAATACCTGACCCTGATGGCATTCCGGATTCCGGCGCTCATCCTCGCCGCGCTCGCCTACGGCGCGTGGCACAACGGCCTGATCTCGCTGGCGATCGTGGCGGTGTCCATCCCCCTGCCCTGGATGGCCGTGCTGATCGCCAACGACCGCCCGCCGCGCCGCCCCGACGAGCCCCGCCGGTTCGACAACGCGCGCCGGCGCACCCCCCTGTTCCCCCGCGCCGAACGCCCGGCGCTCGAGGCGCCGCGACACCCCCAGCCGGGGTGGCCTCCCGACCCGCGGGGCGGAATCGACGACGGCTAGCGCTCGTTCCTTCTTCGGTGCCGTCGCGGCGCACTTCTCAGGACATTCTCAGGTCTTCGGGACATTTGTGCACGTCAAGACGTGTGAGATGGGGAACCGCTGGGAACTCTGAACCCTAATCGGTCGTTGAACTCGATGACAGTACAAGCCGAACGGGAGGTCGCTATGGCGAACGCCAGCACGAGCAGATTTGACGGCGATCTGGATGCTCAAAGCCCCGCGGCGGATCTAGTGCGCGTATATCTGAACGGAATCGGCAAGACGGCGTTGCTCAATGCGGCGGGGGAAGTTGAACTCGCGAAGCGGATCGAAGCCGGGCTCTACGCCGAGCACCTGCTCGAAACGCGTAAGCGCCTCGGGGAGAACCGTAAACGCGATCTAGAGGCCGTGGTGCGCGATGGTAAGGCCGCGCGCCGTCACCTGCTGGAGGCGAACCTGCGCCTGGTGGTGTCGCTGGCCAAGCGGTACACGGGTCGTGGCATGCCGCTGCTGGACCTGATCCAGGAGGGCAACCTCGGGCTGATCCGCGCGATGGAAAAGTTCGACTACACAAAGGGATTCAAGTTCTCGACCTACGCCACGTGGTGGATTCGTCAGGCCATCACCCGCGGCATGGCCGACCAGAGCCGCACCATCCGGCTGCCCGTCCACCTGGTGGAGCAGGTCAACAAGCTGGCGCGGATCAAGCGCGAGATGCACCAGAACCTCGGCCGCGAGGCCACCGACGAGGAACTGGCCGCCGAATCCGGCATCCCGGTCGACAAGATCAACGACCTGCTCGAGCACAGCCGCGACCCGGTGAGCCTGGACATGCCGGTCGGCTCCGAGGAGGAAGCCCCCCTGGGCGACTTCATCGAGGACGCCGAGGCGATGTCGGCCGAGAACGCGGTGATCGCCGAGTTGCTGCACACCGACATCCGCAGCGTGCTGGCCACGCTCGACGAGCGCGAGCACCAGGTGATCCGGTTGCGGTTCGGCCTCGACGACGGCCAGCCCCGCACGCTGGACCAGATCGGCAAGCTGTTCGGGCTGTCCCGCGAGCGGGTTCGCCAAATCGAGCGGGACGTAATGTCCAAACTCCGCAACGGGGAGCGCGCCGACAGGCTACGGTCGTACGCGAGCTGACAACTCACTCAAGCTAGGTAGCAGACAGTATGCCCGCCGCGTCAGCGGCGGGCATACTGCTTGCCTGGGAGGCGTTACACCCATTCATGCAGCTGGCCAAGTAGACTCAGCGTCGATGGAAGGTGCTGAATGAACGACCTGGTTGACACCACCGAGATGTACCTGCGGACCATCTACGACCTCGAAGAAGAGGGCGTAACGCCGCTACGTGCCCGAATCGCCGAACGCCTCGATCAGAGCGGGCCGACTGTCAGCCAAACCGTGTCCAGGATGGAGCGCGACGGGCTGCTCCACGTGGCCGGTGACCGCCACCTCGAGCTCACCGACAAGGGCCGGGCGCTGGCCGTGGCCGTCATGCGCAAGCACCGCCTCGCCGAGCGACTGCTGGTCGACGTCATCGGGGTGCCCTGGGAGGAAGTGCACGCCGAGGCGTGCCGCTGGGAGCACGTGATGAGCGAGGAGGTCGAGCGGCGGTTGGTCAAGGTGCTCAACCACCCGACCACCTCGCCGTTCGGCAACCCGATCCCCGGGCTTCTGGACCTGGGCGTGGGCCCCGAGTCCGGCGCCGAGGAGGCCATCCTCGTCCGGCTGACCGAGTTGCCGCCCGGCTCCCCGGTGGCGGTGGTGGTCCGGCAGCTGACCGAACACGTCCAGGGCGACACCGACCTGATCACCCGCCTCAAGGACGCCGGCGTGGTCCCCAACGCGCGCGTGACCGTCGAGACCGGCCCCGCCGGCGTGACCATCGTCATCCCCGGCCACGAAAACGTCACCCTGCCCCACGAGATGGCCCACGCGGTCAAGGTCGAAAAGGTCTGACCCACCACCCCTGGCCCCCCGGCTAGCTGTAGGAGGACAGGACGTTGGTGACGCCGGTGGTAAGTCGTGATGCTGGTGGCTGGCCGTCGGCGGCAGAGTGTGGTCGATGGTAGTTGAAGTGGATGTTCCAGACCTTGAGCGCTTCGGTGCGTTGGGATTCTGAGGTCCAGGTGCGGGCGTAGAGGAACTCTTCGGCCAGGATGCGGTGATATCTCTCCACCTTGCCGTTGTGGCGCGGGGTGTAGGGCGTGATGCGCTGGTGGCGTGCGCCATGCAAGACGTGGGCGAAGTCGCGGGCGCGGTAGCACGAGCCGTTGTCGGTGACGATCCGCTGGATGCGGTCGATCCCGTGTGCAGCGAACCAGACCCGGGCACGGTGCATGAATCCGATTGCTGTGATGGCCTTTTCATCGGTGAGCGCTTCGGTGTAAGTCAATCGGGAGTAGCCGTCCACCGCGGAATGCAGATAGACGTAGCCGGGGCGGGCCCTTCGCGAGGCTCTGCCCTGGGCGCTGTTCTTGCCGTGCACCCGCCACCCACCACCGTCGGGGATGCGGCCGACCTTCTTGACGTCGACGTGCACCATGTGCCCGGGGCGGCGAGCGATAATGCGTTGGGGTACTCGATTCAGATCCCCGCTGGGGTCAAGGAACTTGCGCCGATGCAAACCCAGCGCAACCAGCTGCCGGCTGACGGTGCGCCGGCCGATCACGATGCCGCGTGCATTGAGTTCGAAGGCGATCCGCGCCGCTGACCACTTGCGGCCTCGGCGCATCGCCTCGATCGCACTGATGATCTCAGCCGCAGTGGCCGTGGGTTGACCCTACCGGCGCCGAGGAGCGGTCGTAGAGGCCGAGTTCGCCGAACCGTCGGAACCGGTTGACCCACTTGGAGGCACACGCCCGCGAGATCCCCATCTCAGCAGCTACGTGGGCAATGGGACGGTCGACGCAGCGGGCAACGAGGCGGCGACGGCCTTCAACGGACAACGGGGCATTACCGTGGGTCATGGACGGGTTCCTTCAGGCTCAGGACGAGGGGTTTGGCGATTTCTCATCCTGCCGCCGAAGGACCCGTCCTCCTCACATCCCGACCATCCCGGCGTCTACAACGTCATGACCCGCAACAGCTAGCCCGCCCTGCGGCCGAACGGCCGACGCGGCGGTAGCCGCACCCCGAACTGCTTGGCCAGCCGGTACCCGGTGAGCGCGAGATCCCGGATGTCCTCGGGCCGCAGGCCCGAGGACAACGCGGTGTCCAGCATGCCCGCCATCCGGTGCTCGGGCTCACAGCGCAGCGCCTCCTGCAGCGACACCCCGGCCAGCGGGCCGTCGCCGCGCGCGTACGCGCTGAACGCGAGCAGGACCAGCGCCTCGACCCGCCACGGCGGCGGCAGGGTGCGCGCCAGCACCGCCCACAGCGACTCGACGTCGTCGGCGCCCTCGCCGACGGCCAGCGCGTACAGGATGTCGCGGACCTGCGGGTCGCTCAGCGCGCAGCCCAGCGCCGCCAGTTCGGCGTCGGACAGCAATTCGCCCGAGGCGACCCGGGCGGCGGCCGCCATCGCGCCCTCCACGTCGCCGCGGGTGCAGCGGACCGGATGCGCGCGATGCGCGGCGCGGCGCCGGGCGGCCTGCCGGCCGACCGCGCCGGCCAATGCGGCGCTGCGGGCCGGGTCGTCGGGCGCGATGACCGCCTGCAGGTCGGCGCGGCGCGGGTAGAGCCGCCTGCCCTCCAGCACCGCCGCCGCGGCCAGCGGCGAGGCCGAGGGGTCCTCGACGAGGCCGCTCGACCCGCAGCCCTCGACACAATGCCAGCGCCCGCCGAGGGCGACCCGGTCGACCACGTGGGTGGCCCAGAGCTCAATGTCGTGCTGCGACAAGGACTCTGCGAGCGCCTCACACAACTGCCGGTACTCGTCGTTGCAGCTGGGACAGTGCGCGCCGTCGGCGTCGACGATCACCGCGATGACGGCCTCGGGGCGGGCCGCCGCGGCGACCTCGGCCAGATGACCGACCCGTGCGAGCAACTCCTCGGAGAGGTCGACGCGCATCACCGACCCGAGGTGCCGATCCTCCAAAGACACTAATACCAATGAATTTTCGGGAATGAAGCCGAGAACGGCGGGCAGCGCGGCGATGAGCGCGCCGGGGCGGGAAAGCTCGAAGTCGGGTTGTGCATGCGTGGTCATGAGCACCAACGCTGACGGCCGCCACCGTCGGTCCGGTGCTCGCGCGCGCCGGCGCGGCAACCCAGCTGTGGATGAACCCGGCACTGTGAGTTGTGCTGCTCTACTGTTTAGCCCATGGGCTCGGCGCAAGAGTACGACATGGTGGTCATCGGTTCGGGGCCCGGCGGGCAGAAGGCCGCCATCGCCTCGGCCAAGCTGGGCAAGTCGGTCGCCATCGTCGAACGCGGCCAGATGATCGGCGGCGTCTGCGTCCAGACCGGCACCATCCCGTCAAAGACGTTGCGCGAGGCGGTCCTTTACCTCACCGGGATGAGCCAGCGCGAACTCTACGGCGCGAGCTATCGGGTCAAGGAGAAGATCACCCCGGCCGATCTGCTGGCCCGCACCCAGCACGTGATCGGCAAGGAAGTCGACGTGGTGCGCAACCAGCTGATGCGCAACCGGATCGACCTGCTGATCGGCCACGGGCGGTTCGTCGACCCGCACACCATCGAGGTCGAAGACCCGTCGCGGCGCGAAAAGGTAACCATCAGTGGCAAATACATCGTCATCGCCACCGGAACGCGGCCGGCGCGGCCGTCCGGCGTCGAGTTCGACGAGGAGCGCGTGCTCGACTCCGACGGCATCCTCGACCTCAAGACCCTGCCGGCCTCGATGGTGGTCGTCGGCGCCGGGGTCATCGGCATCGAGTACGCCTCGATGTTCGCCGCGCTGGGCACCAAGGTCACCGTGGTGGAAAAGCGCGGTGACATGCTGGACTTCTGCGACCCCGAGGTGGTCGAGGCCCTGAAGTTCCACCTGCGCGACCTGGCGGTGACGTTCCGGTTCGGCGAGGAGGTGACCGCGGTCGACGTCGGCTCGGCGGGCACCGTCACCACCTTGGCCAGCGGCAAGCAGATCCCGGCCGAGACGGTGATGTACTCGGCCGGTCGGCAGGGCCAGACCGACCATCTCGACCTGCACCACGCCGAGCTGGAGGCCGACAACCGCGGCCGGATCTTCGTTGACGACTATTTCCAGACGAAGGTGCCGCACATCTACGCCGTCGGGGACGTGATCGGTTTCCCCGCGCTGGCCGCGACCTCGATGGAGCAGGGGCGGCTGGCCGCCTACCACGCGTTCGGGGAAGCGTGCGACGGCATCACCGAGCTGCAGCCGATCGGCATCTACTCGATCCCCGAGGTCTCCTACGTCGGGGCCACCGAGGTGGAGCTGACCAAGGACGCGGTCCCCTACGAGGTCGGGGTGGCCCGGTACCGGGAGCTGGCCCGCGGCCAGATCGCCGGGGACTCCTACGGGATGCTCAAGCTGCTGGTGTCCACCGAGGACCTGAAACTGCTCGGCGTGCACATCTTCGGCACCAGCGCCACCGAGATGGTGCACATCGGGCAGGCGGTGATGGGGTGCGGGGGCACGGTGGACTACCTGGTGGACGCCGTGTTCAACTACCCCACGTTTTCCGAGGCCTACAAGGTGGCCGCGCTCGACGTGATGAACAAGGTGCGCGCGCTCAATCAGTTCCGCCGCTAGGCCAGATGGTGGCGACCGCTGCGCCCGGCTCCGACAGATGGTGGCGACCGCTGCGCCCGGCCACGGCCGCGCTGGCGGTCGCCATAGCTAACAGGCGTCCTGCAGGTCGCCGGGGACGGGGTCGCCCGGCCCACCGACTTCGGCGCGTGCCAGCAGCTCCGCGGTCTGGGCGTCGAACGGCGCCGAATACGAGATGTCCGGCGCGCACCCGCCGCGCTCGAGACCGCCGATCAGCCCGGTGAGCGTGGTGCCGCTGACCCACGGAGCGCCGCTGGTGCCGTCCACCAGACCTTCGCACGCGAGCGCGGGGAACCCGCTGTCGCTGACCGAGGTGCTGCCCTGGCACCCGATGGGCTCGCCGCCCACGCCGACCGGATAACCCAGCACGGTGACGCGACTGCCCGGTGGGGGCGTCACGCCCAGCGTCAGCGCCAGACCCGCGCGGGACTCGACGCTGGCGCCGGTGTCGTTGCTGACTCGCGCGATCGCGTAGTCGGCATGCGGATCCTTGCTGGCGACCCAGCGCGGATCGAGGTAGACCGCGTCGGCCTTCCACACGTCGGTGGGAGCGGGCGCGGCGTCGCCGGCGAAACCGGGAACGAAGGTGATCAGCGACGCCCCGGCCAGACAATGCGCCGCGGTCATGATCAGGTCCCCGCCCTTGGAATGCACCACCGAACCGGTGCAAACGTGGAGCGGCCCACCGTCGATGAAGATCGCCCCGATCCGCCGGTCCGGCTCCACCGGACCCGCGACCGCCTTCTGCTCGGGCTGGCTGAGCCGCTGCACGGGGCCGCCGGTCCGCGGCGCCGACACCGGGGCGCCCGACACCTGCTCGACGGGCCGATGACACGACGTCAGCGACGCCGCCACCCCCACCACCGAGCAGAGCACCAGGATCGGTATGCGCATCGCCTTCATCATGCCCGACGCCGCGGCGGCGAGCCGACTTCCGCGCGACGCCGTGCGCCACGGGGTTTGCTGACGCCGCGGAGGGGACCCCCGATAGGGTCTCACCGGATTACGCCTGAGAATTATCGCGTTCCACGGTGCGAACGCCGGAACCGAGTTCGCTGTTCTATCCGGGTGCCGCCTGATTCAGGGGACACTTGGTAGGGCACCCTGAAGGGACCCCCGAGAGGAGGCGATCGATGATGGATCACCATCGAGACCCAGGTGACCAGTACCAGCAGGGCCAGCCCGGCATGTACGAGCTGGAGCTGCCCGCGCCGCAGTTGTCGACGTCCGACGGCCGCGGCCCCGTACTGGTGCACGCCCTGGAGGGCTTTTCCGACGCCGGTCACGCCATCCGGCTGGCGGCCTCGCATCTCAAGGCCGTGCTGGACACCGAGCTGGTCGCGTCCTTCGCGATCGACGAATTGCTGGACTACCGCTCACGGCGGCCGCTGATGACCTTCAAGACCGATCACTTCACCAACTATGACGACCCGGAGCTGAGCCTCTACGCGTTGCGCGACACCGTCGGCACCCCGTTCCTGTTGCTGGCCGGCATGGAGCCCGATCTCAAGTGGGAGCGCTTCATCACCGCGGTCCGCCTGCTGGCCGAGCGCCTCAACGTGCGCCAGACCATCGGCCTGGGTACCGTCCCGATGGCCGTTCCGCACACGCGGCCGACCACGATGACCGCGCACTCCAACAACCCGGAGCTGATCGCCAATTTCCAGCCGTGGATCGCCGAGATCCAGGTCCCGGGCAGCGCGTCCAACCTGCTCGAGTACCGGATGGCCCAGCACGGCCATGAGGTGGTCGGCTTCACCGTGCACGTCCCCCACTACCTCACCCAGACCGATTACCCGGCCGCAGCTCAGGCGTTGCTCGAGCAGGTCGCCAAGACCGCGTCGCTGGAGCTGCCGCTGACCGCGTTGACCGAAGCCGCGGAGGTGATCCGGGCCAAGATCGACGAGCAGGTCGAGGCGAGCGCAGAGGTCGCTCAGGTGGTGGCCGCGCTGGAGCGCCAGTACGATGCCTTCATCGACGCTCAGGAGAACAGATCGTTACTGTCGCGCGACGAGGATCTGCCGAGCGGCGACGAGCTGGGCGCGGAGTTCGAGCGATTTCTCGCCCAGCAGGCGGAGAAGAAGTTCGACGACGACGATCAGGCCTGACCCTCTGCCGAACACCCAGCCACACCGCCCTTAGCCCGGCCCGACAGCAAGGTTGGCCCTATGACCGAGCGGAAGCGCAAGAACAGGCTCCGCCCGGTGCGCGAAGTGACCGCACCCACACTCGAGTTCCGCACCATCCACGGTTACCGGCGCGCCTACCGCATCGCGGGCTCCGGGCCGGCGATCCTGCTGATCCACGGCATCGGCGACAACTCCACCACGTGGAATGCCGTGCAGGCCAAGCTCGCCCAGCGCTTCACGGTCATCGCCCCGGACCTGCTGGGTCACGGCCGATCCGACAAGCCGCGCGCCGACTACTCGATCGCCGCATACGCCAACGGGATGCGGGACCTGCTCAGCGTGCTCGACATCGAACGGGCCACCATCGTCGGTCATTCGCTGGGCGGCGGTGTGGCCATGCAATTCGCCTACCAGTTCCCGCATTTGGTGGAGCGGCTGATCCTGGTGGGCGCCGGCGGCGTGACCAAGGACGTCAACTTCGTCTTGCGGTGGGCTTCGCTGCCGATGGGCAGCGAAGCCATCGCCCTGCTGCGATTGCCCCTGGTGCTGCCGGCGGTCCAGGTCGCGGGCCGGGTCCTGGGCGCCGCGCTGGGCAGCACCGGCCTGGGCCGCGACCTGCCCAACGTGCTGCGGATCCTCGACGATCTGCCGGAACCGACGGCGTCGGCGGCATTCAGCCGAACCCTGCGGGCGGTGGTGGACTGGCGCGGGCAGATCGTCACCATGCTCGACCGATGTTATTTGACCGAAGCCATCCCGGTGCAGATCGTCTGGGGCACCAAGGATGTGGTGGTCCCGGTCCGGCACGCGTGGATGGCCCACGCCGCGATGCCCGGTTCGCGGCTCGAGATCTTCGAGGGCTCCGGCCACTTTCCCTTTCACGACGACCCCGCCCGCTTCATCGAGGTCGTCGAGCGCTTCATGGATTCGACCGCGCCCGCCGAATACGATCAGGCCGCGCTGCGCGGGTTGCTGCGCACCGGTGGTGGCGAGCGGGCCGTGAGCGGCCCGGCGCCCACGCGCGTCGCCGTGCTGAACGCCATGGGGTCCGACGAACGCAGCGCCACCTGAACACCTTGGCCGAGGCGGCCCGGTTCGGGGCCGTACAGTCGGGCCATGGGTATCGACGTCACGGTGTTGCGGGTGTTCACCGACGCGGACGGCAATTTCGGCAATCCGCTCGGCGTGGTGGATGCCGCTGAGGTCGGGGTCGGGGACCGGCAACGGGTAGCGACCCAATTGGGCTACAGCGAAACGGTTTTCGTCGACCGTCCGGCCGCGGGCTCCGCGACCGCGCACGCCACCATTTACACGCCCCGGACCGAGCTGCCGTTCGCCGGGCACCCGACCGTCGGCGCCTCGTGGTGGCTGCGAGAGAACGGTCGGCCGGTCAACACGTTGCAGATACCGGCGGGAATCGTGCAGGTGGGCTACGACGAACACCACACCCGCATCAGCGCCCGCGCGGAATGGGCGCCCGAGTTCGCGTTGCACGAATTCGCTTCGGCCGACGATGTTCTCGCCGCCGACCCGACGGACTTCCCCGACGACACGGCGCACTACCTGTGGGCCTGGACCGACCGGGCCGCCGGGGCGCTGCGGGTGCGCATGTTCGCCGCCAACCTCGGTGTGGCCGAAGACGAGGCGACCGGTTCGGCCGCGATGCGCATCACCGACTACCTGAGCCAAAACCTGCGGATCACCCAGGGCAACGGCTCGGTCATCGAAACCACCTGGAGCGCCGAGGGCTGGGTCGCGGTGGCCGGTCGGGTGGTCAACGACGGTGTGCGACAGCTGGACTGACCGGGGCCGCCGGCGGTCGCACGCTCAGCGCTGCCGGTGCAGCACCGCGGCCAGGTGGTCCTGCAGCGGCTGGCCGACCGCACCCATCTGCACCGTGTAGGACAGCTCATCGCCGTCGATGCGGAAGCAACGCCCCAGTCCCGTCACCTCTTTGGCCGTAGGCGTGAGGCCGACCGTCGTGGTGGACATCTGCATGTCGATGAGGTCGCCGGTGACCGAATAGGTGCCGACCTCGATCTCGGTGATGCCGCTCGGGTGGGCCAGCACCAGCTCGACGTGACCCGGCTGCGGCACGCGAAGGTATCCCGTCTCGGCGTGTAGCGGCTTGCCGTCGGCCACCGCCTTGGTTTTCTGGGCGTAGGCCAAAAACGGTTTGCCCACATGGGCGAACGTGACTTCTTCGAGGTAGTCGAACGGCGGGATCGTCGGGTACTTGCCCGCGCCCTGGCCGACCCACGTGCCGAGGAGCGGGGCCAGGGCCGCCAGGTCGGGATGCAACTCAGGGGGCATGCACCGAGCCTAGCGGGCCCCCCGGCGGGATCCGTCAGCCCGGCGTGGCCACTCCGCGGTGCTCGCGCAGCGCCTGGATCTCGCGCTCGAAGTCGTCGGCGGACTCGAAGGAGCGGTACACGGACGCGAACCGCAGGTACGCCACCTCGTCGAGATCGCGCAGCGGCCCGAGGATGGCCAGGCCGACCTCGTGGCTGGGGACCTCCGGGGAGGCCACGGCGCGCACGGTGTCTTCGACCTGCTGGGCCAGCAGATTCAGCGCGTCGTCGTCCACCTGGCGGCCCTGGCAGGCCCGGCGGACTCCGCTGATGACCTTTTCCCGGCTGAAGGGCTCGGTGACGCCGCTGCGCTTGACCACCGCCAGGACCGCGGTTTCCACGGTGGTGAAACGCTTTCCGCATTCGGGGCACGATCGGCGACGCCGGATGGCCTGCCCCTCGTCGGTTTCGCGCGAGTCGATCACCCGGGAATCCGGATGACGGCAGAAGGGACAGTGCATGACCGCTCCTTCACCGTGCCGACAACCGGGTACCGCAGAACTTTGAGCGTACCCGTGCGCTGACCTGCACGGCTAACGGAGCCGCCGTCCCCGGGGCGGCACCACGCGGGCCGCACACCTCACGGGCCGGAACCGTTGGGACACAACGATCGTCAGCCGATCGGGGCGATCAGCGTTTGGCCGGCAACCAGCGTCGGCGAGTTCAGATCGTTGAGCTCACGGATGCGATCGGCCACCGCGGCGGCCGGCGCGTCGGGGGCCACGCGGTGAGCGACATCCTGAAGCGACTCCCCCGCGTCGACCCGCACGACGGCGAGCCGGTTCGGGACGGGGGCGGCCGAATTCGTCGAGTCGCCGTTGAGCGCCTGCCCCACGTTCGCGACGAGGCCCAGCCACAGCGTGATCGCCCCGGCGGCGAGTGCCAGACCAACCGTCGTCGCCCAGGTGACGGCGCGCCTGCGGTGCGGAGCGACAGACATCGCGACCCCGGTGCCGTAGTAGCGCGTCGGGGCGCCCGCGGGCCGCGACGGCGCGGGGCGCCGCGAGCGGGCCAGGCCGTCCCTGCCGTACCGAACGCCCTGAACCGGTCCGTTGACCGGGCGCCGAAGACTGCTGGTGCGCGGCGCAAGCGTGTGGATGACTGTCATCTGCGTTCCTCCGGTCAACTAGCTCTCGCTCGTGTGTTCGACTCTAATCGCTTGTGTGTTCGAAACCCGAACATTTGAGCGAAGCGTGTCGCACGAGCAAAACGCTAGATCACACCACCGACAACTCCGTCGGCCTCTACCACTGTCACGAGGCACAAATACCCGGTCTCGGCAAGAGTTACACATTTGTGATTCGGCCGATGGCGGCGCTTTTCCGGCCCGGGACGCCCGGCGACACGCCAGTCGAACACATGTTTGATTCTTGTCGGCGGTGCGGCTACATTCAGTGCCATGGGCGACAGCAACGACACTTCCCCGAACACCGGCCCGGCCGCGGCGGACGGCCGGCTGCACTCCGTGGACTCCGCGCTGACCGAGCGGCAGCGCACCATTTTGAATGTCATTCGCGCCTCGGTGACCAGCCGCGGCTATCCCCCGAGCATCCGGGAGATCGGCGACGCCGTCGGGCTGACGTCGACGTCCTCGGTGGCGCACCAGCTGCGCACGCTGGAACGCAAGGGGTATTTGCGCCGCGACCCCAACCGCCCCCGGGCGGTCGATGTCCGCGGCGCCGACGACGACGTGGCCGCGCCCGCCACCGAGGTGGCCGGGTCGGATGCGTTGCCGGAGCCCACATTCGTCCCGGTTCTCGGGCGGATCGCGGCCGGTGGACCCATCCTGGCCGAGGAAGCCGTCGAAGACGTGTTCCCGCTGCCGCGCGAGCTGGTCGGCGAGGGCACGCTGTTCCTGCTCAAAGTGGTGGGCGACTCGATGGTGGAGGCCGCGATCTGCGACGGCGACTGGGTGGTCGTGCGCCAGCAGAACGTCGCCGACAACGGCGACATCGTCGCGGCGATGCTGGACGGCGAGGCCACCGTCAAGACGTTCAAGCGCGCCGGCGGTCAGGTGTGGCTGATGCCGCACAACCCGGCGTTCGACCCCATCCCGGGCAACGACGCGACCGTGCTGGGCAAGGTCGTCACGGTGATCCGCAAGGTCTAGCGGCCGGCGGCCCCGCTAGTCGGCCCGGGTGAAGCCGTTGGCCAGCGCGACCTCTTCGCTGGACAACCAGATCTCGGGCAGCGTGTCCTGGTACAGGTCGCTGCCGGGCGTGTAATACAGGCCGTACCGGGCGCTCGCCTTGATCGGGTAGCCGTCGGGCGCCTGGTACGGGTCGTCGAGTGGCAGGTGGATGGTCGGGCGCCCGTCCGGGCCCGCCAGCCCGTTCTCCGAGCCCTCCTCGGCGTCGTCCGCGGCGGCGTGCCGACCGCCGGATCGCTGCGCGGCGACGAAGGCCCCGGCCGCGCCTGCGCCGACCGCCCCGGCCTCGGCGGCCCCGGACACGTCGGGCTCCGCGGCGACATCGTCCTCGGGTTCGACTTCCGCCTCAGGGACCGCGACGTCGGGATACTCATCCTCGGGCGCGGCGGTTTCCAGGGCACCGGTGACGGCGTCGGCATCCGGCGGCGTGTGCGCAACGGCGACGTCGGGATACTCGTCGTCGGCGTACTCGTCCTCCGGATAGCCGGCGTCGGCGTAGTCGGCGTCGACGTAGGCGGCATCGTCGGCGGTCTCGGCCTCGGCGACCTCGGGAACGGCGTCGGTGTAGTCGGTGTAATCGGCCTCGGCATCGGGATAGTCGGCCTCCGCCAGCATCTCCTCCGAGACGACGGGGATGGAGTCGGTGTCGATCGCGTCGGGGTCTTCCTGCTCGACGCCGTAGTCGCTCTCCGACGGCGCCTGACGCTGCCAGCTGACCCGCGCGGTGGCCGCGGCATCGGTCGGCCGCTCGGGTTCGCGCGGCCCGCCCGGCGCGAAATGCTCGGTCGCGAGGTCGGGGTCCTCCGGGCCCCAGGGCGCGTCATACCCCTGGTCGGACGCATACCCGGCGGCGCCGTCCGCGCCGGAGCGGCGCCGGCGCCATCCGAACAGCGCCCACGCCACCACCACCAGCAGCACCAGGACGGGAATGGCGGCCAGCCACCACCACGAATGCCAGCCGAACTTGTCGGCGTGTGACGGCATGGCCGAACTGCTCGGCTGGTTCTGGCCCGAGACCTGAAGGCCGCTCAACAACGGCGCCAGGTTGGCCGGGTCGGTGCTGAACGTGTTCTTCGCCCGGTTCCACGAGATCTTGCCGCCGGTGAACTGCTGCGAGATCACGTCGCCGTCCACGGCCTGGTCGCCGACGGGCGCCCCCAGTTTGCCGGCCGGACCGCGCAGTTTGTCCCAGGCGGCCTTCATCGCCCCGCGCACGACGAACGCGCCGTGCTCGGCGGTACGGAAGATCACCGGTTTGTCGGCGGCCGAGAAGGTGCAGATCCGGCTGGACGGGCCGATGCCGCCCTCGGTTTCGTTGGTGACCGGGAATCCGAGGCCGCTGCCGACGGGCCCGCCGAGCGACTCGTATTTGGCCAGGATGTCGGTCTCGAGCGCGTTCGCGCCGGTCGCCGGGGTGAAGAACACCTTGCCGCCGGCGAAGTTCTGGACGATGCCGTCACCGCCGATGGGGGTCTGCCCGCCCTGCTTGGCACCCAGCGGTCCGTTGGGCCCCCCGGCCGCCCGCCACGCCATGTTGATGGCCGCGGTGGGATCGATCGCCACCTGCAGGCCCTTCAACTGGTCGGCCAGCCCCGGCGGTTCGGTGGTGAACTGCTTGGTCTGCCGGTTCCACGAAACCTGGCCGCCGCTGAACTTCTGCGAGGACACCTCGCCGTTGTAGGTCTCGTCGCCGACCGGAACACCGAGCACCCCGCCCGAGCTGCCCAGCTTGTCCCAGGCGGAGTTGATGGCGCCGCGCACCACGTACGGGCCGTGCTCGGGTGTCCAGAAAATCACCGGCTTGTCGGTGGCCGAGAAGGTGATCACCCGGCTGTCGGGGCCCGCCAGGCCCGGCACTTCGCTGATGGCCGGGAAACCCAGATCGCTACCGGCCGGCCCGCCCAGCATCTCGTATTTCTCGAGGATGGGCCCGTAGGCGAATTTGGCGCCGGTGGCCGGGGTGAAGAACATTTTGCCGCCGTCGAAGTCCAGGGCGAACCCCTCCCCGGCGGGGTACACGTCACCCTTGCGGGGGCCGAGCGGGGACGTGTCGCCGCCGGCCTTCTCCCACGCGGCCATCATCGCCGCTTCGGCGTCACCTATCGGGCTCGCGGCGGCGACGGGCCCCAGCAATACGGCGGCTAGTGCTGTGGTCGTCAGGCTGACCAGCGCGCTTCCGATCAGCTTGCGCATGTGACCTCTATGCACCTTCACCAAGCCTTCCAGCCTCCGGATACGGCTCTATCTGCGGCTATGCCCTTACCTGCATAACCGGCGAAACGGGCCGTTCTTCCGCGGGGAATGGACCCGCTCACGATCCGCCTTATCGCCGGGCTCGCATAACTTTGCTCCAGCCAACAAGAAATGCGAAGTCAAATCACGAATTTTACAAAAAGGGATACCACACCGATGTCGAAATGATGCCGGGCCACGGCCGAATCGCGACCATCCATGCGTCGGCGCATATCGCGCCCAAAGCCGGCCGGGATTTCATCAATCGAGCACTGCCACCGCGGCCCGCGGGGCGTTCGCCGACTGGACGACGATCCGTTAAACGAAAAGCTATACGCCGAGGCTGCGGCCGATGATTTCCTTCATGATTTCGGTCGTGCCGCCGTAGATGGTTTGCACCCTGGCGTCCAGATAGGCACGGGCGACCGGGTATTCGCGCATGTAACCATAGCCGCCGTGCAGCTGCAGGCAGCGGTCGATCAGGTGCACCTGCTTTTCGGTGCAATACCACTTGGCCATTGCGGCCTGCTCGGCGGTCAGCTTGTGGTCCAGGTGCAGGCGAACGAATTCGTCGACCATCATGCGCACCGCGGTCGCCTCGGTCGCCAGCTCGGCGAGCACGAAGCGGCTGTTCTGGAAGCTGCCGATCGGCTTGCCAAAAGCCTTGCGCTCCTTGGTGTATTGCAGCGTCTGCTCCAGCACCTGCTCCATCGCCGCGGCGGCCATGATAGCGATCGAGATCCGCTCCTGGGGCAGGTTCTGCATGAGGTAGATGAACCCCATGCCCTCTTGGCCCAGCAGGTTCTCGGCCGGCACCTTCACGTCGGTGAACGACAGCTCGGCCGTGTCCTGCGCGTCGAGCCCGATCTTGTCCAGGTGCCGTCCGCGCTCGAAGCCTTCCATCCCACGCTCGACGGCGAGCAGGGAGAAGCCCTGGGCGCCCTTGTCCGGATCGGTCTGCGCGACGACGATGACCAGGTCGGAGTTGATCCCGTTGGTGATGAACGTCTTTGAACCGTTGAGCACGTAGTGGTCGCCCTGCTTGACCGCGCGGGTCTTGATGCCCTGCAGGTCGCTGCCGGTGCCCGGCTCGGTCATCGCGATCGCCGTAATCAGTTCTCCGGTGCAGAATTTCGGCAGCCAGCGCTGCTTTTGCTCCTCGGTCGCCAGCGCCAACAGGTACGGCGCCACGATGTCGTTGTGCAGGCCGAAACCGATGCCGCTGTAGCGACCGGCGGTGGTCTCCTCGGTGATGATCGTGTTGTACCGGAAATCCGGGTTACCCCCGCCGCCGTACTCCTCGGGCACCGCCATGCCCAGGAAGCCCTGCTTGCCGGCCTCGAGCCACACGCCGCGGTCGACGATCTTCGCCTTCTCCCACTCGTCGTGGTACGGCGCGACGTGGCGCTCGAGGAAGGCCCGGTAGGACTCGCGGAACAGGTCGTGCTCTGGCTCGAAAAGAGTGCGCTGGTATTTGATGGCGCTGCTCATGGAATAGACCTCCGGCGACGGTGATTTCTGCAGCCCAACATATACCAACCGGACGGTTGGTCGGCAGCTGGCGGGTCGGCGCCGGCGGTGCGCTGGGGAATCGGCCGCTACGGCCGACGGCTCAGCGGGCGGCGAACTCGCGCAGCCGGCCGGCCAAGGCGACCGGGACCCGGGCCTTGATCCGGGTGCCCTCGGCGTCGTGCTCCTCGTGCTGGACGCGCCCGTCGGCGTGCAGGCGGGCCACCAGGTCCCCGCGGTGATACGGGATCACCACGTCCACGGCCGTGTCGGCGGGCACGGCCAGCTCGGCGATGCGGCGGCGCAGGGCGTCGATGCCCTCGCCGGTGCGCGCGGAGACGAACACCGCGCCCGGCAGCGCGTGGCGGAGCTTGGCCAACGCCAAATCGCTTGCGGCGTCGACCTTGTTCACCACCAGCAGCTCGGGCGGGGGCGCGCCGTCATGGTCGGCGATGACGTCGGTGACCACCTGTCGGACCGCATTGATCTGCGCCAGCGGGTTGACGTCGGAGCCGTCGACGACGTGCACCAGCAGGTCGGCGTCGACGACCTCCTCCAGGGTGGAGCGGAAGGCCTCGACGAGCTGGGTGGGCAGGTGCCGGACGAACCCGACGGTGTCGGTGAGCACGAACGAACGTCCTTCGTCGAACTCGGCGCGCCGCGTGGTGGGCTCCAGGGTGGCGAACAACGCGTCCTGCACCAGCACCCCGGCGCCGGTCAGCGCGTTGAGCAGGCTGGACTTGCCGGCGTTGGTGTAGCCGACGATGGCGATCGACGGCACGTCGCTGTGCAACCGGCGGCTGCGCTGGGTGTCGCGGACCTGCTTCATGTCCTTGATCTCGCGGCGCAGCTTCGCCATCCGCTCGCGGATGCGCCGCCGGTCGGTCTCGATCTTGGTCTCACCGGGACCGCGCAGGCCCACGCCTCCCCCACTGCCGCCGGCGCGGCCACCGGCCTGCCGCGACATCGACTCACCCCAACCGCGCAGCCGCGGCAGCATGTATTCCATCTGGGCCAGCGACACCTGCGCCTTGCCCTCCCGGCTCGTGGCGTGCTGGGCGAAGATGTCCAGGATCAGCGCGGTGCGGTCGATGACCTTGACCTTCACCGCCTTCTCCAGCGCGGTCAGCTGAGCCGGGGACAGCTCACCGTCGCAGATGACGGTGTCGGCGCCGGTCGCCAGCACCACCTCGCGCAGTTCGGCGGCCTTACCCGAGCCGATGTAGGTCGACGGGTCGGGCTTGTCGCGGCGCTGGATGAGCCCTTCGAGCACCTGGGAGCCGGCCGTTTCGGCGAGGGCGGCCAGCTCGGCCATGCTGGCCTGGCTGTCGGCGGCGGTGCCGTCGGTCCACACGCCCACCAGGACGACCCGCTCCAGCCGAAGCTGGCGGTATTCGACCTCGGTGACGTCGGCGAGCTCGGTGGACAGGCCGGCGACGCGGCGCAGCGCCGACCGATCCTCGAGGGCGAGTTCGCCCGTGCTGGGCTCCGTGACCGCGTGATCGCGAAATTCGGGATGTGTCATAGGCAATAAGAGATGATGCACGCAAAGTCGGTGGCGTGCATCTGATTTAACGCTACTGTTCGCGCCACCATTCCTCGCTGATTTCTCCGTGGGCCACCAGTACCGACGGCCCCCGCAGGTAGCTGGTGGCGTCGGTGATGGTGACGACGACCTCGCCGCCCGGCACCCGGACGGTCAGCGTGCCGGTGTCCGCCCCGGTGCCGGCCAGCGCGGCGACCGCGGCCGCGACCGTTCCGGTGCCACACGAGCGTGTTTCGCCGACCCCCCGCTCGTGGACGCGCATGTGCACCGCCCCGGCGTCCGGTGCGGTGAGGATCTCAACGTTCACCCCGTCCGGGAATTGGGCGGGGTCGAAACTGACCGGCGCGGCCACGTCCAGCGCGGCCAGCGCGTCGACGGTCAGGCCGGGGTCGACGCAGGCCAAGTGGGGATTGCCCACATCGATCGCCACGCCGGAAAACCGCCGCCCGCCCAGGACGGCGTCGCCCGGGCCGAGCGTGTTGGCCTTGCCCATGTCGACGCTGATGTCGGCGGTGGTCCCGTCGACGCGATGCACGCTGACCGCCCGGGGGCCGGCCAGCGACCCGACGACGAAATCGTCGCGGTCCTCCAGCCCGCTCGCGCGCAGGTAGTGGGCGAAGACCCGCACGCCGTTGCCGCACATTTGGGCGATGGACCCGTCGGCGTTGCGGTAGTCCATGTACCAGTCGTCGGCGGCCACGCCGTCGGGCAACCGGTCCAGCACGCCGGCCGCGGCGGCGGCGCCGGCCGTGGTGACCCTCAGCACCCCGTCGGCGCCCAGCCCGCGTCGCCGGTCGCAGAGGGCGGCCACCCGGGACCCGGTCAGGCTCAGCTCGGCCGCCGGGTCGGGCAGCACCACGAAGTCGTTCTGGGTGCCGTGGCCCTTTGCGAATTTCACCAGTTCAGGATACGTGCCGCCACGCGCGTACCGCGCCGTCGACGAGCCCGGCGCGATCGTCGGCGTTGAGCCACTGCACCCGGTGGTCGCGCCGGAACCACGAGCGCTGCCGTCGCACGTAGCGGCGGGTGCCCACGAACGTCTGCTCCCTGGCCTCGCGGAGTCGATCCGGGCCGCCACCGTCGTCGAGCGCCGCGATCACCTGCGCGTAGCCCAGGGCTCGCGAGGCGGTGACCCCGTCGCGCAGGCCGTGCTCGAGCAGGGCGGTGACCTCCCCGACCAGGCCCTGGTCGAACATGGCGTCGGTCCGCTTGGCCAGCCGGTCATCGAGAATCGTTGTGTCACAGTCCAATCCGATGATGGCGGTGTCCCATCGCGGGGCGCCGATCCGGGGCGCGGAGGCGGCGAACGGCCGGCCGGTCAG
This sequence comes from Mycobacterium intracellulare ATCC 13950, assembly GCF_000277125.1. Classification (NCBI taxonomy): domain Bacteria; kingdom Bacillati; phylum Actinomycetota; class Actinomycetes; order Mycobacteriales; family Mycobacteriaceae; genus Mycobacterium; species Mycobacterium intracellulare. Next base: position 3,688,802 of record NC_016946.1, read on the forward strand.
TTCCACCACTTCCAGGGCCCGCACCGTGCGGCGCGCGTCGGTGGGCAGGATCGATGCGGCCGCGGCGGGGTCGCGACGGGCCAGCTCCGCGTGCAGCTCCCCCACCCCGACCTCGCCCAGCCGCCGCTCCCAGCGTGCGCGCACGGCGGGATCGGTGGCGGGAAACGACCAGTCGTCGAGGAGTGACTGGATGTAGAGCATGGAGCCGCCCACGATGATGGGCACCGCGCCGGCGGCCGCGATCGCCTCGATGTCCGCGGCGGCGGCTTGCTGATAGCGGGCGACGGTCGCGGTCTCGGTGACGTCGAGGACGTCGAGCTGGTGATGCGGAATGCCGCGGCGCGCGTCGACGGCCAACTTGGCGGTGCCGATGTCCATGCCCCGGTACAGCTGCATCGCGTCGGCGTTCACGATCTGTGCGCCCAGCCGCTCCGCGATGTCGAGGGCCAGCTGCGACTTGCCCGTTCCGGTGGGACCGATGATGGCCAGTGGTCGCACGGCCACCGTCACAGCTGCCAGGCGCCGGCGAAGTAGCCCACCCCGTAGGGCGCCCCCCGGTACAGCTCCTTGGCGGATCGGGGCCCCGGCTCGGCCAGGCCGGCCAACACCTGAAAGGCGACCCGCCCCAGGATCTGGGGCGGCAGGCGGGTCAGCGCCGCCACGTCGCCGTCGGCGAGCGCGTCGTTCAGGGCCTCTTGCGCGGGCGCGTTGTCCGGGTGGTGTCCGCCGGGGGCGGACGGGGTCAAGGTGTTGGCGCCGTCGGCGACGACCAGCACCCCGATCGGCTCGGGCAGCCGGTCGATCTCGGTTCGCAGTTCGCGGCCCCGGCGAAGCGCCGCGGTGGCGCCGTGGTCGCCGCGGTAGACGCGGACCCACGCGCTGGCCTGCGGCTGCGCCCGGCCGCGCACCCAGCCGCCCAGCAGCGCGCACACCGGGAGTGCAAGTGGCTCGGGCTCGTCGCCGTCCTGCGGTGACAACCGGACACGCACGTCAACTCCGAAACCCGCGAACGTGCCCGCGGCGTCGGGACCGAATTCCTCGTCGGCGGGGCCGGTCCCGATGATCACCCAGCGTTCGGGCAGCAACGCGGCCGCCGCGAGCGTCGCCGCGACCAGATCGGCCACCTCGGCGGCGGCCGCCCCGGCAAGTTCGGGAACAAGCACCGGCGCCGACGGGACGATGGCAATGGCGCTCAGCACGCCACCAAACTAACGTGATCGGGCCGCCACCAGCGAACCAGTCAGCAGCGTGGGCCGTCGGCGACCACCAGGCACTCGCCGTAGGGACCGAGGCTCTCTTCGGCGGATGCGTCCCGGGCCCGCTTTCTGCGCGGTGCGCCCCCACCGGATTCGGTCCGGTCGACGGCGGCGGCCTCGCCGCGCGCCAGCGCGATGGTCGCGACGATCACCACCGACACCGCGGCGACCAGCACGAACGACTCGGCCCCGCTGGCGTTGACCGTCTCGCCCAGCACCAGCACTCCGAGCAGCCCCGCGACCACCGGCTTGGCGACCGTCATCGTCGGCAGCGACGCCGTCAGCGTGCCGGCGCGGAATGCCGATTGCTGGAAGATCATCCCGGCCAGCGCCACCAGCAGCCAGGGCACGAACTCCGGCGAGGTCAGCACGCGCGCGACGCCGTGCTCGGACATCTCGACGATGCCCTTGGTCAACACCGCGAACAGCGCCAGCGAGGAACCCGCCACCACCGCGAGCAGCACCGCCGCGAACGGGCTGCCGGACCAGATTCGCGCGGCCACCACGCAGCCCACCAGCAGCGGCGCCATGACCAGGGCCACGATGATCCAGGTCTGCAGCGGCGCGCGCTGGTGGCCGGACTCCGGGTCGCCGACGATGATGACCACCGCCAGCCCGGCCGCCAGGACCAGCGCCCAGATCCATTCCCGCGGCTTGACCCGATGATGGGCGAGCCGCGCGTAGATGGGGAGCGCGAACAGCAGCGCGGTCACCTGCAGGGCCGTCACCATGACCACCGAGCCCCACGCCAGGGCGGCGGCCTGCAGGCTGTAATTGGTGACCGCGGCCATGCCGCCGAGCCACCATCGCGCGTCGCGCAGCGACATGCGGAACAGTTCGAGGTGCCCGACCTGCTTGTCGGTGATCTCGTGCGCGGAGCGCTGACGGATCACGTCGCCGATCGCCGATGCCAGCGCCGCGCACAAGGCAATCAACGCTGCGACATCAACTTTCGACATATCCCCGACCCCCAGAGCTCACGACCGTCCGACCCAGCTTTCCCCGGGGCGCAAGCAAATACACGCACATTTCGCGTTCAGTTCAGATACAAATCTATGACGTTTCACACGTCCGGCCGCGCCGCGGGCGATCCTTCGATTATTACTTCAGCAATCTATGTGACCGCTTGGATAACTCTAAGAGAACATCACAGGTAGCGCGAGCCGACGCGGCCGCCCCGGTTCCCCGCCCCGAATACCAAGGTGGCGGCGTGTGGGCGCGCAAGCTGCTTGAATACTGTTAGGCGCCTGCTGGGAAAACCCGGGTGGGACGTCCGCAGATGCAAGAGACGGTGCCGCTACGCGCGGCAGGCGCGCGGTACGCCAACCGCGCGGAAGGTTGCGAAAGGGTAGTGACGAGCGCATGACGGCTGACCAGCCTCGCGACGAATCGGCCCGGCCGGTGCCGCGCCCGGGGCCGCGTCCCGGTCCGCGGCCCGCGGGCTCGGGGTCGCGGCCGGCCGCTCACCCGGTCGTGGTGCCGCCCCCGCCCAGCGATCCGCACCAGTTCGGGCGCGTGGACGACGACGGCACGGTGTGGCTGATCAGCGCCGCCGGCGAGCGGGTCGTGGGCTCCTGGCAGGCCGGTGACCGCGAAGCGGCGTTCGCCCACTTCGGCCGGCGATTCGACGACCTCGCCACCGAGGTCACGCTGATGGAGGAGCGGCTGGCCTCGGGCACCGGGGACGCGCGCAAGATCAAGGCGCACGCGTCCGAGCTGGCCGAGACGCTGCCGACGGCCGCCGTGCTGGGCGATATCGACGCTTTGGCCACCCGGCTGGCCAGCATCGCCGAACACGCCGAGGCGACCGTCGCCGCGGACCGCTCCCGGCGCGAGGAACATCGGGCCGCCCAGACCGCGCGCAAGGAGGCGCTGGCCGCCGAGGCCGAGGAGTTGGCCGCCACCGCGACGCAATGGAAGGCCGCCGGCGACCGGCTGCGCGCGATCCTCGACGAGTGGAAGACCATCACCGGCCTGGACCGCAAGGTGGACGACGCGTTGTGGAAGCGCTATTCGGCGGCCCGCGAGGCCTTCAACCGGCGGCGGGGAGCCCATTTCGCCGAGTTGGATCGGGAACGCTCGGGAATCCGCCAGGCCAAGGAGCGGCTGTGCGAGCGGGCCGAGGAACTCTCCGATTCGACCGACTGGACGGCCACCAGCGCGGAGTTCCGCAAGTTGCTTACCGAATGGAAGGCGGCCGGGCGGGCGACCCGGGAGGTCGACGACGCGCTGTGGCGGCGCTTCAAGGCCGCCCAGGACGTGTTCTTCACCGCCCGCAACGCGGCGACCGCGGAAAAGGACGCGGAGTTCCGCGCCAACGCGACGGCCAAAGAGGCGCTGCTGGCGGAGGCCGAAAAGCTGGACACCAGCAATCACGACGCCGCTCGGGCGGCGCTGCGCTCGATCGTCGAGAAGTGGGACGCGATCGGCAAGGTCCCGCGGGAGCGCACCGCCGAGCTGGAGCGCCGGCTGCGCGCGGTCGAGAAGAAGGTGCGCGACGCCGGCGAGGCGGATTGGTCGGATCCCCAGGCGCAGGCCCGGGCCGAGCAATTCCAGGCGCGCGCCGAGCAATACGAACAGCAGGCCCAGAAGGCCGCGGCGGCGGGCCGGGCCAAAGAGGCCGAAGAGGCCAAAGCCAACGCCGAACAGTGGCGGCAGTGGGCGCAGGCGGCCGTGGAGGCCCTGAGCCGCAAGTCCTAGCTGCCGCCGCCCGATCCGGTACCGCTTGCGGGATCGTCACGCGGGCGGTCCAGGTCGTCCAGCAACGAGGTCGACTGCTGCTGGGAGGCGGCGCGGCGGCGCTGCTCCTCGGCGGCGAGCTGCACGATGGTGCGCTGCCACACCACGCGCGCCCAGTGGTAAATGAGCAGTAGCACGGTGATCCAGGCGACGATCAGGCCCCACCCCGGCCCCGGGTGCCCCGCGGCCACGGTCTGACGCGACCAGATCGCCAACATGCCCGCCGCGCCCGCGATCGCCGAGCCGGCGAGCGCAACCCAGGCCAGCGCCCAGCGCCGGGTCACCAGCGCCAGCATCGAAAAGCCCACGCCGAAGACCAGCGCCAGCCAGGCGAACACCCGCGACGGCAGCGCGACCGCGGCCGCGCCGGCGCCGTGGCTGCCGAACAGCACGTCCCAGCCGCGCACATCGCCGGTGTGCGGCAGGATGAACGACCCGAGCAGCACGAACACCAGGATCGACACGAAGAACCCCCGCGGGCCGGGGTCGATCCCGCGCGCCACCCGGCGTTCGGCGGCCTCGATCTCGGTGCGCAGGGCGCCAAGTTGTGTGTCGTCTTTTTTCATCGTGCACATCCCAAGGGTTGGGCCGGGCCGGCGGGCGGACCGACGGCGGGCATGCCCAGGCCGATGCCGCGCGGGCGCCGCCCTGCGGCGTGCGCGTCACCCGCCCGGGTGCGGCGGTGGGTCAGGATGCCCGCGTCGGCGATGAGGTGGTGGGGTGCGGCCCCGGTGACCACCGTGGTGATGACGTCGCCGGGGCGCGGCCGGGTGTCGGCGGACCCGCGGGCCGCGTCGCCGACGGCGAAGTGAACCAGCCGGCCGTCGCGCGCCCGCCCGCTCATCCGGGCGGTGGCGGTGTCCTTGCGCCCCTCGCCGGTGGCGACGAGCAGTTCGACGGTTTGGCCGACCAGGGCCTGGTTGCCCTGCAGCGAGATCTCCTCCTGCAGCGCGACCAGCCGCTCATAGCGTTCCTGCACAACGGCTTTCGGTAGCTGACCGTCGAGGTCGGCGGCGGGGGTGCCGGGCCGCTTGGAGTACTGGAAGGTGAAGGCGGCCGAGAACCGGGCTCGGCGCACGACGTCCAGCGTGGCGGCGAAATCCTCCTCGGTCTCACCCGGGAACCCGACGATCAGATCGGTGGTGATGGCGGCGTGCGGCATCGCCGCCCGGACGCGGTCGATGATGCCGAGGTAGCGCTCGGCGCGATACGAGCGCCGCATCGCGCGCAGCACCCGGTCGGACCCGGATTGCAGCGGCATGTGCAGGGCGGGGCACACGTTCGGCGTCTGCGCCATGGCCTCGATGACGTCGTCGGTGAATTCGGCCGGGTGCGGCGAGGTGAACCGCACCCGCTCCAGCCCGTCGATGTCGCCGCAGGCGCGCAGCAGGCGGGCGAAGGCCCCGCGGTCGCGCGGCAGCGCGGGATCGGCGAAGGACACCCCGTAGGCGTTGACGTTCTGGCCCAGCAGCGTGACCTCGAGCACGCCGTCGTCCACCAGCGAGGCGACCTCGGCCAGGATGTCGTCGGGGCTGCGGTCGACCTCCTTGCCCCGCAGCGACGGCACGATGCAGAACGTGCAGCTGTTGTTGCACCCGACTGAGATGGAAACCCAAGCGGCGTAAGCGGATTCGCGGGCGCTGGGCAGCGACGACGGGAATTCCTGCAGCGCCTCGGCGATCTCGACCTGGGCGACCTTGTTGTGCCGGGCCCGCTCGAGCAGCGTGGGCAGCGACCCGATGTTGTGGGTGCCGAAGACGACGTCGACCCACGGCGCCTTGCGCAGCAACGCATCCCGGTCCTTTTGCGCCAGGCAGCCCCCGACCGCGATCTGCATCTCGGGATCGTCGCGCTTGCGCGGCGCCAGGTGGCTGAGGTTGCCGTACAGCTTGTTGTCGGCGTTCTCGCGGACCGCGCAGGTGTTGAACACCACCACGTCGGCGTCGGCGTCCTCGGCCGCCCGCTGGTATCCGGCCGCCTCCAGCAGGCCCGCCAGCCGCTCGGAATCGTGGACGTTCATCTGGCAGCCGTAGGTGCGGACCTGGTAGGTGCGCGCCGGTGCGGCGCCCCGCGCCACCGCCTCTCGCACCGTCGAAGTCACGGGGCCATGGTACGGCGGGCGGTCGGCGCGGGTGAAACCGCACGTCACCGCCTAGACGCGGCGGCGCTCCCGCTCGGCGGCCAGCTCGGCGAACACCACCTCGCACGCCAGGTTCTGGCTGTAGCCGCGGCGCGCCAGCATCCCCACCAGCCGGCGAGTCACCCGGGCGTCGTCGTCGTTCAGCGTCTCGCGGCGCAGCTTGGCCCGGACCAACTGTTCCGCCCGGTCCCGCTCGGCCCCGGCGTCGATGTCGGCGAGCACGGTGGTGATCACGTCGTTGTCGACGCCCTTGGTGTGCAGCTCCGCGGCCAAGGCGCGCTTGCTTTTCCCGGCGTGCGCGCGGCGGGACCGCACCCACTGTTGGGCGAAGTCGGTGTCGTCGATCAGGCCGACGGAGGCCAACCGGTCGAGCACCCGCTCGCTGACGTCGGCGGGATAACCGCGCTGGGTCAGCCGGCCGCGCAGCTCGGCCCGGGTGCGCGCTCTCGCGGTGAGCAGGCGCAGGCACAGCGCCCGCGCCTGCTCCTCGCGGGAGGGATCAGAAATCGACGGGGGCGGGCAGGACGCTGTCATCGGACAAGTCATCGGTCACGACCGCGCCAATGCCGAGCTTTTCCTTGATCTTCTTCTCGATCTCGTTGGCCACTTCGTCGTTCTCCATCAAGAAGGTGCGGGCGTTCTCCTTGCCCTGGCCGAGCTGCTCGCCCTCATAGGTGAACCAGGAACCGGACTTGCGGATGAAGCCCTGATCCACACCCATGTCGATCAGCGAGCCTTCCCGGCTGATGCCCCGGCCGTAGAGGATGTCGAACTCGGCCTGCTTGAACGGCGGCGACACCTTGTTCTTGACGATCTTGACCCGGGTGCGGTTACCCACCGCGTTGGTGCCGTCCTTGAGGGTCTCGATCCGGCGAACGTCCATGCGCACCGAGGCGTAGAACTTCAACGCCTTTCCACCCGTGGTGGTCTCGGGGCTGCCGAACATCACGCCGATCTTCTCGCGCAGCTGGTTGATGAAGATCGCGGTGGTGCCCGAATTGTTCAGCGCGCCAGTCATTTTCCGCAGCGCCTGGCTCATCAGCCGGGCCTGCAGGCCGACGTGGCTGTCCCCCATCTCGCCTTCGAGCTCCGCGCGCGGCACCAGCGCCGCCACCGAGTCGATGACCAGGATGTCCAGGGCGCCGGAGCGGATCAGCATGTCGGCGATCTCGAGGGCCTGCTCCCCCGTGTCGGGCTGGCTGACCAGCAGGGAATCGGTGTCCACGCCGAGCTTCTTGGCGTACTCCGGGTCCAGGGCGTGCTCGGCGTCGATGAAGGCCGCGACGCCGCCGGCGGCCTGGGCGTTGGCCACGGCGTGCAGGGCGACGGTGGTCTTACCCGAGGATTCCGGGCCGTAGATCTCCACGACCCGGCCGCGGGGCAGGCCGCCGATGCCCAGGGCCACGTCCAGTGCGATGGATCCGGTCGGGATGACCGAGATCGGCTGGCGCATCTCGTCGCCGAGACGCATTACCGAGCCTTTGCCGTAGCTCTTTTCGATCTGGGCCATCGCCAGTTCGAGAGCCTTCTCGCGATCGGGGGCTTGCGCCATGGTGTCTCTCCTATAGTCGGTGTTCGTCTGACCGGTATCGGTCGGTTGGCGGTGACACTAGAGAAGCCCACCGACAAGTTGACTGGCCGAACGCTCCCCACACTAGCCGAACAGGTGTTCGATTCAAGTCTGACACGCCGTTCATCGCCATCGCGTGTGGCAACATCGGCCACCGAAAGGCGTCGACGGGGCTTCGCGGCGGATTTCCTCAAGAGGCGGGCGACGACGCGATGGACATCTCCACCGAGCTGGCCGAAACGGCTTCCTATGGAGGCTTTTTCGCCCTGACCGTCGGCGGCGACGCGGCGGGATGGCATCCGGTCACCCAGTCCTACGCCGACGGCTGCGCCGACCTGATCGACGCCACCGCCCGGCGCTACCGCACGACCGACCTGCGGATCGGCGCCTCGCTGGTTCACCTCGGCCACGCCACCCGGCTGTGGTCGCCGGTGCTCGCGTGCGCGATCGGCCACGGCGTCCTCCCCCGGCTCGACGACCTGCAACGCGCCGACGACGGCGCGCAGCTACGACTGCCCCGACCCGTTGGGATGCCCGCCGATTCACCGGACGCGCTGTATCGCGCCGTGGTGAGTGAGCACATGCGCCCGCTCGCCGCCGGCCTGCGGGTCAAGCTGGCGCCGGCGCTGCTCGCGGGCAACATCGCCTCCGCGCTGGTGGGCGCCGCGCGGGCGCTGCTGACGGCGCGGCCCGACCTGCGCCGCGCGATCACCGAGACCACCCGGTCCCTGCTGGACACCGGCGCGCTGGCCGGATCCGGCGTGATCACCGGCCCGCGGCTGGGCTTCCGGCGCCGCAGCTGCTGCCTGTTCTATCGCCTGCCCGACGGCTCGTTGTGCGGCGACTGCGTGCTGCACCCGACGCCGCGGTAGGGCCGGGCGCCGTTTGGTGCCGCCGCGCCGGGGTATGTGGCCCACCATGGCCCCGACCTCAGCACCGTCCCTGCGCGCCCTCGCGCTGGTCTGCTCGTTGAAGAAGAGCCCCGCGCCGTCCAGCAGCGACCTGCTCGCCGACCAGTTGCTCGATCAGCTGCGCGGCGCGGGCGTCCAGGGCGAGAAGGTGCGATGCGTGGACCTGGCGCTGCTGCCGGGTGTCGAGGCCGACATGGGCCCGGGCGACGAGTGGCCGGCGGTGCTGACCAAGATCAAGGCGGCCGACATCGTCATCGTGTCGACGCCCACCTGGGTCGGGCACATGTCCAGCGTCGCGCAGCGCGTCCTGGAGCGCCTGGATGCCGAGCTGTCCGACACCGACGACGCGGGACGGCCGGCAATGGTGGGCAAGGTGGCCCTGGCCGCGGTCGTCGGCAACGAGGACGGCGCGCACAAGATCGTGGCCGACCTCTTTCAGGCGCTCAACGACATCGGGTTCTCGATCGCCGCGCAGGGCTGCACCTACTGGAACGGCGAGGCGATGCAGGGCACGGACTACACCGACCTCGACGACGTCCCGGACGCGGTCGCGTCCGCCACCGCCAACGCGGCCCGCAATGCCGTGCACCTGGCCACGGTGCTGCGGCAAAACCCTTATCCGGCATACGAATAACGCGCGCGAGTCACCACTGCTCGTGGGGCACGTCGAAGTCGACGCACAACGCCCGCCAGACGTCGCGGGGCTCGATGCCCTCCTCGATGGCCTGGGCGGCCGTCCGGCCGTCGAAACCGGTCAGCACGTGATCGACCAAGACCGATGACCCGTAGGTGGAACCGAAGCGCAGCACCACCCGCTCGTGAAACTCCGTTAGCCGCACGCCAGTGAACATACCCAGCGGGCATGGATCGGACACCGGCGCGCGACGCCGGTCATCGCCAGCTGGCCGGCAGGTCGATGATGTGATTCGGGCAGTCCTCCTGGACCGCGAGGGACATGGTGTCGCGGGCGTGTTGCGCCGACATCGTGGCGCGCAACCGCATGAAGGCGTATTCGGCCGGCGCGAGTCCCTGCTCGGCGGCGGCGGGATCGTCCATCAATTGACAGGCCTGCTGTTCCTCGGGGCTGTCGGCGCGCGCGACGCCCGCCCCGAACACCGGCCCCGCCAGCAGGGCGCCGGCCGTGACCGCCGTGATCATCCTCATTGCGTGCCTCCCGCCGAAGCATAGGGCCGTGCGGGGCGGGTCATCCGGCCACCGCCAGTGCGTCGTGGCACACTGCGACCGGGTCGGCGACGTCGGCGATGCTAGCGGCGGCCCGCCGCGCCGCGGCCCGGTAGCCCGGCGCTGCCAGCACGTCGTTGACCGCGGCCACCAGCGCGTCGGCGCTCAGCGGACGAACCAGCCGCGCGCTGCCCTGGCGGACGATCCGGTTGGCGATCTCCCACTGGTCGCCGCCGCCGGGCACCGCGACCAGCGGCACCCCCGCCAGCAGCGTCTTGGCCACCATGCCGTGCCCGCCGCCGCAGATCACCACGTCGGCGTGCGTCAGCAACTCGGCCTGGCTGCCCAGCCCGGCCACCGCCCACGGCGGCACCGTCAGCTCCGCCCCGCCCAGCCGCGAGACCACCACCCGCGCCCCCGGCGGCAGGGTGTCCCCCGGTATCAGGCAGGCCAGCGCCACCTCGGCCAGGCCTTCGGTGCCGGTCGACGCGGTCGACGGCGCGACCACGACCACGGGCCCGGACCCCGCGGGGATGTCCAGCGCCCGGTCGGTCGGCTCGAAGTGCAGCGGGCCCACCAGCACTGCCTCCGGCGGCCAGTCCGGGCGGGGCACCTCGCACGCGGGCAGCGTGGCGATCAGCCGTCGCAGCGGACCGGGGTCGGCGGCCGGCAAGCCGATCTCGGTGCGCACCGCCGCGCGCTGCCGCAGGCCCGCCCGCCAGGAGCGCGCGGTGAGCGCGCGCATCGCGGCGTCGCGCAACCGGCCCCGGATGCCGGTCCCCGGCGCCAGCCCGCTGCCGATCGGGGGCAGGCCCTTCGACGGCAGGTACAGCGGATGCGGATTGAGCTCGATCCACGGGATCCCCAACAGCTCGGCGGCCATCCCGCCGCCCGCGGTGATGACGTCGGAGACCACCAGGTCGGGCGCCAGGTCGCGCAGCGCGGGCACATTGAGCACAGCCATCCGCGCGGCGCGCCGGTGGATCCGGGCCCCGGCGTCGACGTCGTCGTCGGTGGCCACCAGCCCGTCCAGCGCGACGGCGTCGATGCCGGCGCCGCGGGCGGTGTCGATCCATTCGGCGCCGGTGAACAGCGTGGGCTCGTCGCCCGCCTCGGCGAAGCGCCGGCACAGCGCGATCGCCGGGAACGAATGCCCGGGATCGGGCCCGGCGACCACGGCGACACGCATCGGGTTCACCCTGCCACAGCGCCCGGCCGCCACGCTCGCCTACGCTGGCAAGATGACCGAGCTGACTGGGACAACCGTGGCGAACACCCGCACGGTCGAGGGATTCCTGAACGCGCTGCAGGACGCCGATTACGAGGCCGCCGATGCCGCTTTGGCCGACGACCTCGTCTACGAAAACGTCGGCCTGCCCACCATCCATGGCCGCGCCAGGGCCATGAAGCTGTTTCGCCAGATGGAGGGCCGCGCGGCCTTCGAGGTGAAGATCCACCGCATCGCGGCCGACGGCGGCGCGGTGCTCACCGAACGCACCGACGCGCTGATCTTCGGCCCCCTGCGGCTGCAGTTCTGGGTGTGCGGCGTGTTCGAGGTGCACAACGGGCGAATCACGCTGTGGCGGGACTACTTTGACTTCTTCGACATGCTCAAGGCCACCGCGCGCGGCCTGGCGGCGCTGGTGGTGCCGTCGCTGAAAGCGGCGTTCTGAGCGGGGGCACGATGATAAACCGGGACGCCGCCCGCACGCGGCCGAATTTCTGGCAGTTCGTCCGCTATTGCTGCGGTGGCCGGCTACCGGACTCGATGCGCGACTGGGTGCGCAACGACCTGGCCGGCAAGGGCGCGAGCGCGCGGATGATGCGCCGCGTGGCGGTGCCGGCGGTGGTGGTGCTGGCGCCGTTCTGGTTGATCCCGACGACGCTCGACGTGCATCTGAGCATGACGCTGCCGATTCTCATTCCGTTCGTGTACTTTTCGCACGCGCTGAACAAGGTGTGGCGGCGCCACATGCTGGCCGTGCACGATCTGGATCCCGAGTTGGTCGACGAGCTGGCCCGCAAGCGCGACGCCCGCATGCACCAGTCGTACATCGAGCGCTACGGCCCGCGCCCGGAAGATTAGCCGGCGCCGCGCAGTCCGCCGAGTTCATCGAACGCCTGCGCCCAACCGAGCAGGCGGTCGGTCGCCCCGGCCAGCTCCGCGCGGTAGCGCTGCGACTCGGTGAGCCCGTCACCGTTGGCAGAGGACACCAATTGCGCTGCGGCGGTGACCATTTCGTTGTATTGGCGAACGCCGGCGCTCAGTTGCGCGGTGAACGCGTTGATGGTGGGCACCAGATACGACCGCGACTGTTCGCTGGCCTGCGCCGCCCGCTCCATCGACACCACCTGCGCGGCCGTGGACGCCATGGCCGCCGAGGTCTTGGTGGCGGCCGCGGTCAGGTCGCGGATCTCGGCCGTCGGCAACATCGCGCCCCGCTCCAGCACGGCCACCAGCGAGAAGAATCCGCGCTCAGAGGCCCCCAGCGCGTACATGGCGGGGCGCGCCGCCGAACCCGGCGGCGGCAGCCGGCGCGCGGTCGTGGTCCGCGGTACCGGCAGCGGCTCGGACCGCAGCCAGCGGTAGCGCAGCAGCAGCAAGGTGGCCGGAATGGCCATGACGACCGCGACCCCGCCGGTGATCTCCAGCAGCAACGCGAACCATCCCCAGGCCGCGAGCAAGATGGTCACCACCGCCCAGAACGCGCACCCGGCGGCGAAGATCAGGCCCCACCGCAGCGCGCGGCGGCGACGGCGCAGCTGGCGTGCGCGCGGATCCGCGGCCGCGCTGATCTTGCGGGCCACCAGGTCGGAAACGTCGGCGGCGGTGGCCAATCCGCGGTGCAGCAGCGCGCGCCACAGGCGGGGCCGCGGCGCGTTCACCGCCATGAGACCGGATTACTGGCCAAGTGGCTTCTCGCTGACCGCACCGCCGGCGCTCTCCGCCGGCGCCGGAGTGGCGGGCGTGGTCCCCGCCGCGGGCGTCCCCCCGGTCGGCAGCGCCTCGCCGCGCATGGAGGCACGGATCTGCTCGAGGCGGGAATGGCCGGCCATCTGCACGCCGGCCTGCTCGACCTCGAGCATCCGGCCCTGCACCGAGCCCTGCGCCAGCTCGGCGGCCCCGATCGCGTTGGCGTAGCGGCGCTCGATCTTGTCGCGCACCTCGTCGAGGCTGGGGACGTTGCCCGGGGCGGCCAGGTCGCTCATCGACTGCAGCGAGGCGCTGACCTGTTCCTGCATCTTGGCCTGCTCGAGCTGGCTGAGCAGCTTGGTGCGCTCGGCGATCTTCTGCTGCAGCACCATGGCGTTCTGTTCGACCGCCTTCTTGGCCTGTCCGGCCGCGTTAAGCGCCTGATCGTGCAGCGTTTTGAGGTCTTCGACGCTTTGCTCGGCGGTGACCAGCTGGGCGGCGAACGCCTCCGCGGCGTTGTTGTATTCGGTGGCCTTGGCGGCGTCCCCGGCGGCGGTGGCCTGGTCGGCCAGCGTCAGGGCCTGACGCACGTTGACCTGAAGTTTTTCCACGTCCGCCAGCTGACGGTTGAGCCGCATCTCGAGTTGCCGCTGGTTGCCGATGACCTGCGCGGCCTGCTGGGTCAGCGCCTGGTGCGTGCGTTGCGCCTCCTCGATGGCCTGCTGGATCTGCACCTTGGGGTCTGCGTGCTCGTCGATCTTCGCGTTGAACAGCGCCGTGAGGTACTTCCACGCCTTGACGAACGGATTGGCCATGAGTTAGCTCCACCTTCGCTTCCTGAGGGGCCGGATGGTTCCGGATCGACCCTGACGGGCCGCGCGCCTGACGCTCAATTTAGTGGGTCGGCGCCGATCGCCCCACCCTTTGCGCGGCATCGGCCGACCGGCACTCAGGCCAGCGCGAGCGACGCCACCGGCGGAATGACGACCTTGGTGCTGACGTCGATGCTGCTGCCCGCGGCCGCGTCGGCGGGCACGCCGGCGGGGGCCCGCTCGTGGGCCCGTTCCTGGCCGGCCATCCGCTCACCGGCGTCGGTGAGAACCGACGACAACGGGACGTCCAGCGCGTCGCAGATCGCATTGAGCAGCTCGCTGGACGGCTCCTTGCGGCCGCGCTCGACCTCGGACAGATACCCGAGGCTCACTCGCGCCGAATCGGACACCTCACGCAGCGTGCGGCCCTGTGCCGTGCGGGCCTCGCGCAGCACGTCGCCGATCACCTCGCGCACCAATGGCGGCATCCCGCCCTCCTTCGTCCAGTCGGCCCTGCGCGGCACGTCGTCAGCTTGCCTCCGGCAGGTGCTCATTAGGTGAACGCCGTCAGCGGCGGTCTGGTTCCCGCTCGGCGGCCAAAGAATCAGCCGTTCGTGCGGCGCAGTTCCCGAACGGTCGAGACCACGTAGTCGATCCCGGTGATCACCGTCAGCACGATCGCCGCGCCCATCACCACCGCGGCGGCCACCCGGAACGGTCCCCCCAGCGGCAGGACGAACAATCCGATAGCCAACACCTGAACGACGGTCTTGAGCTTGCCGCCCCAGCTGGCCGGGATGACGCCGCGGCGGATCACGGCCAGCCGCAGCACGGTGACCCCGAATTCGCGAACCAGGATCACCACGGTGACCCACCACGGCAGCTCCCCGAGCATCGACAGGCCGATCAGCGCCGATCCCACCAGGGTCTTGTCCGCGATCGGGTCGACGAACGCGCCGAATTCGGTTGCCATGCCGTAGTTGCGGGCCAGCAGGCCGTCCAGGCGATCGGTGATGCACGCCACCGCGAAGATCAGGAACGCCACCACCCGGAAGCCGGGCTCCTGGCCGTCACCGGCGAACAGGGCGAGCAGAAAGACCGGGACCAGCACCAGCCGCAGCAGCGTCAGCGTGTTGGCGAGGTTGGCGATGTTCGCGCGGCCTACCACCGGACCGGTCTGCGGCTGCCCCGACACGGCAACAGAATAACCGTTGACCAGCGTCGCCGTTCCCGATGCCGATACTGTTAGCCGTGAGCACAAGTCCACAGGGCTACCGGCCGCTGGTGCGGCGAGCGCGAACATCCGACGTTCCCGCCATCAAGCAACTGGTCGACACCTACTCGGGCAAGATCCTGCTTGAAAAGAACCTCGTGACGCTCTACGAGGCCGTTCAGGAGTTCTGGGTGGCCGAGCACGAGGGCCGCGTCGTCGGTTGCGGCGCGCTGCACGTGCTGTGGGCCGACCTCGGCGAGGTGCGGACCGTCGCGGTGAACCCGGCGATGACCGGCCACGGCATCGGCCACGCGATCGTCGACCGGCTGCTCGAGGTCGCCCGCGAGTTGGCGCTCAAGCGGCTGTTCGTGCTGACGTTCGAGACCGAGTTCTTCGCGCGGCACGGGTTCACCGAGATCGAGGGCACGCCCGTCACCGCCGAGGTGTTCGAGGAGATGTGCCGCTCCTACGACATCGGTGTGGCCGAGTTCCTGGACCTGAGCTACGTCAAGCCCAACATCCTCGGCAACTCCCGGATGCTGTTGGTGCTCTAACCGGCCGGACTTCCACGCTCGCGCTAGTCGGGGTCGGGGTCGCCGCCGTCGGCGTCGGCGCCGCCCCGGATCAACGCCAGCGTCCCGGCCAGCTCGTCGGGCTTGATCAGCACCTCGCGCGCCTTGGACCCCTCCGACGGCCCGACGATGCCGCGGGTCTCCATCAGGTCCATCAGCCGGCCGGCCTTGGCGAAGCCGACGCGCAGCTTGCGCTGCAGCATCGAGGTGGAGCCGAACTGGCTGGACACCACCAGCTCGACGGCCTGCAGGAAGACGTCCATGTCGTCGCCGATGTCGGGGTCGACGTCGGTGCGTTCCCCGGTGGGCTTGGCGGTGGTGACGCCCTCGGTGTACTCGGGTTCGGCCTGGTCCTTGCAGGCGGTGACGACGGCCTGGATCTCCTCGTCGGTGATGAAGGCGCCCTGCAGCCGGATCGGCTTGCCCGCGCCCATCGGCAGGAACAGGCCGTCGCCCATGCCGATCAGCTTCTCCGCGCCGGCCTGGTCCAGGATCACCCGGGAATCGGTGAGCGACGACGTGGCGAACGCCAGCCGCGACGGCACGTTGGTCTTGATCAGCCCGGTGACCACGTCCACCGACGGGCGCTGGGTGGCCAGCACCAGGTGAATGCCTGCGGCGCGGGCCTTTTGGGTGATCCGCACGATGGCGTCCTCGACGTCGCGGGGCGCGGTCATCATCAGGTCGGCCAGCTCGTCGACGATCGCGACCACGTACGGGTAGGGCCGGTATTCGCGCTGGCTGCCCAGCGGCGCGGTGATGGCGCCGGAGCGGACCTTCTCGTTGAAGTCGTCGATGTGGCGCACCCGCGACGCCTGCATGTCCTGGTAGCGCTGCTCCATCTCCTCGACCAGCCATGCCAGCGCCGCCGCCGCCTTCTTGGGCTGGGTGATGATCGGGGTGATCAGGTGCGGAATGCCCTCGTACGGCGTGAGTTCCACCATCTTCGGGTCGATCAGGATCATCCTGACCTCTTCCGGGGTGGCCCGGGCCAGCAGCGAGATCAGCATCGAGTTGACGAAGCTGGACTTACCGGATCCGGTGGAGCCGGCGACCAGCAGGTGCGGCATCTTGGCCAGGTTCGCCGAGATGAAGTCGCCCTCGATGTCCTTGCCCAGCCCGATCACCAGCGGGTGATGGTCGCGCCGCGTCGACGGCGCGGTGAGCACGTCGGCCAGCCGCACCATTTCGCGGTCGGTGTTGGGCACCTCGATGCCGACGGCGGACTTGCCGGGGATGGGCGCCAGCATGCGCACGCTTTCGGTGGCCACCGCATACGCGATGTTCTTCTGCAGGGCGGTGATCTTCTCGACCTTCACGCCCGGGCCCAGCTCGACCTCGTAGCGGGTGACGGTCGGTCCGCGGGTGCAGCCGGTGACCGCCGCGTCGACCTTGAACTGGGTCAGCACCTCGGTGATGGCGTCGGCCATGACGGTGTTGGCGGCGCTGCGCTTCTTGGGCGGGTCCCCGGCCACCAGCAGGCTCAGCGACGGCAGCACGTAGGGGCCCTCGACGACCCGGTCCAGCTCGATGGTGTCCTGCTTGTCCGCCGACCGTCCGCGCTTGCGGCCCCGCGCCGCGCCGGGCTCTGAGCCGGGTTGCAAGGCGGGTTCGGGAACGGTGGGGATGTCGTCCTGCAGCGCGGCCTGGGCGTCGTCGTCCGGTGACCACGGCGCCGGCTCGCTCGAGGCGTCGTCGGAGTAATCGTCGGGTTCGGCGTCGTCGAACTCGTCGGCGTAGTCGTAGGGCTCGTCGTCGTAGTCCTCGTCGACGAACCGCGTGTGGAACAGGTTGCGCATCACCACGGGCACCTCGCGGATCGTGGTGCCCGTCAACAGCAACAGCCCGAACATGAAGCCGATGAACAGCAGCGGCGCCGCGATCCACGGGGTGAGCCCGTCCGCGAGCGGCCCGCCGATGGCGAAGCCGATGAATCCCGCCGCGCGCCGGCGCGCCTCCGGGTCGCCCGGCGAGCCCGACCACAGGTGACGCAGGCCGAGCAAAGACAGGGTGATCAGGCTGGCGCCCAGGATCAGCCGGGGCCGCACCTCGGGGTCGGGCTCCGTCCGCATCAGGGTCACCCCCACCGCGGCGGTGACGACGGGCAGTGCCAGCACGCCGGCGCCGATGAAGGTCCGCACCAGGGTGTCGATCCACGCCCCGACCGGCCCGGCGGCGTGGAACCACGAGCTCGCGGCGACCACCACGGAAAAGCCCAGCAACAGCAGCGCGATGCCGTCGCGGCGGTGGCCGGGGTCGATGTCGCGGGCCCGCCCGATTGACCGGGCCGCGCCGCCGGTCCCCCGCGCGGCCATCAACCAGGTGGCGCGCAGGGCGCGGCCACAGGTCAGCCCGATTCCGACCAGTGGTGAGCGATTCCGGCGGCGGGCGGGCTTGCTGGGCTTCCTGCGGGGCGCCGCTGGTCGCGCGCCGCGGGATCCGCCCGCGCGCGAAGGGGCCTTTGACCTGCTCGTTCGGCTTGCGGAGCGGGCGGCGGTCTTACTGGGCATGACGGCAAGGGTAGTCGCAACGGCATCATCTACACCACCCGCCACACTGGTAACCGCCCGGCTTGTGCGGCATGTGGCGGGTCGGCTCCCCGGCCGCGTGAGTAGGGTGACATTTCGGTGAGCGAAGTCGTGCTCGTCACCCGTCCCGGAGCGCCCAGGAGGCCATCAATGCCCGTTGTCGTCGTCGCCACCATGACCGTCAAACCGGAATCGGTCGACACCGTTCGCGACATCCTCACCCGCGCGGTCGAAGAGGTGCACGACGAGCCGGGCTGTCAGCTGTACTCGCTGCATCACTCGGGCGAGACCTTCGTCTTCATCGAGCAGTGGGCCGACGAGGAGGCGCTCAAGGCGCACAGCACCGCCCCGGCGATCGGCAAGATGTTCAGCGCGGCCGGCGAACACCTCGACGGCGCCCCCGACATCAAGATGTTGCAGACGATCTCGGCGGGCGACCCGGCCAAAGGACAGTTGCGCCCCTGATGGCCCCCTCGTCGGAAGGCCCGCTCAAAGGCAAGGTCGCGTTCATCACCGGCGCGGCGCGCGGCCAGGGGCGCGCACACGCCGTGCGACTGGCTGCCGACGGCGCCGACATCATCGCCGTCGATCTGTGCGACCAGATCGCCAGCGTCCCCTACTCGCTGGCCACGCCGGAGGACCTGGCGGCCACCGTGAAGCTCGTGGAGGACACCGGCGCGCGCATCGTGGCCTCCCGTGGCGACGTCCGCGACCGCGAATCCCTGTCGGCGGCACTGCAAGCGGGGCTCGACGTGTTCGGCCGCCTTGACATCGTGGTGGCCAACGCGGGGATCGCTCCCATGCAGTCCGGTGACGACGGCTGGCACGACGTCATCGACGTCAACCTCACCGGCGTGTACCACACGATCAAGGCCGCGATACCCACGATGGTCAAGCAGGGCACCGGCGGATCGATCGTGCTGATCAGCTCGAGCGCCGGGCTGGCCGGCGTCGGCAGCCCGGACGCCGGTTCGGTGGGCTACGCCGCCGCCAAGCACGGGGTCGTCGGGTTGATGCGGGTTTACGCGAATCTGCTTGCCGGGCAGATGATCCGGGTCAACTCCATTCATCCGTCCGGTGTCGAGACGCCGATGATCAACAACGAGTTCACTCGCGAGTGGCTGGCCAAGATGGCCGCCGCGACCGACACACCCGGCGCCATGGGCAACGCCATGCCGGTGGAGGTGCTGGACGTCGAGGACGTCGCCAACGCGGTGGCCTGGCTGGTGTCGGATCAGGCCCGCTACATCACGGGGGTCACGTTGCCGGTCGACGCGGGCTTCCTGAACAAGTAGCGGCCATGGCTCGAAATCCGGTAGCGCAGACGGCGTTCGGCCCCATGGTGTTGGCCGCCGTCGAGCAGAACGAGCCGCCCGGGCGCCGCCTGGTGGACGACGATTTCGCCGAGCTGTTCTTGCCCACCCCGCTGCGGTGGCTGGTCGGCGCGACGCGGTTCGCGCCGGTTCGTCGCCTGATGATCCGCGGCTCGGAGTTCACCGGCCCCGGATTGTGGGCGAACCTGGCCTGCCGCAAGCGTTTTATCGCCGACAAGCTCACCGAGTCGCTCGACGACATCGACGCCGTAGTCATCCTGGGGGCGGGGCTGGACACCCGCGCCTATCTGCTGACGCGTCGGGTCCGCATCCCGGTGTTCGAGGTCGACCTGCCGGTCAACATCGCCCGCAAGTTCAAGACGGTCCGCCGGGTGCTGGGTGAGCCGCCGCTGTCGGTTCGGCTGGTGGCGCTGAACCTCGAGCACGACGACCTGCTCACCGCGCTGGCCGAGCACGGTTATCGCACCGACTACCGGGTCTTCTTCATCTGCGAGGGCGTGACCCAATACCTGACCGAGGCCACCGTTCGCCGCACGCTGGAGGGGCTGCGTGCGGCCGCACCCGGCAGCCGTTTGGTGTTCACCTACGTCCGTAGGGATTTCATCGACGGCACGAATCGGTATGGCACCCGCACGCTGTACCGCAACGTCCGCCAGCGCCGGCAGCTGTGGCATTTCGGCCTGCAACCCGACGACGCCGCCGCGTTCGTCGGCGAGTACGGGTGGCGGCTGGTGGAGCAGGCCGGCCCCGACGAGCTCGCCGAGCGCTACGTCGCACCGACGGGTCGCAAACTCAAGGCGTCGCAACTGGAGTGGTCGGCCTACGCGGAGAAGACCTAACTGGTCAGACCTCGATGACGGTCGGCACGATCATCGGCTGGCGGCGATAGGTTTCGCCCACCCACTTGCCGATGGTGCGCCGGACGCCCTGGGCGATGCGGCTCGGGTCGGTGATGTTCTCGGCCGCAAGCGCTTCCAGCTCCGCCTCGACCCTGCGCACGGCCGGCTCGAGCGCCTTGGGGTCCTCGGAGAAGCCGCGCGAATGCAGCTGCGGTGGGACCACCGGACGTCCGGTGCCGCGGGCGACCACGACGGTCACCGCGACGAAACCCGATGAGAGGATCAGCCTTTCGCCCAGCGTGATGTCGCCGACGTCGCCGTTGATCAGGCCGTCGACGAACATCTTGCCGACGGGCACCGCCCCGGCGATCGCGGCCTTGCCCGCGACCAGGTCGACGCTGACCCCGTTCTCGGCGAGCAGGATCGACTCCTCCGGCACGCCGGTGCGGGCCGCCAGCTTGGAGTTGGCGCGCAGCATCCGCCACGTCCCGTGCACGGGCATGACGTGGCGGGGCCGGATCCCGTTGTACAGGAACAACAGTTCGCCGGCGTAGGCGTGGCCCGAAACGTGAACGCGCGCTTGGGCGTTGGTGACGACGCGTGCCCCGATCTTGGCGAGTTCGTCGATGACGCCGTAGACGGCCTCCTCGTTGCCCGGGATCAGCGACGACGCCAGCACCACGAGGTCACCCGCGGTCAGCGTGATGCTGCGGTGCTCGCCGCGCGACATCCGCGAGAGCGCCGACATCGGCTCGCCCTGGGTGCCGGTGGTGATCAGCACGACCCGCTCGGGCGGCATCATCTCGGCGGCGCCGATGTCGATCACGTCGGAATCGGCCACCCGCAGGAAGCCGAGCTCTCGGGCGATGCCCATGTTGCGCACCATGGAGCGGCCGACGAACGACACCCGCCGGCCCAATGCCACTGCGGCGTCGATGATTTGCTGGACCCGGTCCACGTTGGAGGCGAAGCACGCGACGATGACGCGGCCCTCGGCGCCGCGGATCAGGCGGTGCAGCGTCGGCCCGACCTCGCTTTCCGACGGCCCGACGCCGGGGTGCTCGGCGTTGGTCGAATCGCACAGGAACAGGTCCACCCCGGCGTCACCGAGGCGGGACATGCCGGGCAGGTCGGTCGGCCGGCCGTCCAGGGGAAGCTGGTCGAGCTTGATGTCGCCGGTGTGCAGAACCGTTCCCGCGCCGGTGTGCACGGCGATCGCCAGCGCGTCGGGGATGGAGTGGTTGACGGCGAAGTATTGGCAATCGAACACGCCGTGGGTGCTCTTCTGGCCCTCGGCCACCTCGACGAACACCGGCTTGAGGCGGTGCTCGCGGCACTTCGCGGCGACCAGCGCGAGGGTGAATCTCGAACCGACGACCGGGATGTCGGGTCGCAGCTTGAGCAGGAACGGAATGCCGCCGATGTGGTCCTCGTGGGCGTGGGTGAGCACCAGCGCTTCGATGTCGTCGAGCCGGTCCTCGATATGGCGCAGATCCGGGAGGATCAGGTCGACCCCGGGCTCGTCGTGGGTGGGGAACATCACCCCGCAGTCGATGATCAACAGCCGGCCCAGGTGTTCGAAAACCGTCATGTTGCGGCCGATTTCGCTGATGCCGCCCAGCGCGGTGACCCGCAACCCTCCAGTGGCCAATGGGCCTGGCGGGGCGAGGTCTACATCCACTTCTCGGACGCTCCTTGGGTCACCTGAGCACCGACGCCGCGCGCATATCGGCGGCCAAGGCGTCGACTTGCTCTGGCGTAGCGGGCATTTGGGGCAGCCGGGGATCGCCGACGTCGATGCCCTGCAGGCGCAGGCCGGCCTTGGACAAGGTCACGCCGCCCAGGCGCGCCATCGCGTCGCACAGCGGGGCGACGGTGGAGTTGATCTTGCGGGCGGTGGCGATATCCCCGGAGTTGAAGGCGGACAACATTTCCCGAAGTTGATTGGCCGCCACGTGGGAGATCACGCTGATGAAGCCGGTGGCGCCCATGGCCAGCCACGGCAGGTTCAGCGCGTCGTCGCCGGAGTAGTAGGCCAGGCCGGTCTCGGCGATGATCTGGCCGCCGCTGTGCAGGTCGGCCTTGGCGTCCTTGATCCCGACGATGTTCGGGTGAGCCGAGAGTGCGCGGATGGTCTCGGGCTGGATCGGGATCACCGACCGGGGCGGGATGTCGTAGAGCACCACCGGCAATTCGGTCGCGTCGGCGACGGTGGTGAAATGCGCGATCAGCCCGCTCTGGGGCGGTTTCGAGTAGTACGGCGTGACCACCAGCAGCCCGTGCGCGCCTTCGGCCGCGCAGGCCTTGGCCAGCCGGACGCTGTGCGCGGTGTCGTAGGTGCCCGCGCCGGCGATGACGCGGGCGCGGTCGCCCACCGCCTCCAGCACGACGCGCAGCAGCTCCCGCTTCTCGTCGTCGGTGGTGGTCGGCGATTCGCCGGTGGTGCCGGAGACCACCAGCCCGTCACACCCCGCGTCGATCAGGTGGTTGGCCAGGTGGGCGGCGGTGGCGGTGTCAAGGGAGCCGTCCGGGCGAAACGGTGTGACCATCGCGGTCAGCACGGTTCCCAACCGCGCTGGGGCGTCGAATCCGGCCGTGCTCACGGTGTTCAGGTTACCTGGCGCCGGCAAGCAATTTCGCACCCGCACGAGCGCGCGTTGCCGCGACGCACGCCGGCTCAGCCGTCGCAGGAGTCACACCCGGGCGGGTGGCCGATAAGCGCCCGCCTAGCAGCGACGACGGCGTCTTTGAAGCGTCCCCGATGGTCGGTCAGGCTTCGGTCGCCAACGGGCTGGTCGCGACCTCGGTCCCGTCGGCCAGGGCGGAGATCTCGAAGTCGGCGAACACCGCCGGCGCCGCGCCCGCCAGTTGACGCAGGCATTCGATGGCAAGCCGCCGGATCTCCACGTCGGCGTGCTCGCTGGCGCGCATGGCGATGAAGTGGCGCCACGCCCGGTAGTTGCCGGTGACGACGATGCGGGTTTCGGTGGCGTTGGGCAGCACCGCGCGGGCGGCCTGACGCGCCTGCTTGCGCCGCAAGACGGCGTTGGGCTGGTCGGCGAACTTCGCCTCCAGCTTGGCCAGCAACTCGGTGTAGGTGGCGCGGCTGGCGTCGGCGGCCGCGGCCAGGATCTGCCGCAGTTCGGGGTCGTCTTCCATGCCGGGCGGCACGACGACGTGCGAGTCCGTCTCGGGGACGTAGCGCTGCGACAGCTGCGAGTAGGAGAAGTGCCGGTGCCGGATCAGCTCGTGGGTGCACGAGCGCGACAGGCCGGTGATGTAGAACGACACGCTCGCGTGCTCGAGCACCGAAAAATGTCCGACGTCGATGATGTGCTTGATGTAGCCCGCATTGGTCGCGGTCTTGGGGTTGGGTTTCGACCAGCTCTGGTAGCAGGCCCGGCCGGCGAACTCGACCAGCGCGGGGCCGCCGTCGGCGTCGGTGCTCCACGGGACGTCCGGGGGCGCCAAGAACTCGGTCTTGGCGATCAGTTGCACGCGCAGCGGCGCGATCTCGGCCACGGCGCTCACCTTAAGGCGTGCCGGGCGGATCGGTGTCGCAGGCCGGACATCAGCTGATCGCCCGCAGGTCGGCGGCCAGGTCTCCCCGCCCGGAGACGCTGAACCCGCCCAGGCCCAGCCAGGACGCCATGGACCGAAGCTCGCCGGCCAGCGCGGCGGCCACGCGGGCTTTGGGGGTGTCGGGCTCGGCGAATGCGCCGACGACACGCAGTCTGTCGGCGGGCCGGTCGGCCTTGAGGTCGACCCGCGCCACCAACCGCCCGTCCATCAGCAGCGGCCACACGTAATAGCCGTACTGCCGTTTGGCCGCCGGCGTGTAAATCTCTATGCGGTAATGGAATTCGAAGAGCCGCTCGACCCGGGGCCGAAAGAAGATCAGCGGGTCGAACGGGCACAGCAGCGCGGTGCCGCGGTCGGCGCGCGGCACCGTCCGGCCCGCACGCAGGTAGGCGGGGGCGGACCAGCCGTCAACGTCGACCCGCTCGATGTCACCGGCGGCCAGTAACTGGGCGATCGCGGGCTTGACCTGCGCGGCGGACAGCCGGAAATAGTCGCGGATGTCGGCCTCGGTGCCCACCCCCAGCGCGGTGGCCGCCCGCAGCGTCAGTTCGCGGAGCGCCTCGTCGTCGTCGACCTCGCGGGCCAGCACCGCGGCCGGCAGCACCCGTTCCACCAGGTCGTAATGGCGGGCGAAGCCCACCCGGGTGGCCGTGGTGAGCACCCCGGCCGAAAACAGCGCCTCGGCCACCCATTTGGTGTCGCTGCGGCTGCCCCACCAGCTTCCGCGTGGCCCGCGCGGCCCGGCGGCCAGATGCGCCTCGATCTGGCCGGCCGTGCTGGGCCCGAGCTCGGCGACGGCGGCGACCACCTTCTCGGCCAGCCGCGGATTGGCCTTGACGATGTGGGTCCCCCACCGGCCGTGGCGGTACTGGCGCATCCGCCAGCGCAGCAGCGGCCAGTCCTCGACGGCCATCAGCGCGGCCTCGTGCGCCCAGTACTCGGCCAGCAGCCGCGACGAACGCGGGCCCCAGGCCGCGCGGTCGAGCACGTCACGGTCGTAGGGGCCGAGCCGGCTGAACACCGGGGCGTAATGGGCGCGCACCGCCACCGAGACCGAATCCAGTTGCAGCACTTGGATTCGGGAGATCAGCCGTTTCAGGTGCGCCCGGGTGATCTCGCCGCCGGGCCGGGGCTCGGTAAATCCTTGGGCCGCAACGGCTATCCGCCGGGCTTGAGCGGCGGAGAGCCTGCGGGTCGACACGGCGCCGAGAATACCCCGCCGTCGGGGCCCGTCGGCGCGGGCTGGCGCGAGCTCAGCTCGCGCGGACCTTGCCGTCCACCGGAGCCAGGGCGCCGTCCTCGGACGGGTTCTTCTGTTCTTGGTAGGCCGCCTCGAGTGCGGCCGGAACGCCGTCGAGGTCGCGGTAGACGCCCATCAGCTGCTCGAGGATCTCGATCCGCTGCGCGGTCGCCTCATCGACCGCGCGCCGTGCCTTGTCACGGTAGTGATCGGCCCCCTGCTTGGCGTCACCGAGGAGCCGCTCGCACTCCAGCTCGGCGTTTCGCCGCGCTTCGTCGATCGCCGCCTGGGTTTCGGCGCGCATCTCGGCCAGTTCGGCGTCGAGCTTTTCCTTGGTCTGTTCGTACTCGGCTTCCAGCGCCTTTTGCTGGGCGGCCATGTCGGCGAGCACCTCGTCGCGCTTGCGTTCGGCGGCTTCGGCCTCGGCCTCGGCCGCCGCGATCAGCGCGTCCGCCTCGGCGCGCGCCTCGGCCTGCATCTCGGCGACCTCGTCGACCGCGCGCTGCAGCATTTTCGCCATCCGCTTCTGCATTGCGTGCGGCGAGGGTGACGTGTCGGTGAGGGCGGCGACCTCCTTGCGCAGCGCGGCGGTTTGCTCGCCGGATTCCTGCAGCCGGGCCCGCAGGCTTTCGACGTCGTCAAGCAGCAGCTGCTGCTTGGTGGTCAACATTTCGATGTGGGCATCGACGGCGGACGCGTCGTAGCCCATGAACTTTCGCGAGAACGTCTTCACGGGTTCGGTTATCACTGCCAATTCCCCCTTCTGACCAAACTCCTGGTAGACCCTGCGACCGACCCCGAGTCCGAGTATGTCAGGTCGGGGCCGGGCGCGAGCGGCTGCGCAGGCTCAGCGACGGTAGCTGTGGAAGCGGTACCGCAGCCCGGACCGGCTGGCCTGCCACTCCCCCGTCTCGCCCACCCAGGTGTCGTCCAGGGCGGGCGCCAGCGCGTCGTCGTCGTCGCGGCGCAGGTCGAGCTCGATCTCGGTGACCTCGCACCGGGTGGCGTACGGCAACGCGGCCAGATACACCTGCCCGCCGCCGATCACCCAGACCGCGGGCTCCCCTTCGGCCCGGGCGAAGGCTGCGTCCAGCGAGCCGACCACCTGCGCCCCGTCGGCGGCGAAGCCGTCCTCGCGGGACAGCACGACGTTGCGCCGGCCGGGCAGCGGCCGCACCTTGGCCGGCAACGAGTCCCAGGTCCGCCGGCCCATCACCACGGTGTGCCCGATCGTCACCTCTTTGAACCGGGCGAGGTCTTCCGGCACGTTCCAGGGGATGCCGCCACCGCGCCCGATGACGCCGGAGGTCGACTGGGCCCACACCAGGCCCACTGTGGTAGAGCGCCGCTCCTCATCGCTTCGCTCTGCATCGTCGCGGGCGCGGGCGGCAGAGCGTGTCATACCGCGACGGGGGCTTTGATGGCCGGGTGCGGATCGTAGTTGCGCACGACGACGTCGTCGTAGGTGTAGTCGAAGATAGAATCACGTTCGCCCAGAACGAGTTCCGGGTAGGGCCGCGGCTCGCGGCTCAGTTGCAGCCGCACCTGCTCGACGTGGTTGTCGTAGATGTGGCAGTCCCCGCCCGTCCACACGAACTCGCCGACCGACAGGCCGGACTGGGCGGCCATCATGTGCGTCAGCAGCGCGTAGCTGGCGATATTGAACGGCACGCCGAGGAACAGGTCGGCGCTGCGCTGGTAAAGCTGGCAGCTCAGCCGGCCGTCGGCCACGTAGAACTGGAAGAAGGCGTGACACGGCGGCAGCGCCATCTGGGGGATCTCGCCGACGTTCCAGGCGGACACGATGATGCGCCGCGAGTTGGGGTCGGTGCGCAGCAAATCCAGGGCGGCGCTGATCTGGTCGACGTGCTCACCCGTCGGCGTCGGCCAGGACCGCCACTGTACGCCGTAGATCGGCCCGAGATCGCCTGTGTCACTTGCCCATTCGTCCCAGATGGTGACCCCGTGCTCGTGCAGCCAGGCGACGTTGGAATCGCCGCGCAGGAACCACAGCAACTCATACACCACCGACTTGAGGTGCACCTTTTTGGTGGTGAGCAGCGGGAAACCGGCCGACAGGTCATAGCGCAGCTGCCGGCCGAACAGGCTTCGGGTCCCGGTGCCGGTGCGGTCGGATTTGGCCGTTCCCTCGTCGAGCACCAGTCGGAGCAGGTCCTCGTAGGGCGTCGGGATTGGCACGCGGTCAGCTTAGCGGCGATCGCAAGCGCGGCGAAGCCGGGCGCGGCGGGTCGACGCCGATGTTTGGGCGTCTAGGCAAGCGGAGTAGAACGGGTGCCATGCCGAATATCACCGACGTCGTCACCACCCCCGATGGCACCTGCCCGGTGCACCTGTTCACGCCCGACGGTCCGGAATCCCAAGTCCCGTGGCCCGGTGTGGTCATGTATCCCGACGCCGGCGGCGTGCGGGGCACGTTCGAGGAGATGGCCGCCAAGCTGGCCGGATTCGGCTATGCCGTGCTGCT
This sequence comes from Mycobacterium intracellulare ATCC 13950, assembly GCF_000277125.1. Classification (NCBI taxonomy): domain Bacteria; kingdom Bacillati; phylum Actinomycetota; class Actinomycetes; order Mycobacteriales; family Mycobacteriaceae; genus Mycobacterium; species Mycobacterium intracellulare. The sequence goes on from NC_016946.1 coordinate 3,716,119, forward strand.
CCCGGACGTCTACTACCGCACCGCCGACTGGGCGCCGTTCGACATGGCGACCGTCTTCAACGACCAGTCAGAACGGGGGCGCCTGTTTTCGATGATCGGCAGCGTCACCCCGGACCGGATGGCCGCCGACGCCACCGCGTTCTTCGACTACCTGGCGGCGCGCCCCGAGGTGTCCGGCGAGCGCTTCGGCGTGTGCGGCTATTGCATGGGCGGGCGGACGTCGCTGATCGTCGCCGGCCGGGTGCCCGACCGGGTGGCCGCGGCGGCGTCGTTCCACGGGGGCGGCCTGGTGACCGACACCGACGACAGCCCGCACCTGCTGGCCGACCGGATGAGCGCGACGGTGTACGTGGGCGGCGCCCAGAACGACGCGTCGTTCACCGCCGATCACGCCGAACAGCTCGACAAGGCGCTGACGGCGGCCGGCGTCGAGCACACCATCGAGTGGTATTCGGCGGGCCACGGATTCGCCGTCCCGGACAACGCGCCGTATGACCCCGCGGCCGCCGAGCGGCACTGGCACGCGATGACGGAGGTGTTCGCCGCGGCGTTCCCGCGCTGACGGTCGCGCGGGGCCGTCAGGTCGGCGGCAGGTTCACCAACTCGGCCAGCCGGGCGCGGTGGCGGTAGCCGGTGCCGAACGCCAGCTGGTCGCTCTTGGCCCGCTTGAGGTAGAGGTGCGCGGGATACTCCCAGGTCATCCCGATGCCGCCGTGCAGCTGGATGCATTCCTCGGCGGCGTGCACGGCGATATCGCTGCAGTAGGCCTGGGCGATGGCGGCCGCCGCGGCCGCGTCGTCGTCGGCCCGGGCGCAGGTGTCGGCCGCGTAGCGGGCCGCGGCCGCGGCGGCGCCGACGTCGAACCACAGGTCGGCCAGCCGGTGCTTGATCGCCTGGTAGGAGCCGATCGTGCGGCCGAACTGCCGGCGCTGCCGGGCGTAGTCCAGCGTGGTGTCGAAACACCATTGGGCGACTCCGAGTTGCTCGGACGCGAGCAAAGCCGCCCCGGTGAGGACAGCATCGGCCACCGGCCCGTCGCCCGCGCCGACCTTCGAGGAGGGCGCGCCCGAAAACGTCACGGCGGCAAGGGGTCTGGTCATGTCCAGCGCGAGCAGCGGCGACACCTGCACGCCCGCCGCGGCGCGGTCGACGGTGTGCAGCTCGAGCCCGTCCGGACCGGTGACGGGCACCACCAGCACGTCGGCCTCGCCGGCGCCGGCCACGGCGGTGACCGATCCGCTGAGTCCGCCGGGTCCGCCGCTGACCCCGGCGACCGGGTCGCCCGGCGCGGTGGTCAGCGGCACCACCAACGCCGCCGTCAGCTCGCCCTGGGCCAGCGCCGAGACGGTCCGCGTGTCCCCGGCGCGCAGCAGTGCCACCGTGGCGAGGACCGCGCTGGACAAGAACGGCACCGGCGCAACGGCCCGGCCGATCTCCTCCATGACCACCGCAGCCTCGCGGGCGCTTGCGCCGGCCCCGCCGAGCGACTCGGGAACGAGCAGGCCGGCCACGCCCAATTCGGTGGCCAGCGTCCGCCACACGCCCGAGAAGTCTTGGGGTTGGGCGTCATACACGCCGGCCACCGACTCGGGCGGGCAACGCTCGGCGAAGAGCTGACGGACGCCGGCCCGCAGCGCCTCTTCGGTGTCCGAATAGAGCAGGTCCCTGGTCAGCACGGCAAGGGGGCTCATCGGGGCAGGTCCTTCCACGCGGCGTCCTTGTCGACGCGGTGTTCACCCGGCAGGCCGAGGATCCGCTCGGAGATGGTGTTGCGCAGGATTTCCGACGTGCCGCCCTCGATCGAGTTGCCGCGCGCCCGCAGGTAGCGGTAGCCGGGCCCGCGGCCGACCAGGTCGACCGTCTCGGGCCGGCGCATGGTCCAGTCGTCGTAATACAGGCCGGATTCGCCGTGCAGCTCGATCTCGAAGCCCGAAATCGCTTGCGCCAGCTTGGCGAACGCCACCTTCATGCCGGCCCCCTCGGGCCCCGGCTGACCGGTGGCGGCCTGCTGCCGCAGCCGTTCACCGGCGAGCCGGAAGACCTCCGCCTCCACCCACAACCGCATCAGCTGATCGTGCATGGCGGGGTCGCGCAGGGCCGGCTCGGCGCGCCAGGCGTCGGCGACCTTGCCGATGTGGCCGCCCTCGCGCGGCGCGCCGGCGCGGGAACCGATGGCGACCCGTTCGTTGTTCAGCGTGGTGGTCGCGACCCGCCAGCCCCCACCCTCCGGGCCCAGCCGGTTCGCGTCGGGCACCCGGACGTCGGTGAGGAAGACCTCATTGAACTCGGCCTCGCCGGTGATCTGGCGCAGCGGCCGGATCTCGACGCCGGGCTGCGTCATGTCGCAGAGAAAGTAGGTCAGGCCGGCGTGTTTGGGCACGGCCGGATCGGTGCGGGCGACCAGGATGGCCATGTGCGCGTGCTGCGCCTGCGACGTCCACACCTTCTGCCCGTTGACAATCCACTCGTCGCCGTCGCGGACCGCGCGGGTCGACACCCCGGCGAGGTCGGATCCGGCACCCGGCTCGCTGAACAGCTGGCAGTAGATCTGCTCACCGGTGAACAACGGGCGCAAGAACTTTCGCTTCTGTTCGTCGGTGCCGAACTCCGCGATGGTCGGCGCGGCCATGCCCATGCCGATGTAGTTCTTGGGGGTGCCGCCCACCGGCGCCCCGGCGGCGGCCAGCCGGGCGTCGACGCGCTCCTGAGCGGTGCGCGGCAGATCCAGCCCGCCGAAGCCCCGCGGCAGGTGCACCCAGGCCAGTCCCGCATCGTATTGCGCGCCAAGGAATTCCCGCGCGTCGCCGTCCTTCGGATCATGCTCGTCGAGCAGTGCCTGCACCCGCGCGTCCAGCTCGGCCGCGTCGAAGGCGTTCATTGACCGCCGCCGGGGGCGGAGCGGAATCCCTGCGCGGCGCCCAGCAGCAGACCGCCGTCGATGACCATGGTTTCGCCGGTGATCCAGCTCGCCGCGTCGGAAACCAGGAAGGCGACCGCCGCGGCCACGTCGATCGGTTCGCCGATGCGCCCGAGCGCGATCGACGACGCCAGCGGATCCTCGTGGTCCTTCCACAGCGCCTCGGCCAGCCGGGTGCGCACCACCCCGGGGCAGATCGCGTTGACCCGCACGCGCGGCGAAAGTTCCAGCGCCAGTTGCTTGGTGACGTGGATCAGCGCCGCCTTGGTGGCGTTGTACATGCCCATCGCCGGCGACTGGTGCATGCCGCCGATGGAGGCCGTGTTGACGATCGATCCGCCGTGCTCACCCATCCACGACTTGACGGCGAGCGAGGTCCACAGCAGCGGAGCCCACAGGTTGACGTCGAAGATCTTGGTGAAACGGGCATGATCCTGGTCGATCAGCGCGCCGTACGCGGGGTTGGTCCCGGCGTTGTTGACCAGGATGTCGAGGGTGCCGAAGCGCTCGAGGGTCATGTCCACGCAGCGCCGGGCGGCCTCCTCGTCGACCGCGTGCGCCCCGACGCCGACGGCCCGCTCGCCGACCTGCGCGGCGGCCTCGTCGGCCGCCTCCTGCTTGCGCGCGGTCAGCACCACGTTGGCGCCCGCTGCCGCGAGCTGTTGAGCGATCGACAGGCCAATTCCGCGTGACGCGCCGGTGATGATTGCGGTACGGCCGGTCAGATCTTGTGAGGTCATGTCGTTGGCCTTCCGTCGTTTGCCACCGAATCTTATTCGCGATGTTTTGGACATGTGTTGAGGTGGTATGCCACGCGCATGCTATCGAAATTGACACTCATGAAACCGCTGGTCGTCGCCGGGGCTGTCGCAGCGGCTATCGCCGCAGCGCCCGCGGCCGTCGCTGACGTTTCCGTCGCCGGACCCGCGCCGACCCACATCACGTTCAAGCAGGACCCGGGCGGCGGCGGCTGCGACGCCAACGGAAACTGCGGCTCGGGAGGCCAGTTCAACGGTCCCGGCGGCGGACCCGGTGGTCAGGGCTGCGTCCCGGGTGTGGGCTGCGGCTCCGGCGGCCAGTTCGCCGGCCCCGGCGGAGTGCCCGGCGGCACCGGCTGCCTGCCCGGCGTCGGCTGCGGCTCCGGCCACGGATAATCGCTCAAACCCGGTCAGCCTCCCGAGAGCCTGGTGATCCAGGCCCGGGAGGCTGACGGGTCTATCACGTCGTCCAGCTCGAACGTGGTGGCCGCCCGCAACGCTTTGCCGTGCTCGTAGGCGGCGGCCACGAGGCGATCGAAGAGACTCTGCCGTTCGGCGGGATCGCCTGAATTTTCCGCCGCGGCCAATTCCTTGCTGTAGCCAAGGCGCACAGCGCCTTCCAATCCCATGCCGCCGATCTCGCCGGTCGGCCAGGCGATGGTGAACTGGGGCGCTCGGAAGGAGCCGGCGGCCATCGCCATCGCGCCGAGCCCGTATGCCTTGCGCAAGATGATCATGCCCAGCGGCACCGTCAGCCGCGCGCCGAGTACGAACATGCGGCCGAAGCGGCGCACCGCCGCCTGGGTCTCCGCGTCAGGACCCACCATGAAGCCGGGGGTATCGCACAGCGAAATCACCGGCAGCCCAAACGATTCGCACAGGGCCAGGAAGTCGCCCGCCTTGTCGGCCGCCTCGGCATCGATCGCGCCGCCCAGGTGGTGGGTGCTGTTGGCGATCAGCCCGTACGGCACCCCTTCGACGCGCACCAGCGCGGTGACGATGCCCACGCCGTAGTCTGCCCGCAGCTGAAGGACCGATCCGACGTCGACGATCGCCTCGATCGCCCGGTGCACGTCGTAGGCGCGTAACCGGTTCTGAGGCACCACATGCCGGGCCAGCCGGGGGTCGGGCGCTTCCCACTCACCCAGGCTGCCCTGAAAGTAGGACAGGTACTGCTTGGCCAGCGCCACGGCGTGCGCCTCGTCCCGGGCGACCAGGCCGACCACGCCGTTGCGGCGCTGCACACCGATCGGCCCGATCGCCTCCGGCGGGTACACGCCCAGCCCGCCGCCCTCGATCATCGCCGGCCCGCCCATCCCGATGTTGGCGTCCGGCGTGGCGATGATCACGTCGCAGACCCCGGCCAGGGCGGCGTTGCCGGCAAAGCATCGGCCGGACACGATCGACACCAGCGGCACCTCGCCGCGCAGCCCGGCCAGCATCCGGAAGGTCGGCACGTCCAGCCCGGCAGCGCCGCCGACGTCGGTGTCGCCCGGACGGCCCCCGCCGCCCTCGGCGAACAGCACCACGGGCAGTCGCTTGCGCGCGGCCAGGTCGAAGGCGCGATCGGTTTTGGCGTGGTTGCGCATGCCCTGCGTGCCGGCCAGCACGGTGTAGTCGTAGGACACCACGACGGCCTCGGCGGCGGCCCGCCCGAACCGCTCCGCGCCGATGGTCGCCAGGCCGGCGACCAGGCCGTCGGCCGGGGTGTTGGCGATCAGGTCCTCTTCGGAACGGCGGCTGCGCTGCGCCGCGATGGCCAACGCGCCGTATTCGACGAAGCTGCCGGGATCGACCAGATCGGCGATGTTCTCCCGCGCGGTGCGGCGGCCCTGCTGGTGCCGCTTGGCGACGGCCGCCGCACGGCCCTCGTCCAGGGTGAGCGCGTGGCGCCGCGTCACCTCGTCGAGGTCGGCGCGAGGCCGGTCGAGATCGGTTGCGGCCCTCGCGGATTCTCCGCCGTCCCCCGCGTCCGTGCGGGTGAAGATCAGCAGCGGGTCGCCGGTGCCGACGACCTGCCCGGGCGTCACCAGAATCCGGACGGTCCGCAGCGCGTCCGGCGCGACGAGCACGTGCTGCATCTTCATCGCCTCCAGGACGACCAGTTGGCTTCCGGCGGCGTACTGCGCCCCCTCGGGCGCCACCTCGACCACGGTGCCGGCCAGCTGCGCGCGCAGCGCGTCCTCGCCGGGATAGAGCTCGACCTCCGCCGGCGGCGGTTCTTGCACGTGTGATTGCGCGGCGCGGGCCAGCTCGGGAAGTTTCTCGTCGACGAAACCGGTGCTCACCCAACCGGATTCGACGCGGTCCGCGCGCAGCAGCTCGCGGAGGAATCCGATGTTGGTGTGGATGCCCTCGATGCCGAACTCGGACAGGGCGGTGCCGGCTTTGCGTAGCGCCGCCGGCCACGACGTCCCCCGCACATGGACGATGACCTTGGCCAGCAGCGAGTCGTACTGGGGGCTCACGACCAGCCCGGGCCGGCCATAGGTGTCGACCCGCACGCCCGGCCCGCTGGGCGGGGTGAACGCCGTGAGCGTGCCCGCCGACGCCAGCACGGAGAAGTCGGGCCCGAAAGTCTCCGCGTTGACCCTGAGCTGAATCGCGATGCCGCGCTGGGCGGCCGGCTCGCCGATGACTTCGAGCCCGTCGGACGCGATCCCGGCCGGCAACCCCAGCCCATAGAAGGACGCGCCGCCGGCGATCGCCAGCTGGACGGCCACCAGGTCGAGTCCGGTGGTTTCCTCGGTGATGGTGTGCTCCACCTGGATGCGCGGGTTGACTTCGAGGAAGACGAAATCCTCGCCGGTGACCAGGAATTCGACCGTGGCCAGCCCGCGCAGGCCCACGCGCGCGCACAGCCGCACCGCCGCCTGATGCAGCGCCCGGCGCAGCTCATCCGAAAGCCCTTGGGCGGGGGCTATTTCGACCAGCTTCTGGTAGCGGCGCTGGATGCTGCAGTCGCGATCCCCGACCGCCAACGCGTGCGTCTGGTGGCCGGCCGGCGCGGCGACGACCTGCACCTCGATGTGGCGGGCGTCGTCGAGGAGCGCCTCGGCGTACAGCGCCGGTTCGCCGAAACCCAGCTGCGCCTCGGCCGCACAGCGCTGGTAGGCGTCGTCGATCTGATCGGCGCGGTGCACCTTGCGCATTCCCCGTCCGCCGCCGCCGGCGAGGGCCTTGAGCATGATGCCGCCCTGCTGCGCCGCGAAGAACGCCTTGACGTCCCCGACGCTGCTCGCCCCGTCGGTCGCGGGAAGCACCGGCACCCCGGCGGCCAGCGCGGCGCCGCGGGCCGCGGTCTTGTGGCCGAGCAACCCGAGCACCCCGGGGTCGGGACCGACGAACGTGAGGCCGCCGGCCGCGCACGCGTCGGCGAATTCGGCGTTCTCGCTGAGGAATCCGTATCCGGGGTGGATGAGGTCCGCGCCGGAGCTCTTCGCCACCGCCAACACGGCGGACTGGTCCAGGTAGGCCCGCGGGCCGCTGCCGGGCAACCCGATCGCCTCGTCGGCCGCGTGCACGTGCGGGCTCTGCGCGTCGTCGCCGGCGTACACCGCGATGGTCCGCATGCCCAGTTCGGTTGCGGTGCGGATGATCCGCAGTGCGATCTCGCCGCGGTTGGCGACCAACAGGCTCGCGCTCATCGCAGCGGCTCCCCCCACCGCACCTGTTCGCGGAGCCTGGCCTTGAGCAGCTTGCCGCCGGCGTTGCGCGGCAGCGCGGTATCGACCACCGTGACGTATTGCGGCACTTTGAAATCGGCGAGCCGGCCGCGGCAGTGCTCCAGCACGGCCGGCACGTCGATGTCGTCGTCACCGCCGAACAACACCGCCCCCACCTTCTCCCCCATGACGTCGTCGGCGACCCCGAGCACGCAGGCGTCCGCGACGTGGGGCGCCCCCAGCAGCACGGCCTCGACCTCGACGCTGGAGACGTTCTCGCCCCCGCGGTTGATGATGTCCTTGAGCCGGTCGATGAGGTGCACCCTGCCCGCGTCGTCGACGCGCACCACGTCGCCGGTGTGCAGCCAGCCGTCGGCAAAGGTCGTCGCCGTGGCTTCGGGCCGGTTCCAGTAGCCGGCGGTGACGTTGGCGCCGCGGGTCACCAGCTCACCCACGCCGGGCTCGTCCCCCAACGGGATCAGCCCGAGGTCCACCGACGGGACCGCGTACCCGACCGAGTCGGCGTGTTCGACGGCCTCGCCGTCGGGCAGCACCGTCATCAGCGATGCCGTCTCGGTCATGCCGTAGCCGTTGAACACGGTGGCGTGGCCGAACGCGTTCTTCACCGTCCGCACCAGCGACGGGGCGATGGGGGCCCCGCCGTATCCCACCCACCGGATCCCCGAGACGTCGGTCCCGGCAAACCCCTTGTGCCGCAACAACAGTGAGTAGATCGCCGGCACCGTCACCAGCACCGACACGCGCTCGGCGCCCAGCGCGGCGATCAACGCGTCGAGGTTCAGGGTGGGCATGATCACCGACGCTCCCCCGAGCCGTGCGGCGGCCAAAAGTTGTGAATTGCAACCCGTCACGTGGAACAGGGGAACCGAGATCAGCGTCCGCATTCCCTCGCCCAGGTCCCGCGGTTGTTGCAGACACCGGATCGCGTTCTCGGTGTTGGTCAGGAACGCCTCGTGGGTGGTGGGCACCCCTTTGGGGTGGCCGGTGGTGCCCGACGTGTAGAACAGGGCGGCCACGTCGGTGCGGCCGAGTTGCTCGCTGACGTACGGCGGCCCTTCGGGCAGCGGGGAATCCGGCGCCAGATCGAGCCCCGCACCCGAGTCGGACAGGACGAAGTCGACCTCCGGTTGAGCGGAGCGCGTATTGACCGCCACCGCAATGCCGCCGGCCATCACGACGCCCCAGAACGCGAGCACCCAGTCGATCCCCGCGGGGTACCGCACCGCGACCCGGTCGCCCCGCTTGATACCTTCCGCGCGCAGCCCACCGGCCACCCGCGCGGCGCGGTCCCAGAGTTGTCGGTACGTCAGCCGGCCGCCGCCCAGCTCGACCAGCGCCTCGCTGCCCGGACGGGTGTCGACGTGTTCGGCGAGCATGTCCAGCAGGGTGGCGGGCAGCTCGTCGTAGCGCGGGACGCCGTCGGGGCCGCGGGACACGCCGACCGTCGGGAACGGGTTGTGGTCGCGCGCGATTTCGATCACTGGAGGCATACCCGGTCCTTACTATCCGGTGTCCTATCGTGATAGCGGTGACGAACGATTCCGCCATCATGCCCGAGGCGTTTTTCACTGTAGACGGCGACTCCTACGTTCCGGGCGCGATGACGCAAGGGCCGTGGGGCGCGGCCATGGGCGGCCAGATCGTCGGCGGCCTGTTGGGTTGGGGCATAGAGCAATCCGGCGTCGATCCGGACCTGCAGCCCGCCCGGTTCACGGTCGACCTGTTGCGCCCGGCGCTGATGTCGCCGGTGCAGATCCGGACATCGGTCCTGCGGGAGGGTCGGCGCATCAAGCTGGTCGACGGCGAGCTGGTACAAAACGGCACGGTCGTCGCGCGGGCCAGTGCGCTGTTCCTCCGTCGCGGCGATCATCCGGACGGCCGGGTGTGGTCCTTCCCGGTCGAGATGCCGCCGCCGCCGACATCCTCCGACGGCTTCCCGGAGGCCATGCCGTTCCTCATCTGGGGGTATGGGGCCACCCGCGACGGCAGCCCGGGCATCGCCGCCGGCGAGTGGGAGCAGTCCGACTCGCAGAAGTTCGCGTGGGCCAGGATCTTTCGACCGATGGTGCAGGGCCACCCGCTGACCCCGTTCACCCGGCTGGCGTTCGTCGGTGACATCACGAGTTCGCTCACCCATTGGGGCACCGGCGGATTGCGCTACATCAACGCCGACTACACCGTCACCGCTAGCCGGTTGCCCGACGGCGAATTCCTGGGGTTGGCCGCCCAGAGTCACTACGGCACGGCCGGGGTCGCCACCGGGGCGGCCACCCTGTTCGACCGGCGCGGCCCGCTCGGCACCAGCTCGGCGCTGGCCCTGGCGCAACCGGCCGACGCGTTCAAGCCGACCTACGCGTAATCCATCAACTGGGCGGCGACCGTCGCCCCGAGTTCCCAGCACGCCTGCAGCTGCTCCTTGCCGGGCTTGCCCGAAACCACCACCGTCTCAGCGGCTTTGGACCAACCCAGCCCGGTCGTGATGGTGTCGACCGCGCGCTCGGCGCCCTCGGTGCCCTCGTTGCCGTGCAGGTACAGCCCGAATGGTCGCCCGCGGGTGGAGTCGAGCAGCTGGTAGTAGGAGCAGTCGAACGCGTGCTTGAGGGCGCCCGAGATGTAGCCGAGATTGGCCGGGGTGCCCAGCAGGTAGCCGTCGGCGGCCAGCATCTCGGCCGGCGACACCGTCAACGCCGGGCGGCGCAGCACCTCCACGCCCTCGATCTCGGGGTCGGTCGCGCCGGAGACGACCGCCTCGAACATCTCGTGCGTGTGCGGCGACGGCGTGTGGTGCACGATCAGCAGCGTCTTACTCATGGTCGCCCTGCAGGTTCACGGCCGTCTTCATGGCTTCGCGGGCGCGGCGTCGATCCCCGGCGTAGTCATAGGCGCGGGCCAGCCGGTACCAGCGCCGCCAGTCGTCGGGGTGGTCTTCCACTTCGGTGCGCACCGTGGCGAACAGCGCGTCGGCCGCGTCACGCTGGATGCGGCCCGACGGCCGGCGCGGCAGGTCGCTGGTGTCCAGTTCCATTCCGTCGGCGGCGATCAGGCGCGCGAGCCGCTGATGCGCGAACCCCGCGCGCAGGGTCGCGACCATCGCCCACAGGCCGATGACGGGCATGACCAACACCGCCAGCCCGAGGCCGACGGCGGCGGCCCGCCCGGAGGCGATCATGGCGACGGCCACCCGTCCCAGCAGCGCAAAGTACACCAACAGCGCGACGCACATGAAGGCGACGAGCAGTTGGGTGCGCAGCGCTTTGGTCATTGCAGGTTGAGCAGGGGCTCCAGGCCCACCGTCAGTCCGGGGTGTTCGGTGATGCGCCGCACCGCCAGCAGCACGCCCGGCACGAACGATGTCCGGTCGAGGCTGTCGTGGCGGATGCTCAGCGTCTCCCCCTCGGTGCCGAACAGGATCTCCTGGTGCGCGACCAGCCCGGCTAGGCGCACCGAGTGCACCGGGATGCCGTCCACGTCGGCGCCCCGCGCGCCCGGCAGGCTGGTGCTGGTGGCGTCGGGGTTGGGCGGCAAGCCTTTTCGTGACTCGGCGATCAGTTTGGCGGTGCGCGTGGCGGTGCCCGACGGTGCGTCGGCCTTGTGCGGGTGATGCAGCTCGATCACCTCGGCCGAGTCGAAGAAGGGCGCCGCCTGCCTGGCGAAGTGCATCGACAGCACCGCCCCGATGGCGAAGTTCGGCGCGATCAGCACCGAGGTTTTCGGGTTCTCGGCGAGCCAGGCCCGCACCTGCTGCAGACGCTCGGCGGTGAAGCCGGTGGTGCCGACGACGGCGTGAATCCCGTTGCCGATGAGGAACTCCAGGTTGCCCATCACCACGTCGGGGTGGGTGAAGTCGATGACCGCCTCGGTGCCGCCGTCGGTCAGCAGGCTCAGCGGGTCACCGGCATCCACCTCGGCGGACAGCGTCAGATCCTCGGCGGCCTGCACGGCGGCCACCATCGTCGAACCGACTTTTCCCTTGGCTCCCAGCACTCCCACTCGCATGGCCTTCACCCTAGACCGAGTCCCTTCTGCGCCGCGGCGTGCGTCGAGGGGTTATCTCAATGACAGCTCGGACGTGGGTTTCTCGCGCCGATCAGGTGTGGACGATCCAGGCCGCTTCGGTGTAGGGAGCGGGTTGCGAGGGATCGTTGATCGTGATGTACAGCTCGCCTCCCGTCGGCATAGCGAAACCGACGAATCCATGTGCGGTCTGCCCGTCGTGAAGGCCACCGGATTCCAGCGGGGGCATCTTGTTCAGTCTCTGGTAGTCGACCGCCATCGTCGCCGGCTGGGGGGCGTCGTTGCCGCCGCCGTATCCGGCGAACATATAACGCTGGTCGAACTGGAAGAAGTAGTGGGACGTCGCGGTGATCGTCATTTCCACCACGTTGCATGCGGAGCCAGGCGTCGGACTCGCAAAATGCGAGGCGCACCCCGGCGGTAACCACGTTGCACTGTCGATAGTGATGTCGGCGGTCGCGCCGCCGGCCGCCCGCGCATGCACGGGCACGCCCATCTGACCGGTCGGGAACGGTGGGCTCTCGGACGCGGGGTCGGCCGAACCGGAGGGACACGAGCATGTGGCAATGACCGCCGCGGCCGCGGCTGCCGCACCTACAAATCCCGCGCGCACCACGGGTGGTTACCCGCGGCGCTGCCACGAGAAACGCGTGGCTGGCGGCGGTGCGACGCCTCGCCTACTTTTTGAACCGCCCGGCGAAGCCGCGCAGCGGCAGGTCGGCGCTGGTGATCAGCCCCGGCGGCGCCGCGATCACCGACTTGATCGCGGCGAGGGCGGGCATGCCGGTCACGGTCATGCCGATCGAGGCGAAGCTGTCCGGGTTGGACAGGTCCACGCCGGGCTTGGGAAAGATCATGTGCTTGTTGTAAATGCACGGATCACCCTTGATCTGGGTGATGTAGCAGCCCTTGATGTTCCAGCTGGGGTCGGTGTGCGGGGTCATCTGCCATTCCAGGTGTGTCTCGACCCGCGGCACGCCGTCGACCATGCCCTGGTACTTGATGTAGTTGCCGCCCAGCGAACCCTTGGGCAGCGTGTACCAGCCCAGGTCGACGTCCTTGGTGCAGGCGCCCAACTCGTAGCTGAACGTGACCTCGTCGAGTGTCAGGTCGAAGCAGTCGGCCATCATGTACACGCTGTCGGCGAAGACGCGGGTGTACTTCTCGAGCTTCGACGGGATGTCGGGATCGTCGACCGGCTGGCCGTAGCCCACCTCGATCCAGGTGTCCTTGGAGTGGTGGCACGACACGTCGACGGACTCGATGGTGGTGATGTTCTCGATGTCGGCGACGTCGGCCGAACACACCACGCCCAGAATCTGATTGAGCCCCGGGTTCATTCCGGTGCCGTAGAACGTGGCACCGCCCTTCTCACAGGCCTCGGCCAGCAGCTTGCTCACCGGTTTGCCCGACGGATGCGGGTGATTGGTGTCGCGATGCCAGCCGGTGATCCAGTCCGCGGTGGTGACGATATCGATGCCCGCCTCGAGCACGTGTAAGTAGAGGTCCTCGTCGGGGAACACGCCGTGGAAGGTCAGCACGTCCGGCTTGGCGGCGATGATCTCCTCGATGGTGCCGGTGAACTTCACCCCGTTGGTGCCCACGCCGGCGAACTCCCCGGTGTCCGTGCCGACCTTCTCCGGCGAATAGGCATGCACGCCAATGAGTTCGAGATCGGGCTGGGTCGCGATCCGCCTGATCATCTCCGAGCCGACGTTGCCGCTTCCGACCTGAAAGACGCGGATCGGTGCTGTACTCATTGCGCTAAGCCTTCCTGCGATACGAACGCCTCGGGATAGAACTGCTTGGCCCACTGGCGAATTGCCGTGAATCCCTCGTACTCGTCGGGGGCCAGTGCGGGTGGATCCGAATACCGTTGGTGCTGCCAGATTTCGATGTCCTGGGTGAACTGGCGGATCACTTCCTGGCCGAATTCGTCCGCCTTGCGCTCGGCGCGTTCCGAATCGCCGCCCGGCGCGCGGCCGATGTAGACCATGAACCGGACGTCGGAGGTGCGCTCGTCCACCGGGGTGATCGCGGAGATGGTGCGGTTGTCGATCATCCCCCAGCTCTTGGTCACCGCGATGCCCAGGCCGCCGTTGATGGCCTGCACGCCGCTGTTGACGTCCTCGATCAACTGGGCGTCGTCGCCCTCGAAGGTGATGGTGAAATCGACGTACGACACCGGCTCGGCGAAGTCGTGGCGGGTGAACACCGGCACGATCGGGGTCTTGTGCACGAACTTGAAGTGCGCGAAGTCCACCCCGTTTTCCAGCACGTACTGCGGGTGCATTTCCAGGGTTTCGCGGTACAGCCGCTGCTGCGGGTAGTAATCGTCGGCGCTGCTGCCGTCGTCGAAGGCGGCGAACACATCCGGCGGCTCGAAGTACGGTTCGCGGCGCTCGACGTCGTGCCAGATGTAGACCGACGCGTTGCGTTCGACCACCGGGTAGGTGCGCATGCGCCGGCCGCGGTTGGGGCGGTCCTGGTACGGGATGCAGACGTTGCGCCCGTCGGTGCTCCACTGCCAGCCGTGGAACGGGCACTGCAGCACCTCGCCGACGACGGTGCCGCCGTACCCCAGGTGCGCCCCGAGGTGCTCGCAGTAGGCGTTCATCACGGTGAGTTGGCCCGATTCCGCGCGCCAGGCGACCATCTCGGAGTCGAAGTACTTTATCTTGTGCACGTCGCCGACGCCGATCTCGTCGGACCAGGCGACCTGGAACCAACCGGTCGGCTTCATCGACAACGGCGGCTTAGCCATCGAACCCTGCCATGTGAGCTGCCCTCCCTCGGGTACGAATATAAGCCGCGCCCCGAGAAAATCAAAGTACCCTCTATGAAACGTCGGCGGCCTGCCCGCCCGATGGATAAGATCACCCAATGACCCCTCAGACCAGCGGAGCCGGGATCGCGGGCCGGCGCCCGAACCGGCGGGGCCATGCGACTCGCGAAAGCATGCTCGAGGCCGCGCTGCGCTCGCTGGCCTCCGGCGAGCCGGGCTCGGTATCGGCCAACCGCATCGCCAAGGACATCGGCGCCACCTGGGGCGCGGTGCAGTACCAGTTCGGCGACACCGACGGGTTCTGGGCCGCGGTGCTGCACCGCACCGCCGAACGCCGCGCCGCGACGTTCTCGACGCTGTCGGCCCCGATCTCGCCGGACGCCCCGCTGCGCGAACGCGTCGGCGCCATCATCGACACCCTCTACACCGGCCTGGCATCGGCCGATTCGCGCGCGATCGAGAACCTGCGCGCGGCGTTGCCCCGCGATCCCGACGAGCTCGAACGCCTCTATCCGCGCACGGCCGCCGAGCTGTTTTCCTGGGGCAAGAGCTGGCTGGAGACCTGCCAGCAGGCCTTCGCCGGTCTGGCCGTCGACCCCGACCGGGTCCGCGAGGTGGCCGCCCTGATCCCCGGCGCGATGCGTGGCCTGGTGTCCGAGCGCCAGCTGGGCTCCTACGCCGACCTCGACATGGCGCGCCGGGGCCTGACCAACGCGCTGGCCGCCTACCTGGAGCCGTCCCGGCCGTAACCGGCTCAGGCGTCGATGACCACCCGATCGCCGCCGGCCCGCGACACGCACACCAGCATGCCGTCGTCCCCGGGCGAGGCACGGCCGCGGTGATCCACCTGCCCGGCAAGCACTTTGACCCGGCACGTGCCGCAGAACCCCTGCCGGCACGAGTAGGGCGTCGTCGGGTCGCGGTCCAGCATGACGTCCAGCGCCGTGCGGTTGGCCGGCACCGCGAGCACCCGCCGGGAGCGCGCGAGCTCGAGTTCGAACGGAACCCCGTCGACAACGGGCGCCGGGCTGAACCGCTCGTAATGCAGTGGCGCCCCGGCATATTGGTCGCGGGCGATCCGCACGGCCTCGAGCATGGCGCTCGGGCCGCACACGTAGACGGCGGTCGCCGGGCCGGCGCCGGCCAGCAGTTCCGCCACGCTCGGGAAGCGGCCGTGCTCGTCGTCTGCCCACACCGTCACCCGGTCCGGGTCCACCGACACCACCTCGTCGAGCAGAGGCATGTACTCGCGGCTGCGCCCGGTATAGATTGCGCGCCAATCGATCCCGCGCTGCGCGGCCGCGCGGATCATCGGCAGGATGGGGGTCACGCCGATGCCGCCGATGACGAACAACACGTCGCGCTCGGCGGTGCCGAGATAGAACGCGTTGCGCGGGCCTTCGAATTCGCACGTGTCGCCCACGCCGAAAGCCTCGTGCATCTCGATGGATCCGCCGCCGCCGCCGGCGATGCGGCGCACCGCGATGCGGTAGTCGGTGCGCCGCCCGGGCGGACCGCACAGCGAGTACTGCCGGCGCCGGCCGGAGGGCAACAGGACGTCGATGTGCCCGCCGGGCGTCCAGGAGGGAAGCAGCCCGCCGTCGGGGTCGGCCAACGTCAGCGCGACGACATCGGGCGCGACGAGCTCGCGTTGGGTCACGACCGCGGTCAGCGTGCGCTGCACCGGCTTCACCCGCGAGGGTTCCCACCGCGACACCGAGGCGAATCCCTCGAACACCGCCCGCACACCCCACAGCAACGACCCGAAGCGGTCGTGGGCGCGCCGGCCGTACAGGTCGGCGGGCCTGCTGGCCCAAATGCTTTCCGGCACCGGTCCCCCTAGGTCTGCCGAATGTCCAACCGCGCGAACAGCCGGACCGCCCCCGGGCTGATGCGTCGCATCGCGTAGCCGATCCTGGATTCGGCGGCGATCGGCAGCACCGCCGGTCCGGTCTTGACGGCCTTCACGATCGCCTTGGCGGTCGCCTCGGGGGTGAAGTTGCGGCGCCGGTAGGCGGCGTCGGCCTTGCCCCGCGCCCGCTCCTGCTGCTCGGCGCTCATCCCGGCGTAGATGGTGCTCTTGGCGATGTTGGTGTTGACGAAGCCCGGGCACACCGCGGTGACGCTGATGCCCTCGTCGGCGAAGTCGGCGCGCAACGATTCGCTGAGCGCCAGCACCGCCGCCTTGGTGGTGCTGTAGGCGACCATCGACTTCGACGGCAGGAAGGCCGCGGCCGAGGCCACGTTGATGATCGTTCCGCCCTCGCCGCGCTCGACCATCTGCGCACCGAACGCCCGGCTGCCGGAGATGACGCCGCCGACGTTGACCCCCATGATGTTTTCCCAATTCGCCGAGCTGGTCTCCAGGAAGCGGCCCGCCATCCCGATGCCGGCGTTGTTCACCAGGATGTCGACCACACCGTGCTCGTTACGCACTTGTGTGGCAAGGTCGTTCATCGCGGCCTCGTCGCTGACGTCGACCTGGTAGACCGCGGCCTCGGCGCACGCGGCGCGGACCGCGTCGGCGGTCTCGTCGGCGGCCGTCCGATCGCGGTCGGCCAGCACGATTTTGCGGGCGCCGCGCCGGGCCAGCTCCACCGCGGTGGCCCTGCCGATCCCGGCACCGGCGCCGGTGACCAGGGCGAGCTTGCCGCGCACCTCTCCCCGTTCGCCGCGCGACTCGACCGCGGGGGGCGCACCGGCGACGGTCCGGTCGACCCACTCGGCGGTCAGCCGGGCGACGACGTCGGGGCGCGAGGTCACCACCCAGTGCCCGCCCTCGATCGCGATCACCCTGGCGCCCTGAGGAATTGCGCCGGTGAAGCGCTGCAGTGCGGGGGTGACGAAGACGTCCCGCCGCGGAACCACCGTCTGGACCGCGACGGAGGTCTCGGGGAGTTGCGGGCCCGGCGCCAGCATGGGCGCGGGCATGTTCTGCCGGTACAGGTTGAGCCCGTTGACATAATCGGTGAGCGACCGCCTGGTGTCGTGGCGCTGGCTGCGGGTGCTGGAGCGGCCGATGCGCTCAAGGGCCTCAATGACTTTCACGCCGACGTGCGAGCGAAACGACAGCTCGGGCACCCCCGGGCACAAGAAGAAGCCGATGTAGCCCGAGGAGATCAGCTGCCTGGCGACCTGGGCCACGGCCCGTGGGGTGCGCGCGGACCGCAGAAACGCCCCCGCGTACTGCAGGTGCGGGCCCGAGATCGACGTGAACGAGGCCACCCTGGGCATCACCGAGTCGTCGGTGACCGCCGCCCAGGCCTGGATCGAGCCCCAGTCGTGGCCCAGCAGGTGGACCCGCTCGACGCCCAGGCTGTCGATGACCGCCTCGATGTCGGAGACGAGCTGCGCGAACCGGTACCCGGAAGGCTCTGCGGGAGAAGATGATTCACCGGCCCCGCGCACGTCGTAGGCGACGAAGTTGTAGGGTCGGCCGGCCAGCTCGCCGGCGACGCCGTCCCACACGTGGTGGTTGTCCGGGAAGCCGTGGATCGCCAGGATGGTCGGGCGCGCCGGGTCGATGTCGGTGTAGCGGTGCACGGCCAGCGTGACGCCGTCGCTGGCGGTGATGCGAGACGTGGTGCCCATCGGTCAGTGCGAGGCCCGCGCGGCCGGTGAGACGGCCAGGTAGTCCACGGCCAGTCCCAGCCCGCCGAGCTGCGAGGGGTGGAAGCCCGGGCGGTAGTAGTTCCCGATCGCGCGCACGAATCGCAGTGGCCCGGGCACCAATCCGCGGCGCGCGGCGGCGAAGTAGTCCCGCCAGCGCGGCTTGGCGCCCGGCGGCAGGTAGGGATCCAGCGAGTACAGGAACCGCACGCCGCGAATCCACAACAGCAGCATGGCGGGCGACACGACCAGCTGGGCGCGGACCTGCCGCCAGTGGCCGGCCCGCAGATGCTTCATGGTGTCGAAGGCCACCGCCTTGTGTTCGACTTCCTCGGCGCCGTGCCAGCGCAGCATGTCCAGCATCACCGGATCGGTGCCGATCGCGTCGTGGGCCGGCGAATTCAGGATCCACTCGCCCAGGATGGCGGTGTAGTGCTCGATGGCGGAGACCACGGACACCTGCTCGAGCAGCCAGCTGTGCTGGCGGCGCTCGCTCCAGTGGGGCCGCGGGCCGAGCAGCTTGTCGAACAGCCACTTGATCTGGCCGGTATAGGGGGTCAGGTCGATGCCCCGCGCGGCGAAGTGGGCGAGCACGCCGGCGTGCGCCTGGGAGTGCACCGCCTCCTGCCCGATGAATCCCTGGACGTCGAGCCGCAGCTGATCGTCTTTGATCAGCGGCAGGGTCTTCTTGAACACGTCGACGAAGAACTCCTCGCCCGCGGGCAGCAGCAGGTGCAGCACGTTGAGGACGTGGGTGGAGAACGGCTCGCCGGGCACGTAATGGAACGGCAGTGCCGCCCAATCGAAGTGCACGTCGCGCGCCTCGAGGACCAGCCGTTCGTGGTCGAGCGACGCGTCGTGCGGACCCGCCGCCTGGTCGTCAACGGTCAGCATTATTGCCCCCTACCTCGGCGTTTCCGACGCCGCGCGCTGCCAGTATAGTTGCGCAACCAAGTATGCGGAACCGGCGGTACCGGGTTTTGTCCCGGCCGGTGTCTAGGGCGCGACCGGGCGCAGGTCGTAGGATCCCGGATCGGTGTTGGCCAGCATGGCGCGATGCGCGGCCGGGGTGAACGGCCACACCTCGGGCACCCCGTCCTTGTTGAGATACCAGCTGTCACAGCCGGTGGTCCACACGGTGTTCGGCATCGCGGCCCGCAGCCGGGCGTTGAAGCTGTCGGTCGCCGAGCGTGTCGGTTCGACGGTGTCGAATTCCCCTCGGCGCCAACGCTGGATCCACCCCAGGATGTGATCGGCCTGCGATTCGGCGACGGTCGTGAGCGCCAGGTTGCCGACCGGGCTGTGCGGCCCCAGCATCATGAAGAAGTTGGGGAAACCCGGCATCGCGACGGTCTGATAGGCACGCGGCCCGTCGCGCCACACGTCGTCGGCGGCGATGCCGTCGCGGCCGATCAGCCGCATCGGCCGAAAGAACGCGTGGGTGTCGAAGCCGGTGGCGAGCACGATGATGTCGACGTCGTGCAGGACGCCGTCGTCGGTCACGATGCCGCGCCGCTCCACGTGGTCGATGCCGGCGGTGACCAGGTCGACGTCGTCGCGCTGCATTGCGCGGTAGAAGCCGCCCGACATCACCAGCCGTTTGCACATCGGCGTGTAGTCGGGGGTCAGCGCCCGGCGCAGTTCGGGGTCGCGGACCTCGCGGAGGCTGGCGCGGCACAGCGCGCCCATGATCTTTCGGCGCACGCCGGGCTTGGTCAGCCCCACCGCGAAGAGGTCGAACACCATGCTGTAGCCGCGGTACGCCCCCCGGTCCAGCCACGGAAACCGGTTGCGGGTGATGCCGGTCAACCGGGTGTAGCGGGGGTTGGGCAGCTTGAGCACCCACTGCGCCGTGCGCTGGAACAACATGACCCTGCCCGCCACGCCGGCCAGGCCGCAGACGAGTTGCACCCCCGTGGACCCGTTGCCGACGATCGCGATCCGCCGGCCGGCCAGCTCGACGGAATGGTCCCAGCGCGCCGAGTGAAAGACGTGGCCGCCGAAGTCGTCCAGGCCGGCGATCGACGGCATCCGGGGATGGTGCAACACGCCGGTGGCCGTGATCAAAAAGTCCGCCGCGCACTGTTCTCCGGCGGCGGTGCGCAGGGACCAGCGCCCGTTCTCGAAACGGGCGTCGGTGATTTCGGTGCCGAACCGGATGCGGTCCCGCAGGCCGAACCGGTCCGCGATTTTCCGGAAGTAGTCCTGGATTTCACCGCCCGGTGAGAACATGTGCGACCAGTGCGGGTTGGTGGCGAACGTGTACTGGTAGACCCGGGACGGTATGTCGCAGGTCAGGCCCGGATAGGTGTTGTCGCGCCAGGTGCCGCCCACCTCGTCAGCCTTTTCGAAGATCGTCACATCGGTAATGCCGCTGCGCAGCAACGCAATTGCGACGCACAGCCCGGACATGCCCGCTCCGACGACCGCTACGGCGGGATCGCGTCGCGTCATCGGAACTCCCGCGGCTCTTCGGCTACTCGGTTTCGGCGCGCTGCTTGAGGCGCTGCAGGGTGAGCCGGATGTGCTCGGTGTTGGCGGCCACCCGATCGCTGACGCCGGTGGCCTTGCCGGCGACCTTGCGGAACCACCCGGGCCGGCGGTCCCAGGTGCTCTCGGTGACCTCGCAGCCGCCGTCCGCCGCGACGATGTCGTACTGCCAGCGGGCGACGGGAAGGATGCTGTAGCGCACGTCGAAGGCGAAGCGGCGGCCCGGTTCGGCGTCGGTGACGGTGCATCTGGTGCTCCAGCGCCGGCCGCGGTTCTCGTTGTGGCCCGCGAAAACCGCGCCCGGGGCGACCGCCTCACCCTTGCGCCACTGCATCGCCACCGCCTCCTCGGCCAGCGAAGCCAGGGTGGGCAGGTGGGTGATGAGCCGGTACACCACGTCGGGGCGGGCGTCGATCTGCACGGTGGCCGAAACGCACGGGGCGGTCATCCGCCGATCATAGCCAGCGGGCGATGCGATGCACATCGATTGCGGGCCCTGTGAAGTTTCTTCACAATCGAAAGTGACTGCGCGAACGAGGGGCGATCATGCGAGTCGGCGTACCGACCGAGACCAAGACGAACGAGTTTCGCGTGGCCATCACCCCCGCCGGTGTCGCCGAGTTGGTCCGCCGCGGACACGACGTGCTCGTCCAGACCGGCGCCGGCGAGGGATCGGCGATCGCCGACTCCGAGTTCAAGGCGGCGGGCGCGCAACTCGCCGATACGGCCGAACAGGTTTGGGGCGACGCCGACCTGCTGCTCAAAGTCAAAGAACCCGTGCCCGCCGAGTATGAGCTGTTGCGGCGCAACCAGATTCTGTTCACCTACCTGCATCTGGCCGCCTCGCGCGCGTGCACCGAGGCCTTGCTGGCGTCCGGAACGACGTCGATCGCGTACGAGACGGTCCAAACCGCCGACGGCACACTGCCGTTGCTGGCGCCGATGAGCGAGGTGGCGGGCCGGCTGTCCGCTCAGGTGGGGGCGTATCACCTGATGCGCACCCACGGCGGGCGCGGCGTGCTGATGGGCGGCGTGCCGGGCGTCAAGCCGGCCGACGTCGTCGTGATCGGGGCGGGTACCGCGGGCTACAACGCGGCCCGCGTCGCGAACGGCATGGGGGCGATGGTGTCGGTGCTCGACGTCAACATCAACAAGCTGCGGTTGCTCGACGCCGAGTTCGGCGGGCAGGTCCGCACCCGGTACTCGTCGGCCTACGACTTGGAGGGCACCGTCAAGCGCGCAGACCTGGTGATCGGCGCGGTGCTGCGCCCCGGCGCCAAGGCCCCCAGCCTGGTCTCGAATTCCCTTGTCGCGCAGATGAAACCGGGCGCGGTGCTGGTCGACATCTCGATCGACCAGGGCGGCTGCTTCGAGGACTCGCGGCCGACCACGCACGACGACCCGACCTTCGCCGTGCACGACACGCTGTTCTACTGCGTGGCCAACATGCCCAGCGCGGTGCCCAAGACGTCGACGGTGGCGCTGACGAACGCGACCATGCCGTATGTGCTCGCGCTCGCCGAGCGCGGCTGGCGTGCGGCGTGCCGATCGGATCATGCTCTGGCCAAAGGCCTTTCGACGCACGACGGCGCGCTGCTGTCCGAGCAGGTGGCCGCCGATCTCGGGCTACCGTGCACCGACCCCGCCGGCGTGCTGGGCTAATCGGCTAATCGGCTAATCGGTGGCCACGAGGCCGGCGATGATGTCGGCCGCGGGGCCGGCGCTGGCGTGCTTGAAGGCCGCCCCGGCCCACAGCGGTATCCCGTTCGGGTCCTCGAGGGCGGCGGCGGCTTCCCGGATGGGCGATGTCATCTGGTTGACCTCGGGGTAGCCCAGCGGCGCCACGTGGTCGAGCATGCGGGTGAAGTCGTTTTCCAGCCCGCGCGCGTAGCGGCCCGAGAAGGCCCGTGTCACAACGGTGGTCGCGAAGAGCGGGTTCTTCAGGGCGGTGCGGTGGGCGGGGTTGGTGCCGGCCTCGTCGGCGAGCAGCAGCGCGGTGCCGACCTGCGCGGCCACCGCTCCCCGGCGCAGGGCGGCGCCGATCTCGTCGGCGGTGCCCAGCCCGCCGGCGGCGATGATCGGGATGTCATGGGTGTTGCGGATGCGGTCGATGAGCTGGTGCAGCGACTCGTTGGCGGGTTCCATGTCGGGCGCGAACGTGCCGCGGTGCCCGCCCGCGGCGGGACCCTGGACCACCAGGCTGTCGGCGCCGGCCGCGACGGCCACCCCGGCCTCGTACGCCGAGGTCACCGTGACCATCACCAGCAGGCCCAGCGCGCCGAGGCGCTGGATCACGTCGGGCGGCGGGACGCCGAAGGTGAACGACACCAGCTCGGGCCGGACGTCGGCGACCACCTCGAGCTTCTGTTCCCACCCGTCGTCGTCGCCGTAACGCGGGTGACCGACCTCCACCTGGTAGTGATCGGCGATCTCTTCGAGTTCGGCCGCGTAGTAGTCCAGGGCCACCCAGTCGGCCACACTGGGCTGGGGCACAAACAGATTCACGCCCAGCGGGCCGGTGGTGGCCTTGCGCGCGGCGGCGATGTCGTCGGCGAACCGCTCGGCGGTGAGGTACCCGCCGGGGACGAAACCGAGCCCACCGGCGTTGGACACCGCCGCGGCCAGCGCGGGAGTCCCGGGCCCGCCGGCCATCGGGGCACCCACGATGGGCACCGCGATGTCCCAAAAGCCCAGTACCATTCGGCTAGTCCGCCGACGGCGAGCGCCGAGGGGGCGCGAGTGAGGAGGCGGACATTCGAGCTAGCCTACCATCGCCCGAAGTTGTTGGGGCAGTGACCGTTTGGCGGCATAGGGGCCGAGAACCGCGGCGCCGTAGCGCTGCCCGAGCAGCCGGCGGGCGACGGCGTTGACCTCATCGACGGTCACCTGGTCGATCTGCCGCAGGGTGTGCTCGATGCTGCGGTGCTTGCCGTAGTTGAGCTCGCTGCGGCCCAGGCGGCTCATCCGCGAGCCCGAGTCCTCCAGGCCGAGGACCAGGCCGCCGCGCAGCGAGCCCTTGGCGATCCGGCACTCCGCCTCGGTGATGCCGTCGCGCGCGACGGCGTCGAGGACCGCACCGGTCACCTCCATGACCTCGGCGAAACGTTCGGGCTGGCAGGCCGCGTACACGGACAGCGCGCCGCTGTCGGCGAAGATGTCCACCGTCGAGTACACCGAGTAGGCCAGCCCGCGCAGCTCCCGGACCTCTTGGAAGAGCCGAGAACTCAGGCCGCCGCCCAGCGCGGTGTTGAGCACCGACAGCGCCCAGCGGTGCTGCCAGCCGCGGCCGGGCGTGCGCACCCCCAGCGACACGTGCGTCTGCTCGGCGTCCCGGTGGCCCAGCGCCAGCCCGGGCCGGCCGTTGACCCGCCCGGCGCCCTTGCGCGGCGCGATGGGTGCGCGCCCGCGGACCAGATGCGGGCCGAAGTGCTCGCGCACCAGCGCGACCACCTCGTCGTGGTCGACGTTGCCGGCCACCGCCACCACCATGCGTTCGGGCGTGTAGCGCCGGACGTGAAACGAGTGCAGCTGGCTACGCGTCATCGACGTCACCGACCGCGCGGTGCCGATGACGGGCCGGCCCACCGGGTGGTCGCCGAACAGCGCGCCCAAGAACATGTCCCCGAGCGCGTCCTCGGGGTCGTCGTCGCGCATCGCGATCTCCTCGAGGACCACGTCGCGTTCCAGTTCGACGTCCTCGGCGGCGCAGCGGCCGTTGAGCACCACGTCGGCGACCAGGTCGACGGCCAGCGCCAGGTCGCTGTCGAGCACGTGCGCGTAGTAGCAGGTGTGCTCCTTGGCGGTGAACGCGTTCAGCTCTCCCCCGACGGCGTCCATCGCCTGGGCGATGTCCACCGCGGTGCGGCTGGGGGTCGACTTGAACAGCAGGTGCTCGAGGAAGTGGGCCGCGCCGGCGACGGTGGCACCCTCGTCGCGCGAGCCGACCCCGACCCACACCCCGACCGAGGCGGAACGCACCGCCGGCAGGTATTCGGTGACCACCCGCAAGCCGCCCGGCAGCGTCGTGCGCCGCAGTGCGGCGTGCGGGTCCGCCGCGGCCGTGTGGTTACCCCGCCGCAGCGCGGGGTCAGCTGCTCGCTTTCCCGAATCAGCTCGCGGCATCGGCAGGGGCGGCCGCCGGGGCATCGGCGGGCGCCGAGTTGTCGTCCTCCACCAGCACCAGCGAGATCTTGCCGCGCTTGTCGATGTCGGCGATTTCGACGCGCAGCTTGTCGCCGACGTTCACCACGTCCTCGACCTTCGCGATGCGCTTGCCCTTGCCGAGCTTGGAGATGTGCACCAGGCCGTCGCGACCGGGCAGCAGCGAGACGAAGGCGCCGAAATCCGTTGTCTTGACCACGGTTCCGAGGAAACGTTCGCCGACCGTCGGCAGCTGCGGGTTGGCGATGGCGTTGATCCGGTCGATCGCGGCCTGCGCCGAGGGCCCGTCGGTGGCGCCGACGAACACGGTGCCGTCGTCCTCGATGGAGATCTGCGCGCCGGTCTCCTCGGTGATGCCGTTGATCACCTTGCCCTTGGGGCCGATGACCTCACCGATCTTGTCCACCGGAACCTTGATGGTGGTGACCCGCGGGGCATACGGGCTCATCTCGTCGGGCGCGTCGATGGCCTCGGCCATGACCTCGAGGATCGTCAGGCGCGCGTCTTTGGCCTGGCCCAGGGCGCCCGCCAGGACCTGCGACGGGATGCCGTCGAGCTTGGTGTCCAGCTGCAGCGCGGTGACGAAGTCCTTGGTGCCGGCGCACTTGAAGTCCATGTCGCCGAACGCGTCCTCGGCGCCCAGGATGTCGGTCAGCGTGACGAACCGCCGCTCGGTGCGACCGTCGATCTCGACGTCGTCGGAGACCAGGCCCATCGCGATGCCGGCCACCGGCGCCTTCAGCGGCACACCGGCGTTCAGCAGCGACAGGGTGGACGCACAGACCGACCCCATCGACGTCGAGCCGTTGGAGCCCAGCGCCTCGGAGACCTGGCGGATGGCGTACGGGAAATCCTCGACGCCGGGCAGCACCGGGATCAGGGCCCGCTCGGCGAGCGCGCCGTGCCCGATCTCGCGCCGCTTGGGCGAACCCACCCGGCCGGTCTCGCCGGTGGAGAACGGCGGGAAGTTGTAGTGGTGCATGTAGCGCTTGGAGGTTTCCGGCCCCAGCGAGTCGATCTGCTGGGCCATCTTGACCATGTCGAGCGTGGTCACCCCCAGGATCTGGGTCTCACCGCGCTGGAAGAGCGCGCTGCCGTGCGCGCGGGGCACCACGGCGACCTCGGCCGAGAGCGCGCGGATGTCGGTGATGCCGCGGCCGTCGATGCGGAAGTGATCGGTGAGGATGCGCTGGCGCACCAGCTTCTTGGTCAGCGAGCGGAACGCGGCGCTGACCTCTTTCTCGCGGCCCTCGTAGGTTTCGGCGAGGCGTGCGAGCACCTCGGCTTTCAGCTCGTCGGTGCGCGCGTCGCGCTCGGCCTTGCCGCCGATGGTCAGCGCCTTGGCCAGCTCGTCGGTGGCCACCGAGGCGACCGAGTAGTAGACGTCTTCCTGGTAGTCCGGGAACGTCGGGAACTCGCCGACCGGCTTGGCGGCCGCCCCGGCCAGCTCCTCCTGCGCGGTGCACAGGGTGGCGATGAACGGCTTGGCGGCCTCGAGCCCTTCGGCCACAACGGTTTCCGTCGGCGCCTGGGCGCCGCCCTCGACGAGCTCGATGACGTTCTCGGTGGCCTCCGCCTCGACCATCATGATCGCTATGTCTTTTTCGGCGGCGCCGCCGCCGACTATGCGGCCGGCCACCACCATGTCGAACACCGCCCGCTCGAGCTGCTCGACGGTCGGGAACGCCACCCACTGGCCGTCGATGAGCGCGACCCGCACGCCCCCGATCGGACCCGAGAACGGCAGCCCGCTCAGCTGGGTGGAGGCCGACGCGGCGTTGATCGCCAGCACGTCGTACAGGTCGTTGGGGTCCAGGCTCATGACCGTGACCACGACCTGGATCTCGTTGCGCAGTCCGCTGACGAACGACGGGCGCAGCGGGCGGTCGATGAGCCGGCAGGTCAGGATCGCGTCGGTGGAGGGACGGCCCTCGCGGCGGAAGAACGAGCCGGGGATGCGACCGGCGGCGTACATCCGCTCCTCGACGTCGACGGTCAGCGGGAAGAAGTCGAAGTGCTCCTTGGGGCTCTTGCTGGCGGTGGTCGCCGACAACAGCATGTTTTCGTCATCCAGGTACGCGACCACGGCGCCGGCGGCCTGCTGGGCCAGCCGGCCGGTCTCGAAACGGATGGTGCGGGTGCCGAAGCTCCCGTTGTCGATGGTGGCGGTCGCCTCGAACACGCCCTCTTCAATTTCAGCGACAGACATGGACGTCCGTACGGCCTCTCTTATTCGGCTGTTTCGCGTCGTCACGCGCAACCTGGAGAGGGTCCGCAGCACCCGTTGGGGCCTGCGAGTCACCCTGGGAGCTATCCCGAAGAGCCAGTCTGAATGCGGCTACGGCCATCGATCGAAGCGGCCGAGAAGCCCCAGATCCGGAGAGCCCGGCAGCCACTACCGAAGACCGCCCGATGCAGACTGGGCTGCTCCCTCGAAGGTGCGTAGTGACACGCTGGAACGGCGCACGCGGATCTGCGTGGCCGCACCGTTTTGCTCGGGCCGAACCGGCCCAGAACGTCCTTACTCTACACGGGCGGGCCCGCCCCGCCAGCATCGCGCGGGATCGGGCGGGCGTCATAGCCCCGGTGACGGCGGCGTCAGCGGCGCAGGCCGAGGCGCTCGACCAGCGAGCGGTAGCGCTCCACGTCGATCTGGGCGACGTATTTGAGCAGCCGGCGACGGCGCCCGACCAGCAGCAACAGGCCGCGCCGCGAGTGGTGGTCGTGCTTGTGCACCTTGAGGTGCTCGGTCAGGTCGGCGATCCGCTTGGTCAGCAGCGCGACCTGCGCCTCCGGGGAACCGGTGTCGGTGTCATGCAGGCCGTAGGTGCCCAGGATTTCTTTTTTCTGCTCGGCTGTCAGCGCCACGAACTATCTCCATCAATCGGTGCCGCGAAAATTTCGGTCGTGGCCGCCGCGGACTGCAGCACACTCCGTATCGGGGGGCGAGTCTATCAGCGGCCGCGATGTTCGCCGAAATCGCAGGCCAGCGCCGCACACTTGACAACATACAACCATTTGGTTGTATGTTTGCCGGGTGGACGTGGACGAAGAGGACCGGGTGGACGCCCTGTTCCACGCGCTCGCCGACCGAACCCGGCGCGACATCATGCGACGGACGCTGGCCGGGGAACAATCGGTTTCCACGCTCGCCCGCAAGTACGACATGAGCTTCGCCGCGGTGCAGAAGCACGTCGTCGTGCTCGAGAAGGCCGGCCTGATCACCAAACGACGCAGCGGTCGAGAGCAGCTGGCCAGCGGTGACGTGACCGCCGTGCGGTCGGTGGCCTCGATGCTCGCCGAGTTGGAACTCCTCTGGCGCGACCGGATCGCACGCATCGACGAACTCATCTCATCCGACTCAACCAAGGAGGACTGAACCATGCCCGTGACCGGCGTCGAGCACGATCCCGACAACCTGACGCTGACCATCACCGCGGACTTCGCCGCGCCGGTGCACCGGATCTGGCAGGTCTACGCCGACCCGCGTCAACTGGAGAAGGTGTGGGGGCCGCCGTCCCATCCGGCGACCGTCGTCGACCACAGCCTGACGCCCGGAGGTCGCACGACGTACTTCATGACCGGTCCGGACGGCGAGAAATACGCCGGATATTGGGAGATCACGGCCGTCGACGAGCCGACGAGCTTCTCGTTCCTCGACGGCTTCGCCGACCTGGACTTCAACCCGAACCCCGGACTGCCGGTCTCGAGGAACGTCTACACCTTCACCGAGCACGACGGCGGCACTCGCGCGACCTACGTGAGCGCCTTCGAGTCCGCCGAGGCGCTGCAGCAGGTGCTGGACATGGGGGTGGTCGAGGGCTCATCGTCGGCCATCAACCAGATCGACGACCTGGTCGCTTCCTGAAAACAGCGGTGGATCAGTCCTGCGTCGACAGGATGGTGCGGGCCCGTTCGGTGTCCTCGCCCATCGCGACGATGAGTTCCTCGACGGAGTCGAACTTGTGCTGCCCACGGATGCGGCCGACGAAATCCAGCGCCACGTGCTGCCCGTACAGGTCGGCGTCGGTGTCCAGGACGAACGCCTCGACGGTGCGGGTGCGCCCCGAGAAGGTCGGGTTGGTGCCGACGGAGACCGCGGCCTGGTAACGCTCGCCCGGGATGACGGTGCCGGTCACCGGGCCGTGGCCGAGGACGGTGAACCACGCGGCGTACACGCCGTCGGCCGGGATGGCCGAATACATCGGCGGCGCCACGTTCGCGGTCGGGAAGCCCAGTTCGGCGCCGCGGCCGTGACCCCGCACCACCACGCCCTCGACCCGGTGCGGGCGACCCAGGGCCTCGGTGGCCGCCACCACGTCGCCGGCGTCCACGCAGGACCGGATGTAGGTGGACGAGAACGTGACGGTCTCGTTGCTGTGGTGCTCGGAGAGCAGCGACATCGACTCCACGGCGAACCCGAATCGATCGCCGGCGCGCCGCAGGGTCTCGACGTTGCCGGTCGCCTTCTTGCCGAAGGTGAAGTTCTCCCCCACGACGACCTCGACCACGTGCAGGTTCTCCACCAGCAGCTCGTGCACGTAGCGGTCCGGCGTGAGTTTCATGAAGTCGGTGGTGAACGGCATCACCAAGAAGACGTCGATGCCCAGCTCCTCGACCAGCTCGGCGCGCCGCGTCAGCGTCGTCAACTGGGCCGGATGGCTGCCGGGATAGACCACTTCCATCGGGTGCGGGTCGAACGTCATCAACACCGTCGGCACGCTGCGCGCCCGCCCCGCTTTCACCGCATGCGCGATCAGCTCCGCGTGCCCGCGATGCACACCATCGAACACACCGATGGTGAGCACACACCTGCCCCAGTCCGTGGGAATCTCGTCTTGGCCGCGCCACCGCTGCACGACCGCAAGCCTACGGCGCCGAGTGCCCGGCCGGGAGATCCAGAGGGCCCGACACCCGCCAGGCTGGCGGGGAACACGCCGGATTTGGATGGGGTTGCCTAAACTTTGTCGTTGTGAGTGCTGACGAAGAGCGTGGCGGTCTCACCGCGGTCGGCCAGGACTACCTCAAGGCGATCTGGAATGCCCAGGAGTGGTCCCCCGACAAGGTCAGCACGAAGATGCTGGCCGAGAAGATCGGGGTGTCGGCCAGCACGGCCTCGGAGTCGATCCGCAAACTCGCCGAGCAGGGCCTCGTCGACCACGAGAAGTACGGCGCGGTGACGCTGACCGAGGCCGGACGGCGCGCGGCGCTCGAGATGGTGCGCCGGCACCGGCTGCTGGAGACCTTCCTGGTCAACGAGCTGGGCTACGCGTGGGACGAGGTGCACGACGAGGCCGAGGTGCTCGAGCACGCGGTGTCGGATCGTCTGGTTTCCCGCATCGACGCCAAGCTGGGATTCCCGCAGCGCGATCCGCACGGCGACCCCATCCCCGCCACCGACGGGCAGGTGCCCACCCCGCCGGCGCGCCAGCTGTGGGCGTGCGGCGACGGCGACGCCGGGACGGTGGCCCGCATCTCCGACGCCGACCCCGAGATGCTGCGCTATTTCACCGACGTGGGCATCAACCTCGACTCCCGGCTGCGGGTGCTGACCCGCCGCGAGTTCGCGGGCATGATCTCGGTGGCGATCGAATCCGGCGACGGCGACGAGACGACCGTCGACCTGGGCAGCCCGGCCGCGCGGGCGATCTGGGTGACCGCCTAGCTCAGTCGGCCAGCAATCCCTTGGCGATGTGGGTGACCTGCACCTCGTTGCTGCCGGCGTAGATCATCAGCGACTTGGCGTCGCGGGCCAGCTGCTCCACCCGGTACTCGGCCATATATCCGTTGCCGCCGAACAGTTGCACGGCCTCCATGGCCACCTCGGTCGCCGCCTCCGACGAGTACAGCTTGATCGCCGACGCCTCGGCCAGCGTCAGCGGTTTACCGGCCTGTTGGCGCTCGATGGTGTGAAAGACCATGTTCTGCACGTTCATTCGCGCGATTTCCATCTTGGCCAGCTTGAGCTGGATCAGCTGGAACTGCCCGATGTTCTTGCCCCACAGCGTGCGGCTCTTCGCGTAGTCGACGCACAGCCGGTGGCATTCGTCGATGATGCCCAGGGCCATCATGGCGATCCCGATCCGCTCGGCAGCGAAGTTGGCGCGCGCGCTGTCGCGGCCGTCGCCGTCGGTGTGCTGTTCGCTCTCGCCGAGCAGCCGGTCCGGGCTCAGCCGCACGTTGTCGAAGAACAGCTCGCCGGTCGGCGAGGACATCATGCCCATCTTCTTGAACGGCTTGCCCTGCGTCAGGCCCGGCATGCCGGCGTCGAGCACGAACACCAGCACCGGGCGGTTGCGCTTGTCCACCTTCGTCGGGCCGGCGTCGCCCTCGTCGAGTTTGGCGTACACGACCAGGACGTCGGCGCAGGGCCCGTTGGTGATGAACGTCTTCTGCCCGTTGAGGATGTAATCGGCACCGTCGCGTTTGACGTAGGTCTTCATGCCGCCGAACGCGTCCGAGCCCGAGTCCGGCTCGGTGATGGCCCACGCCGCAATCTTTTCCAGCGTCATCAGCTCGGGCAGCCAGCGCTCCTTTTGGGCCAGCGTGCCGCGGCTCATGATGGTCGCCGCGCCCAGACCGAGGCTCACCGACGCGGTGCTCAGCAACCCGATGCTGACCCGGGCGATCTCGGAGACCAGCACCGCGATCATCGATCCCTGGGCTCCGCCGCCGAAACCGCTTGCCTCGCCGTCGCTTTGACGCTCTCCCGAGCGCTCCCGGTCCAGCATCTTCTTGACCGATTCGGCGGCCATGGCGTCGAGGCCGAACTGGCTGAACAGCTTGCGCGCGATCGGATAGGGCGACATCGTGCCGGTTTCCAATTCGTCGAGATGCGGGCGGATCTCCTTGTCGACGAACTGCCGAACGGCGTCGCGGACCATCAGGTCGGTGTCGGACCACTCGATCATGGCGCCCTTAGCGTTCGGCGCGCTGGTAGGCGGTGACGACGGCGGCGCCGCCCAGTCCGATGTTGTGTTGCAGTGCGGCGCTGACGTTGTCGACCTGACGCGCCTCGGCCGTCCCGCGCAGCTGCCAGGTCAGTTCCGCGCACTGCGCCAGCCCGGTCGCGCCCAAGGGATGCCCCTTGGAGATCAGGCCACCGGAGGGGTTGACCACCCAGCGGCCGCCGTAGGTGGTGTCGTTGTTGTCGATCAGCTTGGGCGCCTCACCCGGCCCACACAGGCCCAGCGCCTCGTAGAGCAGCAGCTCGTTGGCCGAGAAGCAGTCGTGCAGTTCGATCACCTGGAAGTCCTGCGGACCCAGCCCGGACTGGTCGTAGACCTGTTGTGCGGCTTGCACATTCATGTCGTAGCCGATGAGGTTCTTGGCGCTCCCGTCGAACGTCGAGGCGAAGTCGGTGGTCATGGCCTGACCGACGATCTCGACGGCCTGGCCCGCCAGCCCGTGGCTGTCGACGAAGCTCTCCGAGGCCAGGATGGCCGCGCCCGAACCGTCGGAGGTCGGCGAGCACTGCAGCTTGGTCAGCGGGTCGGAGATCATCCGCGCCGCCAGGATGTCCTCGAGCGTGTAGGACTCCTGGAACTGCGCGAACGGGTTGTTCACCGAGTGCTTGTGATTCTTATAGCCGATCTTGGCGAAATGCTCTGCGGTGGAGCCGTATTGCTTCATGTGCTCGCGGCCGGCGGCGCCGAACATCCACGGCGCGACGGGCATCGCGAACTCGTCGATCGCGGCCATCGCCTTGACGTGCTTGCCCATCGGCGATTCGCGGTCCTGAGCTCCGCCGCCCAGCGAACCGGGCTGCATCTTCTCGAAACCCAGCGCGATCGCGCAGTCGACGATGCCGCCGCGGATCGCCTGCGCGGCCAGGAAGAGCGCGGTGGAGCCGGTGGAGCAGTTGTTGTTGACGTTGACCACCGGGATACCCGTCATGCCGAGCTCGTAGAGCGCGCGCTGCCCGGACGTCGAATCCCCGGCGACGTAGCCGACGTAGCCCTGCTGCACCTCGTGGTAGGCGATGCCTGCGTCGGCCAGCGCGTTGGTCCCCGACTCGCGCGCCATGTCGGGGTAGTCCCAGCCCTCGCGGCGACCCGGCTTCTCGAATTTCGTCATGCCGACGCCGATGACGTAAACCTTGTTGGACATCTTGTTGGACATCGTTGTCCCTTCCCGTGGGCCGCCTGGATACCCCAGTCTGCAACGTAGCCCAACCAACCGCTCGGCCGGGACCCGTTAGCGCGTCCTAGAGCGTCGCCGGGCGGGATCGATGGCCCGCCTCCTCCTCAGTCCGTTCCGGACTGCATCGTCGCCGGGCGGACCACCACCACCGACTTGGTCCGCGCCCCCTCGTCGCGCAACAGCGCAACCACCCGGCCGTCGGGGTCACAGGCGGCGTAGACGCCGTCGATCCCGGCCGCCGGCAGGGACCGGCCGTTGGCGGCGGCGTCGGCCTCCCCGGCGGACAACTCGCGGCGCGGGAAGATCAGCAGGCAGGCCTCGTCGAGGCTGTAGCTCAGCCGCGGCCGCTCGGCGAGCTCGTCGAGCGAATACGCCTGGTCCAGCCCGAAGCGGCCGGCCCGGGTGCGGCGCAACGCCGTCAGGTGCCCGCCCACTCCCAGCGCGGCACCCAGATCGCGGGCCAGCGCACGGATGTAGGTTCCCGACGAGCAATCGACCTCGACGTCGACGTCGAGCACGTCCAGGCCGTGCGGTCCGGGGCGAATGTCGCGCACGTCGAACCGGTCGATGCGCACCGGGCGGGCCTCGAGCTCGACGGCGTGGCCCTCGCGGGCCAGGCGGTAGGCGCGCTTGCCGCCCACCTTGATGGCGCTGACGGTCGAGGGCACCTGCGCGATGTCACCCCGCAGCCCCTCGACGGCGGTCTCGATCGCCTCGGCGGTCAGGTGCCCGGCCGGGACGCTGTGCACCGGCTCGCCCTCGGCGTCGTCGGTCGACGTGCTCTGGCCCAGGCGGATGGTGGCCGCGTACGACTTCGAAGAAGCCGACAGCAGGCCGAGGATCTTGGTGGCGCGCTCGACGCCGATCACCAGCACCCCCGTGGCCATCGGGTCCAGGGTCCCCGCGTGCCCCACCCGCCGGGTGGAGAAGATCCGGCGGCAGCGGCCCACCACGTCGTGGCTGGTCATCGCCGGCGGCTTGTCGACGACGACGATGCCCGGACCGCTCATAGGACGATGGCGGTCAGCACCAGCCCGCGCTCGACCGACCAGCGGCCCGCCAGCTCCGTCAGCGGCGGACCGGACAGCGCCGCCGGATCGATCAGGATCCGCGAGACGAACCGGCCCGTCGCCGCGCCGGGGCCGTCGGACTCGAACGTGATGTGGGCGTCCTCGAAGCCCAGCCACCGCTTGGTCAGCGGGAACCACGCCTTGTACGTCGCCTCCTTGGCGCAGAACAGGATTCGGTCCCAATGCAGATCCCCCGACAGGTGGGCGGGGATCTCGGTGCGTTCGGCCGGCAGGCTGATCGCGTTGAGCACGCCGTCGGGCAACACGTCGTGCGGTTCGGCGTCGATCCCCACCGAGCGCAGCGCGTCGGTGCGGCCCACCACCGCGCCGCGGTACCCCGTGCAGTGGGTGAGGCTGCCGACCACGCCGTCGGGCCAGCAGGGTTCTCCCTTCTCGCCCTTGAGGATCGGCACCGGCGGCAGGCCGAGCTCGCCCAGCGCGATGCGGGCGCAGTGCCGGACGGTGATGAACTCGTTGCGCCGCTTGGCCACCGATCTCGCGATCAACGGCTCCTCTTCGGGCAGCGGGGCGAGATCGGGCGGATCGGAATACACCTCCGAGTAGGCCAGGCCGTCGGTGGCCGGCAACACGGAGGACACCAGCGTGTGCTCCCCCGTCATCGTGATTGCCGCTGCCGCAACCGTTCCCGGAACTGCGTGGCCTGCTGTCGCATCTCGGGGGTGATCTCGAAGTGGCCGCCGAAGTCGTTGAGGTCACCGGGCGCGTACTGGGGATCCGGCAGCACCTGGCGCAGCCAGCTGGGCGGCTTGCGGCGCCGCCACTCCCGCGGATAGCCCACCGACACCTCCTCGAAGCGCACGTCGTCATACCAGGTGGTGCGCGGGATGTGCAGGTGACCGTAGACCGAGCAGACGGCGTTGTAGCGGGTGTGCCAGTCGGCGGTCTTGGTGGTTCCGCACCACAGCGAGAACTCCGGGTAGAACAGCGCGTCGCAGGGATCGCGGACCAACGGGAAGTGGTTCACCAGAACGGTCGGCGTCATCCAGTCCAGCTCTTCGAGGCGGGCACGGGTGATCTCCAGACGCTCGCGGCACCACGCCTCGCGGGTGGGATACGGCTCCGGGGAGAGCAGGAACTCGTCGGTGGCCACCACGTTGCGGTCCCGCGCGATGGTCAGCCCCTCGGCTTTGCTCGTGGCCCCCTCGGGCAAGAAGCTGTAGTCGTAGAGCAGGAACATCGGCACGATCGTGGCCGGACCGCCGCGCTCGGTCCAGACCGGGAACGGATGCTCCGGCGTGATCACACCCATCTCGTCGCACATGTTGACCAGGTAGTCGTAGCGCGCCTTGCCGAAGACCTGCACGGGGTCGCGGGTGGTGGTCCACAGCTCGTGGTTGCCGGGCACCCAGATCACCTTGGCGAACCGCCGTCGTAGCAGGTCAAGGGCCCAGCGAATCTCGTCGGTGCGCTCGGCGACGTCGCCGGCGACGATCAGCCAGTCGTCCGGCGACGACGGATGCAGCGATTCGGTGACCGGCTTGTTGCCGAGGTGACCGGTGTGCAGGTCGGACACCGCCCACAGCGTCGGTTGCCCACCGTTGGTCGAGTCCTGCCCCGATCTATGCCCAGCCACGAATAACCACCCTAACGACTCGGGCCGGGCGATCTGTTTTCGCGCCCGGCCGGCGGGTGAACTAGAACAAGTTCACCTTTGCCTGTGACCTCGAGCGCGCGACTTGTACACTCCCCCGAAAGGACCGCTGCGGCGTCAGGGGGTGTCGTGTTCGCCAATGTTCGTCTGATGGGGGCGCTCGGTGCGCTGCTCACAGCGGCCATCGGGGGCACGGTGGGCGTGTTGTCCGGTTCCCCTTCTCTACCGGGTGGCGGCGATCGCCCGGTCGAGCTGCGGTCGACCGCCCAGCCGATGGAAACCACGATGAAGAGCCCGATCGTGGCGACCACCGATCCGCGCCCGTTCGACGCGTGCGAGGACATCCCGTTCGACGTCGTCCAGCGCCTCGGGCTGGGATTCACGCCGCCCGAGCACGAGGACGGGCTGCGCTGCCACTTCGACGCCGGCAACTATCAGGTGGCCGTCGAGCCGATCATCTGGCGCACCTACGAGGCCTCGCTGCCCGCCGACGCCGTCGAGACGACGATCGCGGGCCACCGCGCCGCGCAGTACTGGGTGCTCAAGCCGACCTATCACAACAGCTACTGGTTCTACTCCTGCATGGTCGTGTTCAAGACCAGTTACGGGGTGCTGCAGCAGGCGCTGTACTACTCGACCGTCTACTCCGACCCCGAGGTCGATTGCATGCAGACCAACCTGCAGCGCGCCAACGACCTCGCTCCGTATTACAAGTTCTAGGGTGAGCATCACCTCGATCCGTCCCGCGCAGCCGACCCTGCACACCCTGAATCACTTGGGCGGCAAGGCCCTTGGCCGGTTGCTGGGTCTGCCGCCGGCGACCACCGACTACACCGTGGAGCGCGTGCGCGTGCCGATGCGCGACGGGGTCGCCTTGGTGGCCGACCATTACACGCCCGCCACCCCCGTCGGCACCCTGCTGATCCGCAGTCCCTACGGACGCGGATTCCCGTTCACCCTGATATTCGGCGCGCTGTACGCGGCGCGCGGCTACCACGTGGTGCTGCAGAGCGTGCGCGGAACGTTCGGGTCCGGCGGGGTTTTCGAGCCGATGGCCGACGAGATCGCCGACGGCGCCGACACCGTCGCATGGCTGCGTGAGCAGCCCTGGTTCACCGGCCGCTTCGCCACCATCGGCATGTCGTACCTGGGATTCACGCAGTGGGCCCTGTTGCAGGATCCCCCGCCGGAACTGTCCACCGCGGTGATCGCGGTGGGACCGCACGACTTCAACGAATCGACTTGGGGCACAGGGTCGTTCGCGGTCAACGACTTCCTGGGCTGGAGCGACATGGTGGCGCACCAGGAGGACGCGGTGCGCGCCCGCGCCGCGCTGCGCCAGTTGCAGACCCGCCGCAAGGTGCCGCGGGCCGCGGCCGCGACGCCACTGGGCGACGCCGCCCGGGCCCTGCTCGGCACGGGCGCACCTTGGTTCGAATCGTGGGCCGAACACAGCGATCCCTGCGATCCCTTCTGGAATGCGTTGCGCTGCAACGAGGCGCTGGACCGGGTGCAGGTGCCCGTGCTGCTCATCGGCGGCTGGCAGGACCTCTTCATCAGGCAGACGCTGCGGCAGTACGCGCATCTGCACGGCCGGGGAGTCGATGTCGCGCTCACCGTCGGCCCGTGGACGCACACCCAGCTGCTCACCACCGGGCTCGCCACCTGCGCCCGGGAGACGCTGGATTGGCTGGGCACCCACCTGGGCGGGGCCCCCGCCCGCCGGCCCGCCCCGGTCCGGGTCTACGTCACCGGCGTGGGTCGGGGCCAAGGGTGGCGCAGCCTGCCCGCGTGGCCGCCCGTCACCACCGAGCGCGCGCTGTACCTGCGGCCCGGTGGCTACCTGGGTGAGACCGCCCCGACGCTGAAAGGGCTGTCCCCGGCCACGTTTCGCTACGACCCGGCCGATCCGACACCCACCATCGGCGGCCCGATGCTGTCCGCCAACGGCGGTTACCGCGACGACGGCCGGCTCGCGTCGCGCGCCGACGTGCTGGCGTTCACCAGCGCCACCCTCACCCAGGACCTGTACGCCTACGGAACCCCGGTCGTCGAGCTCGCACACGGCGCCGACAATCCGCACGTCGACCTGTTCGTGCGGGTGAGTGAGGTCGATCCGAAGGGCCGGTCGCGCAACGTGAGCGAGGCCTACCGCCGGTTGGCCACCGCGGCGAAGACGAAGTCGGAGAAGGTCGTTCGCCTCGACCTCGACGGCATCGCCCACCGGTTCCGCGCCGGGTCACGCATCCGGGTTCTGATCGCCGGCAGTTGGTCCCCGCGCTACGCGCACAACCTCGGCGGCGACGAACCGGTGCTGACCGCCCGGCGCGCCACGCCGGTCACCCACAGCGTGCGCTACGGACGCTCCCGGCTGGTGTTGCCCGTCGGCCCGGCGGAGTTGTCAGCCGACGGCGTCGCGGACGCGGGCGGCGACGGCGTCTAGCGCGGGATCGTCGTGCACCGGCGCCGCCAACGGTGCGTGCACCGGCAGCTCCACCCAGCTCTTGCAGCCGGCGTATTCGGGCGTCCGGGCGATGCGCGCCGGGTCGGCCAACGGGATCACCGACACCACCAGCACGGCCAGCTTGTGCTTGGGGCGAAAATCGAGCCGGTCGGCACGCACCGACTCGGGCGTCCAGATGTGCAGGTCCTCGATGGCCGCCAGGCCGTCGGGCCGCTCAACAGCCACCGCCGCAACGACTTTCGCGGCGGCGCGGATCACCAGCTCGTCGTCGGTGCTGTCGGCGGCGGCGGGTTCGAGCAGGTCTCGATGTTCGGTGCGCACCCGCTCGGCGTGGCTGTGCGCGACCGTCGGGAACAACAGGAATTCGCGGGCGGCAAGGTCGAACCGCTTCTCCCCGATGCCCCCCTTGCGCAGCAGCACCCGTTGGCGGCCGTCGAGCAGGGCGTGGACCGCGGCGCTCCACTCTTTGAGCGCGGGCATCGTGGCGGTCACCGTCATGTCGCACCCGCCAACCGGGCCACCACCTCGGGCCGGCGCAACGGCGGCACCGTCTTGGGCGGCTGACGCCGCGGGGCCAGCCGCCCGAGCAGCCGGGTCGTCGTCTCGGTGACCTCGGCGACCGCCTGCTCGAACGCCTCGGCGTTGACGGCCGACGGGTGGGTGATGCCGCTGACCTTGCGCACGTACTGGCGAGCCGCCGCGGCGATTTCCTCCGCGGTGGCCGCCGGCTG
This sequence comes from Mycobacterium intracellulare ATCC 13950, assembly GCF_000277125.1. NCBI lineage: Bacteria > Bacillati > Actinomycetota > Actinomycetes > Mycobacteriales > Mycobacteriaceae > Mycobacterium > Mycobacterium intracellulare. Next base: position 3,754,558 of record NC_016946.1, read on the forward strand.
AAGACCCCGCAGTTCAGTGATGTTCCGGCACATGGTCCCCACGATAAGCGCTGCCCCGCCGTACCGCCTCCGGTCGCAACGGACGGCTGACTACGGTTGCATTCATGACCGACGAGATCCTGCTGATCCACACCGAGGAACGGGTCCGCACCCTGACCCTGAACCGACCCCAATCGCGCAACGCGCTGTCCTCGGCGTTGCGGGACCGCTTCTTCGGCGCGCTGGCCGACGCCGAAACCGACGACGACGTCGACGTCGTCATCGTCACCGGCACCGACCCGGTGTTCTGCGCGGGACTCGATCTCAAGGAGCTCGGCGGCTCGTCGGCGCTGCCGGACATCTCGCCGCGGTGGCCGGCGATGACCAAGCCGGTGATCGGCGCCATCAACGGCGCCGCGGTGACCGGCGGGCTGGAGCTGGCGCTGTACTGCGACATCCTGATCGCCTCGGAGAACGCCCGCTTCGCCGACACGCACGCCCGGGTGGGCCTGCTGCCCACATGGGGGCTGAGCGTGCGGTTACCGCAGAAGGTGGGCATCGGCCTGGCCCGGCGGATGAGCATGACCGGCGACTACCTGTCCGCCGCCGACGCGCTGCGCGCCGGCCTGGTGACCGAGGTGGTGCCCCACGAGCGGCTGCTGGGTGCCGCGCGCCAGGTCGCCGCGTCGATCGTGGGGAACAACCAGGACGCGGTGCGGGCGCTGCTGGCGTCCTATCACCGCATCGACGACGCGCAGACCGGCGCGGGGCTCTGGCAGGAGGCGATGGCGGCCCGGCAATTCCGGACCAGCGGCGACGACATCGCCGCCAACCGCGAGGCCGTGCTGCAACGCGGGCGGGCCCAGGTTCGCTGATCGGGCGGTCCGGTCGGGCCGATTTCCGGCCACCCAATACGATCAGGTGATGCGCGCGGTTGTGGGAATCAGCAGGGCGCTCGCCTGCCTGGCGCTGGCGGCATCGGCGATCGCGGCCGGTGGCCCCCTCGCGGCCGCGCAGCCGCCGCCCAAGTTCCCCAACCTCGACGGCTACACCGCCGTCCCGGCCGAGGGCTACCTCAGCACCGGCGCCTCGCCGCGGATCGCCTTTTCCGCCCCGTACGCGCTGGTCTGTGACTTTTACGGCGGGCCGGCGCCCGCGCCGCAACCCTCGCAGGACATCAAGTGCAAGGGCGACATGTCGGGCATGGACGACGTCCCCATCCCCGGGGGCCACCCGCGGCCGGGCGATTGCGTCGTGGGTTCCGTCGACTTCAAGGGCCCCGGCTACCAATTGAGCCGCATGTCCTACAGCGGATGCGACGGCAACCCGCCCGCGCTGCCCACGGGCGCCAAGCTGTTGGCCGCGGGCCAGAAGTTGACCTACCTCAACGTCACCTGCGCGGTGGGAGCCGACAACCTGGTCGCCTGCCTGGACACCACCAGCGGCGACCACGGATTCGTCGTGCAGCGCTCGGGCAGCTGGGCGTTCTAGCGGCCCGTGGTGGCCGCCCAACGGCCCGAGATCGCCCGGGCGCCAACGAAGACCAGCCGCAGCAGCACGAACGTGGTCAGCCCCGTCCAGATGCCCGCCAGACCCCAGCCGAACACCAGCGACAGCCAGATCAACGGCAAGAAGCCGACCAGCGCGCTGATCACGGTGGCGGTGCGCATGAACGCGGCGTCCCCCGCACCCAGCAGCACGCCATCCAGGGCGAAAACAATTCCGGCAAAGGGTAATTGGGCCACCAGGAACCACCACGGCACCCCGATCGCGGCCAGCACCGAACGGTCGTCGGTGAACAGGCGGGGCAGCGCGGAAAACCCGACCGCGCAGAGGGCCGCCAGCAGGGCGGCGGCCGCCGCCGAGAACAGCGTCACCCGTCGCGCCACCGATTTCGCGTGTGCGGCGTCACCGGCGCCCAGCGCGGCGCCCACGAGGGCCTGCGCCGCTATCGCCAACGAATCCAGCACCAGCGCAAGGAATTCCCACAGCTGCAGCACGACCTGATGCGCGGCCAACGCCGAGGCGCCGAATCGGGCGGCGACCGCGCCCGCCGAGACGAAGCAGGCCTGAAAAGCCAGCGTCCGCACCACCAGGTCCCGGCCCATCACGAGTTGGGCCCGCAGCACGGCGCGGTCCAGCCGCAGCGGTGCCCGCTCGGCCAGCAGCGCGCGCCCGAACAGCACCGCGGCCAGCCACTGGCCCGCCAGGTTGGCCACCGCCGATCCGGCCAGCCCCAACCGCGGCAACCCCAGCCAGCCGTAGACCAACAGCGGGCACAGCAGCGCCGAAAGCCCAAAGCCGGCAACCACATAACGCAGCGGGCGGACGGTGTCCTGCACGCCGCGCATCCACCCGTTTCCCGCCAGAGACACCAATATGGCCGGGGCGCCGAAGATCGCGATGCGCAGCCACGGCAGCGCCGCCGCGGCGATCGCCTCCCCGCCCACTTTGCCGCCGGCGATCACCGACACCAGCGGCACCGCCGCAGTCTGCACCGCGATCACGACGAGTGCGCCCAGCCCCAGCGCCAACCACGTCGCCTGCACGCCCTCGGTCACCGCCGACGAGCGGTTGCCGGCGCCGAAGTGGCGGGCCGAGCGTGCCGTCGTGCCGTAGGAAAGGAAGGTGAGGTCGGAACCCACCAGGCTGAGCAGTAGCCCGCCGATGGCCAGCCCGGCCAGGCTCAGGGCGCCGAGCCGGCCGACGACCGCGGTATCGAAGAGCAGGTAGAGCGGTTCGGCCGCCAGCACGCCCAGCGCGGGTAGCGCCAGGCCGGCGATCCGACGGCCCCCGGCGTCGGGTCGATCCGGCTCGGTCACCCGAGCGCGGTGCGCAGCGCCGCGACGGCGTCCTCGATCGGGCCGGTGGTCGAGTAGCCGGCCGCCAGCCGGTGCCCGCCGCCGCCGAATGCGGACGCGACCGTCGCCAGGTCCACTTCGGCCTTGGCCCGCATCGATACCGACCACTGCCCCGGCGCGACCTCCTTGAAGACCGCGGCCACCTCGGCCTGCTGCGTGGTCCGCACGATGTCGACGATGCTTTCGACTTCCTCCGGGCGGGAGCCGCTCCAATCCTGGTGGCCGACAACGGCATACACCAGCCCCCGGCCGCCGGCCGCGCCCGGCACCAACTGGGCCGACGCCAGCACGCGCGACAGCAGCGGCAGCCATCCGAACGGATGGGTGTCCATCAGGGTCCGGCTGATTGCGGCGTTGTCCACGCCGGCGTCGACCAGCCGGGCGGCCAGACGAAGGGCGCGCGCGCTGGCCCAGCGGAACGATCCGGTATCGGTCGTCAGGCCGGCGTAGATGCAGTGCGCGACGTCGGAATCGATGGGCTTGCCCCACGCGTCGAGGATGTCGGCGATCATCATCGTGGTCGAATCCGCCGACACGTCAACGAAATTGGCGGTGCCGAACATGTCGTTGGAGGCGTGGTGGTCGATCACCAGCACCTCGGCGCCCGACACGGCCAGCTCGCTCAACGCGCCCAGGCGCTTGACGCTCGGAACGTCAACGGTGACAACCAGATCGACGTCGCGGCGCATCGCGTCCGGGCTGACCAGCAGGTGACGGCCCGGCAGCGACGCCAGCGATTCCGGCAGGCCGGCGGGCTCGGCGAAACTGACCTCGACCCGCTTGCCGCACTTGTCGAGCACCAAACCAAGCGCCAGACCGGCGCCGATGGTGTCGGCGTCGGGATGCACGTGGGCGATCACCGCGACGGTGGCGGCGTCCGACAGTAGGTCGACGGCGGCCGGCGCGTCGACGCGTGCACCCACACCGGCCAGTTCAGTATTCGCGTTGGTCGTCGTCACCGATGCTCCCGTCGAGGCCGGGCTCGGCGCCCGATCCGCTATCCCGGTATGGATCGGCCTCCCCAGCCGGCTTGGCGCCCGAACGAACCCGCGCCAGATCAGCGTCCGCGGCGCGGGCCCGCGCCAGCAACTCGTCCATCCGCTGCACGTTGTCCGACGTGGTGTCGCGGGTGAACGTGAGGGTGGGCGTGAAGCGCACGCCGGTGCCCGCCCCGACCATGGTGCGCAGCGCGCCCTTGGCCCGCTCCAGCGCGGCCGCGGCCGCGCCGTAGTCCGGCTCGTCGTCCAGCGTGCGCCCCATGACCGTGTAGAACACGGTCGCGTCGTGCAGGTCGGCGGTCACCTTCGCGTCCACGATGGTGACCCCGTCAAGCCCGGGGTCCTTGATCTCGAACTCGATCGCCGAGGCGACGATCGTGTTGATCCGCTTGGCGAGGCGGCGGGCCCGGGCGGGGTCAGCCATGCCGGGTCACGACCGTTCCTTTTGGACCAGCTCGTAGGACTCGATGATGTCGCCTTCCTTGATGTCGGAATAGCCCAGCGTCATACCGCATTCGAAGCCCTCGCGGACCTCGGTCACATCATCCTTTTCGCGTCGCAGCGAGTTGATCGTGAGGTTCTCGGTGACCACGACGTTGTCGCGCAGCAACCGGGCCTTGGCGTTGCGCCGCACCACGCCGGAGCTGATCATGCAGCCGGCGATGATGCCGACCTTGGAGGACCGGAAGATCGCCCGGATCTCGGCGCGACCCAGCTGGTTCTCCTCGTAGATCGGCTTGAGCATGCCGCGCAGGGCCTTCTCGATCTCGTCGATCGCCTGGTAGATCACCGAGTAGTAGCGGATCTCCACGCCCTCGCGGTTGGCCAGCTCGGTGGCCTTGCCCTCGGCCCGCACGTTGAAGCCGATGATCACCGCGTCCGACGCCGACGCCAGGTTGACGTTGGTTTCGGTGATGCCACCGACGCCGCGGTCGATGACGCGCAGCGCCACCTCGTCGTCGATCTGGATGCCCATCAGGGCCTCTTCGAGCGCCTCGACCGTACCGGCGTTGTCGCCCTTGAGGATCAGGTTCAGCTGGCTGGTTTCCTTCAGCGCCGAGTCCAGGTCCTCCAGGCTGATCCGCTTGCGCGAGCGGGCCGCCAGCGCGTTGCGCTTGCGGGCGCTGCGCTTGTCGGCGATCTGGCGGGCGATGCGGTCCTCGTCGACGACCAGCAGGTTGTCACCGGCGCCGGGCACCGACGTGAACCCGATGACCTGCACGGGCCGCGACGGCAACGCCTCTTCGACGTCGTCGCCGTGCTCGTCGACCATGCGGCGCACGCGCCCGTAGGCGTCGCCGGCGACCACCGAGTCGCCGACGCGCAGCGTGCCGCGCTGCACCAGCACGGTCGCGACCGGCCCGCGGCCGCGGTCCAGGTGCGCCTCGATCGCGACACCCTGGGCCTCCATGTCGGGGTTGGCCCGCAGGTCCAGGGCGGCGTCGGCGGTCAGCAGGACCGCCTCGAGCAGCGCGTCGATGTTGGTGCCCTGCTTGGCGGAGATGTCGACGAACATCGTCTCGCCACCGAAATCCTCTGCCACCAAACCGTATTCGGTGAGCTGGCCGCGGATCTTGGCCGGGTCGGCGCCCTCCACGTCGATCTTGTTGACCGCGACCACGATGGGCACGTCGGCGGCCTGCGCGTGGTTGATGGCCTCCACCGTCTGGGGCATGACACCGTCGTCGGCGGCCACCACCAGGATCGCGATGTCGGTGGCCTTCGCGCCGCGGGCACGCATGGCGGTGAACGCCTCGTGACCCGGGGTGTCGATGAAGGTGATCGGCCGCTCGTCGCCGTCGTGCTCGACGGACACCTGGTAGGCGCCGATGTGCTGGGTGATGCCGCCCGCCTCGGCCTCGCGCACGTTGGCCTTACGGATGGTGTCCAGCAGCCGGGTCTTACCGTGGTCGACGTGACCCATCACGGTCACCACCGGCGGGCGGGTCTGCAGGTCTTCCTCGGTGCCTTCGTCCTCGCCGTAGGTCAGATCGAAGGACTCGAGCAGCTCGCGGTCCTCGTCCTCCGGGCTGACGACCTGGACGACGTAGTTCATCTCGCTGCCCAGCAGCTCGAGCGTCTCGTCGCCCACCGATTGGGTGGCCGTCACCATCTCACCGAGGTTGAACAGCGCCTGCACCAGCGAGGCCGGGTTGGCGTTGATCTTGTCGGCGAAGTCGGAGAGCGACGCGCCGCGGGCCAGCCGGATCGTCTCGCCGTTGCCATGCGGCAACCGCACACCGCCGACGACCGGGGCCTGCATGTTCTCGTACTCGGCGCGCTTCGCCCGCTTCGACTTGCGGCCACGCCGGGGCGCGCCGCCGGGACGGCCGAACGCGCCGGCCGCACCGCCGCGCTGGCCGGGACGGCCGCCGCCGCCACCGGGCCGGCCGCGGAAACCGCCGCCGCCTCCGGGCGGGGCGCCGACTCCGCCGCCACCGCCGCGGTAGTTGCCGCCTCCCCCGTCACGACCGCCGGGACCACCGGGCCGGCCGCCGCCGGGCCGCGGGGCGCCGGGGCGCGGCGGGCGGCCCTGTCCGGCGGCGCCGGCGGGCCGGGGTGGCATGTTGCCCGGGGAGGCGCCGGGCCGCGGCGCGCCCGGGCGGGGCGCTCCGGGACGCGGCGCCGCCGGGCGCGGGATGGGCCGGTCGACGGGTTGCGCCGACGAGAACGGGTTGTTGCCGACGCGCGGGGCGCGGGGCTTGGGGATGGGGCCGGGGCGCGGGCCCGGCGTCATGCCGGGGTGCGGCGCCTGGCCGGGAGCGGGCGGCTTCGGCTGCCCTGGCGACGGCGCCGACGGGCGCGCGGGGGCCGGCCCCGGTCGCGCCGGGGCGTCGCTCGGCGCGGCGCCGGAGGCCTGGGCGGCGGCAGCGGGCGCCGCGCCACCGGGCTGGGCCGGCGACGCGGTCGCTTCGCCGTTGCCGGCGGGCTTGTTGATCGCGTTGTCGAGGGCCGCGTCGAGCGACTTGTCGGGGGCCTTGGCGGACGCCTTGGCGTCGCCTTTCGCGGCCTTCGCGGGGGCCTTCTCGGCCGCGGGCTTGCCGCCCCCGAAGGACTCGCGCAGCCGGCGAGCGACCGGTGCTTCTACCGTCGACGATGCGGATTTGACGAATTCGCCCTGATCATTCAGTCGGGCGAGGACTTCCTTGCTGGTGACACCGAGTTCCTTAGCCAACTCGTGTACGCGGGCCTTACCTGCCACTACATCTCCTGTCTATGAGGCGACAGTCGTGGGGCCGCGCCTCGGGTTTAGCTATGACACATTGTCATCGGGACTTCACGGTGTGCTCATGTTCTTTGCTACCTGTTCTGTTGCCGGGCGATCGGGCGCACTCAGCGACTCTATGTGCTCGACCACCGCGGAGGTGTCCGGTGAACCGGTGATGCGCAGCGCCTTGGTGAAAGCCCGCCGCCGGATCGCCTGTTGTGCGCAGTGCGGCACGGGATGCAGCCACGCACCCCGCCCCGGCAGGCGACTGCCTGTGTCAACGATCACGGCGAATTCGCCGTTCCCGGTCGGCACAGCCACCACGCGAAGCAGTTCGACGGCCAACTCTCGCTTTCGGCACCCGATACACGTCCGCACGGGTCCACCCATGTGTCGGTGCGCCCTTCTGGGTTTCGGAGGCCGAAGGCTCACGCTGGATCAGAAATAGTCTAGCGTCACCGGATCGATGGTCAGCACCGCCCGAGGATGTGCGGGTACGCCCTAGCGGTCGTGGGCCATTCCGTGGGTGGCGCCGTGTTCGGGCTCGTTCTCCGGATGCCCGCCGGGCGAGTCCCCGCGGATGTCGATGCGCCAGCCGGTGAGCCGGGCGGCCAGCCGCGCGTTCTGGCCCTCCTTGCCGATGGCCAGTGACAACTGGAAGTCGGGGACGACCACCCGGGCGGCGCGGGCGGACGGGTCGATGATCGACACCGAGACCACCTTGGCGGGTGACAGCGCGTTGGCGACGAAGCGGGCCGGGTCCTCGTCGTAGTCGATGATGTCGATCTTCTCGCCGGAGAGCTCGCTCATCACGTTGCGGACCCGCTGACCCATCGGGCCGATGCAGGCGCCCTTGGCGTTCAGGCCGGGCAGGTTCGACTTCACCGCGATCTTGGAGCGATGGCCGGCCTCGCGCGCCACGGCCACGATTTCGACCGACTCGTCGGCGATCTCGGGCACCTCCAGGGAGAACAGCTTGCGAACCAGGTTGGGGTGGGTGCGCGACAGCGTGATCAGCGGCTCGCGGGCCCCGCGGGTCACCCCGATCACGTAACACCGCACGCGGTTGCCGTGTTCGTAGCTTTCGCCGGGGACCTGCTCGGCCGCCGGGATCACGCCCTCGGACGCCTTCGTCTCGGTGCCCATCCGCACCACCACCAGGCCGCGCGCGTTGGCCCGGCTGTCACGCTGGATCACGCCAGCGACGATCTCGCCCTCACGCGTGGAGAACTCACCGTAGGTGCGCTCGTTCTCGGCATCGCGAAATCGCTGCAGCATCACCTGGCGTGCGGTGGTGGCGGCGATGCGCCCGAAGCCCTCGGGGGTGTCGTCCCATTCGCTGATGACGTTGTCGTCTTCGTCGGTCTCCCGGGCGATCACCCGGACGACGCCGGTCTTGCGGTCGATCTCGATCCGCGCGTCGTTCTGATGGCCCTCGGTGTGCCGGTAGGCGGTGAGCAGCGCGGACTTGATGGTCTCGAGCAGCTCGTTGACCGAGATGCCCCGATCCACCTCGATCGCATGCAGTGCGGCCATGTCGATATTCATCTGCGCCGCTCCTTCTCATCGCTACGCTCTGCATCGTCGCCGGCGCGGTTCATCAGCACCGCTCCTTCTCATCGCTACGCTCTGCATCGTCGCCGGCGCGGTTCATCAGCACCGCTCCTTCTCATCGCTACGCTCTGCATCGTCGCCGGCGCGGTTCATCAGCACCGCTCCTCCCCAGCCCCACGCTTCGCCAGTGCCAGTTCGGCGTCGGCAGGGGGCGAAAACTCCACCTGGACAACAGCTTTGACGACATCACCGAGCGAGATTTCGCGGATCGCCCAGTCTCGGCCGGTGCGAACCACCAGCGCGACGGCGTCCTCGTTCGTCTCGCCGATGCGGCCGGTCAGCGTCGATCCGTCGGAGAGGGTGACGTCGACCTTGCGGCCGCGGGCGCGGCGGAAGTGCTTCGCGCTGGTCAGGGGGCGGTCAACGCCGCGCGAGGAGACCTCGAGCACGTAGTGGTCGCCGATGGTGTCCAGATCGTCGAGCAGCGCCGACGCCGAGCGTGACAGCGTGGCGGCCGTGTCCAGGTCGAGGCCGTCGTCGCCGTCGGCGATCACCGTGATGCGTGGGGGCCGGGTGCGTGCGTCGATGACCACGTCTTCGATCTCGTATCCCGCGCGCGCAAACTCTGCATCGAGTAGCTCGATCACCTGCGTCTGCGACGGTAGCCCGGTGGTCACGGCGAGCTCCTCATCTTGAGTTGTCCGGTCATCTGGCGGATGTCGCCGCCGCGATGGCTTCGCGTCCGGCTTCCGGTGTCCCGGCGGAGAACGTGCTGGCTGTCCTCTGCGAGAACCAGCTATCCACGATACGCCAGGAATCGCGGATGGCGGCGCGATCGCGTGCTGGCTTCGTGCCCGCCGACGCACCGGTGGCAGGATGTGCTTGTGCCTAGCGCAGTTCCGTTCGTCAACCGGCGAGACGTCCTCTCCGGCGGCGTCGCTTTGGCCGCGCTCGGTGTGGTGTCCGCGTGCGGAAAGTCCGCGCCCAAGCCCCCGCCCGTCGAACAACTGCTGGGCCCGTTGGACCAGGCGCGCCACGACAGCGCGCTGGCGAGTGCCGCCGCCTCGGCCGTCGGGAACCCCCCGCAGGTCGCCGCCGCGCTGACGGTGGTGGCGAGCCAGCGCGCCGCGCACGCCCGCGCGCTGTCCACCGAGATCGCGCGGGCCGCCGGCAAGCTCGCCGCGCCGTCGTCGAGCGAAACGCCCAGCCCGAGTCAGGCCGAGCCGGCCGGTCCCCCGCCTCCCCCGCCGCCGGTGGCCGACGTGATCAACGCGCTGCACGCCTCGGCCGACAGCGCCGCTCGCCTGGTGGGCACCGAATCCGGCTACCGGGCCGGGCTGCTCGCCTCGATCGCCGCGTCCTGCACGGCGTCCTACACCGTGGCGCTGGTGCCCGGGGGACCGTCGATATGAGCTCGGGGAAGGACGCCGACAACGCCGCGCTGTCCGACGCGCTGGCCATCGAACACTCGACGATCTACGGCTACGGCATCGTCTCGGCCATGTCGCCGCCCAGCGTCAACGGCATGGTGGTGGAGGCGCTCGAGCAGCACCGGCAGCGCCGCGACGACGTCATCGCGATGCTGACCGCCCGCAAGGTCACCGCCCCGGTTGCCGCCGCCGGCTACCAGCTGCCCCTGGTGGTCGGCAGCCCGGCGGACGCGGCGCGGCTGGCCGCGCGGATGGAGAACGACGGCGCCGGCGCGTGGCGCGTTGTCGCCGAACACGCCGAGACCGCCGAGGACCGGGCGTTCGCTTCGACGGCGCTGGTGCAAAGCGCGGTCATGGCCGCCCGGTGGAACCGGGTGTTGGGCGCCTGGCCGATCACGACGAGCTTCCCGGGCGGCAACGACTAGCCCGTCTCAAGCGCCGCCGCGATGTCGGCGGCCAGCGACGCCCCCGTCGCCAGTTCGCGGGTTTGCCCGCCGAAGCGGTCGCGCAGTTCCACCACGCCGTCCGCCCAGCCGCGCCCCACCACCACGATCCAGGGCACGCCCAACAGCTCGGCATCCTTGAACTTCACGCCGGGTGACGCCTGGCGGTCATCGAGCAGCACGTCGACGCCCAGCCGGTCGAGCTCGCCGGCGAGCTCGGTGGCCCCGGTGCGGGCCCGGTCGTCCTTGTTGGCGATCACCAGGTGGACGTCGAAGGGCGCGACCGACGACGGCCACCGCAGCCCCAGCTCGTCGTGGTGCTGCTCGGCGATCACGGCCACCATCCGCGAGACGCCCAGGCCGTAGGAGCCCATCGTCAGGCGCACCGGCTTGCCGTCCTCGCCGAGCACGTCGGCGGTGAAGGCGTCGGTGTATTTGCGGCCGAGCTGGAAGATGTGCGCGACCTCGATGCCGCGCGCCGACACCAGCGGGCCCGCGCCGTCCGGCGACGGGTCCCCGTCGCGCACCTCGGCGGCCTCGATGGTGCCGTCGGCGGTGAAATCGCGGCCGGCGACCAGCCCGACGACGTGCCGGCCAGGCTCGTCGGCCCCGGTGATCCAGCTGGTGCCGTCGACCACGCGTGGATCGACCAGGTAGCGAACACCGTTGTCGCGCAACGCTTTCGGGCCGATGTAGCCCTTCACCAGAAAGGAATACTTGGCGAAGTCGGCGTCGTCGAGCATCGCGTATTCGGCCGGTTCGAGCGCCGCGCCCAGCCGCTTGTCGTCGACCTCGCGGTCGCCGGGCAGCCCGATGGCCAGCAGCTCCCAGTCCCCACCGGGCTCGCGCACCTTGAGCAGGACGTTCTTCAACGTGTCGGCCGCGGTGACGGTGCGGCCCAGGTCGGCGGTGTTGGCCCAGTCCACCAGGGTGGCGATGGTCGGGGTGTCGCCGGTGTCGTGGACCACCGCCTCGGGCAGCCCGTCGATCGGCTGCGCCTCCGGGCGCGCGGTGACGACGGCCTCGACGTTGGCCGCGTAGCCGGACTCCAGGCAGCGCACGAAGGTGTCCTCGCCGACCGGGCTTTCGGCCAGAAACTCCTCGGAGGCGCTGCCGCCCATGGCGCCGGAGACCGCCGAGACGATGACGTAGCGCACCTGCAGGCGCGCGAAGATGCGCTGATAGGCCTCGCGGTGCGCGTGGTAGGCGGCCTTGAGCCCGGCGTCGTCGACGTCGAACGAGTAGGAGTCCTTCATCAGGAACTCCCGCACGCGCAGGATGCCGGCGCGCGGCCGCGCCTCGTCGCGGTACTTGTTCTGGATTTGGTAGAGCAGGACCGGAAAGTCTTTGTAGGAGCTGTATTCGCCCTTGACCGTCAGGGTGAACAACTCCTCGTGCGTCGGGCCCAGCAGGTAGTCGTTACCGCGGCGGTCTTTGAGCCGGAACACCGAGTCGCCGTATTCGGTCCACCGGTTCGTCGCCTCGTAGGGCGCGCGGGGCAGCAGGGCGGGAAACAGGATCTCTTGCCCGCCAATGGCATTCATCTCCTCGCGGACGATGCCCTCGATGCGGCGCAGCACCCGCAGGCCCAGCGGCAACCAGCTGTACAGCCCGGGCGCGACGGGCCGGATGTAGCCGGCCCGGATCAGCAGCTTGTGGCTGGCGACTTCGGCGTCGGCGGGATCGTCGCGCAACGTGCGCAAAAACAGCTGGGACATCCGGGTGATCACAGCGGGCTAGCCTAGCGGTGACGCGGGGCCCGGTATCCGGCAGCCCGAGACTGCAACCAGCGACGCGTTTCCCGAGTAGGACGTAGGTAGCTGCACTCTCGCGGAGGGTCAGCGAGCTACAGCTCCCCGGCGTCCATCGCTTCCTTGACCTCTTGCGCGTGCGCGACCTGGTCGGGTGTGTAGCCGATGAGCAGCGCCGCACCGCCGACGATGACGGCCACCCCGGCCACCCACAGCAGGCCGTAGGTATAGCCGTGGTCGAGCGCCTGCAGCTGCGCGTCGGTCATGTTCTTCACCGGGCCGGTGGTGCCGCCCAAATACAGTGTCCGCGAAGTGATCACGGCCTGGATGACGGCCAACACGAGCGGGCCACCCAGGCTCTGCAGCATCAGCGTGACCGCGGAGACGGGACCGATCTGATCGAAACCCACACCGGCGATGGCCGACAGCGTCAGGGGCACGACGGCCATGCCGATGCCGATCCCGCCGACCACGATCGGCAACACCAGGTTGGGGAAGTAGGCGACGCCGCGGTGCATGAACGCCCAGCCGTAGAGCATCGCCCAGAAGAGCAGGATGCCGCCGCCGATGGTCAAGACCCGCGGCGAGAACCGCGACACCAGCTGCGAGGAGATGCCGAGGCCGATCCCCATCGCGATGACGAACGGGATGAAGCCGACGCCGGCGTGCAGCGCGCTGTAGCCCAGGATGTCCTGCACGTACAGGCCGATGCACACGGTCAGGCTGAACATCAGCCCGCCGGCCAGGAAGATCGCGGTGAACGTGACCAGGCGGTTGCGGTCGCGGAACAGATCGAACGGCACGACGGGGTTCTCGGCGGTGCGCTCCACGATGATGAAGCCCAGCCCGGCGAGCATCGCCACCACACCCGAACCGATGGTGGTGATCGAAACCCACCCCTTTTCCGGCCCCATCGAGAAGGCGAACACCGCGGCGGTGCACGTCAGGGTGGCCAGCATGGCGCCGGTGGCGTCCAGCTTCATCCGCTCGCGGTTGGTCTCGCGCAGCGCGGTGCGGGCCAAATACATCATCACCAGGCCGATCGGCACGTTCACCAGGAACGCCAGCCGCCACGACACCTCGGTGAGCGCTCCCCCGACCACGAGGCCCATCACCGAGCCGACGGCCGTCATCGCGGCGAAGACCGCGGTCGCGAAGTTGCGCGCCGGTCCCTTGGGGAAGGTGGTCGCCACCAGCGCCAGGCCCGTCGGCGAGGCGATGGCCGACCCGACGCCCTGCGACAGTCGGGCGATGACCATGGTCGCCTCGTCCCAGGCGACGGCGCACAGCACGGAGGAGATGGTGAACAGGGCGACACCGACGATGAAGGTGCGCTTGCGCCCGATGGTGTCGCCGAGCCGCCCGCCGAGCAGCATCAGCCCGCCGAATGTCAGCACGTAGGCGGTGATCACCCAGCTGCGGCCGGCGTCGGACAGGCTGAGCTCGTTTTGGATCTTGGGGAGCGCGACGATCGCGACGGTGCTGTCCATCGTCGCAAGCAGCTGCATACCGCCGATGGCGATGACGGCCGCGATGAAGCGTCGCGAGGGCAGCCACGCCGGGTAGTACTTGCTGATGCGATTGGAGGCGGTCTCCGCCGGGGGTTTTGCGGCGGTCTCCGCCGTGCGCACCGGGGCCGGACGATCGGGGCGTGCAGACGTCCAGTTTTGGACAGCGCGCTCTGAGTCGTTGAGAGCCGTCATAAAGGGTTACCTTACAGTAATCTTAAGAAGCGTTTAAACCCCGAAAGCCGCCACGGCGCCGATCACGATGATCGCGGGAGGTCGGATCCCCTCGGCGCGAATCTTTTCGGGCGTGTCGGCGAGGGTGGCCCGCAAAGTGTGTTGAGCGGCCGTCGTTCCGTGCTGAACGACAAGCACGGGCGTATCCGCTGGTCGACCGCCTGCCAAAAGGGCTTCGGCGAAAAGTTCGATGCGTTCGACGGCCATCAGCAAAACAATCGTGCCGGACATCGCGGCCAGCGCATCCCAATTCACTAACGATTCGGGATGCCCGGGTGGGAGATGGCCGCTGACCACCACGAACTCGTGGTTGATCGCCCGATGGGTGACGGGGACACCCGCCAGTGCGGGCACCCCTATGGCGCTTGTCACACCCGGCACCACGGTGACCGGGATCCCGGCCTCGGCGCACGCGAGCACCTCCTCGTAGCCGCGGGCGAAGACGAAGGGGTCCCCCCCTTTGAGGCGCACCACGAAGCTTCCGGCCCGGGCGCGTTCGATCATCACGTCGTTGATGGCGTCCTGGGCCATCGCCCGCCCGTACGGGATCTTGGCGGCGTCGATGACTTCCACGTGTGGGGGCAGTTCGGCGAGCAGTTCCGGCGGCGCGAGGCGGTCGGCGACCACGACGTCGGCCTGGGCGAGCAGCCGGCGCCCGCGCACGGTGATCAGTTCGGGGTCGCCGGGACCGCCCCCGATCAGCGCCACGCCGCCCTTGACGGCATCGGAGCCCACCGGGCCCTCGGGGGTGATGACCCCGGTCTGCAGCGCCTCCCGGATGGCCGAGCGGATCGCCGCCGAACGCCGGTGCTCGCCGCCGGCCAGGACGCCGACGGACAGCCCCGCATAGCTGAAAGACGCTGGCGTCACCGCGGTTCCCTCGACGGCGATGTCCGCCCGGACGCAGAAGATCTGGCGGCTTTCGGCCTCGGCGACCACGGCCTCGTTGACGCGCGGGTCGTCGGTGGCCGCGATCGCGTACCAGGCGCCGTCGAGGTCGCCGTCGCGGTATTCGCGCAGTGCCAGGGTGATTCCGGTCATGGCCTCGACCGACCGGGTGGCGCTGCGGGAGATGACGTGGACGTCGGCGCCGCTGGCGATGAGCAACGGCAGCCGGCGCTGGGCGACGGTGCCGCCGCCCACGACGACGACCTTCTTACCGGTCAGCCGCAGCCCTACGAGGTAGGCGCTCTCAGTCACCCGGCAAGCTTAGTGGTTCGTGGCCTTGGCATCGCGCGCGTAACGCCGCGGCGAAGTTCGGCCGGATTTTTCGCCGTGACGTTACGTCCGCGAACCCGCTCGCCGGGCCGCGTGGGCGACGAAGCGCGCCACCGCCTCCGGCGCGGCGGCCGGGTGGGTGTGCAGATACGACGCGTGCACGCCGGCGTGCACGACGCCGTCGCGCACGGCCGCGCCGGCATCGTCGGCGTCGTCGGCGTCGGGGGCCCGGTACATCCATGCCGGCTGGTAGCTGTCGCTGAATGTGACTGCGGTGCGGTGGAATTCGTGCCCGACGGCCCGCTGGCCCGCAGTGTACAGCGGGGAATCGGCCACGGCGACGGCGTCGCGGTAGGCCAGCGTCAGCTGCGGGGTGAACCGGGCCCGTCCGGCCAGCACGCCGCACATCGGGTGGCCGTCGAGTTCGGCGGCCAGGTAGATCAGCCCGGCGCACTCGGCGTGCACGGGCGCCCCGGCGGCGGCCAGCTCCTTGATCTGCCGGCGCACGACCTCGTTGGCGGACAGCTCGGCGGTGAACTGTTCGGGAAAGCCGCCGGGCAGCAACACCGCATCGCTGCCGTCGGGCAACGCGTCGCTGAGCGGATCGAATGCGACGACGTCCGCGCCGGCGGCCGCCAGCAGCTCCGGGTGCTCGGCATAGCCGAAGCTGAAGGCCTTCCCGGCCGCCACGGCCACGGTGGCGCGCCGCCGCGCCGACTCCCCCACCGCCGCCGCCGGATCCCACGGCTCCCCGGCCGCCGGGGCCCGCGCGACCGCGATCACCGACGCCAGGTCGACGTGGGCGGCGACCAACGCGGTCATCGCGTCGACCGCCTGCCGGGCCCGGCGGCCGTACTCCACGGCGGTGACGAGCCCCAGATACCTTGTGGGAAGCTCCAATTCGGCCGCCCGCGGGATGGCCCCCAGCACCGGGACACCGGCCTGCTCGCAGGCCTGCCGCAACACCTGCTCGTGGCGGGTCGAGCCGACCCGGTTCAGGATCACGCCGGTGACCCGCGTGGCGGTGTCGAACGTCGAAAAGCCGTGCAGCAGCGCGGCGATGCTCTGGCTTTGACCGCGCGCGTCGATGACCAGCACGACGGGTGCGCCCAGCAGGCGGGCGACGTGGGCGGTCGATCCGGCGGCGGGGCTGGCGGCGGACGGCCCGATCCGGCCGTCGAACAGCCCCATCACGCCCTCGATCACCGCGATGTCCGCGCCGGCGGCGCCGTGCGCGTACAGCGGGCCAATGAGGCCCTCCCCGACCAGCACCGGGTCGAGGTTGCGGCCCGGCCGGCCTGCGGCCAGGCCGTGATAGCCGGGATCGATGAAGTCCGGGCCCACCTTGAACGGCGCGACGGTGTGACCCGCCCGGCGCAAAGCGCCGATCAAACCCGTTGCCACGGTGGTCTTTCCGCTGCCGGACGAGGGTGCGGCGATGACCATGGCGGGAACAATCACCACTCGATGCCCTTCTGCCCCTTGCGCCCGGCGTCCATCGGATGCTTGAGCTTGGTCATCTCGGTGACCAGGTCGGCCGCATCGATCAGCGGCCGCGGGGCGTCGCGTCCGGTGATGACGACGTGCTGGTGGCCGGGCCGCGCCGCGAGCACCTCGACCACCTCGTGGACGTCCACCCAGCCCCACTTCAGCGGATAGGTGAACTCGTCGAGCACGTAGAAGTCGTGGCGCTGGTCGGCCAGCCGGCGCGCGATTTCGGCCCAGCCGTCGGCCGCGGCCGCCGCGTGATCGGTGTCGCTGCCCGCCTTGCGCGTCCAGGACCAGCCCGCACCCATCTTGTGCCATTCGACCGGCGCGCCGGCGCCGTGTTGTTCGTGCACGTCGCCGAGCGCGGCGAACGCCGCCTCCTCGCCGACCTTCCACTTCGCGCTCTTGACGAATTGGAACACCGCGACGGAAAGCCCGGCGTTCCAGGCTCGCAACGCCATTCCGAACGCCGCCGTCGACTTCCCCTTGCCGGCGCCGGTGTGCACCGCCAGCACCGGCGTGTGACGTCGCGCCCGGGTGGTCAGGCCGTCATCGGGAACCTGGACTGGAACTCCTTGCGGCATAACGGGTTACCTTTCTCACGCCACGTCGCGTACCGCACGCGTCAATGAATCGGCGTGCAGCTGCTCCAGCCGAACGGCGGGTGCGCCGAGTTGGCGGGCCAGCTGCTCGGCCAGGCCCAGCCGCACGAACGACGTCTCGCAATCCACGACCACCGCGGCCGCGCCTTCGGCCACCAGCCGGGCCGCCGCGGATCGGGTGCGGCCCAACGGATCCGGTCCTGCGGTGGCCCGGCCGTCGGTGAGCACCACCACCAGGGCGCGGCGGGCCCGGTCGCGCGCCTTCTCCCGGACGATCAGCTCGCGCGCGGCCAGCAGGCCTTCGGCGAGCGGCGTCTTGCCGCCGGTGTCGAAGCGGGCCAGTCGCCGCCCGGCGATGTGGGCCGAGGAGGTCGGCGGTAGCAACAATTGCGCCTGCTGGTGCCGGAAGGTGATCACGGCGACCTTGTCGCGGCGCTGGTAGGCGTCGCGCAGCAGCGACAGCGTGGCGCCGCTGACCGCCGCCATCCGGTCGCGGGCGGCCATCGAACCGGAGGCGTCCACCACGAAGATCACCAGGTTGCCCTCGCGTCCCTCGCGCACGGCGCGGCGCACGTCGTCGGGCCCGGGCCGCAGCGGCCCGGCCCCGGCGCGCTCGGCGGCCGAGAGCAGCGTGGCGAACACGTGCAGTCCGTGCCCGCCGCAACTGGTGTCGTCCCCGTCGGTGGCGGCGATGACGCTGCCGCCGGCGTTGCGCGCCCGCGACCGCCGCCCGGGCGCGCCCTCCCCCACCCCGGGGACGCGCAGCGCGCGGGTGCGGAAGGTTTTCGACGGAGGCGCGCTGGGCTTGGACTTCGGCGGCTTCGCCGTGGTGCTGTCCCCCGAGTCCCGTTGTGGCCCAGCCTGTTCGGTGTCCGGCGTTTGACCGCCGCCGGGCGGGTCGGGCTCGGGGTCCGGCTCGGAGCCGGCCTGCGCCAGGGCTTCGTCCAGCTGGTCGCGGTCGATCCCCGGATCGTCGAAGGGGTCGCGGCGGCGCCGGTGCGGCAGCGCCAGCTCGGCGGCGACCCGGATGTCCTGTTCCTCGACGGCGGGCGCCCCGCGCCAGGCGGCGTGGGCGACGGCGGTGCGGGCCACCACCAGGTCCGCGCGCATGCCGTCGACATCGAACGCCGCGCACAGCGCCGCGATGCGCCGTAACTCGTTGTCGGGCAACGCCACATCGTCGACGAGCGCGCGGGCCGCGGCGATGCGCCGGGCCAGCTCGGCGTCGGCGGCGGCGTATCGCTCCGCGAAGCCGTCCGGGTCGGCCTCATACGCCATTCGCTGCCGGATGACCTGCACCCGCACGTCGACGTCGCGTGAGGCGTGCACGTCGACGGTGAGCCCGAAGCGGTCCAACAGCTGCGGACGCAGTTCGCCCTCTTCGGGATTCATGGTGCCGATCAACACGAACCGCGCCTCATGCGAATGCGAGATGCCGTCGCGTTCGATGTGCACCCGCCCCATCGCCGCGGCGTCGAGCAGCACGTCGACGAGATGATCGTGCAGCAGGTTGACCTCGTCGACGTAGAGCACCCCGCCGTGCGCGCGGGCCAACAGGCCCGGGGAAAAAGCGTGCTCGCCGTCGCGCAGCACCCGCTGCAGATCCAGCGAGCCGATGACCCTGTCTTCGGTTGCCCCGAGCGGCATTTCGACCAGGCCGGAATCGCTGCCGGTCGCCGCGCACAGCAGCGCCGCCAGGCCGCGCACGGCCGTCGACTTGGCGGTGCCCTTCTCGCCGCGGATGAGGGCGCCCCCGATCTCAGGGCGCACGGCGCACAACAGCAGGGCGAGACGCAGCTGGTCGTGCCCGACGATGGCGCTGAACGGGTAGGGCCTCACGGCTTGGCCGCCAGACCGGAGCCCGGCCGCAGCATGGGCACGTGCGGGACGCCGTCGTCGACGAAATCGTCGCCGTCGCGCACGAATCCGTGCTGCGCGTACATGTCGGCCAGATAGGTCTGCGCGTTGATCCGGCACGGGTAGTCACCCACCTCAGCCAGGGCCGCGCGCAGCAGCCGGGTGGTGTGGCCCTGGCCACGGGCGCTGCGCTTGGTGCACAGGCGCCCGATGCGGAACGCCTTCTCGCCTCCGGCGTGCTCCTCCATCAGCCGCAGCGTACAGATCACCTCGCCGTCGGCCGTCTCCAGCCAGAAGTGCCGGGTTTCGGCGAGGAGGTCACGGCCGTCCAGTTCGGGATACGGGATCGCCTGTTCGACGACGAACACCTCCACCCTCAACTTGAGCAGCTCGTAAAGTGTCTGGGCATCAAGGTCTTTGGCCCAGATACGCCGCAGTGCTTCAGTCATTGACATCCAACCCCAGTACCTTCGTTCCCCACGAAAAGACCTCGTCGTAGAGCGCCGGCTCGTCCGACAGCGACGCCCCCAAAGAGGGAACCATCTCCTTGAGCGCGGGCAACCACGACTGAAAACGGTTGGCAAAGCACCGCTGCAACACGTCGAGCATGATCGGCACCGCGGTCGACGCCCCGGGCGAGCCGCCGAGCAGACCCGCGATGCTTCCGTCGGCGGCCCCCACCACCGTGGTGTCGAAGTCGAGCACCCCGCCCTTTCGCCTGTCGCGCCGGATCACCTGCACGCGCTGACCGGCCACGGTCAACTCCCAGTCGGAACCCGCTGCGGTGGGCGCGAATTCGCGCAGCATGCGCAGCCGGTCCGGCTCGGAGAGCCGCAATTGGCCGAGCAGGTACCGAAGCAGCGTCAGCTGGGTGGCGCCGACCCCGAGCAGGGAGGCCAGGTTGTGCGGCTTCACCGAGCGGGGCAGGTCGGTGAAGTGCCCGTGTTTCAAGAACTTCGGTGACCAGCCGGCGTACGGGCCGAACACCAGCCACGGCTTGCCGTTGACGTAGCGCAGGTCCAGATGCAGCGCCCCCAGGGGCGGTGCGCCGGGCGCGGGCGCCCCGTACACCTTGGCCCGATGCGCGGCGGTGAGCGCCGGCTTGTCGGCGCGCAGGAACCGGCCACCGATCGGGAATCCGGCGAAACCCCTGACCTCGCTGATGCCGGACTTCTGCAGCAGGGGCAGCGCGTCGCCGCCGGCCCCGACGAAGACGAATTTGGCGTGACAGCGGCGCTTTTGGCCGGTGCGGCGATTGCGGATCGACACCGTCCAGCCGCCGTCGGACCCGCGGGTCAGGTTGCGGACCTCGTGCCCGAACAGGGCCGTCGCGCCGCCCCGCACACAGAATCCGACCAATTGGCGCGACAGCGCACCGAAGTCGACGTCGGTGCCGTGGGCGGCCCAGTTGAGTGCGGTCGGCGTGGAGAAGTCGCGATGGGCGGCCATCAACGGCAGCCGGCGGGCGAACTCGCCCGGGTCCTCGATCAATTCGATGCCGGCGAACAGCGGGTTGGCCGCCAGCGCGTCACGGCGCCGCCGCAGATAGTCCACGCGCTGCGCCCCGCGCACGAAGCTCGCGTGCGGGATCCGGGTCAAAAAGCTCCGATCGGTCAGGATGCCGTTCTCCACGGCGTGAGCCCAGAACTGGCGGGTCACCTGAAACTGCTCGTTGACGCGCACCGCTTTGCTGATGTCGATCGAGCCGTCGGTGCGCTGCGGGGTGTAGTTCAGCTCGCACAGCGCCGAATGCCCCGTGCCGGCGTTGTTCCAGGGGCTGCTGCTTTCCGCGGCGACGGCGTCGAGGCGTTCGACGAAGGTCAGCGACCACTCCGGCTGCAGCCGGCGCAGCAACGCGCCCAGCGTCGCGCTCATGATGCCCGCGCCCACCAGCACGACGTCCGTCCGCGCGGTTGTGGCTAGCGATGACACCGGCTTGCTGGTCCTTCCCTCGACTGGGCCGATCCCCAGGTTATCCCGAGGCAAAGTGGGCGCGAACGACGTGCGGCTCCCCGTGCCCAGCAAAAGCTAAGCTTGCCTCGTGACTGGCTGGGTGCCCGATGTCCTCCCCGGATATTGGCAGCGCACCATCGCGCTCGGCCGCGATCCCGCCGGTGAGAGCGACATCGTCGCGACCCTGATCCGGCGCGGGCCGGCACAGGCGGGCCCGGCCGGGCGCGCGGTGCTGGCGGTGCACGGCTACACCGATTACTTCTTCCACACCGAGCTGGCCGACCATTTCGCCGCGCGCGGCTTCGCCTTCTACGCGCTGGACCTTCACAAGTGCGGCCGGTCGCGGCGCGACGGCCAGACGCCGCACTTCGTCACCGACCTCGCCAACTACGACACCGAACTCGAGCACGCCCTGGACGTCGTGCGCGCGCAGGCCCGCGACGTGCTGGTGTACGGGCATTCCGCGGGCGGGCTCATCGTGTCGTTGTGGCTGGATCGGTTGCGCCGCCGCAACCCGGACGCGCACGCCGACATCGGCGGGTTGGTGCTCAACAGCCCGTTTTTGGATCTGCCCGGCCCGGCCATCCTGCGGCATTCGGCGACCGTGGCGCTGCTCGGGGGTCTGTCGCGGGTGCGGTCCAAGGGCGTGGCCAGGTCGCCGGGTGAGGGCGGCTACGGCACCACGTTGCACCGCGACTATGGCGGGCAATTCGACTACAACCTGCAGTGGAAACCCGTGGGTGGCTTCCCGATCACCTTCGGTTGGCTGCACGCCGTCCGCCGCGGCCAGGCCCGGCTGCACCGCGGCCTCGACGTCGGCGTGCCGAATCTGATCCTGCGCTCGGACCACAGCGTGCGCGAAACCGCGGACCCGGAGCCCATGCGGTGCGGCGACGCCGTTCTCGACGTCACCCAGATCGCCAGGTGGGCAGGCTGTGTCGGAAACCGCAGCACCATCGTCCCGGTGGTCGATGCCAAGCACGATGTGTTCTTGTCGTTGGAGGGCCCGCGCGACGTCGCCTATCGGGAACTGGATCTCTGGCTGGACGAGTACCTGCCCACCAACAACAGCGACGCCCCGGCGTCGTTCGGAAGGGGGTGACGGTGTGGAGACCTACGACGTCGCGATCATCGGAACCGGTTCGGGCAACAGCATTCTCGATGAACGCTTCGCCGACAAACGGGTGGCCATCTGCGAACAGGGCACGTTCGGGGGCACGTGCCTGAACGTCGGGTGCATCCCGACCAAGATGTTCGTCTACGCCGCCGAGGTCGCCCAGAGCATCCGGGAGGCGGCGCGCTACGGCATCGACGCCCGCATCGAGCGGGTGCGCTGGGACGACATCGTCTCGCGCGTGTTCGGGCGCATCGACCCGATCGGGGTCAGCGGCGAGGACTATCGCAACGCCGCGCCCAATATCGATGTGTACAAACAGCACACCCGGTTCGGCGCGGTCCAACCCGATGGGCGCTACCTGTTGCGCACCGACGCCGGCGACGAGTTCACGGCCGATCAGGTGGTGATCGCGGCTGGGGCGCGCGCCGTGGTCCCGCCCGCGATCCTCGAGTGCGGCGCGACGTACCACACCAGCGACACGATCATGCGAATCCCTGAACTGCCCGAGCATTTGGTGATCGTCGGCGGCGGTTTCGTCGCAGCCGAATTCGCCCACACTTTCTCCTCCCTGGGCTCGCGGGTCACCCTGGTGGTCCGGGGCTCCACATTGCTGCGGCACCTCGACGACGTCGTCGGCGAACGCTTCACCCGCATCGCGGCCAGCAAGTGGGAGCTGCACACCCACCGCAACGTCGTGGGTGCCGAAAACCAGGGTTCGGGCGTCGCGGTGCAACTCGACGACGGTCGCACCGTGAACGCCGACGCGCTGCTGGTGGCGACCGGCCGCGTGCCCAACGGCGATCTGCTCGACGCCGAGCAGGCCGGCGTCACCGTCACCGACGGCCTGGTGGTCGTCGACGAGTACCAGCGGACCACGGCGCGTGGCGTTTTCGCGCTCGGCGACGTCTCCTCGTCGTATCAGCTCAAGCACGTCGCCAACCACGAGGCGCGCGTCGTGCAGCACAACCTGCTGTGCGACTGGGACGACACCGAAGCCCTGGCCGCCACCGACCACCGCTACGTGCCCGCGGCGGTGTTCACCGATCCCCAGATCGCCTCCGTCGGGCTGACCGAAAACCAGGCCATCGCACAGGGTTTCAAGATTTCGGTGAAGATCCAGAATTATGGCGACGTCGCCTACGGCTGGGCGGCCGAGGACACCACCGGGATCGTCAAGCTCGTCGCCGAGCGCGGCACCGGCCGCCTGCTGGGTGCGCACATCATGGGTGATCAGGCCTCGTCGATCATCCAGCCGTTGATCCAGGCGATGAGCTTCGGGCTGACCGCCCTGCAGACGGCCCGCGGGCAATACTGGATTCATCCGGCCCTGGCCGAGGTGGTGGAGAACGCGCTACTGGGTCTGCACTGACCTCGGCGGCGGCTCGGGCGTGAGCGGTTCAGTGTCGAGGGCCAAGAATCCGCGCTTCACTTGCATCCGGCGCGGCGGGGAACTTACAGTCGTGGCCGGTTGTTCTCAGCCCGATACCGCAAGGACGCGCCGGAAGGACCCCAGTGGCCAGCACCGAGATCGACCGGCGGCCGTCACGGGTGACCAGACTTCTCGGCGCCCTGACCACAGCGGAGTGGTGGCGGCTGGCCGCGATGCTCGCGTCCATCGTCGCGCTGCACCTGCTCGGCTGGCTCACCCTGGTGTTCTTGGTGGCACCGGCCCAATACAGCTTGGGCGGCAAAGCTTTTGGTGTCGGGATCGGATTGACGGCCTATACGCTGGGTATGCGGCACGCCTTTGACGCCGACCACATCGCCGCCATCGACAACACCACCCGCAAGCTGATGAACGACGGGCAGCGCCCGCTGGCCGTCGGCTTCTTCTTTTCGCTGGGCCACTCCACCGTGGTGTTCGCGTTGGCGCTGTTGCTGGCGGGCGGGGTGAAAACGGTCGTCGGGCCGGTCGAGGACGACTCCTCGACGCTGCACCACTACACCGGGTTGATCGGCACCAGCGTCTCCGGCGTCTTCCTGTATGCGATCGCCCTTCTCAACCTCATCGTCCTGGCCGGCATCCTGCGCGTGTTCGCGCGGTTGCGCCGCGGCGAATTCGACCCCGAGACCGACGGGGCCGAGCTGGAGCGGCAATTGCAGAGCCGCGGACTGATGAACCGGGTGCTCGGCCGGCTCACCAAGTCGATCACCAAGTCGTGGCACTGCTACCCGATCGGGTTGTTGTTCGGGCTGGGCTTCGACACCGCCACCGAGATCGCACTTCTGGTGCTCGCCGGCACCAGCGCCGCCGCCGGGCTGCCGTGGTACGCCATCATCTGCCTGCCGGTGCTGTTCGCCGCGGGCATGTGCCTGCTGGACACCATCGACGGTTCGTTCATGAACTTCGCCTACGGCTGGGCGTTTTCCAATCCGGTGCGCAAGATCTACTACAACATCACCATCACCGCGCTGTCGGTGGCCGTCGCCCTGCTGATCGGGAGCGTCGAACTGCTCGTCCTGTTCGCCGACCAATTCGGTTGGCGGG
Source organism: Mycobacterium intracellulare ATCC 13950 (assembly GCF_000277125.1). Classification (NCBI taxonomy): domain Bacteria; kingdom Bacillati; phylum Actinomycetota; class Actinomycetes; order Mycobacteriales; family Mycobacteriaceae; genus Mycobacterium; species Mycobacterium intracellulare. Next base: position 3,779,247 of record NC_016946.1, read on the forward strand.
GCGCCTTCTGGACCTGGATCGGCGGGCTGGACCTCAACGCGGTCGGCTACGTCGTCGTCGGCATGTTCGTCGTCACCTGGGCGGTGGCCCTGCTCGTCTGGCGCTACGGCCGCATCGAGGAAAAGTGGGGCCCCACCGACCTGGGGGCCGAATCCGCGACCTAGCGGCTCACCGGGCGCGGGCGTGCGAGGCGCGCGAAGCGTTGACAACGCTCGGCAGCGGGAGTAGACCCAAAAAACAGCGCCGCGCAAGTGGGCCGACGTTCGACTCCGGCGGTGCAGGAGCCCCGGCCCGGCTCCGGAAAGCTGCAGCATGCCAACGGAAGCGGCAGTCCAGACAGCACCACCGTTGACCCGTGTTCTGCGCGGCAAGGTCTCGGGCGCCGCGTCGCGTGTGCACGGCACCGTGATTCGAAGTTCGAGGGGTATCACGGAACGCACCGTCGACACGGTCGGGGGGTGACGGCCATGGCGGATCGCCCGGTGCAGCCGACGGGAACTTCAGCACGGGCGGCGCAGTGGCGCGAGGCGGACGATCAAAGCCGGCGGACTGCGGTGCCGGCATGACAGCCCGCATCTTGGTAGCCGGGATCGGCAACAGCTTCCTGGGGGATGACGGATTCGGCTCCGAAGTGGTCCGCAATGCCGAACTGCCGCAAGATGATCCGATGGTCCAGGTCATCGACTACGGAATCAGGGGGATGCACCTGGCCTATGACCTGCTCGAGGAGTGGGACACGCTGGTCCTCGTCGACGCCGTACCCAGCCGCGGCCATCCCGGCACGCTGCACGTCTTCCAGGCCGATCACGAAACACCCTCGCGGACAAGCGGTCTGGACGGCCACAGCATGGACCCCGCCGCCGTCTTCGCCAGCCTGCGGGCGCTGGGCGGCCGTCCGCCCTACACCGTCGTCGTCGGGTGCGAGGCCGGCAGCGTCCAGGAAGGCATCGGGCTGACCGAACCGGTCGCCAAGGCCGTCCCCCGGGCGGCGCGGGCGGTCGAAGAGATCGTCGCGGCGTTGCACGGGGCGGCACTACCCGCGGCCGAAGACGGGTACTGAACCATGTGCCCGGCACCAGGGGGGCCGCTGGATCTCGTTCAGCACCACCGCGCCGACGTGGTGTCGCTGCTGGCCGAGCGCGGGCGCATCGGCGAACCCATCGTCGGGGTCTGCTTCGACGGCACCGGTAACGGCGGTGACGAAACGATCTGGGGCGGAGAGATTTTGGCGCTGGGCGCCCGGAGCCGGCAGTTCGTCCGGGTCGGCCACCTGCGGCCGGTGCCGATGCCCGGCGGCGATGCGGCGGTGCGCGAACCGTGGCGGATGGCGCTGTCCCAGTTATGGACGGCCGACATCGATTGGACCCCGGATCTGGCGCCCGTCGCCGCCGCGACCGATGACGCACTGCGCCTGGTCCGTTCGCAACTGGAGACCGGGACGGGCTGTGTGCCGTGCTCGAGCATGGGACGGCTGTTCGACGCGGTCGCTTCCCTGCTCGGCGTGCGGCATCGCATCGACTACGAGGGGCAAGCCGCGGTCGAGCTCGAGGCGCTGGCGGAGTCGGCGGGCTGCGATCCCGGGCGGCCCCGGCCGTCGTTGCCGCTGGCGGTGCGCCCCAACGGGGTGATCGATCCGGTACCGATGGTGCAGACGATGGTCGCGGCGCTGTACGCCGGGACGCCGCGCGCGGTGCTGGCCGCGACGTTCCACCTCGCGGTCGCGGACGCGGTCGCCGACGTGGTGGCGCGGGTGGCCGGCGACACCCGGCTGGTGGGGCTCACCGGCGGGGTGTTCCAGAACGTTCTGCTGACGCGCGCTTGCCGTGACTTATTGCAGCGCAACGGTTTCGAGGTCCTCACCCACCGCACCGTGCCGCCGAACGGCGGCGGACCGTCGCCGGGACAGGCCGTGGTCTCGGTGCTGACGGCGCGGGAGGGGGCCACGCGGTGACCGACCGGCGACTGGCGCGCGTCTAGCTTCGACGTCAGACTGGCCCGGTGCCCGGTTCCCTGCGTGACGTGCTGCCCGCCGCGGCCGCCCTGCTCGGCGTTCCGGGCGCGGTCGACACCCTGGCGGTGACGGAGCGGGCCGGCTCCGATCGGATCGACCGGGTGCTCGTCGTGCTGGTGGACGGGCTGGGCTGGCACCTGCTTCCGCAGCTGGCGGGCGGCGCGCCGCTGCTGGCCTCCGTGCTGGGGGGCGCCACCGGCCGGCTGACCCGGCTGGAGTGCACCTTCCCGTCGACCACGCCGACCAGCCTGGTGTCCCTGGGCACCGGTGCGGCGCCCGGCGAGCACGGGGTTCTGGGCTTCACCCTGCGGGTGCCGGGCACCGAGACCGTGCTCAACCACGTCCGGTGGCGCGACGATCCCTCGCCGGCCGTCTGGCAGCCGGTGCCGACCTGGTTTCAGCGGCTCAAAGAGGCCGGCGTCAGCGCCCGCGCGGTGCTGCCGGCGCTGTTCCTCGGCAGTGGGCTGACCGAGGCCGCGTACCGCGGCGCGGAATTCCGCCCGGCCGGCCCCGCCGACGACTACGCCCAGCTGGTGGTCGACGACCTGCGCTCGGCGCCCGGACTGGTCTACGGCTACACCGCCGAACTCGACACCGCGGCCCATGTCTTCGGCGTCGGCTCCGAGCAGTGGCACGCGGCCGCGGCGAGCGTCGACACGCTGCTTTCGCGCCTGCTCGAGGCGCTGCCGCCGAACGCGGCGCTGCTGGTGACCGCCGACCACGGCGGCCTCAACGTCCCGCCGGAGGCCCGCATCGACCTCGACGCCGACGCCCGGCTGGCCCGGGGCGTCCGGGTGGTCGCCGGCGAGCCCCGGGTCCGCTACCTGCACACCGAGCCGGGCGCCGCGCCCGACGTGCGGGCCGCGTGGGCCGAGGTGCTCGGCGGCCGGGCGACCGTGTACAGCCGCGAGCAGGCGGTGGGCACCGGGATGTTCGGGCCGGTCGCCGCGCCGCACCTGGAGCGGCTGGGCGACGTGGTGGTGGTCTGCTCGGGCGACACGGCGGTGCTGGCCAGCGCGCACGAGCCGCCGGAAGCCTCGCGCCTGATCGGTTTCCACGGCGGAGCCAGCCCGGCCGAGATGGCGATCCCGCTCATCGTTTTCCGCCCCTAGCTGCACCGACCGTGGATTCGGACCGACTTCACAGCTCGTTCCGACCGGTTTACCACGATTCGCGTTGTACATTCGGCGCACTGTGTTGTTCCGGGTTGGCGGTCAGACTCGGCGGTGGCGGCCCGCCACCGCGATCGTCGCAGCCCTGGGTGTGTTCATCGCCCTGATAGCCGGTTCGTCGCTGCGGCCTCAGTTCGCCGCGTCCAGCCTGCCCGAGCCTGCCGCCTGGTCCGGCCCGGCCGCCGGGGTCGGCGCGCATGCGCTCCCCCGGGGCCTCCACTCCGCCGTCGGCCGCCCGGCGCCGGCCGCGTGGGAGTCGCCGGCACCGGCGGACAACACCAACAAGAAGCCGTTCCACAGCATGTGGATGACGAAGGAACGGCCCCAAACCTGGAACCGTTCGTCAGCGCAAGTGGCCCTGTCACCGGCGCCGACGACGTTCGGCCCGGTGCGGGCGGCGCCCGACCACGCCCAATCCCGTTCTCCCGCAATCATTGCCACCGACCGAGATACGTTGACCCGGCTCTGCATCGCCCGCGTCTGATCGCCGCACGCCGCGCATTCGCGCGACAGGGCTCATATCTCCCGTGTCTATCTCGTGAAGGACGCCCCCAATGTTTTCGAGCATCAACCACACCGCCCGCCCCCGGCGGAGGCTGTAATGGATTTCGCGACGCTGCCCCCGGAGATCAACTCCGCGCTGATGTATTCGGGTCCCGGTGCGGGATCGATGGTCGCGGCCGCCGCGGCGTGGGACAAGCTTGCCGCGCGGCTCTGCACCGCGGCGGCCGACTACCGGGCGGTGACCGCGAAGCTGGCGGCGCAATGGGAGGGCCCGGCGCCCTCGGCGCTGCGCGAGGCCGCCCGCTACGTCGACTGGCTGGACGCCAACGCCGCACGGAGCCAGGAGGCGGCCGTGCAGCTGGGCGCGGCGGCCGGGGCGCACGAGGCGGCGTTCGCGGCGACGGTGCCCCCACCGGCGATCGCGGGCAACCGCGCGCGCCGCACGGCACTGGTGTCGGCGAACTGGCTGGGCCAGCACAGCGCGGCGATCGCGGACGTCGACACCGACTACGACGCCATGTGGGCGCGCAACGCCGGCGCCATGTACGCCTACGCCGACGCCGCCGCCGGCGCGGCGACGTTGGCCCCGTTCACCCCTCCGCCTTCCGACGCCGGTGCGCGCGCAGACAGCTGGCCGTTGAAGGCGGCGCCCGACGTCATATCGGCCGGCCGCCGCGTGATGTCGGCCATTCCCGGCGCGCTCGAGCACCTGTCGTCGGCATCGCGCACCACGTTCGAGGCGTCCCTTTCCTCGGTGACACCGTCGCTGTCGAAGCTGAATTCGCTGACCGCGCCGTCGGATTTCGCGATCGGCCACCTGAATTCGATGAACAAGGCGGCGGCGCTGCGCACACTGTTCCCCAGGCCGGCCGCCGTCGACGGGGTGAACGCGCGCGTGGGCCGCGGGGTGTCGCTGGGCGCGCTGTCGGTGCCGCCCAGCTGGACGACGGCCGCGTCCGCCGCGCAAGGCCTGGGCGGGGACCGGCGGGCGAAGGCGCCCGCGTGGTCGGGGCCGGTGGGTGCCACCGTTAGAGCGGAGTCACGTAGGCCGAGCTGATGCCGCCGTCGACCAGGAACGTCGACGCCGTGATGAACGACGCGTCGTCGCTCGCCAAAAACGCGACGGCCGCGGCGATTTCGCCGGGGTCGGCGAAGCGGCCCACCGGCACGTGCACCAGCCGGCGCGCGGCCCGTTCGGGGTCCTTGGCGAAAAGCTCTTGCAGCAGTGGGGTGTTGACCGGCCCGGGGCACAGCGCGTTCACCCGGATGCCCTGCCGGGCGAACTGCACCCCCAGCTCCCGCGACATGGCCAGCACCCCGCCCTTGGACGCGGTGTAGGAGATCTGCGACGTCGCCGACCCCAGGACGGCGACGAACGACGCGGTGTTGATGATCGAGCCGCGCCGCGCGGGAACCATGTGCCGCAACGCCGCCCGGCAGCACAGGTACACCGACTTCAGGTTGACGTCCTGGACGCGTTGCCAGGCGGGCAGCTCGGTGTTCTCGATGACGTCGTCGTCGGGGGGTGAGATGCCGGCGTTGTTGAACGCGATGTCGACGCGGCCGTAGGCCTGCGCCGCGGTATCGAACAGCGCGTTGACCGCGTCCTCGTCGGCGACGTCGGTGGGCACGAACAGGCCGGACAGCTCGTCGGCCGCGGCGGCGCCCGCGTCGTGGTCGACGTCGGCGACCACGATGGTGGCGCCCTCGGCGCGCATCCGCCGCGCCGAGGCCAGCCCGATGCCGCCGCCGGCGCCGGTGACGACGGCGACCCGGCCCGCCAACCGTTGGGTGAGATCGACCGCCACCGCCTAGTCCTCTCCGATCGCGATGAAAACGTTCTTGGTCTCGGTGAATCCCAGCGGCGCGTCCGGGCCCAGCTCGCGGCCCAGGCCCGACTGCTTGAAACCGCCGAACGGGGTGTTGTACCGCACCGACGAGTGCGAATTCACCGACAGGTTCCCGGCTTCCACCGCGCGGGACACCCGCAGGGCGCGGGACAGGTCGTTCGTCCAGATCGATCCGGACAGGCCGTAGGCGGTGTCGTTGGCCAGCGTGACGGCGTCCTGCTCGTCATCGAAGGCCAGCACCGTGACCACCGGGCCGAAGATCTCTTCGGTGACGGTGCGGTCGGTGCGCCGCGGGGTGAGAACCGTTGGCGGGAACCAGAATCCGCGCCCGCTCGGCGCGGTGCCGCGAAACGCGACGGGGGCGCCGTCGGGCACGTAGGACGCCACCCTGGCGCGGTGCGCGGCCGACACCAGCGGGCCCATTTCGGTGCCCCGGGACGCGGGGTCCCCGACGACGACACCTTTGACGGCGGGTTCGAGCAGCTCCATGAAGCGGTCGTAGACGCTGCGCTGCACCAGGATCCGGCTGCGGGCGCAGCAGTCCTGCCCGGCGTTGTCGAACACCCCGGCCGGCGCGGTCGCGGCCGCCCGCTCCAGATCGCAGTCGGCGAACACGATGTTGGCGCTCTTGCCGCCCAGCTCCAGGGTCACCCGCTTGACGCGGGCCGCCGCCCCGGCCAGCACCCTTTTGCCGACCTCGGTGGAGCCGGTGAACACGATCTTGGCGATGTCGGGGTGCGTGACGAACCGCTCCCCCACCACCGGGCCCGGTCCCGGCAGCACCTGGAGCAGGTCTGGGTCCAGGCCGGCGTCGGCCGCCAGCTCACCGAGGCGGATCGTGGTCAGCGGCGTCGCCTCGGCGGGCTTGACCAGTACGGCGTTACCCGCCGCCAGCGCCGGCGCGAACCCCCAGCAGGCGATGGGCATCGGGAAGTTCCACGGGGCGATCACACCGACCACGCCTAGCGGTTCGTTGAACGTGACGTCCAGCCCGCCGGACACCGGAATTTGCTTGCCGGACAACCGTTCCGGGCTGGCGGAGTAGTAGGTCAGCACGTCGCGGACGTGGCCGGCCTCCCACTCGGCCGACCCGATGGGATGACCCGAGTTCGCGACCTCGAGGGCCGCGAGCTCGTCGCGATGGGCGTCGACGGCGGCGGCGAAAGCCCGTAGGCCGGAGGCTCGTTCGGCCGGGGATAGCCGCGCCCACCGCCGCTGCGCCGCCCGCGCGCGGCCCACCGCGTCGTCGACGGCCGCCGCGTCGGCGTGCTCGACCGAGCGCAGCACCTCCTCGGTCGCCGGGTTGATCAGTTGCGTCGCGCCCACGTCAGCGCCCCGCATACGCCCGGGCCGCGTCCACGATCGCGGCGAACAACCGCAGATCCTCCAGGGACTGCTCCGGATGCCATTGCACGCCAAGCACAAACCGGTCCCCGGGGAGCTCCAGCGCCTCGACGACGCCGTCGGGATCGGTCGCGCTGACCACCAGCCCGTCCCCGACCCGGTCGATGGCCTGGTGGTGATAGCACGGCGCGTCGACGGTCTCCCCCACCAGCGCGGCCGCCCGGGTGCCGGCGACGGTGCGCACCGGCACCCGGGTGAACACCCCGTCGCCGGCGCGGTGCCCGCAGTGCCCGAGCACGTCGGGCAGGTGCTGGTGCAGCGTGCCGCCGAGCGCGACGTTGAGCACCTGTGCGCCGCGGCAGATCCCGAGCACCGGCAGCCCCCGGTCCAGCGCGGCGCGCAACAGCGCGAACTCCCAGGCGTCGCGGTCGGTGCGGGGTTCGTCGGTCGTGGGATGCGGTTGCTGGCCGTAGCTGGCGGGGTCGAGGTCGTAACCGCCGGTGATCACCAGCGCGTGCACGCCGTCGAGCACCGCGCCGACGACCTCGGCGTCCGCCGGTTGCGGGGGCAGCAGGACGGCGATCCCGCCGGCCTGGATGACGCCCTCGAAGTAGTCGGTCGGCAGGTATCCGGCGGGGATGTCCCAGATCCCGGTCTGCACCCGCTCGAGGTACGTGGTCAGGCCCACGACCGGGCGCACGGACTTGCGTGGCGATCGCAAGCGCGGCGCAGCCGGGCGCAGCGGGTCGCCACCATCCAGCTCAGAGCCGTTCAAAACCACGCGTCCTTTCCCAGTCGGTGACCGCGGCGTTGAACGCCGCCAGTTCCACGCGGGCGTTGTTCAGGTAGTGGGCGACCACGTCGTCGCCGAACACCTCGCGCGCGAGCGCCGAGCGCTCGAAGGCCGAGGCCGCCTCGGCCAGGGTGGCGGGCAGCCGCTCGACCCCGGGGGCGTGATAGGCGTTCCCCGCGTAGGGCTCCGGTGGCTCGAGGCCCCGTTCGACACCGTACAGCCCGCCGGCGACGATCGCCGCCACCGCCAGATACGGGTTGACGTCGCCGCCGGGCACCCGGCACTCGACCCGGGTGTTGGGCCCGTGGCCGACCACCCGCAGCGCGCAGGTGCGGTTGTCCAGCCCCCAGGCCACCGCGGTGGGCGCGAAGCTGCCGTCGGCGAATCGCTTGTAGGAGTTGATGTTCGGCGCATAGAACATGGTGAATTCGCGCAGGGTTGCCAGCAGCCCGGCCACAAAGCTGCAGAACGTCGACGACATGCCGTGCGGACGGGCGGGGTCGGCGAACACCGCGCCGCCCTGCGGGTCGCGCAGCGAGAGGTGTATGTGGCAGCTGTTGCCTTCTCGCTCATCGTATTTCGCCATGAACGTCAGGCTCTTGCCGTGCTGATCGGCGATCTCCTTGGCCCCGTTCTTGTAGATGACGTGGTTGTCGCAGGTGACCAGCGCCTCGGCGTAACGGTAACCGATCTCCTGCTGTCCCCTGTTGCATTCGCCTTTGACGGCCTCGAATTGCAGGCCCGCGCCGGTCATTCCGTTGCGGATGTCGCGCAGCAGCGGCTCCATGCGCGACGACGCCGCGATCGCGTAGTCGATGTTGTAGTCGCTGGCCGGGGTCAGGCCGCGGTATCCGCCGGCCCACGCCTGGCGATAGGTCTCGTCGAACACCATGAATTCCAGCTCGGTCGCGGCGTCGGCGCTCCACCCGCGCCGGGCCAGCCGATCGAGCTGGCGGCGCAGGATGGCCCGCGGTGACACGGCGACCGGGCTGCCGTCGGCCCAGCCCACATCGGCGATCACCAGGGCCGTGCCGGGCAGCCAGGGAATGCGCCGCAGGGTGGACAGATCGGGCGTCAGCACGGTGTCGCCGTATCCGGTGTCCCAGCTCGACATCGCGTAGCCATCGACGGTGTTCATGTCGACGTCGACCGCCAGCAGATAGTCGCAGCACTCGGCGCCCCGGGTGGCCACCTCGTCGACGAACAGTTGCGCGGCCACCCGCTTGCCGACCAGGCGTCCCTGCATGTCGGCGAACGCCACGATGACCGTGTCCACCGCGCCGGCGGCCACCAGCTGCCGCAGGGCACTCAGCGAGAGCATCGGGTCGGTCACGGCGTCATCGTCGGAGGCCATGACCGTTAGTCAACCAGGCGCTACCAGGTGCTGGTGCGCAAAATGATCTCGGCGGCCAGTTGCGCCGTCGACTCCTGCACGGTGCGCCGTCCCAGATGCACCACCCGGTAGTCGGCGTAGACGTACTGCTGGCTGGCCTGGGCCACCGACCGGGCGGCCGGCGAGCTGACCAACACGGTGGTGCCAATCTCCACCGGTGGGCAGTGCCCGTCGCGGATGGCGCCGTCGCGATCGCCGGCGCGCGGATGCCCGCGGTCGATCACCACCAGCCCGACGAACCGGCCCAGCCGGGTCGCCGTCAGTTCCCACGCGAGGTCGCCACCGGCGCGGTCGCCCATGACGACGGCCCAACCGATTCCCAGCGCGTCGAGAATGCCGATCACCGACTTGGGGGTCAGCCGCGGGTCGAAGCCGATTACGACCGTCCGCAGCGATGCGGTGTGCAGGCGCTCGCAGACCGCGTCATACGCGGCGGGGGCGCGTTCCTCGTCGCCCAATATGACGACGACGACGCCCGTCTCCGGTCCGGCCACAACGACCGGGACCGGGAACCCCTCCAGGGTGGTCATCATCGAGGACACCCAAGCACGCTACAGCCAAACGGCATGCGCGCGCGATGATTCTGCGGCATGTGATACAGGGACACAGTTTCCACCGGCACTCGATGACGGCCCGCCGGCCGCGTCGTCAACGGCGGCGTTCACATCGCGACGTCGGCGAATACCTTACGGGCGCAACAGACTTGCCAGATGCGGACGCGCCGGCGGCGGGCCGTGCAGCAGCCCGAGGACGGCGTCGACGTCGAGATGGGCGGCCAGCAGATCGGCGGCGAGATCGAGCTGGGCGTCGCGCCGCGCGGCGACGTTGGTGTCGTCGTCGACCACGAAGCCGCCCCGGCCCGCCGCGTCGGCGACCCGGGTGAGCCAGGCGCGCCGGAAGTCGTCGTTGTCGAGCACGCCGTGCCAATGCGTCCCAAAGATCGCGCCGCGCACCACACCTTGCGGTTGCGGATCGGTGCCGGCGTCGAACCAGGTTTGCTCGGCGCAGCGCGCGATCCGCCCGTGATGGATCTCGTATCCGCCCAACGGACCGTCGATCCCACACCGCCAGCGGCGCAGGGCCTTGGCCGGATCGAAGGCGATGTCGGCGTCGAGCAATCCCAGCCCCGGCACCTCGCCGGCCCCGGACTCCACCGCGTCATCGATACGACGGCACAGCATCTGAAATCCCCCGCAGATCCCCAGCACCGGTTTGCCGGCCCGCGCGTGCGACACGATCGCCTCGGCCAGGCCGCGCTCGCGCAACCAGGACAGGTCGGCGACGGTGGCCTTGCTGCCCGGGACGACGATCAGGTCGGCGTCGGCCGCGCCGGCGGGGTCGGCGACCCAGCGCACCACCACGCCCGGTTCGCAGGCCAGCGCCTCGACGTCGGTGGAGTTGGAGATCCGGGGCAGCCGGACCGCGGCCACCCGCAGCCACTCGTCGCCGCGCGGCGGGGCGGGCGTGCCGATGACGCGGTGCGCGACCACTGACAGCGAGTCCTCGGCATCGAGCCACAGCTCCTCGGCGTACGGCAGCACCCCGTAGGTGGGCCGCCCCGTCATGGCCTGCAGCTGGCGCAATCCCGGCTCGAGCAGCGCGGGATCGCCCCGGAACTTGTTGACGATGAAACCGGAGATCAGCGCCTGGTCGTCGGGCTCGAGCACCGCGACGGTGCCGAACAGGTGCGCGAGCAGGCCGCCGCGGTCGATGTCGCCGACCAGGACCACCGGCAGGCCGGCGGCCCGGGCCAGCCCCATGTTGGCCAAATCGGTGGCGCGCAGGTTGATTTCGGCGGGCGATCCGGCGCCCTCGCAGATGACCGCGTCGAATTCATCTCGCAGGCATGCCAATTCGTCGAGCACGACGGAGGCGAGCCGATCGCGGTGTTGGACATAGCTTTTCGCGCTGACCGAGTCGGTGACCCGGCCCTTGATCACGAGCTGCGAGGTGCGGTCGCTGCCCGGCTTGAGCAGCACCGGGTTGAACCGCACGCTGGGCTCCAGGCCGGCCGCGCGGGCCTGAATCGCCTGGGCGCGACCGATTTCGCCGCCTTCGACGGTGACCACGGAGTTGTTGGACATGTTCTGCGCCTTGAACGGGGCGACCCGGGTTCCGCGGCGGGCCAGCAACCGGCACAGGGCGGCCACCACCACCGATTTGCCGGCGTCGGAGCTGGTGCCGGCGACCAGCAGCGCCCCGCTCACCCGTGCGCGGCGAGCAGTGGGGCCCTCATGGCAGCGTGAGGATTTCGACGCCGGTGTCGGTGACCAGCAGGGTGTGCTCGAACTGCGCGGTCCACTTGCGGTCCTTGGTGACCACCGTCCAGCCGTCGTCCCAGATCTCGTAGTCCAGGCCGCCGAGGTTGATCATCGGTTCGATGGTGAACGTCATGCCCGGCTGCATGACGGTCGACACCGAGGGCTGGTCGTAGTGCAGGACGACCAGCCCGTTGTGGAACGTGGTGCCGATGCCGTGCCCGGTGAAGTCGCGAACGACGTTGTAGCCGAACCGGTTAGCGTACGACTCGATGACGCGGCCGACAACCGACAGGGCACGCCCGGGCTTGACGGCGTTGATGGCGCGCATCGTCGCCTCCCGGGTCCGCTCCACCAGCAGCCGGTGTTCTTCGGCGACGTCGCCGGCCAGGAAGGTGGCATTGGTGTCGCCGTGCACGCCGTCGATGTAGGCGGTGACGTCGATGTTGACGATGTCACCGTCCTCGATCACCGTCGAGTCGGGGATGCCGTGGCAGATGACCTCGTTGAGCGACGTACAGCACGACTTCGGGAAGCCCTTGTAGCCCAGCGTCGAGGGATAGGCGCCGTGGTCGACCATGTATTCGTGGGCGATCCGGTCGAGTTCGTCGGTGGTGACCCCGGGCGCGACCGCCTTGCCCGCCTCCACCAGTGCGCGCGCCGCGATCTGGCCGGCGACCCGCATCTTCTCGATCACCTCGGGCGTCTGCACCCACGGCTCGCTGCCCTCGTGGACCGTCGGCTTCCAGGCGTACTCGGGGCGCGGGACGCTGCCGGGCACCGGCAGAGTCGGGGACAACTCTCCGGGGGAAAGCGCGGTGCGAGCGGGCATGCGACCAGCTTAACCGGGGTCCCCCCGGCGATCAGACTCGCTGGCGGCGCAGCAGCGAGCGGCGCGGGCCCCGGATGATCACCGAACCGCACACCACTCGCCCGGTCAGCACGACGTGCGGCCTGCCCTCACCAGGCGGGTCTTTGCGGCGATCGCTGGCGCTGCCCACGTAGACCTCGACGTCGTCGATCGACGCGCTGGCGCCGTCGGGCAATCGAATCTCGACGGAGCCGAACCGCATGTCCAGTTCGACGACCACCACCGGCCCGGCGAACCGGGCCTTGGTGAGGTCGAGTTCCACCGAGCCCAGCCGGCGCACCAGCGCCAGGCGGGTGGGCACCGTCCATTCGCCGTGCCGCTTCAGCGAGCCCGCCCAGCCGCGCAGTTCCACCCGGTCGGCCGCCGAGGTGACGATGGCGCCCGGTCCCGGCAGGTCGCCGACCAGATGGTCCAGCTCCCCGCGCGTGCGCGCGTAGGACACCTGCGAGGAGCGCTGCTCGAACTCGTCGATGTCGATCAGCCCGAGCGCGACCGCGTTGTGCAGTCGCCGCATCGTGCCGTTGCGGTCGGCGTCGGAGACGCGCAACGCCACCATGTCGCCGCCGGTATCGGTCATGCTCGCAATTTACCGCCGCCGCGGCCGAAGCGGACCGGGCCCGTAGGACTGCTAGGCCAGAAAGTCCGGCGGCAGCGACTCGAGCATCACCTTGGTCATCCGGACGGCGTACTCCGAGCTGCCACCCCCGACGATCAGCGCCGCGAACGCCAGATCGCCGCGGTAGCCGGCGAACCAGGAATGCGACCCGCCCGGGAACTCGGCCTCACCGGTCTTCCCGTACACCTCGCCGCAGCCGGCGATCTCCTTGGCGGTCCCGTTGGTCACCACCAGCCGCATCATGGGCCGCAGTGCGTCGATCATCTTCGGGCTGATCGGCGTGGCGTCGCCCTGCACGGCCGTCTGGCGGCCCGCGATCAGTTGCGGTACCGGCGTCTTGCCGGCCGCGACCGTCGCCGCCACCAGGGCCATGCCGAACGGACTGGCCAGCACCTTGCCCTGGCCGAAGCCGTCCTCGGTGCGCTCGGCGAGGTCGACCGTCGGCGGCACCGAGCCGGTCACCGTGGTGATGCCGTCGATCTGGTAATCCAGCCCGAGCCCGTAGCGGGAGGCCGCCTGGGTCAGGCCGCGCGGGGGCATCTTGCTGCTGAGCTCGGCGAAGGTGGTGTTGCACGAACTGGCGAACGCCCGCGACATCGGCACCACCCCGAGGTCGAAGCCCCCGTAGTTGGGGACGGTGCGGTGCCCGATGTCGAGGCGGCCCGGGCAGCCCAGCATGGTGTTGGGCGTGGCCATGTCGCGTTCGACCGCCGCGCCGGCGGTGACCATCTTGAACGTCGACCCGGGCGGGAACAGCCCGGTGGTGGCCGGCAGGCCGTCGGCGTCGGCGCCCGCGTTCTGGGCGATCGCGAGGATCTCCCCGGTCGAGGGCTTGATCACCACGATCATCGCCTTGCCGCCGCGGGTGTCCACCGCATGCTGGGCGGCGTTCTGCACCGCGCGGTCCATCGTGAGCGACACCGAGGGGGCCGGTGATCCCTCGACCTCGTGCAGCACCTCGACCTCGACGCCGTTCTGGTTGACGCTCACCACCCGCCAGCCGGCCTCGCCGTCCAGCTGGTCCACCACGGCCTTCTTCACCGCGGCGACGACCGCGGGCGCGAAATGCGGGTCGGTGGGCAGCATTTCGGGCTGGGGCGTGACCACGATGCCGGGCAGCCGGCCGATCGCCGGGAACACTTTGTCGTTGTCGTCGGGGTGCAGCGTGACGCCGAGGTCGACCGGGTGGGGTGTCGAGCTGGCCTGCTCGGCGAGCAGCTGCGGGTCGTTGAGCGTGTCGTTGAACGGGTGCAGTACGTCGACCACCGCGTGCGCCGTACCGAACAGCGCGGGTCCGGCCTGGGTGGCGTCCAGCGTGTAGTGGTACACGTAGCCGGGCACCAGCACGTCGCTGCCGCCGAGTTCGTTCACCGAGGCGCGGCGCGGCCGATCCGCGCGCAGCGCGAACGTCTGGTGCTCGCCCAGTTTGGCGTGCAGAGCCGTGGTGGTCCAGCGCACCCGCCAGCGGCCCTCGTCGCGCGCCATCCTCAGCTGGCCGTCGTAGCTCCAGACGCGGTTCTTGGGCAGGTGCCAGGCGAAGCGATAGCCGACCGTGCCGGTGTCCTCGGCGTACTTGGCGTTGAGGACCTGCGCGTCGAGGTGGGTCGCCTGCAGGCCGGACCAGGCGGCGTTGAGCGCTTCGCGCGCCTCGTTGGGGTTGTCGCTGAGCTGGGCGGCCGTCGCGGTGTCGCCGACGGCGAGGGCGCGGAAGAACTTCTCCGCGGCCGGGCCCGGGCCGTCGGGCCGGGGCGTGCACCCGGACAGCGCGATGACCGCGACGAGCAGCAGGCCTGAAACGGATGAGGCCACTGTTGTTCTAGTTACCATCGGTGCTGATGTTATGAGCTGCGGCGTGAACTGCGGCGCCGCCACACCGAGACCGAACCGTTATGCGTGGTCGTGGCAGCTCGCCCCGATGCCGAGCGCCCGGGCAGCCGGGCGTTCGCCGGCCGGCGCCCGCCCAGCCGGGCGGCGGCCGCTGCCGGGGAGCACAACTAGTCGAGCAGCACCGTCGCGAAGGTGCCGATCTCGGCGAAGCCGACGCGGGCGTAGGCCGCGCGCGCCACCGCGTTGAAGTCGTTGACGTAGAGGCTGGCCGTCCGTCCGCTGCCGACGATCACCGCCGCGACCGTCGCGGTCCCGGCGGTGCCCAGGCCCAGGCCGCGCCACTCCGGGTGCACCCACACCCCCTGGATCTGGCCGACCCCCGGCGACTGCGAGCCCACCTCGGCCTTGAAGACGACCTGGCCGTGCTCGAACCGCGCCCAGGCGCGACCGGCCGAGATGAGGCTGGCCACCCGCCGCCGGTAGCCGCGACCGCCATCCCCGATCCGCGGGTCGACGCCCACCTCGCCGATGAACATGTCGACGGCCGCCACCAGGTAGGCGTCCAGCTCCTCGGGCCGGACCTGGCGCACCGCGGTGTCGATGTCGCAGCTCGGGTGGGTGGACAACGCCAGCAGCGGCTGGCGGTCGCGCACGTCGCGGGCCGGCCCCCACGCCCCCTCGAGCCGCTCCCACATCGGCATCACCAGGTCGGCCCTGCCGACCAGCGACGAGCAGCGCCGCGTCCCGCGCATGGCCTCGTCGGCGAACGCGCTCAGGTCGGCCGGGGCGCCGCGCAGCGGGATCAGGTTGGCGCCGGCGAAGCACAGCGATTGCTCGGCGCCGCGCAGCGTCCACAGTTCCCCGCCGATGGAATTGGGGTCGATGCCGTGGTCGGCCACCCGGGCCGCGACCATGCACGAGGCGACGGGATCGTCCTCGAGAACCCGCCAGACCGCCGCCGCATCACGCACCACGGACACCCGACGCTCGCCGACCAGGCGGAAAAGGGGCGGAGCCGACATGTGGCGAACTCTCTGTGGTGCGATCTCAGGGCCAGGGCGCTGGCGTTTATCAGCTTACGGTCACAACCGGCGAACCGCTCGATGTTGTGTCCGGTCCGTGATCGCCGCCCATCTCGGCGGCGATGCGCATCGCTTCCTCGATCAAGGTCTCGACGATCTGCGCCTCGGGCACGGTCTTGATCACCTCGCCGCGAACGAAGATCTGCCCCTTGCCATTTCCCGATGCGACGCCGAGGTCGGCCTCGCGGGCCTCGCCCGGACCGTTGACCACGCAGCCCATCACGGCGACGCGCAGCGGGACGTCGAGGCCGTCGAGGCCCGCCGAGACGGCGTTGGCCAGGGTGTAGACGTCGACCTGCGCGCGGCCGCACGACGGGCAGGACACGATCTCGAGCCCGCGCGGGCGCAGGTTCAGCGACTCGAGGATCTGGATGCCGACCTTGACCTCTTCGACCGGCGGCGCCGACAGCGACACCCGGATGGTGTCGCCGATCCCGCGCGACAGCAGCGCGCCGAACGCGACCGCGGACTTGATGGTGCCCTGGAACGCGGGGCCGGCCTCGGTGACGCCGAGGTGCAGCGGATAGTCGCACCGCTCGGCCAGTTGCTCGTACGCGGCGACCATCACCACCGGGTCGTTGTGCTTGACGCTGATCTTGATGTCGCCGAAGCCGTGTTCCTCGAACAGCGAGGCCTCCCAGAGCGCGGACTCGACCAGCGCCTCGGGGGTGGCCTTGCCGTACTTCTGCAGGAACCGCTTGTCCAGCGAGCCCGCGTTGACCCCGATGCGGATGGGGACGCCGGCGGCGCCGGCGGCCTTGGCGACCTCGCCGACGCGGCCGTCGAATTCCTTGATGTTGCCCGGGTTCACCCGCACCGCGGCGCATCCCGCGTCGATCGCGGCGAAGATGTACTTCGGCTGGAAGTGGATGTCGGCGATCACCGGGATCTGGCTGTGCCGGGCGATCTCGGCCAGCGCGTCGGCGTCCTCCTGACGCGGGCAGGCCACGCGGACGATGTCGCAGCCGGCCGCGGTCAGCTCGGCGATCTGCTGCAGCGTGGTGTTGACGTCGTGGGTCTTGGTGGTGCACATCGACTGCACCGAGATCGGGTGGTCGCTGCCGACCCCGACGTCGCGCACCATCAATTGGCGCGTCTTGCGCCGGGGTGCGAGCGTGGGCGCCGGGGCGTCCGGCATGCCCAGGCCAACGGACATGAGTTCTCCTACTGAAACAGCCTGATCGGGTTGACCAGATCGGCGGTCACGGTCAGCAGCATGTAGCCGACCACGAACACCAGCACGACGTACGTCGCCGGCATGAGCTTGAGGTAATTCACCGGCGCGGCCGCGACCATGCCCCGGGCCGAGCGGATCAGGTTGCGGACCTTTTCGAACATCGCGATCCCGATGTGCCCGCCGTCGAAGGGCAGCAGCGGCACCAGGTTGATCGCGCCCAGGATGAGGTTCAGCTGGGCCAGAAAGAACCAGAACGCCACCCACAGTCCGTGGTCGACGGTGTCGCCGCCGATGATGCTGGCTCCGACCACGCTCATCGGCGTCTGCGGGTCGCGCTGGCCACCGCCGATGGCGTGCACCAGCGCACCGACCTTGGTGGGAATCGTCACGAGCGCCTTGCCCACCTCGACGGTCAGGTCCCCGGCGAACGCCAGACTGCCCGGGATCGCCGAGAGCACCCCGTAGTGCGTCGGGCCGGTCCGGACGGCGCCGACGCCGATGGCGCCGACCGTCGAGGCTTGCGGTTGAGCGCCCTGCCCGTCGGGCCCGGTGGTCAGGTAGCGCTGCGTGGGCGTGACGTTGACATACGTGGTGATGGCGGTGCCGTCCCGCTCGGCGACGATCGGGGTGTTGCCGTGCACCTTGCGGATGGCCGCGGCCATCTCCTCGAAGGTCGACACCGGGGTGTCGCCCACCTTGACGATGACGTCGCCGGGACGGATTCCGGCGAGTGCCGCCGGCCCGGGCCCGGTGCAGTCCGCGATCTTGCCGGGCGCCACTTCCGGTGCCACACAAGCGGTTTCGCCGACCACCGCCTTGGTGGGCGGGTGCAGGTCGGGCAGGCCCCACACCAGCGCGATGCCGTAGAGCAGCACCAGGCAGATGACGAAGTTCGCGGCGGGCCCGGCGAACAGCACCGCGATGCGCTTCCAGACCGCCTGCTTGAACATGGCGCGGTCGGTCTCGTCGGGCGCCAGCTCCTCCACGGAGGTCATGCCGGCGATGTCGCAGAATCCGCCCAGCGGCACGGCCTTGAGGCCGTACTCGGTCTCGCCGCGGCGGGTCGACCACAGCGTGGGGCCGAAGCCGACGAAGTAGCGCCGCACCTTCATGCCGGTGGCGCGCGCAACCCACATATGGCCGCACTCGTGCAGGGCCACCGAGATCAGGATGGCCAGTGCGAACAGCACAATGCCGATGACGAACATCATTAGGCTGCGAGGACCTTTCTCACACCGCTCCGGAGGCTTTGACCGATAAGTTGGCGGGCTGCGCCTGTGCGACGACACGCTGCGCCCGCTCCCGTGCCCAGCGCTGCGCGTCGAGTACCTCATCCACGTTAGCGGGTGAGACGGCCCATTGGTCGGCGGCGTGCAGCACGTCGGCGATGGTTTTGACGATGGCACCGAACCCGATGCGGCCCGCCAGGAACGCCTGCGCCGCCTCCTCGTTGGCGGCGTTGTAGACCGCGGTCATGCAGCCGCCGGTCTGCCCGGCGTGCCGGGCCAACTCGACGGCGGGAAAGACGTCGTTGTCCAGGGGCTCGAATTCCCAGCTAGACGCCGTGCTGAAGTCGCAGGAGGCGGCCGCGCCGGGCACCCGGCGTGGCCAGCCGAGGGCCAGCGCGATCGGCAGCCTCATGTCCGGCGGGCTGGCCTGGGCGAGGGTCGAGCCGTCGACGAAGGTGACCATCGAATGAACAATCGACTGGGGGTGCACGACCACCTCGATGCGGTCATAGGGAAGGCCGAACAGCAGGTGGGTCTCGATGAGCTCGAGCCCCTTGTTGACCAGCGAGGCCGAGTTCAGCGTGTTCATCGGGCCCATCGACCACGTCGGGTGGGCGCCGGCTTGCCCGGGGGTGACGTCCTCGAGTTGGGCGGCGGTCCAGCCGCGGAACGGGCCGCCGGACGCGGTCAGCACCAGCTTGGCGACTTCGTCGGGGGTCCCGCCGCGCAGGCACTGGGCCAGCGCGGAATGTTCGGAGTCGACCGGCACGATCTGGCCGGGCTTGGCGGCCTTGAGCACCAGCGGACCGCCGGCGATCAGCGATTCCTTGTTGGCCAGCGCCAACCGGGCGCCCGACTCCAGCGCGGCCAGGGTGGGCCGCAGGCCCAGCGCCCCCACCAGCGCGTTGAGGACGACGTCGGCCTCGGTCTCCTGGACCAGCCGGGTCACGGCCTCGGGCCCGGCAAAGGGGATGTCGCCGGCCCGCCGCGCCGCCGCTTCGTCGGCGACCGCGATGTTGGTCACACCGGTGGCGGCGCGCTGGTGCAACAGCGTGTCCAGGTTCGCCCCACCCGCGGCCAGGCCGACCACTTCGAAGCGGTCCGGATTGGCCGCGATGACGTCCAGCGCCTGGGTGCCGATGGAGCCGGTGCTGCCCAGCACCAGCACGCGCACGCGGTCCGGGGTTTGCCCGTCGGTCGTCGGGTTGGTCACCCATTCATTGTGCCGCCCGGCCCGGACGGGGGCCACGATGCGGCCGCGTCCGCGGCGCGGCCTTATGCCAGAATTTGGGTTCAGCAAGCCGATCCGATCCGAAAGGGATTCGCCGTGGCCAGTACCGAGGTCGAACACTTCACCGGCGTCGACTCCGTCGAGGTGCCGTCGGCGGCGTGGGGTTGGAGCCGGATCAATCACCGGACCTGGCACATCGTCGGCCTGTGCATCTTCGGGCTGTTGCTGGCAATGCTGCGCGGCAACCACGTCGGCCACATCGAGGACTGGTTCCTGATCGGCTTCGCAGCCCTGGTCCTCGTCGTCCTGATCCGCGACCTGTGGGGCCGCCGGCGCGGCTGGATCAGGTAGCCGCTCCCCGTTTGCCCTGGCGTTTCACCCGGCGATGCCAGGCGCCGCCGATCACGACGACCGCCAACGCGAGCATGGCCACCAGCCACGGCCATATTCCGTGCTGGTGCACCCAGCCGGCAGTCGCACCCTGCAGACGACCGACCGCGGTGATCACCGCGTCCCGCGGGTTGGCGTTTGCGCCGAACAGGCGCACCTCGTAGCTGCCGTAGTAGGCCACGTACAGCCCGACCAGCACCAGCAGCGCGCCACCGATCCGGTTGACGAACGGCAGGATTCGGCGCAGCCGGTCCACCATCGCGGTGCTCGCCGTCGCGGCGGCGACGGCGAGCACACCGACGACCAGGGTCAGCCCCGCGCTGTAGGAGAGGTAGATCGCCACGCCGGTGACGATCGATCCCCCGCGCAGGCCGGCTGCGGTGACGGCCAGGAACGGTCCGATGGTGCACGACAGCGAGGCGACCGCGTAGCTGATGCCGTAGCCGTACATGGAGCCCAGCCGCACCGTGGGGGCCCACCTCGGCCCCAGCGGCCGCGAGGCCAGGGCCGACAGTTCCCGACCCGACAGCAGCCAGGCACCGAGCACGATCAACACCACGCCGACCAGCGCGGTGGCGTATGGCAGGTAGCGCTGCACGGTCGTGGCCGCCGACACGGTCAGCGCGCCGAACACGCCGAACACCGTCAAGAAGCCCAGCGCCATCCCGACGGTGGCCGCCAGCGCCCGCCCGGTGGCGGCCACCCCGGAGCGTTCGCCGGGTCGCCGGCCGCGCACCACCAGCAACAGGTAGGCGGGCAGCATGGCAAACCCACACGGATTCAGCGCGGCCACCAATCCGGCGGCGAAGGCCAGGCCGACCAGACCCTGGTCCATTTGGTCAGGACTTCAGCGCGGAGACCCGGTCGGAGAGCTCCTGCTGTGACATCGCCGAGGTCGGGTTGTTGACGAAGGTCGAGCTGCCGTCCGCACGGTAGAACACGTAGGCGGGCTGCCAGGGGACGTTGTAGCGGGCCCAGATGGCGCCGTCGGTGTCGTTGAGGGTGGTGAAATTCAGGTTGTACTTGGAGACGAAGCCCTGCATCGCACCCACGTCCGCGTGCGCCGCGATGCCGACGAAAGCGACGCCGGGGTTGGCGGCCGCGACCTGGCTGACGCCGGGGGCCTCTGCGTTGCAGTACGGGCACCACGGCGTCCAGAACCACAGCACCGCCGGCTTGCCCTGCAAACTGGCGCCACTGAAGGGTGCACCGCTCAGGGTCGTCGCGGTGAACTGCAATCGGTCGTCGGCGGCCTGCGCGCGTGGTCCGCTGGCCACGCCGACCATCATCGCGGCGACGACCAGCGCCGCGGCAAACGCTTTGTTCAGGGCTGACAAGCGAATCCTCATGGCACACCTCATTACTGGAGTCATGCCTTACTCGACGGGACAGCCCGTAGTCCGGTTCATCCGCCCCCAGCGAGCTACCGGTTCTCGAAGGCCAGCTGGCCGCACGCGGCGCTGATCTCGCGGCCGCGGGTGTCGCGGACCGTGCAGGACACGCCCTTGGCGCGGACCCGCCGCACGAACTCGCGCTCGACCGCCTTCGGGCTCGCATCCCACTCGCTGCCCGGCGTCGGGTTCAGCGGGATCAGGTTGACGTGCACCAACGGCCCCAGCGCGCGATGCAGCCGCTGCCCCAACAGGTCCGCCCGCCACGGCTGGTCGTTGACGTCACGGATCAGCGCGTACTCCACCGATACCCGCCGGCCGGTGACGTCGGCGTAATACCGTGCGGCGTCGAGCGCCTCGGCGATCTTCCACCGGTTGTTGACCGGCACCAGCGTGTCGCGCAGTTCGTCGTCGGGCGCGTGCAGCGACAGCGCCAGGGTCACCGCGAGCCCTTCGTCGGCGAGTTTGCGGATCGCGGGCGCCAGGCCGACCGTCGACACCGTCACCGAACGGGCCGAAATGCCGAACCCGTGGGGCGGCGCGGCGATGATGCGCCGCACCGCGGCGACCACCCGGGCGTAGTTGGCCAACGGCTCCCCCATGCCCATGAAGACCACGTTGGACAGCCGCTGACTGGGGGGGCCGAAGTCGTCGCGCAGCACCGCGGCGGCGGCGCGCACCTGCTCGAGAATCTCGGCCGTCGACAGGTTGCGGCTCAACCCGCCCTGGCCCGTCGCGCAGAACGGACACGCCATGCCGCAGCCGGCCTGCGACGAGATGCACACCGTGTTGCGCTGCGGATAGCGCATCAACACCGACTCCACGGTGACCCCATCGAGGGCCCGCCACAACGTCTTTCGCGTCTCGCCGGCGTCGCAGGCCACCTCGGAGACCGCGGTGAGCAGGATCGGGAACATCGTGTCGGCGATCGCGTCGCGCAGCCCGGCCGGCAGGTCGGTCATCTGCCGCGGGTCGGCGATCAGCCGCCCGTAGTACTGATGCGCCAGCTGCTTGGCGCGAAAGGCCGGCAGCCCCAGCTCGGCGACGGCGGCGGCGCGGCCGTCCGCGTCGAGATCGGCCAGGTGCCGCGGCGGCTTGCCGGGTCGCGGCTCGGAGAACACCAGTTGTTGGACCATGACCTGTCCAGTATCGGTCACGTCGGGCCGACCTAGGGAACGAGCGTCAGCACCGTCCACGCCGCGACCGCCGACGGCAGGACTCCGTCGAGGCGGTCCATCAGTCCGCCGTGGCCGGGCAGCAGCCGGCCCATGTCCTTGATGCCGAGGTCGCGCTTGATCTGTGATTCCACCAGATCGCCGAGCGTGCAGGTCAGCACCAGCACCAGACCCAGCAGCGCGCCCACCCACGGCGGTTTGCCGGCGAGGAAGGTCGCGGTCAGGGTCGCCGCGGTGATGCCCAGGACGAGCGAACCGGCGAGCCCCTCCCAGGACTTCTTCGGGCTGATCGCCGGGACCATCGGGTGCTTGCCGAACAACACGCCGACGGCGTAGCCGCCCACGTCCGACGCGACCACCGTGATCATCAGGCAGAACACCCGCCCCGCGCCGTCGGCGGGATACACCAGCAACGCGGCAAACGACGCGAACAGCGGCACCCACGCGGCCAGGAAAATAGTGGCGGACGCGTCGCGCAGGTAGGACGGCGACGGGGACCCACCGGCGGGTTCGGGCGGTGTGCGGTTGTCCTGCATGAACAATCGCCAAAACAGGCACGCCACCACGGTGACGCCGAACCCAGCCAGCGCGCCGGCGGCGTGGAACGGCCAGGTCAGCCACACCGTGAGCTGCCCGCCGGCCAGCAACGGGGTGACCGGAATGACGAATCCGGCTTCACGCAGCCGCCGCACCACCTCGTGGGTGGCGACCAGGATGGCCATCGCGACGATCGGGACCCAGAAGCGGGGGGCGAACACCAGCGTGACGACCAAAGCGCCGCCGATACCGGCGCCCACCGCGATCGCGGCGCGCAGGTCGCGGCCGGCCCGCGAGGTCTTCTTCGCGGGCGGCGGCATCGCCGTGAACGCAGGCTCCGGCTGGGCTGCGGCGCCGGGCTCGTCGGGCGGGGTGCCTGCGCCGGGATCTGGGGTAGCCACGGGCCTGAGTCAACTTAGCTGCCGAGTGGTCGCTAGACCTCCAGCAGCTCGCCTTCTTTGTGCTTGACCAACTCTTCGATCTGGGTGGTGTACTGGTGCGTGGTCTTGTCCAGGTCCTTTTCGGCCCGGCCGACCTCGTCCTCGCCGGCCTCGCCGTCCTTGCGGATGCGGTGCAGCTCCTCCATCGCCTTGCGGCGGATGTTGCGCACCGAGACCTTGGCGTCCTCCCCCTTGCTCTTGGCCTGTTTGACCAGCTCGCGGCGGCGTTCCTCGGTGAGCTGCGGGACCGCCACGCGGATCAGGGTGCCGTCGTTGGTGGGATTCACGCCCAGGTCGGAGTTGCGGATCGCCGTCTCGATCGCGCCCACCTGGCTCGCCTCGTAGGGCTTGATCACCACCAGGCGCGCCTCGGGGACGTTGATGCTCGCCAGCTGCGTGATGGGGGTGGCGGCGCCGTAGTAATCGATCACGATCCGCGAGAACATGCCGGGATTGGCGCGCCCGGTCCGGATGGTCGACAAGTCGTCGCGGGCGACCGCTACCGCCTTCTCCATTTTCTCTTCAGCGTCGAAGAGAGCCTCGTCAATCATCTGCGCCGCTCCTCATCAGGTGGTGACCAGAGTCCCGATTTTCTCACCAGCGACCGCCCGGGCGATATTGCCATTGGTCAGCAGGTTGAACACCAGGATCGGCATGCCATTGTCCATGCACAGGCTGAATGCGGTGGCATCGGCCACTCGTAGCCCGCGGTCGATGACCTCGCGATGACTGATCGCGGTGATCAGCTCGGCCTCGGGATACTGCCGCGGGTCCGCGGAGAAGACGCCATCGACGGCCTTGGCCATCAACACCACCTCGGCGCCGATCTCGAGCGCCCGCTGTGCGGCGGTGGTGTCGGTGGAGAAGTACGGCAGGCCCATGCCGGCACCGAAGATCACCACGCGCCCCTTTTCCAGGTGGCGTACGGCGCGCAGGGGCAGGTAGGGCTCGGCGACCTGACCCATGGTGATCGCGGTCTGGACGCGGGTGACGATGCCTTCCTTCTCCAGAAAGTCTTGCAGCGCGAGGCTGTTCATGACGGTGCCCAGCATGCCCATGTAGTCCGAACGGGTGCGTTCCATGCCGCGCTGCTGCAGCTGCGCCCCCCGGAAGAAGTTGCCCCCGCCGATCACGACGGCGACCTGGACGCCGCCGCGGACCACCTCGGCGATCTGCTGCGCCACCAGCGCCACGACGTCGGGATCCAAGCCGACCTGCCCGCCGCCGAACATTTCGCCGCCGAGCTTGAGTAGCACTCGCGAATACCTGGCCCGGGTCAGCGCCTGGCCGGAAGCCAGTCCGTTCGTGGGCTCCTGCCTCGGAGCCGCCGGGCCGGCGACGTGGGGCTCCCTGGACTCCGTCATCAGACTCCTCGCATGAGAGTGCCATCCCGGGCGATCTCATCCGGAACGGCATTTCACATCCTGCCTCATCGCAGCACAACGGGGCGTCGGTGGGGTGCATTATGCGCACAGTTGGCGTGCGGGAGCGATTTTCGAGCCTGCCGGTACCGAATGTTCCGACGCCCGGCGCTGCGTTTGAGCCGCCGACGGCAGGGGAACCCGCTACAACGCGGTGACATATGCGGTCTCGAGCAATGAGGACCGGGTTCGCCGTATGACCGGATCGATCGCTCGCGATCGTTGAGCGTGGATCGCTCACAGTACGCCAACGAGGAGGAACGGATCCATGGCGGAAGAAAACAAGTCGGGACCCGCTGAAGCGGTGAAGGGCGTCGTCGAGGACGTCAAGGGTAAGGCCAAGGAGGCCGTAGGCGCGGTGGCCGGTCGCGATGACCTGACCCGTGAAGGCCAGGCGCAGCAGGACAAGGCCGAAGCGCAGCGTGACGCGGCGAAGAAGGAAGCCGAGGCGGAAGCCGCGCGTGGCGGCGCCGAGGCGGCCGAGGAGCGCCAGAAGTCCAACCAGTAGCTTGATGGGAAAGATGGGTCCGGTCCATGAAAATGGGCCGGGCCCATCGACTTTCTCCAGCGCGCCGGCCTGAGTTTGCATAGCTTTGCATAGTTTTCGGCCGAGTGGGTAAACAGCCCTAGCGCTGCCAGACATCTCGCGGGAGGCGCCTACGGACCGGGGGGAACGCAGGGACCTCACGAGGTTTGGAGATGTCGTTGGACAGGTCGATGGACATTGTGGTGCTCACCGACGAGGCTGATTTCGAATCGGCCTTACCGGATTTGACCACGTTCGCGCTCCCGGCGCGCGTGGCGCTGACCGCCCACACCGACGGTCATTGCGCCACCGCCGACGTGGCGATCGTCGACGCGCGCAGCAACATGCCTGCGGCCCAGGCGGTTAGCCGCCGACTGGCGGCGCAGAATCCCGCTACCGCGGTGGTGGCCCTGGTGAGGCCGGCGGATTGCGCCGCGGTCGACACCGATGGCAATTTCGACGACGTGATGCTGCCCGGCACCGGCGCGGACGAGCTGCGGGCGCGGTTGCGGCTGGCGGTCGGCCGCCGCCGCGGCACCGCCGACGGCATCTTGAAGTTCGGCGACCTCCGCCTGCACCCGGCGAGCTTCACCGCGTCGCTGGACGGCCACGACCTGACTCTGACCCTGACCGAGTTCAGATTGCTGAGTTTCCTTGTGCTGCATGCCGGCCAGGCCTTCACGCGCACCCGATTGATGCGGGAGGCGTGCGGCTATGACAGCAACAGCCGGGCCCGCACGGTCGACGTCCACATCCGGCGACTGCGCGCCAAGCTCGGCACCCGGCACGAATTCATGATCGGCACCGTCCGCGGGGTCGGTTACCGGGCGCCCACGCCCCCGCAACCGGAGTGGGTGCTCGCCGATCCGGCGCTGACACCCACGCGGGCAACCTGATCCACGACGCCCTCATCGACGTGGCCGCAACGGTTTTCGCGGCCGTCACCCGAAGAACGGGAAGGCGCGCTTGCGCGCCAGCGCGTCCATGCCCTCCTGGATGGAATCCTGCACTTCGTGGTATTTGCGGTCGATGTATTCCTCGTCGTCCGCCCGCGCGGGGTCGTGGTCGAGTTCCACGGCGGGCATGAAGCGCGTCCTGATCTTGGCCGGCAGCGGCAGTTGGGGCAGCGCCGCCGGGGCGATCCCCCACGGCAGCGAGATCGCCAGCGGGAACACCTTGAGCCGCAGTAACCGGTCCAGTTGCAAGGCTTTTGACAGCCGGTCGCCGCGGATCAGCACGGGCATCGCGTCGGCCCCGCCGACGGTGGCGATGGGCACGATCGGCACCCCGGCCCGGATCGCCATCTTGACGAAGCCCGTCCGCCCGGCGAGGTTGGCCCGATCGCGCTCCGTCCATGGGCGCAGCGAGTCCACTTCCCCACCCGGCCACAGCGCGACGTCACGCCCTTCGGCCAGGGCGGTGGCGATCGCGTCCGGGGCGGCCGGGAGCACCCCCATCGACCGGAAGTAGCGCCCGAACAACGGGATTGCCATCAACGCGTCATGGGCGGTGCCGTGCAGCGGCCGGTCCTGGCCGAACCGTCGCCACCATTGCAGACCAACCGTCCAGGCGTCCCACACGAACGGGGCCCCGGAGTGGATCCCGACCAGCAGCGCCGGCGGTGCTTCCGGAATGTTCTCCCAGCCGTCGATCTCCATCCGAAACCAATAGTCCACCAGCACATTCCACAAATACTTCTGTCGCTGCAGGGCGGCCTCGTCCTGGCCGGACAGATCCCAGCGGCCGGCGCGCTCGGCGACCCAGCCGCTCAGCCCGCCGCTGTGTTCGCTGCGCCGCTCGTCCATCGCCGCTCGCGTTCGCTCGGCGTTGCGTTGCGCTTGTTTGCGCACGCTCGCCGGCCTGTGGTCCGGGTTACTCATGAATGCCGGGTACCCGGTTCACCCGCGCCCGATTCGTCGGGACGCAAAAACTCCCCGCACCACGGGGGTGCGGGGAGTTTTGCCGGCCGGATCAGGCGCTGGGCGCCGGCGCCGGCGGGGCACCGGGTGCCGGGCTGTTCGGCGCGCCGGGCGCCGGGCTGTTGATCGTCCCGGACGCGGAGCCGCCCTCCATGTTCGACGTCCAGATCAGGACGTCTTGCATGCCGTCGTTGTAGACGACGCCGTTGGGGGGCGCGCCGGTCACGTCGAAGTACAGCGTGCCGGTCGACTCGCTGCCCTGCGGGATCGGCGCGGGGCTGAGCCCGTTCGGGGTCCCGACCTTGTCGATCACCCGGTAATTCTGACCGTTGGGTCCGCGGGCGATGAAGTCGTTGACCATCGGGGTCACGAGGCCGGCCTCCGACCGGGCGCTGATGTCCGCCTGGTAGAGCGTGCCCTTGGGCGTGTAGCCCGGGATGGTGACATTGCTCGGCTGCAGGTTGCTCACGGTGTAATTAGTGATCAGGGCGCCGTCCACGAGCTGTTCGCTGGTGCCGAATCCCTGAATGTTGGGCGGCGGCGAAGCCAAAGCCGGCGCCGCGGCGAAAACGCCCGCGGCCGCAATCCCGGCGGCGGCAACTGTCTTAATGGCCGTCTTGGTGACCTTCATTCTTCATTCCTTTCGTCGCACACAAACGCCCCCCGTCAAGGGCATGCAGATATACGCAGCGAAATAGCCATGCGGCTCCGGCTTTAAACATCTACCCGCGCCGCACGCCAATAATCGGGTCCATTAGCTGGTGAAATGCGGGTGTTTTCGCCGACGACATCTTTGGTAACAGAACACAACACCCGCATCACCGCTAACACCCGCCGCGCGCCCCGATTAAGCCGTGCGCCGCCGGGTAACCGGTGCGCGAAGGCGTTCTGAGCACAGGCCGAGACATCCGCGAAGGGGGCGATCGCGTGCAACGTGGCAACTCCAAGCACAGCTCACGGGAAGACGACGAGCTCAAGCACGAACTGGAAGGCACGGTCCGCGGCAATCGGTCCAGCCGTAGCGAGGAGTGGCGGGACCCGGAGCCGCCGGCCGACGACGATCCGGACGTTCCGACCGCCGGCCCGACCCGTCGCGAATCGTAAAGCGGGAAGCGGCGCGGGCGTTTGCCCGGGCCCGCTTCTCCAATGCATGGCCAACTTTCGAGCGAGGCAAAGGAAATCAGATGGGCTTTACCGCGCAACAACAATCCGTCCCGGGCGTGCAGGCCGAGATGGATCCAATTCCCGATTGTGGTGAAAACACTTACCAGGGCTCGGGAAAACTCCTCGGCAAAAAGGCGATCATCACCGGCGGCGACAGCGGCATCGGGCGTGCGGTCGCGATCGCCTTCGCGCGCGAGGGCGCCGACGTGCTGATCGCGTACCTCAACGAGGACGACGACGCGCGCGACGTGGCCCGCTACGTCACCAACGCCGGACGCAAGTGCGTGCTGGTGCCCGGTGACCTCTCCGACGCCGCCCACTGCCGCGCCGTCGTGGACCGGGCGGTGCAGGAATTGGGCGGCGTGGACATCCTGGTCAACAACGCCGCGTATCAGATGATGCGCAAGAGCCTGGACGAGATCAGCGACGAGGAGTGGGATTACACCTTCCGGCTCAACGTGGGCGCGTATTTCTACCTCGCGAAGGCGGCCCTGCCCTACCTGAACGCCGGCTCGTCGATCATCGGCAGCTCGTCGGTGAACTCCGACAGCCCCAATCCGGCCCTGGCGCCCTACGCGGCGACCAAGGCGGCGATCGCCAATTTCTCCGCCAGCTTGGCTCAGCTGTTGGGCGAGAAGGGGATTCGGGTCAACAGCGTGGCGCCGGGTCCGATTTGGACGCCGCTGATCCCGTCGACGATGCCGCCGGACAGCGTGGAGTCCTTCGGCGACAACGTGCCGCTGGGGCGTGCCGGCCAGCCCGCCGAACTCGCCCCGCTCTACGTGCTGCTGGCCTCCGACGACGCGAGCTACATCTCCGGGGCGCGGGTGGCCGTCACGGGCGGGCGGCCGATACTGTAGGCGGCGATCCCGTCGCGCCCTCTCGCAGGTGTAACGGGCCGCCCGCCGGGGTACAGCCCGGACGGGCGAAACGGCGAAAGGATGGCACCGATCGTGGCCATCGGGAGCGGTCAGCGGCGAAGGTTGCGACGATGGTCGGTCGCGGCGGCCGCCGGAGTCGTGGCGGTAGCGGGATGTTCGGCGCCCGGGTCCTCGCTGGAGAGCGCGCCGGCGGTCAGCGTGGCGACCATCGACGCGGCCCTGCATGACCCGGTCTGGTCCTATCACGACCACGAGTTGCTGGGCCTCACCGACGATCACCGGCTGGCCGCGATCGGCTACGCCGGGCCGGGCACCGCCCATACCCGGCTGTCGGCCCCGATGGGGTCCGGGCGCAACCTGCAGATCAGCCAGAAGGACGACCGCCACGTCTTCGTGCCGCAGCCGGAGCGCGGCAAGGTCGCCGTCGTCGACATCGCGACCCTGCGGCCGGTCGCCGAAATCGACGCCGGCCCCGCCCCTTCCTACCTGGCCGAGGACGCCGGCATGCGGGTGTTGCTGGCGCTCGCCGCGGACGGTTCGTCGGTGACGCCGGTGGACCAGTACGGGTTCCGCAAGCTGCCGACGGCCACCTACGCCGGGGATCCGGCCGACACGATCGACGGGTCCAACCGCGGGCGGCAAATCGAGTACCACCTCTACGGCGCCTCGGGCATCCGCTATTACAAGGGGCCCACGTCGCCGCCCGAAGAACGCGGCTCGCTTCCGATGGCCGTTGCCGTGTGGGCGGGCGACGGAACCCAGGTCACCCGCAACTATGTGGCCGGGCGCGACGACAAGGTGCTGTACGCGGTCGACTCGCGTCGCGGCGGGGACGGGCTCGAGGTGCTGGCCCGAACCGAACTGTCATCGCCGATTCGCTATCTGGGCACCGACGACACGCGCATCTACGCGGCCACCGACCGCGACGTGACGGTGCTGGAAACCGCGAGCTTCACCGGCTTTCCGAACGGGACCATCCGGGTGATCCGCACCCTCGACTACCGGGCGGGATTGCCGTCGGGCCCGGTCGCTTCGGCGCCGCTGTCCGGGATGGCGATCGGCCCCAAGCGGGTGTATCTGACCCTGCGCGGCCAGCCCCACGTGATCAGCGTGGCGAAGCCACGGCTGTGAGGGAGGTCAGGTGAGCACGACAGCGCGGCGGCCCGAGCCGATCGGCATCGATGACGACTTCGAGCTGCTCGAGGAGCAGATCGCGGCGCTCAAAGAGCTCGCGCGGCTCGACGACGTGCCCGAAGGGCGGGCCTACGACTTCGGAATCCGTTGGGGGGCAGCGCTCGCCGGGCGGTTCCGGCGGTTGGTGCACTACAGTTGCCTGGGCGTGCTCGACGAGCCCGCCGAACGACGGTTCCAATCCCTGTGTGGCGACCTGCGTTCCGTGTCGGAGTTGATCGAGAGGTTCGATCTCGCCCGGCCGCGGTTCACCGATACCCCGAGCCACCCCACGTTGCGCTAGCCTGTCTCGCCCTGGCGCGGCTCGCGATGTCCTCGACGTCGGAGATCTCCCGGTAGTCGGACAAAAACTCGTTGGCGGCCAATACGATTCCGGTGCGCGGGGCCGGACAGTCGTCGTTGCGGCACGTCAACGCCACCATGAAGGCGTCGTCGTCCTCGTCGAGGAACAAGAACCCGAGATACAGCGCGTGCCCGACGGCGAAGTCCCTGCCGCCGCAGCCGGCACAGTGTCCGCCCTTGACGGCCACCAGCTCTGAAACTCGTTCGCGCTCAACGCTTTGCAGGTCGATCAGCTCGGGACGCGTTGCCGAAGGGTCGGGCATGTCAGATCTCCACGTCCTTGTCGTAGTGGACGTTGTCCTCGCGCCAGCCCCCAAGGCCGTGGCCGATGCCGGAGTAGTCGTCGATGAACTCGATCTGGTTGATCCACTTCGCCATCTTGAAACCGACCTGGGTCTCCACCCGCAGCCGCAGCGGCGCCCCGTGCTTGATGGGCAGCGGCTTCCCGTTCATCTCGTAGGCCAGCAACGTCTGTGGCTTGTAGGCGAGTTCGAGATCGATCACCTCGTAGAACTGGCCCTCCCCCTCCGCGCTGGGCTCGTCGCGGCCGGTGTCCTGCATGGTCAAAAAGCAGATGTACTTCGCCTGCGGGAGCGGACGCACATGATCGGCGAGTTGGGCCAGCGGAATTCCGCTCCACTGGCCGATGCTGGTCCACCCCTGCACGCAGTTGTGCATCACGCGTTGCGATTGCTGCTCGGCCAGGCCGCGCAGCGCGTCGAGGTCCAGCGTCACCGGGTTTTCCACCAGCCCGCCCACCCGCACGCGCCAATCGACGAAGTTGTGCACGGCCATCACCTTGTACTCGGCGCTGGTCGGCGGCTTGCCGTTGACCCGGTGCTCCTTGGACGTCATCCGCTCGGGGTAGTTCTGCCTCGAATTCAGCGGCCGCAACAGGATTTTGCGGGCGCGGGTGACCACGGCGCCGAGCACGCGGCGTACCTGAACGGGCCGGCGCAGGCTCCACACCGTCGCCGCGACGTGGACGGCGACGATGGCCGCGATGATCACCAGCGACAGGGCGGTGGCCCAACCGATGTTGCGCACGGAACCGAAGATCATCGACGCGGTGAGCTGGCCCCAACTCCAGAAGAAGATCATCGACAGGTGGATGACGATGAACACCACAAACGCGATCAGGCCGAGGAAGTGCAGGCTGCGCGCCCATTGCCGGCCGCCCCACATGCGCACATACCAGGGGAACGCGGCCTCGATGGCCGGTGACTGCGCGGCGCCCGTCAGGATCTGGAACGGCGCCAGCACGAAGATGACCCCGGCGTAGGTCAGCTTCTGGATGGCATCCAGTGGCTCGCCCGGCAGCAGCGGCGGCAGGTTGAAACTCATGTAGGTGACGATGTCGTTCCACGCCTCACCGAAGATCGACCACGACGCCGGCCAGTACCGGTGCCACTGCCCGGTGGCGAACAGCAGGATGTAATACGAGAGGCCGACGAGGATCCAGCCGATCACCGAGAAGAAGTGCCAGTGGCGGCCCATGCCGAGTTTCTTGTGGCCGGGCAACGAGAACAGCGAGCTGTAGTCCTCCTCCTCGTCGAGGGTGTCGTAGAGCTTGTTGACCGGCATTTCCTTGACCGTGAAGCGCGCCCACTCGCTGCCGGGCCTGCTGTCGTCGTGCCAGTACAGCTTCGGGTGCGTGGACAGGATCTCGATGCCGCTGCGGATCACCAGCGTCAGAAAAAGGACATTGAGCCAGTGGTCGATGCGCAGCCACGCCGGATAGTCGAGCACTGTCATGTCGTCACCGTTCAGTCGCGCCAGTTCTGTCGTTGCGGATACGCCACGTTGATGCCGGACAGGACGGTGGTGTGCACGGCGATGAAGGCCCCGGCGAACGCCATGGCAAACGTTCCCGGGGCCAGGTCCCACCGCCCGGTCACCGCCACCAGACCCGGCAGGCTGACAAACCGGCTGACCAGATAGATCACCAAAAAGGCCGCGCACACCAGGCTCCCGGCGTACCAGCCCGCTTGCGGCACAAGGGGTTTGGCGGCAAACGCCATCGCTGCGGCGACGGCCAGGCAGGCGGCGATCAGCGCGGCCAGATACACCCAGAAATACAGCGGCAGGCCGGGCCGGGTGGCCGCCAAGTAGGCGTGCACCGCCACCAGGCCCATGAGCAGCGATGTGCCCAACGCGGTTACGGTGCGCGGCAAGTCGAAGGCGACGTAGCCGTTGAGCGTGAGGAGGGGCGAGGACAGCGCCTTGTGCCACGCCGTGAGCCACAGTCGCCCCAGGAGACCGGCCATTGCGGCTGACTACCCCGACTGATAGGCCCACAAACGATCGACCGAGGCGACCTCCAACGGCTCGATCCGCACCGTCGGAGAAGCCGCCTTGCCCCCCGCAGGCAGGGCTTTTACCCCTTGGGCGGCGTAATAATCACCCTCACTGCGGGTTTCGCGGCGCGGCGCAGCGCGCCACCGGCGAACCGACCAGCCGGAACTCCTCACTGGTGTCCAGCTGGGGATCGACGCCCTCCTGGAAGAGGATGATGATGTCCGAGCCGCCGAACTGGAAGTACCCGAATTCCTCCCCCTTGGCCATGTGTTTGCCGGGCACCGCGGTGAGGACGACCGACGACACGTGGGCCATGCCCACCGGGATGACCGCCACGATGCCGATGTCGCCGCAGTCCGATTGCGAGGTGTCGACGGTAACCACGCCGCGGGTCTGGGAGAACTCGTACCCGCTGCTGGCGCTGTCGCTGGAGGCGAACTCGTGTTCTTCCAGGCCCACCCGCATGAAGACTTTCCCGTTGATCCGGAAGGACTCCTCGACCAGCCCCGCGACGGGCAGGTGATAGCGGTGGTAGGCATGCACCGGCAGCATGTAATGGACGAAGGTGCCGCGGGCGAAGCTCTCGCTGTATTGGCTTCCTTCGATGAGTTGCTTGATGTTGCCGTACTTTTCGTTCTTGACGGTGGTGGCGGGGATGCTCGAGTCGGCAGCGATGTCGTAGGCGTGCTGGTATTTGCAGTCGGCCGGTGAGGTCACCACCAGGTTGGTGGTCGGCTCGGCGATCGGGCGCAGCCCTCCGTTGATTTCCCGCGCGATGAACTGGTTGGCGGTCAGCCATCCGCTGGGCGCGTTCGGGACGCCGTCGACCAGTGACTCATGGATGCGGTACTCCGGCGCGTTGTCGATGAACGACTGCAGGGCTTCGGGGCTGAACGACTCCGGCGTGTCCAGGAAATTCCCCCACTGCCGGGCGAAGTCCGTCAGCCATTCCCGAAAGACACCGGAGCCCTGGGCCGGCTCGTCGCCCTGGTCGACCAGGAAGTAGAAGTGCGCCATGCGATCGCTGACCTCTTGAGCCTGCCGCTTTTCGTTCTTCCAGGCGTCCGCGTCCGACTCGTGGGGCACCCATCGGAGGAAGCGCTTCAGGTAGGCCTCGTACTCGCCGATGTCGCGCGGCCACTCGAGCGCCTCGTACAGCTCCGGGTTCAGCTCGGATTCGGCCCGCCGGCGCGCCTGTTGCAACGACCGCTCGAGCCGATCCGCGAGACCGGGCTCGCTGTCGAGCGTGTCGCGCAGATTGTGGATGACCGAATCCGGCTCGCTCATGTCACTGCTCCCTGGTGTCGTCTGTGCGCGAACGCTTCGCGACCACGGGCAGTCACGTACCCGCGGACTCGGGCGGCAAACGGCGCCGCATCGCCGCGGTGCGCACGCGAACGCAAAGGACCGCGGGGAGTTGGCGATTCCGCTCAGCGTCCGCGGGCGCGGCGATTGTGCTTCTTGATCGCGTCGACCAACTCCGCTTTGTTCATCGTCGATCGGCCCGGAACGTCGAGCCGGCGCGCCACGTCGAGCAGATGCTTTTTGCTGGCGTTGGCGTCGACGCCCTCGGCCGACTCGCCGGACGGTCGCAGCCCGCCACGCTCGGCGCGCTCGTCGGACGGCCCCTTCTTCTCCTTGGGTTCCCAGTGGTCGCCGACCTTTTCGAAACTGTGCTTGACGGCGGCGTAAGCCACCCGGTGGGCCCGTTCCTCGCTGCCGTACTGGTCGGCGGCCGCGTCGTGGGATTTCGCGAACGTGCGTTGCGCTTTGGCGTCGGAACGCCGCAAAGTGCTGGGCAGTTCGCTCTTCTTGGGCGCTCCGCCTTTCGTCGTCTTCGGCATCGAACCTCCTCGTGCGCCAAAAGCGGTGCGGGAAACCTGTTACCGCCGGTCGGTTACCCCGTTGCGGGCCGGGCAATCGCGGTCCGGGAAATGTGCGCCGCGGCCAGGCGGACGTATGTCAACATGGTTGACATGAATCAGGACGACGCCCCGCTTGGCTATCTGCTGTACCGGGTGGGGACGGTGTTGCGGCCGGAGGTTGCCGCGGTGCTGAGTCCGTTGGACCTGGCCCTGCCCGAATTCGTTTGCCTGCGCATCCTTTCGATGTACCCGGGGATGTCGAGCGCCGAGCTGTCCCGCCACGCGGGCGTCACCCCGCAGGCGATGAACACGGTGCTGCGCAAGCTGGAGGACGTCGGTGCGGTGGAGCGGCCTTCGTCAGTGTCGTCGGGGCGGGCGCTGCCGGCCAACCTGACCGGCGCGGGCCGCGCCCTGCTCAAGCGCGCCGAAGCGGCGGTGCGCGGCGCCGACGCCCGGATCCTGAGCAAGCTCACCGAGACGCAGCAGCGCGAATTCAAAAGGATGCTCGAAAAACTCGGGTCCGACGAGCGGGCCTGATCACCCGGCCTGGATCCGCGCCCACGGGCGGGCCTCTTCGAGTTCGTAGGCGAGTTCGAGCAGCAGCGACTCCTGGCCCATACCGGTCGACAGCATCATGCCCACCGGCATGCCGTGGGCGGATTGGGCCAACGGCAGCGAGATCGCCGGTTCGCCGGTCACGTTGTGCAGCGGAGTGAACGACACCCACTCGATCAGCCGGTTGAGGACCTGCTGATAGTCGGTCGGCGCCAGGAACCCGATGCGGGGCGTCTCGTCGGCCAGGGTCGGCGTGAGCACCGCGTCGTAGGTGCCGTAGAACCGCGCGGTGCGCCGCCGCGCCCCGCGCAGGCGCATGATCGCCGCCGGGAGCCGGTGCAGGTGGCGGCCGGTGTGTCGCATGAGGCCCAGCGTCAGGCAGTCGAGCTTGGCGCGGTCGAACGTCTCGCCGAACATGTGCCGTCCGCCGCGCACCTGGGCCAGCGCCAAAAATCCCCAATACAGCACGAAGTCGTCGACGAAACTGGCCGCCACCGGCGGTTCGTCGACGTGTTCGACGCGGTGGCCCAGCTCTTCGAGCAGGCCCGCGGATTTCAGCGTCAGCTCCCGCACCGCGGGGCTGCACTCGCGCTGGATCGAGCGGGTCAACACCGCGATCCGCAGCCGCTGCCGGCCGGGCCCGGTGACGTCCCCGACCGGGGCCAGCTTGGGGTTGCGCCAGATCCGCTCGGCCTCCCGGTAGAACGCCGCGGTGTCGCGCACCGAACGGGTCACCACGCCGTTGACGACGACGCCGACCGGCATCCGGCGCAGCACCGCGTCCAGGGGCAACCGCCCGCGCGACGGTTTGAGGCCGACGAGCCCGTTGCAGGACGCCGGGATGCGGATCGAGCCGCCGCCGTCGTTGGCGTGCGCGATCGGCACCACACCGGCGGCGACGAAGGCGCCCGACCCCGATGACGATGCGCCGGCGCTGTATTCGGTGTCCCACGGGTTGCGGACCGGGCCCAGCCGCGGGTGTTCGGCCGACGCGCTGAAACCGAATTCCGAGAGCTGCGTCTTGCCCAGCGAGGTCATCCCGGTGGCCAGGTACAGCTGCGTGAACACGCTGTCGGCGACGGCGTCGCGGCGTGTCCACGCGTCGGTGCCGTGCATCGTGGGCTGCCCGGCGACGTCGACGTTGTCCTTGATGAACGTCGGGACGCCGGAAAAATAGCCGTCGGCCGCCTGCTCGGCGGCCGCCCGCGCTTGCCGAAAACCCGCGTACGCCAACCCGTTCAGGGCCGGGTCGACGGCTTCGGTGCGGGCGATCGCCGTCTCGACCGCCTCGGCCCTGCCGACGCGTCCGGAGCGGATGGCCTCGGCGAGCCCGACCGCGTCGAGATCGCCGAGGGCGTCGTCGCCGAACGCGTGCACGTGCCGCATAGCAGTGACGCTAGCCGCTCACGCGCGCCGGCTACGCCTGACCCACCTCGAAGCGCACGAACCGCGTCACCGTCACACCGGCGTCGTCGAGCAGGGCCTTGACCGTCTTCTTGCTGTCGGACACCGACGGCTGCTCGAGCAGCACGGCGTCCTTGAAGAAGCCGTTCAACCGGCCCTCGACGATCTTGGGCAGGGCCTGCTCGGGCTTGCCCTCCGCCTTGGCGGTTTCCTCGGCGATGCGGCGCTCGCTGGCCACCACGTCCTCGGGCACGTCGTCGCGGGACAGGTAGCGGGCCTTGAGCGCGGCGACCTGCAGGGCGACCGCGTGCGCGGCCTCCTTGTCGGAGCCCTGGTACTCGACCAGCACGCCCACCGCCGGGGGCAGGTCCGCCGCCCGCCGGTGCAGGTACGCCTCGACGGTGCCGTCGAAGTTCGCGACCCGGCGCAGCTCCAACTTCTCGCCGATCTTGGCCGACAGCTCGGCGATCGCCTGCTCGACGGTCTTGGTACCCGAGGTTTGGTCAATAGAAGAAGCCTTGAGCGCGTCGACGTCGGCGGCCTTCGACGACACGGCCGCGGCCACGATCTGGTCGGCCAGCGCCTGGAACTCCGCGTTCTTGGCCACGAAGTCGGTCTCGCTGTTCAACTCGATGAGCGCGCCGCCCTGGGTGGCGACCAGACCCTCGGCCGTCGCCCGCTCGGCGCGCTTGCCGACGTCCTTGGCGCCCTTGATCCGGAGCGCCTCGACGGCCTTGTCGAAGTCGCCGTCGCTTTCGGCCAGCGCGTTCTTGCAGTCGAGCATGCCGGCACCGGTGAGTTCCCGAAGCCGCTTGACGTCGGCAGCGGCGAAGTTCGCCAATGTTCAGCCTTCCTAGGAGGATTCAGTGGTGGTTGGTTCGGGGGTGCCCGCAGCGGCGTCGGTGGGGGCGCTGGCAGCGGCGGAGGCGAGCAGTTCCTGCTCCCATTCGGGCAGCGGCTCGGCGGCCTCGGCCTCGGGCTTGCCGTCGCCGCGGCCGACCCCGGCGCGGGCCTGCAGGCCCTCGGCGACGGCGGAGGCGATGACCTTGGTCAGCAACGCGGCCGACCGGATCGCGTCGTCGTTGCCCGGGATCGGGTAGTCGACCTCGTCGGGGTCGCAGTTGGTGTCCAGGATCGCGATGACCGGGATGCCGAGCTTGCGGGCCTCGCCGACGGCGATGTGCTCCTTGTTGGTGTCGACGACCCAGATGGCCGACGGCACCTTGGCCATGTCGCGGATACCGCCAAGGCTGCGGTCCAGCTTGTTCTTCTCGCGGGTCAGCATCAAGATTTCCTTCTTGGTGCGGCCCTCGAAGCCACCGGTCTGCTCCATCGCCTCGAGCTCCTTGAGGCGCTGCAGCCGCTTGTGCACGGTGGAGAAGTTGGTCAGCATGCCGCCCAGCCAGCGCTGGTTGACGTAGGGCATGCCGACGCGGGTCGCCTCGGCGGCGACGGATTCCTGGGCCTGCTTCTTGGTGCCGACGAACAGGACGGTGCCGCCGTGGGCGACGGTCTCCTTGACGAACTCGTACGCCTGGTCGATAAAGGTCAGCGTCTGCTGCAGGTCGATGATGTAGATGCCGTTGCGGTCGGTGAAGATGAACCGCTTCATCTTGGGATTCCACCGGCGGGTCTGGTGCCCGAAGTGGGTGCCGCTGTCGAGCAGCTGCTTCATGGTTACGACGGCCATGGTTGTGCCTTACTTGTGTCGGTTGTCGCCTGGCATCGGGTGAAGCCGGGCCCTGGCGCCTGCTGCGATGCCGGACCCGGCCGGAAAATCCGGTCGGGACCGCCCGGCACGCGATTGCGTTCTCCTCGTGGAACCGGAGACGCGATGCGGACGCGCGAAGTCAGCCCGCGGACGAGCTGCGACCAGCAGTTTACACCGGTTCGGCGGGTGCTTTTGCCACGCTTCCCCAGGCGGCGTCGCCGTCCACAGTGCCGGTGCGGCCGGGTGGCGTGGCCGGGCGGGCCGCGCTGAACTGCCTGGATGCGGTGGATGGCGCTGACGTTGGGTGCGGCCCTGGTCAGCGCGGTGCCGGCGGCGGCCGACGACGATCGCCTGGACTGGCCGTTGCGCCCGCCGCCGGCCGTCACCCGGGCGTTCGATGCCCCCGTGCAGGATTGGCATCCCGGCCACCGCGGTGTGGACCTGGCCGGCGCCGCCGGTCAGCCGGTGTACGCGGCGGGCGCGGCCACCGTGGTCTTCGCCGGGCTGCTGGCGGGGCGGCCGGTGGTGTCGCTGGCGCATCCCGGGGGCTCGCGCACCAGCTACGAGCCGGTGCGGGCGGCCGTGCGGGCCGGGCAGTCGGTGGCGGCCGGGACCGTGATCGGGACGTTGATGGCCGGCCACCCGGGGTGCCGGGTCGCGGCGTGTTTGCACTGGGGCGCGATGTGGGGTCCGGCGTCGGGGGCCCACTATGTCGACCCGCTGGGCCTGCTGAGGTCGACGCCGATCCGGCTCAAGCCGCTGCGGCCGCCGGGCGACGCCGCGCAACATGGGTAACAGGCGCCACACGCGTCGCTGCGCGGGTGGACAGGCGTTGCGCCCACCTCCGAGCGACAATCTCGGGCGGGCCCATGACCTGCGAAAACGTGTTGTCGCTCGGAGGTGGGCACTCGCAGTGCGCCCTCCGCCAGCGCCTGGTGTGGCCGATGGGACTGGTGCGACGCGACGTGTGACGACGCCGGCCCGTCGCCCGGGCCGCGGCGGCGCTCAGGCGCGGGGGTGGGCTTGGTCGTGCACGGCGCGCAGCCGGGACACCGCGACGTGGGTGTAGAGCTGCGTGGTCGCCAGGCTGGAATGGCCGAGCAGCTCCTGGACGACGCGCAGGTCGGCGCCCCCTTCGAGGAGGTGTGTGGCCGCACTGTGCCGCAGGCCGTGCGGACCCATGTCCGGCGCGCCGTCCACCGCGGCGACGGTCTGGTGCACCACCGTGCGGGCCTGGCGGACGTCGATCCGGCGTCCCCGCGCGCCCAGCAGCAGCGCCGGGCCTGAGTCGGCGTTCACCAGGGCGGGACGCCCGTCGGCCAGCCACGCGTCGAGCGCCTCGGCGGCCGGCGCCCCGAACGGCACGCTGCGCTGCTTGTTGCCCTTGCCCAGGACGCGGACCAGCCGATGCCGGGTGTCCACGTCGTCGATGTCCAGGCCGCACAGCTCGCTGACGCGGATCCCGGTGGCATACAGCATCTCGACGATGAGCCGGTCCCGCAGGGCCATCGGCTCACCTTGCTGCGCACCGGATTTGGCGGCGGCCAGGGCGTCGAGGGCCTGGTCCTGGCGCAGCACCGCGGGCAGGGTGCGGTGCGCCTTGGGAACCTGAAGCCGCGCGGCCGGATCCGTGTCCAGCAGGCCACGCCGGACGGCCCAGGCGGTGAACGCCTTGACCGCCGAGGTGCGCCGGGCCAGTGTCGTGCGGGCGACGCCGGCCGCGGCCGCGGCGGACAACCACGAGCGCAGCAGCGGCAGGCTCAACCCGTCCAGGCCGGCGCCGCGCTCCGCGGCGAACGCGAGCAGCGAGCGCAGGTCGCCCAGGTAGGCGCGGCGGGTGTGCGCCGAACGCAGGCACTGCAAATCCAGGTATTCGTCGAACTCCTCGAGGATCGCCTGCACTCCCCCACGGTCGCAGGGCCGGCCGGGGCGCTCTAGCCGACGCGCCGCAGCGTGTCCGGGCTGAGATCTTTGAGCGTGGGATAGCCGTCGACGGCCATGATGAGGTCCGTCTCGGCGAGGATCGAGCGCAGCACGTGCACGATGCCGTCGTCGCCGCCGAGCGCCAGGCCGTAGGCGTAGGGCCGGCCGATACCCACGGCCGTCGCGCCCAGCGCGAGCGCCTTGACGACGTCGGCCCCGCTGCGCACGCCCGAGTCGAACAGCACGGGCAGCCCGTCGGCGGCCTCGACGACGCCCGGCAGGCAGTCCAGCGCGGGCAGGCCGCCGTTGGCCTGGCGCCCACCGTGGGTGGAGCAGTAGATGCCGTCGACGCCGCCGTCCTTGGCCCGCCGGGCGTCGTCGGGATGGCAGATGCCCTTGATGATCAGCGGCAGGTCGGTCAGTGACCGCAGCCATTCGAGGTCGTCCCAGGTCAACGGGTTTCCGAAGGTCGTGATCCACTGCAGCACGGTGCCTTGCGGGTCCTCCTCGGGCGGGCGCTGCAGGCCGGCGCGGAAGATCGGATCGCTGGTGTAGTTGCTCAGGCAGAGCCCCCGCAATTGGGGGAAGTTGGCCGTGGACAGGTCGCGCGGGCGCCACCCGGGAATCCAGGTGTCGAGGGTGACGATGATGCCCTGGAAGCCGGCGGCTTCGGCCCGCCGCACGAGGCTGGCGGCCAGGTCACGATCCTTCGGCGTGTAGAGCTGGAAGAAGCCGGGGGTATCGCCGAACTGGGCGGCGACGTCTTCCATCGGGTCGGCGGTCAGCGTCGAAACCACCATCGGGACACCGGTTCTCGCGGCCGCGCGCGCGGTGGCCAGGTCACCGTGGCCGTCTTGGGCGCAGATGCCGATGACGCCGATCGGCGCCATGAACACCGGTGATGGCAAGGTCAGGCCGAACATCTGGACCGACAGGTCGCGGTCGGCGGCGCCGACGAACATGCGCGGGATCAGGCCCCAGCGATCGAACGCCTCCCGGTTGGCCCGCTGCGTGCGTTCGTCACCGGCGCCGCCGGCGACGTACGACCACACCGACGGCGACATCGCCCGCTCGGCGCGGGCCTCCAACTCCGCGAAGGCCATCGGCAGCGGGGGCGCGATTCCGCCCAGGCCCTTGAAGTAGATCTCGTTCTGGTAGTCCGCGAATGCCATGGAAACGAGAATGCCAGTCGAGCGGTCAGGCGGACGAGTTCGCCGTCTCCGCCTCGGATTCTGACTGGGCGAGTTCTTTCTTCCACTGGCGGAAGGTCTCTTCGGTGCGGCCGCGGCGCCAGTAACCCGAGATGGACGACGCCCATTTCGCGTCCACGCCCCGCTCCTTGCGGATGTAGGGCCGCAGGTTGTGCATGACCGTCTGCGCCTCGCCGTGGATGAACACGTGCACCTGCCCCGGCAGCCACGGGGCGCTGGTGACGGCCTCGATCAGCGGGGCGTGATCGCCGGCGCGGTCCTCGGGCACCAGGTCGGCGCGTCCGCCGCGATACACCCAGTGCACCTCGACGCCATCCGGTGCGGTCAGCGGGATCTCGTCCTCCGGCCCCGCCACCTCGATGAACGCCTTCCCGACCGCGCTGGGCGGCAACGCCTCCAGGGCCGCGGCGATGGCCGGCAGCGCCGATTCGTCGCCGGCCAGCAGGTGCCAGTCGGCGGCGGGGTCCGGCGTGTAGGCGCCGCCGGGGCCCATCAGGTAGATCGGCTGGCCGGGCTGGGCGGTGGCCGCCCACTGGCCGGCCGTCCCGTGCTCACCGTGCACGACGATGTCCAGCGCGATCTGGCGGGCCTCGACGTCGACGTGCCGGACGGTGAGGGTGCGCACCGTGGGCCTCTTCTCCGGGGGCAGACCGGCGAAGCTGTCCAGGGTGAGCGGCTCGGGAAGACCGGCGACGTCCACGTCGTCGGCGACGAACGCCAGCTTGACGTAGGAGTCGGTGAACTTGCTGGGCACGAAGGCGTCAAAATTCTTGCCCCGCAGCACCACCCGCACCATGTGCGGGGTGAGTTGCTCGGTACCGACAACTTCGAAGCATTGCAGCGGTCGACCTGCCACGTGTCCTCCTGTCCGACGCCCGACCCGCCTCGACTATACGAGCCGCGGCGTTGAGGCAGCGTGGCCCGCGGTCGCCCGGACGATTCGCCACAGCCCGTCCTGGCGCTGTACCAACCCGGCCAACTCGAGCATCGCCAGCGGCCCCAGCGCCTGCTCGGGCACCAGCCCCGACGCGACCGCGATCTCGTCGACCGTGGCGGCGCCGCGGCCGGGCAACGCCTCGTATACCCGGCGCTCGGCCTCGCTCAGGCCGTCCAACGGCGTGACCGGCCGCGGCTCGTCGGGCGCCAGTTCGCCGATGTGGCCGATCAACTCGACGATGTGCTCGGCGCGGGTGACCAGCTCGGCGCCGTCGCGCAGCAGCGCGTGGCAACCCGCCGACGCCGACGAGGTAACGGGTCCGGGCACCGCGGCCACCACCCGCCCCAGCGCCCGCGCCCAGGCCGCGGTGTTCGCCGCCCCGCTGCGCAGGCCCGCTTCCACCACCACCGCCGCGCCGGAGACGGCGGCCACCAGGCGATTGCGGGTCAGGAACCGGTGACGGGCCGGGCGGACGCCGGGGGCGTATTCGGTGAACAACAGCCCCTGCTGGCCGATGCGGTGCAGCAGCGCGGTGTGACCGGCCGGGTAGGGGACGTCGAGCCCGCCCGCGAGGACCGCCACGGTGATGCCGTCGCAATCCAGCACGGCCCGGTGGGCCGCGCCGTCGATGCCGTAGGCACCGCCCGAGACGACGGCCACGTCGCGTTGCGCCAGGTCGGCGGCGAGTTCGGCGGCCATCTGCTCGCCATAGGCCGTCGAGGCGCGCGTCCCCACCACGGCGGCGGCCCGCTGCGCGACCTCGTCGAGTCGGGCGGGCCCCTGCGCCCACAACACCATCGGCGGGCCGCCGCGCCGCCGTGCTTCGGCGCCGCCGAACGCGGCGAACGCCAGCACCGGCCACTCGTCGTCGTCGGGCGTGATCAACCGGCCGCCCCGCCGGGCGATCGCCTCGAGATCGGCCGCCGACGTGTCGATGTCGCGCCTGGCCTCGGTGTGCCGGGCCAGGACGTCGTCGACCGCGCCCCGCCGGACCCGCTCGGCCGCCTCGACCGGGCCGACACGCCGCGCCAGGGCGGCGAGCCCGGCGCAGGGCGGTTCGGCCACCCGGGACAGATACGCCCACGCCCGCAGCGCGCGCTGCCGGCCGGTCGGGGCGCTCACCGCTGCGTCCCCGGCTGGCGAAAGCTCAGTGCGGCGGCGACCTCGTCGAGCCCGGGCGACGTGCGGCCCGCCAGGTCGGCCAGGCTCCACGCGACCCGCAGCGTGCGGTCGAGGCCCCGGATGCTGATCAGGCCGCGATCCAGCGCCCTTTGCAGCGGCTCCATCGCCGCTTTGCTGGGGCGGAACTTTCGGCGCAGCAGGGTCCCGCTGACTTCGGCATTGGTGCGAAAGCCGTGCGGCTGCCAGCGCTGCGCGGCGGCCGCACGGGCGGCCGCCACCCGCTGACGCACCTGTGCCGTGGATTCGCCGTCGCGACCCGAGAACGCCGTCGCCCGCACCGGATCCATCTGCACCCGCAGGTCCACGCGGTCCAGCAACGGCCCGGACAACTTGCCCAGGTAGCGGCGTTTGGTCGCCGCCGGGCACATGCAGTCCCGCGGATCGGCCGGCGCGCACGGGCACAGGTTGGCGGCCAGCACCAGCTGGAACCGGGCCGGATAGCACGCCACCCCGTCGCGGCGGGCGAGGCGAATCTCGCCGTCCTCCAACGGTGTTCGCAAGGCCTCTAAAGCGCTGACCCGGATCTCGGCGCACTCGTCGAGGAACAGCACCCCGCGGTGGGCCCGGCTGACGGCGCCCGGTCGCGCCATCCCGGAGCCCCCGCCGACCAGGGCCGCCACGCTGGAACTGTGGTGGGGCGCCACGAACGGCGCCCGGGTGATCAACGGTGTGTCCCCCGACAGCAGCCCGGCCACCGAGTGGATCGCGGTGACCTCCAGCGACTCGCTCTCCGACAGCGGCGGTAGCAGGCCCGGAAGGCGTTGCGCCAGCATCGTTTTGCCCACACCGGGCGGCCCGGTGAGCATGAGGTGGTGCGCGCCGGCGGCGGCCACCTCCACCGCGAAGCGCGCCTGCGTCTGGCCGACCACGTCGACCAGGTCCACCACCGGCTCCTCCGGCGTGCGGTCCGGATTGACC
The DNA here is from genome assembly GCF_000277125.1 of Mycobacterium intracellulare ATCC 13950. Classification (NCBI taxonomy): domain Bacteria; kingdom Bacillati; phylum Actinomycetota; class Actinomycetes; order Mycobacteriales; family Mycobacteriaceae; genus Mycobacterium; species Mycobacterium intracellulare. The sequence goes on from NC_016946.1 coordinate 3,823,986, forward strand.
CGGTTGTGCAGGGCGCCGGTGCCGCCGAGCCATTTCTTCAGCTGCCCCAGGGTCCGCACGCCCCACACGTCGATGCCGTCCACCAGGCTGGCCTCGGCGAGGTTGTCCGCCGGGACCACCACGGCCGGCCATCCGTCGCGCTTGGCGGCGAGCACGGCGGGCAGCACCCCGCGCACCGGCCGGACCCGCCCGTCCAGCGAAAGCTCGCCCAGCAGCACGGTCTTCTCCAGCCGGTCCCACGGGTTTTTTCGCTGCGCCGAGAGCACCGCCGCGGCCAGGGCGATGTCGTACACGCTGCCCATTTTCGGCAGCGTCGCCGGCGACAACGCCAGCGTGAGCCGCGCCATGGGCCAGTCGTTGCCGCAATTGGTGACCGCGGCCCGGACCCGGTCGCGCGACTCCTGCAGCGCGGCGTCGGGCAGACCCACCAGGTGCACGCCCGGCAGTCCGGACGTGATGTCGGCTTCGATCTCCACGATCTCGCCGTCCACGCCGCGCACCGCGACGGAGAACGCGCGCCCCAGCGCCATCAGCCGACGCCTTGCAGGTGGGTGATCTCCGGGGTGCGCCGGCGTCCGACCCGCACGCCGATCACGTCGATGCGGATCGCCGCCCACCGCCGGTCCTGGCCGGCCAGCCACAGCCCGGCCAGCCTGCGCAGCCGCCGGACCTTGCGCGGGGTCACCGCGTGCGCCAGTCCCCCGTAGCCGTCGCCGGTGCGGGTCTTGACCTCGACGAACACCGCCGTGCCGGCGCGGTCGCAGGCGATGATGTCGAGTTCGCCGTAGCGGCAGCGCCAGTTGCGGTGCAGGATCCGCAATCCCGCCCGCGTCAGGTGGTCCACGGCGAGCGCCTCGCCCATGGCCCCCAGTTGGATCCGGGTCATCGTCGTTTCGGTTGTCATGCGGGCCACGGTGCCCGCCGGGGCCGACGGGTCGGGCCGCCGTCGCGGGCCGCGGCCGCCCGCGCCCGCGGGTTATCCCCAGTGCGGCCTCCATCCACAGGAGGCCGGGCAACACTGGGTCACGCGATGCGGTCGGCCCTGGTGTAGATGTTCATCGAGTCCTCGCGCAGGAACGCCACCAGCGTGATGCCGGACTCCTCGGCCAGCGAGACCGCCAGCGATGACGGCGCGGAGACGGCCGCCAGCACCGGAATCCCAGCCATTACGGCCTTCTGCGTCAACTCGAAGGATGCCCGCCCGCTGACCAGCAACACCGAGGCTGCCAGCGGCACCCGCCGATGCTCCAGCGCCCAGCCGATCACCTTGTCGACCGCGTTGTGCCTGCCTACGTCCTCGCGCACCACCAGCATCGTGCCGTCGACGCCGAACAGCGCGGCCGCGTGCAACCCGCCGGTGCTCTCGAAAACCTTTTGCGCGGAACGTAGTTGGTCCGGCATCGCCTTCAGCGTGGCCGGGGCTACGGTCGCGGGATCGGCACCCGGGGTGAACCGGCTGCTCAACCGCACCGCATCCAGGGACGCCTTGCCGCAGACCCCGCACGACGAGGTGGTGTAGAAGTTGCGGGTGACGTCGAGGTCGGGTTTGGGCACCCCGGGCGCCAGCGTCACGTCCAGCACGTTGTAGGTGTTGGCGCCGTCGTCGTCACGCCCGGCGCAGTAACGGATGCTGTGGATGTCGTCGCGGCCGCCGATGACCCCTTCGGTGAGCAGAAAGCCTTGGGCGAGTTCGATGTCCGCGCCCGGCGTGCGCATCGTCACGGTGACCGCCGCGCCGTCGACCCGGATCTCCAAGGGCTCCTCGACGACCAGGGTCTCCGGCCGGGTGATCGCCTTCTCGGCGGTCAGATGCGTGACCCGCCGGCGTGACGTTACGTGCCCCACTACGCGGTTTCACCGCCGGCGGCGGGCTCCACCCGGATGACGACGGCCTTCGACACCGGGGTGTTCGACTTCGCCGCAGTGTGATCGAGCGGAACCAGCGGGTTGGTCTCGGGATAGTAGGACGCGGCGTTGCCGACGGGAGTCGAATACGCAACCACCAGAAAGTCTTTCGCGCGCCGTTCCTGAAGCCGGCCCTCGGCGTCCGTCCACTCCGACACCAGATCGACGCGCCCTCCCGGGGTCAGGCCCAGCGCGTCGATGTCGGCGGGGTTGATGAACACCACGCGGCGCCCGCCCTTCACCCCGCGATAACGGTCGTCGAGGCCGTAGATCGTGGTGTTGTACTGGTCGTGGCTGCGTATGGTCTGCAGCACCAGCCGGCCCTCGGGCACCGGCACCCATTGCAGCGGGTTGACGGCGAAGTTGGCCCGCCCCGTGCTGGTGTGGAATTCGCGCGTGTCACGCGGCGGGTGCGGCAGCTGGAATCCGTCGGGCGCACGCACCTTGCGGTTGTAATCGGCGCAGCCGGGGACCACCGCGGCGATCGCGTCGCGGATGGTGTCGTAGTCGGCGGCGAAGCTCTCCCACGGAACCGGGTGCGCCGCACCGAGAAGCGTGCGGGCCAGCCGGCACACGATTTCCACCTCGCTGCGCACCTGGTCGCTGGGCGGGTGCAGGCTGCCGCGGGACAGGTGCACCATCGACATCGAATCCTCAACCGAGACAACCTGTTTGCGCCCACCTCGAACGTCGCGGTCGGTGCGGCCGAGGGTGGGCAGGATCAGCGCCGTATTCCCGTGCACGAGATGGCTGCGGTTGAGTTTGGTCGAGATCTGCACGGTCAGCGCGCAATTGCGCAGGGCGGCCTCGGTGACGACGGTGTCGGGGGTGGCCGAGGCGAAGTTGCCGCCCATACCCACGAACACCTTCGCCCGCCCGTCGCGCATCGCCCGGATCGCGGCCACGGTGTCATACCCGTGCTTGCGGGGAGTGGCGATGCCGAACCGATCATCCAGGGCGGCCAGAAACTCCTCGGGCATCTGCTCCCAGATGCCCATCGTGCGGTCGCCCTGCACGTTCGAATGTCCGCGCACCGGGCACACCCCGGCGCCCGGCTTGCCGATCATGCCCCGCAGCAGCAGCAGGTTGGTGATCTCGCCGATGGTGGCCACCGCGTGCGCGTGCTGCGTCAGGCCCATCGCCCAGCACACCACCGTCCGCCGCGACGCCATCAGCATGTCGGCGACGCGGTCGAGCTGTCGGCGTTCGATGCCGGTGGCGGCGAACACGTCGTCGAGGTCGATGTCGAGGGTTCGGCGCCGGTATTCGTCGAACCCGGCGCAATGCGCGTCGACGAACGCGGTGTCGATGACGGTCCCCGGGGCGCGGTCGTCGGCCTCCAGCAGCAGCCTGCCCAGCCCGGCGAACAGCGCCATGTCACCGCCCAGGCGGATCTGCACGAATTCGTCGGCGATCGGGATGCCGTGCCCGACGACGCCATGCACCTTCTGCGGGTCCTTGAACCGGATCAGCCCGGCCTCGGGCAGCGGGTTCACCGCAATGATGTTGGCGCCGTTGGCCTTTGCCTTTTCCAACACCGACAGCATCCGCGGGTGGTTGGTGCCCGGGTTTTGTCCGGCGATGACGATCAGGTCGGCCAGCTCGACGTCCTCGACGGTGACCGAACCCTTGCCGATGCCGATCGACTCGGTGAGCGCCGAGCCCGAGGACTCGTGGCACATGTTGGAGCAGTCGGGCAGGTTGTTCGTGCCGAACGACCGGACCAGCAGCTGGTAGCAGAACGCGGCCTCGTTGCTGGTGCGGCCCGACGTGTAGAACACCGCCTCATCGGGGCTGTCCAGGGCGCCGAGCTGGTCGGCGATCAGCCGGTAGGCGGCGTCCCAGCCGATCGGCCGGTAGTGGTCGTCACCGGGACGCAACACCATGGGGTGGGTGAGCCTGCCCTGCTGGGACAGCCAATACTCGGGCTTCGCGGACAGCTCGGCGACCGAGTGCCGGGCGAAGAACTCCGGTGTGACGGTGCGCTTCGTGGCCTCCTCGGCGACGGCCTTGGCGCCGTTCTCGCAGAACTCGGCCAGCTTGCGACCGCCGTGCTCCTCGGGCCACGCGCACCCGGGGCAGTCGAAGCCGTTGCGTTGGTTGAGCCGGGCCAGCACCGCCGCGGTGCGCAGCGCGCCCATCTGCTCGAACCCGCGTTGCAGCGAGACCATCACCGCCCGAACGCCCGCCGCCTCGCGCTTGCGGGGCGTGACGGTGACCGCGTGTTCGTCGTAGTCGACAGCGGCAGGCCCGGACACGGCCGAGCGGTGAGACCTCACAGCATCAAATTACCGCTTGGCGGGGGCCTCAGACCGCTCAGACCGCTCAGACCGCGGAAGCCAGCGCCGCCAGGGCCTGCGCCGAGGAGTAGAGCGGCCGCCAGCCCAGTTGGGTCTTGGCCTTGGTGGTGTCCATGACCATCGACGTGCGCGCGGTGTGCAGCCATTCCAGCATCGCCGGCATCAGCGGAACGCGCGAAATCGCCGCCGAGGCCGCCGAGGCCGCGACGGCGGGAACCCGGACCGACCGCGCGCCCAGGGCCTTGGCCACGTCGGCCACCGACACCACGCCGTCACCGGCGATGTTGTACGCGCCCGGCGGCGCCGGTGCGGTGGCCGCCAGCGCGATCGCGGAGGCGACGTCGTCGTGGTGAACCAGCTGCAGCCCGACACCCGGATCCGGCACCACCGGTTTCAGCAGGGGAACGGCCTTGAGCGCCTTGACGACGGCGCGGATCGGGCCGGGCAGCTGGTTCCACGGCATGGCGTCGGCCAGGGCGGTGGCGTTGGGCCCGGCGACCACGCACGGCCGCAGGACGAAGACCTCCAGCGGCGAATCCCGGGTGATGTCGGCGAGCATCGCCTCGCACGTGGCCTTCTGCGCGGAGTAGTAATGCTCGGCGGACCCGCGCACCGGCACGTCCTCGGTCAGCGGGACCGGATTGTCGGCGTGATAGCCGTAGGCCGCCACCGACGAGGTGTAGACCAGGCGCCGCGGCCGCTCGGCGGCCACCGTCGCCTCGAAGACGTTGCGGGTGCCCTGCAGGTTGACGCGGGCGCTCTCGTCGCGCGAGCCCATGATGATGAAGGCCAGGTGGATCACCACGTCGGCCTGCGCGACCACGGCGTCGACGGCCTCGCGGTCCAAGATGTCGCCCCGCTGATAGGTAGTCTTGAGCCAGCCGCGTGAGGACGGGTCGAACGGGCGGCGCGCCATCCCGATGATGGCGTCGACGGCCGGTTCGCGCTCGAGCGCCGTCACCGCGGAGATGCCGATCTCCCCGGTGGGCCCGGTCACCGCGACGGTCACACCCATCTAGACGTCCTTCCCTCCCGTTCCCAACCGAAACCCTGCGCGGAAACGCCACCGCGGTCAAAGGCGACGGACGGGTCGCTCACCGATTCGCTGCGACCGGGCCAAACCGCGTGTAAGGGTGGGGCCGGCGACCGATAATCTACGGCGACCGAAGGGTCACAGCGCCAACACCGCAGGAAACGAGGCACAGCATGGCGGACAACGCGAAAGCCCGTGCGGTCGCGCCCCCGACTGGCGGGGAGAAAGCCGACCCCTCGACGGTTTTCGCAGCTCTGGCCGAAATCATCTATCGGGGCTCGGATGCCAACGAGATGTACGCGGCCATCTGTGTCGCCGCCACCCTGGCCATCCGCGGCTGCGACCACGCCAGCCTGATGGTGCGCGAGAACGACCGGTACGTCACCGTCGGCGCCAGCGACCGGCTGGCGCAGCAGGTCGACGAGCTGGAACGCCGCGCCGGCGACGGCCCGTGCATCGATGCGATCGAGGAGGAGACGCCCCAGATCGAGCCCGACCTCACCACGCCGTCGCTGTGGCCCAAGCTGGCGGCAGTGCTGGTCGCGGAGACACCGGTGCGGGGGGCGATGGGATTTCGCCTCCTGGTCGACAAACGCAAAGGCGCGGCGCTCAACCTGTTCAGCGATACCCCGAACATGTTCGACGCCGAGTCCGCCGGGCGGGCGGCGGTGCTGGCGGCCTTCGCGAGCGTCGCCATCAACGCGGTCGCCAAGGGGGAAGACGCCGCCAGCCTGCGCCGGGGACTGCTCAGCAACCGCGAGATCGGCAAGGCGGTCGGCATGCTGATGCTGCTGCACGACATGAGCGAGGACGACGCCTTCGACCTGCTGCGCCGCCACTCCCAGGCGCTGAACATCAAGCTGGCCGAGGTCGCCCGCGCGGTGATCGAGCAACGCGGCCAGCTGCCCGCCCTCGCGGAAAACCAGGTGCCGCCGAACGCCTGACCGGCGGTTATTCGGGGAGCCGCAGCTCGGGCTTCTCGACCTCTTCGATGTTGACGTCCTTGAAGGTGACCACCCGCACCTGCTTGACGAAACGCGCCGGGCGGTACATGTCCCACACCCACGCGTCGGACAGCCGCAGCTCGAAGTAGACCTCGCCGTCGGCGTTGCGCGGCGTCATCTCCACGCTGTTGGCCAGGTAGAAGCGCCGTTCGGTTTCCACGACGTAGCTGAACTGGCCGACGATGTCCTTGTATTCGCGGTACAGCGAGAGCTCCATCTCGGTTTCGTACTTTTCGAGATCTTCTGCGCTCATCTGCCACTCATCCGCTCAGACGTCCTTCTCCCACATGGTGTCCCCGGGACCCTGGCCCCATCTTTCCTCACCGATATCCGTCGCGCTGCAGCGGTGGGTCCGGATCGCAGTCGGCCACCAGCCTGGTGCCCGATCCGTTCGCGACGCGCCGCACGTTGATGAACGAATAGCGGTGCTCCGGACACGGGCCCAGCCGCGCCAGCGCCGTGCTGTGCGCCGGCGTGCTGTAGCCCTTGTGCAGGGCGAAGCCGTAGCCGGGATGATCGGCCTCCATGGCCACCATCAGCCGGTCGCGGCTGACCTTCGCCAGCACGCTGGCCGCCGCGATGCACGCCGCGACCGCGTCACCACCGATGACCGGCAGCGACGGGACCGCCAGGCCGGGCACCCGGAAACCGTCGCTGAGCACATAGCCCGGCCGCACGGACAGCCCGGCGACGGCGCGGCGCATCCCCTCGATGTTGGCGACGTGCACACCGCGGCGGTCCACCTCGGCGGGCGGGATGAACACCACGTGGTAGGCCAACGCGTAGCGGCGGATGAGGGGGAACAACTTCTCGCGGGCGGCCTCGGTGAGCTTCTTGGAATCATCAAGCGCGGCAAGGCTTTCCATTCGGCCCGGGCCGAGCACACAGGCGGCCACCACCAGCGGGCCCGCGCAGGCGCCGCGGCCGACCTCGTCGACGCCGGCCACCGGGCCCAGCCCGTTGCGGTACAGCGCCGACTCCAGGGTGCGCAACCCTGACGACTTCCGGATCACCGTGCGCGGCGGCCACGTCGTGGCCATGGCTACCGAGTCTGCTGCGGGTTCACCGACTCCACGCCACCCCAACGGGACGGCGGCCATACGATGAACCTGGCCTTGCCGATCACATTGGACACCGGCACGGTCCCCGTGGTGGGGTCGCCCGTGCACAGCACGCCCTTGAGCGCCTCGGCGGGCACGCTGGTGCAGTGGGCGCGCGAATCCGCCGAGTGCGTCCGGTTGTCGCCCATCACCCACAGCCGCCCGGCCGGGACGGCGACCGGCCCGAACTCACTGCCCAGGCACGGGTAGACCGACGGGTCGGCCGCCATGGTGTTGCGATCCAGGTACGGCTCCTTCAGCGGCTTGCCGTCGACCGTCAACCCGGTCTCCGCCCGGCACGCCACCGTCTGCCCGCCGACCGCGATAACCCGCTTCACCAGGTCGTTTTCGTCCGGCGGGACGAAGCCGATGAACGACAGCGCGTTCTGCATCCAGCGCAGCACGGTGTTGTTCGACCGGATCGACTTGTAGCCGAGGTTCCACGGCGGCGGCCCCTTGAAGACGATGACGTCGCCGGGGCTCGGCGCGCTGAACCGGTAGCTGATCTTGTCCACCATGATCCGGTCGCCGACGCAGCCGGTGCAGCCGTGCAGCGTGGGCTCCATGGATTCCGACGGGATCAGGTAGGGCCGCGCCACGAAGGTCAACATGACGTAGTAGAGCACGACGGCGATGACCGCCAGCAGGGCGAATTCGCGCAGCGTGGAGTGCTTGGCGGCGGCGGGTTCGGACGCCTGGTCCGCGGGGCCTGGTTCGGGAACCGGCCCGTCGGCCGCCGCGGCGTCGTCGGGGCGCGTCTCCGGATTGCGCGTAGAGACCTTCGGATCTGAGTCGCCAGCGTGGGACTGGGGGTTAGATGAATCCGCGGTGTCGGTCACGTGATCAGCGTAGCCAGCACAGGTTGTCGCCCGGCAAGCCGGCGAGTGATCCGCTTCGGAAACCCGTAAGGCGAATCACCAGCGCCGCCAAGGCGTCCCGGCTCAGCGCTTCTCCTTGATCTTGGCCTTCTTGCCGCGAAGCTCCCGCAGGTAGTACAGCTTGGCGCGGCGGACGTCACCACGGGTCACGACCTCGATGTGGTCGATGTTGGGCGAGTGCACCGGGAAGGTCCGCTCGACGCCGACGCCATAGCTTTCCTTGCGGACGGTGAAGGTCTCGCGGATGCCACCGCCCTGGCGGCGGATCACCACGCCCTTGAACACCTGGATGCGCTCCTTGGCGCCCTCGATGACCTTGACGTGCACGTTGATGGTGTCGCCCGGGCCGAAAACCGGGATGTCGTCGCGCAGCGACGCCTGATCGACGAAGTCCAGCCGGTTCATCTGAGAGACACTTCCTTGAGGTCGCGGCCGACGGCAGCTACCCACACGTAGGTGTGAGGCGGTCGCCGAGCCGATGGGCTTTCTGGCGTATCTCGCAGCGGGCGGGAAATGGCGCGGGCGGCCTGCAGCCGCTGGAGACAACTGGTCAATTGTGCCAGACGGTGCGCGTGCCGCGAAAATCACACGAAGTCGGCGGTTCGCGGCGAGCCGAATGCGCTGGTGAATGGTACATATGACTGGGGTCGGAACGCGCTACCCGCACCATTGCGTGACGGCCGGTACGGGTGGCGCGCGAGGGTCCGCACCGCTGCACTGTGTCCAAGTCACGTCCGAAGTCGCGCCGAAGGAGTGGAATGCGGGTACGGCCACTGACGCTGCTCACCGCCACCGCGGCGGTGACGTTGCTGGTTGCGGCCGGTTCCGAGGCGCTGGTTCAGGCCAAGGTGTACAGCCTGCCTATCAACGCGCCCGTTCGGGTCATCCCGCAGCGGCCGGCACCCGCACCACCGCAGTCGGCGGCGCTGATGCTCGAAGCCGCCACACCGCCGCAGGAGCCCCAGCCACCCCAGGCGCTGCCCGGCGCGGGGTCCGCCCCGCTGCAGGCCCGCGTCCAGCAGGCCACCGAGGAGGCCGCCGCGAGCGGCGCCGCGCTGTCGGTGGCCATCCTCGATCGCCGCACCCACCAGCTGGTTTCCAACGGCAACGGCCAGGTCGTGGGCACCGCGTCGGTGGCGAAGCTGTTCATCGCCGACGACCTGTTGCTGCACCAGGCCGAGGGCAAGGCCGCCCTGAGCGCCGAGGACCGCCAGGCGCTCGACATCATGCTGCAATCCTCCGACGACGGCGCCGCCGAGCGGTTCTGGGGGCAGGGCGGCGGGTCCGCCATCATCTCCGAGGTGGCCGCCCGCTACGGCCTGGCGTCCACCACCCCGCCCAGCGACGGGCGCTGGTGGAACACGATGAGTTCGGTGACCGACCTGATCCGCTACTACGAGATGCTGCTGGACGGCTCCGGCGGCCTGCCCGCCGACCAGGCCAAGATCATCGTCAACGACCTGGCCCAGTCCACCCCCAACGGCGTCGACGGCTACCCGCAGCGGTTCGGCATCCCGGACGGCCTGTACGCCGAACCGGTCGCCGTCAAGCAGGGTTGGATGTGCTGCATCGGCAGCGACTGGATGCACCTGTCGACGGGCGTGATCGGGGCCGACCGCCGCTACATCATGGTGGTGCAGTCCCTGCAGGCCTCCGACGACGCCACCGCGCGGGACACCATCACCCGGGCGGTCAAGACGATCTTTCCCGAGGGCCGCGTCGACGCGGTGGCGCGCGGCCTCTAGTCTTCCGGGTCAAGCAGCTCCGGGCGGCGTTCGCGGGTGCGCTGCAGCGAGATCTCCCGTCGCCACGCGGCGATTCGCGCATGGTCACCGGAGAGCAACACCTCGGGGACCTGCAGCCCCCGCCAGGTCGGCGGACGGGTATAGCTCGGCCCCTCCAGGCGGCGGTCCAGCGCCGGCGAGTGCGAATCATCATGGCGCGACGCGGGATTGCCCAGGACGCCGTCGAGGAGCCGCAGCACGGCCTCGATCATCACGACGGCGGCCGACTCGCCGCCCGGCAACACGTAGTCGCCGATGGAGACCTCTTCCACCCGCATCCGCCGTCCGGCGTCCTCGATGACCCGCTGGTCGATGCCCTCGTAGCGGCCGCACGCGAACGCCAGGTGCTTCTCGGCGCTCCAGCGCGCGGCGGTGGCCTGCGTGAACAGGGCCCCGGCCGGCGTCGGGACCACCAAAAGCGTTTCGCCGGAGCAGATCTCGTCGAGGGCATCACCCCACACCGGCGCCTTCATCACCATCCCCGGGCCGCCGCCGTAGGGGGCGTCGTCGACCGAGCGGTGCACGTCGTGCGTCCACCGCCGCAGGTCGTGTACCGCCAAATCGACCAGCCCGGACTGAATCGCCTTGCCCGGCAACGATTGCCGCAGCGGGTCCAGGTAGGCGGGAAAGATCGTGACGACGTCGATTCTCATCTCGAAGGCCCTACAGATCCAGGAGGCCTTCGGGCGGATCGATCTCGATGGTGCCGTCGTCCAGCGACACCGACGTCACGATCGCGGTCACGAACGGCACCAACGCCTCCCCGGATTCGCGCCGCACCGCCAACAACTCCCCCGCGGCGGTGTGCAGGACCTCGGCGACGACACCGACGTCGTGGCCCGTGATCGTCCGCACGTGCAGGCCTTCGAGTTCGTGATCGTAGTAGGTGTCGGCCTCGTCGATCGGCGGCAAATCGTCGGAATCGACGACGAACAGGGTGCCGCGCAGCGCGTCGGCGGCGTCGCGGTCGGTGATGCCGGCCAGCCGCACCAGCAGCCGCCCGCCGTGTTCACGCGCGCTCTCGACGACGAAATCCCGCTCCCCACCGCCGCGGGACGCCTTGCCGCGCAACGTATTACCCGGCGCGAACCGGGCGTCCGGGTCGTCGGTGCGGATTTCGACGACGATTTCGCCGCCGATCCCGTGCGCTTTGACGACGCGCCCGACGGTCAATTCCACCGGGGTTCTCTACTGGTCGGTGTCCACCACGTCGACGCGGATGCCGCGACCGCCGATACCGGCGACCAGCGTGCGCAGCGCGGTCGCCGTGCGACCGCCGCGGCCGATCACCTTGCCCAAGTCGTCGGGGTGGACGTGGACCTCGACCGTCCGCCCCCGGCGGCTGGTCACCATGTCGACCCGGACGTCGTCGGGGTTGTCAACGATCCCGCGAACCAGGTGCTCAACAGCGTCAACGACAACCGTACTCATCGCCGCGGTCAGCTCTCGGTGGTCGACTCGGCCTGCTCGCCGCCCTCGGTGGGCGCCTCGGCCGGCTTCGTCTCGGCGGTCTGCGCGGCGCCCTCGGACTCGGCCTTGGACTCGCCCTCGGCGGCCTTCGCGGTCTTCTTCGCCGGGGACTTCTTCTTCGGCTTCGCGGCCTCGGTGGTCGGTCCGCCCTCGGCCTCGGCCAGCGCGGCGTTGAACAGCTCCAGCTTGCTGGGCTTGGCGGGCTTGACCTTCAGGCGGCCCTCGGCCCCGGGCAGGCCCTTGAACTTCTGCCAGTCGCCGGTGATCTTCAGCAGCTTGAGGACGGGCTCGGTGGGCTGGGCACCCACGGACAGCCAGTACTGGGCGCGCTCGGAGTCGATCTCGATGAAGCTCGGGTCTTCCTTCGGGTGATACCGGCCGATGACCTCGATGGAGCGACCGTCGCGCCGGGTCCGCGCGTCGGCGACGGCGATGCGGTACTGGGGATTGCGGATCTTGCCAAGCCGGGTGAGCTTGATCTTGACAGCCATGGTTAAGCGACTTCTCCTGTGTGTGTCACGCTGCAATTCAGCGATCGGGGCGGGAATGCCCGGATCCGGTTTTGCCTCGCGTTTCTGACCGGCCGGCGATGCGTGATCGCTCGGCGGACAGCCGCCTATTGTGCCAGACCAGGGGCGGCGATCAGAAATTGTGGCGATCGCAAGCGCGGCGCAGCCGGGCGCGGCGGGTCGCCACCATCCGGTCGAGCCTCACATCACCTTCTGGAAGACCTTGGTCTCCACGCGCCGGGTCATCCGCCAGCCCTCGGGGGTGCGCGCGAACTCGTCGTCGTACCAGAGGCCGCAGAACAGCACCTGCTCGTTATCGCCACCGAGCACCATCGGGTTGAAGCAGATCACCCGCGACGACGCCGTGTCCCCGTCGATGCGTACCGAGAAATTGCCGAGCATGTGGGCATACACCGGGAAGTTGGGCAGCACCTCGGCCAGCCACTTCTTGACCTCGGGATAGTGCCCCTCGATGCCGCCCAGCGCCGTGTAGTCGATGTAGGCGTCGGGGGTGAACACCCGGTCCAGGTCGTCGAAGCGGCGGTTGTCGATGGCGGTGGAGTAATCCACCAGAAGCTGCTGGATCTCAAGGCGGTCGGATATCTCGGCCAGGCTCAACATGCATCGGACAGTAGACGAAAATCCGCGGCGACAAGGGCCGGAAGTTAGACTCTCGGCCCATGCGGAAGCTCGTGGGCTCGGTGTCCGGGATGGCCGCGGCGCTGCTCGCCGTCGTCGCGTTCGGTGCCCCTGTCCCCCTCTCGCGCGCCGACAGCAGCCAACCGATCGGCTCGATCCCCATCCCCGACGGCCCGGCGCAGACGTGGATCATCGCCGATCTGGACAGCGGTCAGGTGCTCGCCGGCCGCGACCAGAACGTGGCCCACCCGCCGGCGAGCACGATCAAGACGCTGCTGGCCCAGGTGGTCCTGGATTCGGTGAGCCTGGATTCCACGGTGGTCGCCGACGTCGCCGACACCCAGGTCGAATGCAACTGCGTCGGCATCAAACCGGGCCGCACCTACACCGCGCGCCAGCTCCTCGACGGCCTGCTGCTGGTCTCGGGCAACGACGCCGCCAACACGTTGGCCCACATGCTGGGCGGACCCGACGTCACCGTCGCCAAGATGAACGCCAAGGCGGCCTCGCTGGGCGCCACCAACACGCACGCGGCGACGCCGTCCGGCCTCGACGGCCCGGGCGGGTCGGGCTCGTCCACGGCGCACGACCTGGCCGTGATCTTCCGCGCGGCGATGGCCAACCCGGTGTTCGCGCAGATCACCGCCGAGCCGTCGGCGATGTTCCCCGGCGATAACGGCGACCGCCTCATCACCAACCAGGACGAACTGCTGCAGCGCTACCCCGGTGCGATCGGCGGCAAGACAGGGTTCACCAACGCCGCCCGCAAGACCTTCGTCGGCGCCGCCGCGCGCGGTGGCCGCCGGCTGGTGATCGCCATGATGTACGGGTTGGTGAAAGAGGGCGGGCCGTCGTATTGGGATCAGGCGGCGACGTTGTTCGACTGGGGATTCGCGCAAAGCCCGCAGGCCGGCATCGGCTCGCTGTAATCGCCGCTCGCGCAGCTCAATCCGGCAGCGCGGCGGTCAGCAGCGCCATCAGCACCGGGATCCGCCGGGCCGCGATGTCCGGTTGCGGCAGCACGCCTTCCACCACGGCGGCGCCGTCGAACACGTTGGTCATCAGCGCCACGAACACCGGGAAGGTGTCCTCGGGGAAGCGTTCGGCGCCCGGGAGCGCCCGGGCGGCGTCGTGGATCTTCGCCGCATACTGCCCGAGCTCGTGTTGCAAAGTCTCCCTGAGCTTTTCGTCGGTGCGGGCGGCCACCAGCAGTTCATAGATGACGGCGTTGGCCGGACCGCTGGTGATGTCACGCAGGATCCCCAGGGCCGCCTCCAGGGCCGGCCGGTCGGCGGGTATCTCGGCGACCCCCTTGGTGAACGACTCCAGCTGGCGGCGCAGCACCTCCGACGCCGTTGCCGCCATGAAATCGCCCATGGTGTCGAAGTGCCGGAACAGCGCGCCCACCGACACCCCGGCCCGCTTGGTGATCACCGCGGCGGACGCCCGGGCGTAGCCGACCTCGATGATGGTGGCGATGCAGGCGTCGAGCAGCCGCCCGACGGTTTCCTCGCGGCGCTGTTGCTGGGTTCTGGCCATGTCAGGCGCTCTGGGTCAGGGCGCCCTGTGGTCGGCGGGCGCGCTCGCCGGCCCGCAGGTAGCGGCCCGACGTCACGGTTTGCCCGTAGCCGTCGCGGAATCGGCCCCCGCCGAACACGACGACGCCGCCCACCCCGGTCGCGACGACGGCGTGGTCGTTGCGATTGACCATGCGGCGCAGGCCACCGTAGAACGGCACCGCTTCCTCGTGGTAGCGGTCGACGGATTCGTCCAGACCGGCCGGGTCGATGACTACGAAGTCCGCGCGGTCGCCGACCCGCAGCGTGCCGGCGTCGATGCCGAACCACTCGGCCAGTTCGCCGGTGAGCCGGTGCACCGCCTGCTGTATCGACAGGAAGGGCGCGCCGGCCCGGTGCGCGTCCTGGGTGCGCTTGAGCATGCGCAGTGCAAAGTTGTAGAACGCCATGTTGCGCAGGTGCGCGCCGGCGTCGGAGAAACCCATATGGATGCTGGGGTCGGCGGCGAGCTTGTCGAGCTGCTTGGGCCGGTGGTTGGCCACGATCGTGGTCCACCGGACGTTGCGCTCGCCGTTTTCGACGAGCACGTCGAGGAACGCGTCCAGTGGGTGCAGGCCACGCTCGTCGGCGATCGCACCGAAGCTCTTGCCGATCAACGACGCGTCGGGGCATTCGACGATGACCGCGTCGTGAAAGTCGCGGTGCCACAGCGACGGTCCTAGCTTGATGCGGTCGAACTCGCGGCGGAACCGACGACGATAGGCCTCGTCGGCCAGAAGTTCGTTGCGCTGCAACTGATCCCGCAGGTGAAGCGCTGCGGTGCCCGCCCCGAACTCCTCGAACACCGGCAGATCGATTCCGTCGGAATACAATTCGAACGGCACCGGCAGGTGCTGGAACCGCACGCTGGACCGCAGCAAGGTGTTGAGCACCCGGGTGCCGAGCCCGAAGGTGTGCACGGCGAGCGGCATCGACTTGGCGTCCGCGGAGACCAGCATGCTCATCCGGACTCCCTTGCCGCGCCCGAAGATTCGGCTGCTGGTCAAGAAGAACATCAGCGACAGGATCGGGTTCTGAAGATTCGGTGCGCTCTGCAGGATCCGGCCGCGCTTGCGCAGGACTTTGATGAGTTTGCGCCGTTCCCGCCAGGTCGCGAAGGTGGACGGCAGCGCGCGGGACCGGAAACGGTCGCCGTCGAGTTTGTCGATGGCCGCGTCCATCCCGGACATGCCGAGCAGCCCGGCGTCCAGCGCCTCGTCGAGCAGCGCCGCCATCTTTTTCAGCTCGTCGTCGGTGGGCCGAACCGTCGGGTCGGTGGCCCGTTCCAGTCCGAGCACCGCGGTGCGCAGGTCCGAATGACCAAGCAGCGAACCGACATTGGGGCCCAGCGGCAGGGCGTTGATCGCCTTGACGTATTCCGCCGCCGTCGACCACGTCCGGCCCGAACTCAGCGCGCCGAAGACGTATTCGCGCGGCACCGCCTCCACTCGGCTGAACAGATCGGCGGCGTCCTCGGAATCGGCATAGACGGTCGACAACGAGCAGTTGCCCAGCAGCACGGTGGTGACACCGTGGCGCACCGACTCGCGCAGGCCGGGGTCCAGCAGCACTTCGGCGTCGTAGTGGGTGTGCACGTCGAGGAAGCCGGGCACGACCCATTTGCCGGCCGCCTCGATCACCTCGGGGCAACCGGTCTCGTCCAGCGCCTCGGCCGAGACGGCGACCACGACCCCGTCGCGGATGCCCAGCGTGCGGGTGAGCGGCGCGGCGCCGGTGCCGTCGAACCACAATCCGTCGCGAATGATCACGTCGTAGGCCATGGCGTCCTTCCGGTCATCGTTGCCGAACGCTAACATAGATAGCACGCACTCGCAATCTTTCTTCGGCGCAGCGTGGCGGCGCCCGGACGCTCTGGTTAGTCTGCGTCACCGAGCGGCCGCGGCGACCGCGACGCGCCGGCTACGCCGGTGAACGGAAGATCTTGCCGCGCAACATGATCAGATCGGGATTGTTCAGCACGGCGGGCCCCGACCGCGGGTCGCGGGCGAAGCACAGTAGGTCCGCCGAGGCGCCGTGGTCGAGGCCGGGGCGGCCGAGCCAGCGGCGCGCGTCCCAGCAGGCCGCCCCCAGCGCCTGCGTCGGGCTCATGCCGATGCCCTTGAGCGCTTCGACCTCGTCGGCGATGCGACCGTGCGCGACCATGGTGCCGGCGTCACTTCCGGCATATATCGGCACGCCGGCTTCCCGCGCCGCGGCGATGCGCGACGGGCCGCGCGCGTGCAGGTCGCGCATGTGGGCGGCGTAGGCCGGATACTTCGCGGCGGCCTCGGCGATGCCGGGGAAATTCTCGAGGACGTTGACCAGCGTGGGAACCAGCACGGTGCCGCGGGAGGCCATCAGCTCGATGGTGTCGTCGTCCAGGCCGGTGCCGTGTTCGATGCAGTCAATGCCGGCGTTGATCAGGCCGGGCAGCGCGTCCTCGCTGAAGACGTGCGCGGTGACCCGGGCGCCGTGGGCGTGGGCGGCCTCGATCGCGGCCGCCAGGACGTCGTCGGACCACAGTGGCGCGAGGTCGCCGGCGCCGCGGTCGATCCAGTCGCCGACGAGCTTGATCCAGCCGTCGCCGCGGCGCGCCTCCTCGGCGACCGCGTCCGGCAGCTGCCACTCGTCCTCCAGTTCGCGCGAGAACCCCGCCGCGTAGCGCTTGGGTCTGGCCAGATGCCTGCCGGCGCGGATGATGCGGGGCATGTCGTCGCGGTCGTCGAGGCTGCGCGTGTCGGTGGGCGATCCGCAGTCCCGCAACAACAACGCCCCGACGTCGCGTTCCGTCTCGGCCTGGGCGATCGCCTCGTCGAGCGGGATCTCGCCGTGATGGCCCAGGCCGACGTGGCAGTGCGCGTCCACCAGCCCGGGCACGATCCATCCGCCGTCGAAGACGGTGTCGGCGCCGGCGATGGGTTCGGTGCTGATGCGGCCGTCGACGATCCACAGTTGGATCTCGGTCTCGTCGGGCAGTCCCACGCCCCGCACGTGCAGGCGCACGGCGGCTAGTTTCTTCCGGTCACGACTTGCCCGGGAACTTCAGCTTGGACAGATCGAAGTCGGCCAGCCCGGGCGGCAGCTCGTTGAGACCCTCGGGCATCTGCGACAGGTCGGGGAACCCGGCCGGCATGCCGGCGGCCAGCGGGTTTCTCGCCTTGGGTGGCGTCGGGCCCCGCCCGCCCTTCTTGGCCTTCTTGCCCGCCTTGCCCTTGGCGCCCTTGGACTTTCGCGTCGCGGACTTGCGCCCCATCCCGGGGATGCCCATGCCGCCGAGCATGGACGACATCATCTTGCGGGCCTCGAAGAAGCGGTCGACCAGCTGGTTGACCTCCGAGACCGTGACGCCCGAACCGTTGGCGATGCGCAGCCGCCGCGACGCGTTGATGATCTTCGGGTCGGCGCGCTCGGCGGGCGTCATGCCGCGGATGATGGCCTGCAGGCGGTCGAGTTGGCGGTCGTCGACCTGCGCCAGCGCGTCCTTCATCTGCCCGGCCCCGGGCAGCATGCCCAGCAGGTTGCCGATCGGGCCCATCTTGCGGATGGCGAGCATCTGTTCCAGGAAGTCCTCGAGCGTGAGCTCGCCGGTGCCGATCTTGACCGCGGCGGCCTCTGCCTGTTCGGCGTCGAAGACCTGCTCGGCCTGCTCGATCAGGCTCAGCACGTCGCCCATGCCCAGGATGCGGCTGGACATCCGGTCGGGATGGAAGACGTCGAAGTCCTCCAGCTTCTCGCCGGTGGAGGCGAAAAGGATTGGGACACCGGTCACTTCGCGGACCGAGAGCGCCGCGCCACCGCGGGCGTCGCCGTCGAGCTTGGTGAGCACCACCCCGGTGAAGCCGACGCCCTCGCGGAACGCCTCGGCGGTGGTGACGGCGTCCTGACCGATCATCGCGTCCAGGACGAAGAGCACCTCGTCGGGGTCGATGGCGTCGCGGATGGCCGCGGCCTGCGCCATCAGTTCGTCGTCGATGCCGAGCCGGCCGGCGGTGTCGACGATGACGACGTCGAAGTGCTTGGCGTTGGCCTCGGCGATTCCCGCCGCGGCGACCGCGACCGGGTCGCCGGGTCCGGACCCCGGGGATTCACCCGGGTGCGGCGCGAACACCGGCACCCCGGCCCGCTCGCCGACCACCTGCAGCTGGTTGACCGCGGCCGGGCGCTGCAGGTCGCACGCCACCAGCAGCGGGGTGTGGCCCTGCCCGCGCAGCCAGGCCGCCAGCTTGCCGGCCACCGACGTCTTACCGGAACCCTGCAGGCCGGCGAGCATCACCACGGTCGGCGGCGTCTTCGCGAACGCCAGCTGGCGGGTCTGTCCGCCCAGGATGCCGATGAGTTCTTCGTTGACGATCTTGACGACCTGCTGCGCCGGGTTGAGGGCACCCGAGACCTCGGCGCCCTTGGCGCGGTCCTTGATCCGGGTGACGAAGGCGCGCACGACGGGCAACGACACGTCGGCTTCCAGCAGCGCCAGCCGGATCTCGCGGGTGGTGGCCTCGATATCGGCGTCGGTCAGTCGACCCTTGCCACGTAGCCCCGCGAGGGCGCCGGTCAATCGGTCGGACAGCGATTCAAACACCCCGCCAGCCTAGTGGCACCGCAAGCGCGACCCACGCCGCCGGGCGCAGCTTGCCGCGCGGACGACGAGTGTGCGGCCCGCCGCCCATTCGGCCGCGAGTGCGCGCGCGGCCGCACGCTCGGCCGTCCCGGTCGGCACGAATCCGCCCCGGACACGCGTCGGCGTGGCTTATGTTTCGGCAGGGACTAGCGAAGGGAATGACCTGATGCTCGAGCTGATCGACAAAGGGTCCTGCACTGCCGAGCACCCGGTGCCCCTGCTCTTCGTCCACGGCGGGTGGCACGGCGCGTGGTGCTGGGAACACTTCCAGGACTTCTTCGCCGACGCCGGCTACCGCACGGTCGCGGTGAGCCTGCGCGGGCACGGCACCAGCCCCACCGCGAAGCCGTTGCGCAAGGTGTCCATCGCCGACTACATCGAGGACGTCCGTTCGGTGGCCGACGACCTCGGTGGCGCGCCGATCCTGATCGGGCACTCCCTGGGCGGGTTCGTGATCCAGCGCTACCTCGAAGAGCGCAGCGCCCCGGCCGCGGTGCTGGTGGGCTCGGTGCCGCCGCAGGGCGTGCTCAAAATGGCGTTGCGCGTCTGGCGCCGCCGGCCGTCGATGACCATGGAAGCCTGGAACGATCCCACGCTGCTGAAATTTTTGGCCACCCCGGCGCTGGCCCGCGAATACCTCTTCTGCGCCGACACACCCGAGGACATCGTCGAGGCCTGCCGGCAACAGGCCGGGGCCGAGAGCGTGCGCGCCGCCATGACCGATCCGATGGTCCGCCGCGTCCGGACCCGGCGGGTGACCACGCCGATCCTGGTCCTGGGCGCCGAGCACGACGGCTTCGTCAGCCCCGGCGACGTGCGCGCCACCGCGCGGGCCTACGGCACCGAGCCGGAATTCTTTTCCATGGGCCACAACATGATGCTCGAGCCGGGCTGGGCCGACGTCGCCGAACGCATCCGCGACTGGCTGCAGACCCACGAAGCGGTGACCCACGCGCGATAGCGAGTCGAGTCGCTCCAACATCGAAAAGCGTTGGCGTGCTAGATTTCACAGCCGCCACTCAACCGAGCTGGCCGTGTCGAACAGCAACGATTGGGGGGCCTGTGTCGATGCCGGCCAGCAGCATCCAAGCGCGGACCGACACCGACCAGGGCGACGACAGCGGCGCCGCCGTGCTGCGCGGCTGGCAGCGCAGGGCGCTCGTCAAATATCTCGCCGGCCAGCCGCGCGACTTCCTGGCGGTAGCCACCCCCGGGTCCGGCAAGACGACGTTCGCGCTGCGGGTGGCGGCCGAACTCCTCGGCCAGCGCGCGGTCGAGCAGGTCACCGTCGTGGTGCCCACCGAGCACCTCAAGGTGCAGTGGGCGCAGGCCGCGGCGCGGCACGGCATCGCCCTGGACCCGAGATTCTCCAACGCCAACCCGCGGATCGCGCCGGAGTATCACGGCGTCATGGTCACCTACGCGCAGGTCGCCGCGCATCCCACGCTGCACCGGGTCCGCACCGAGCAGCGCAAGACACTGGTCGTCTTCGACGAGATCCATCACGGCGGGGACGCCAAGACCTGGGGCGACGCCATCCGCGAGGCGTTCGACGACGCCACCCGCCGGCTCGCACTGACGGGCACGCCCTTCCGCAGCGACGACAGCCCCATCCCGTTCGTGACCTACGAGACCGGTCCCGACGGGATACGGCGGTCGCAGGCCGATCACACCTACGGCTACACCGACGCCCTGGCCGACGGCGTGGTCCGGCCCGTGGTCTTCCTCGCCTACTCCGGGGAGGCCCGGTGGCGCGACAGCGCCGGCGAGGAGCACGCCGCCCGACTGGGTGAGCCGCTGTCCGCCGCGCAGACCGCGCGGGCGTGGCGCACGGCGCTGGATCCCGCCGGCGAGTGGATGCCCGCGGTGATCACCGCCGCGGACCTGCGGCTGCGCCAGCTGCGCACGCACGTGCCCGACGCCGGCGGCATGATCATCGCCTCCGATCAGACCGCGGCCCGCTCCTATGCCACCCTGCTGACGAAGCTGACCGGCGAGGCGCCGACGCTGGTGCTCTCCGACGACCCCGGCTCGTCGGCGCGCATCAGCGAGTTCGCGGCGAGCACCAGCCGCTGGCTCGTCGCGGTGCGCATGGTCTCCGAGGGCGTCGACGTGCCGCGGCTGTCGGTCGGGATCTACGCCACCAGCGCCTCGACCCCGCTGTTCTTCGCCCAGGCCATCGGCCGGTTCGTGCGGTCGCGGCGCCCGGGCGAGATCGCCAGCATCTTCGTGCCGTCGGTGCCCAACCTGCTCCAGCTGGCCAGCGAGCTGGAGGCGCAGCGCAACCACGTGCTCGGCGAGCCGCACCGGGAATCCGAAAGCGATCCCCTCGACGGCGATCCCGCCACCAAGACGCAGGACGAGAAAAGCGACCTCGACAAGGGGTTCACCTCGCTGGGCGCCGACGCGGAGCTCGATCAGCTCATCTTCGACGGATCATCGTTCGGCACCGCCGCGCCGGCGGGCAGCGACGAGGAGGCCGACTACCTCGGCATCCCGGGCCTGCTCGACGCCGAGCAGATGCGTGCGCTGCTGCACCAGCGCCAGGACGAACAGCTGCAGCGGCGGGCCCGGCTGCACCAGGAGGCCGGATCGCCGGGTGCCGTCGAATCCCCGTCGGCCACGGTGCACGGCCAGCTTCGCGAGCTGCGCCGCGAGCTCAACGCGCTCGTCTCGATCGCCCATCACCGGACGGGCAAGCCGCACGGCTGGATCCACAACGAATTGCGGCGCCGCTGCGGCGGCCCCCCGATCGCCGCCGCGAGCCGCGAACAGCTGCGGGCGCGCATCGACGCCGTGCGCCGGCTCAACGCCGAGACGTCGTGAGCCGGTACGGCATGGCCCACCACGGTTGTGCATGTGCCAAATTGGGGCCAGAGTGGAATCTATGACCGAACAGAAAGTGATCGAGCAGTGGCTCGAGGGCTGTGCGGTTCAGCGGATCATGTTCCGCGACGGCCTGGTGCTGAATTTCGAGGACTACAACGAGCTGGTGATCACCGCACCGATGCGTCTGACCCTGCCGGCCATCGAAACCTCACCCGCCGAAGTGATCGCCATCGACCCGAACCACCCGGCGGGTCAACTGCGTCCGCTCTTCGATTTCGCCGGATCGAGCTGCACGAGTGCCGTCTGGTCCGACACCGGAGATCTCCATCTCGAGTTCTCCGACGATCACCAGATCGACGTGCCGTGCAACGACAACGCCATCGCGTGGGAGCTCTACAGCAAGCACCACGGTTATGCAGCCTGCCTCGCGCACGGCGAACTGCGGGTCGTTCGCCTCGATACGGCTCGGGCCGACGGCGACATCGTGCTAGCTGTTGCGGGTCATGACGTTGTAGACGCCGGGATGGTCGGGATGTGAGGAGGACGGGTCCTTCGGCGGCAGGATGAGAAATCGCCAAACCCCTCGTCCTGAGCCTGAAGGAACCCGTCCATGACCCACGGTAATGCCCCGTTGTCCGTTGAAGGCCGTCGCCGCCTCGTTGCCCGCTGCGTCGACCGTCCCATTGCCCACGTAGCTGCTGAGATGGGGATCTCGCGGGCGTGTGCCTCCAAGTGGGTCAACCGGTTCCGACGGTTCGGCGAACTCGGCCTCTACGACCGCTCCTCGGCGCCGGTAGGGCAACCCACGGCCACTGCGGCTGAGATCATCAGTGCGATCGAGGCGATGCGCCGAGGCCGCAAGTGGTCAGCGGCGCGGATCGCCTTCGAACTCAATGCACGCGGCATCGTGATCGGCCGGCGCACCGTCAGCCGGCAGCTGGTTGCGCTGGGTTTGCATCGGCGCAAGTTCCTTGACCCCAGCGGGGATCTGAATCGAGTACCCCAACGCATTATCGCTCGCCGCCCCGGGCACATGGTGCACGTCGACGTCAAGAAGGTCGGCCGCATCCCCGACGGTGGTGGGTGGCGGGTGCACGGCAAGAACAGCGCCCAGGGCAGAGCCTCGCGAAGGGCCCGCCCCGGCTACGTCTATCTGCATTCCGCGGTGGACGGCTACTCCCGATTGACTTACACCGAAGCGCTCACCGATGAAAAGGCCATCACAGCAATCGGATTCATGCACCGTGCCCGGGTCTGGTTCGCTGCACACGGGATCGACCGCATCCAGCGGATCGTCACCGACAACGGCTCGTGCTACCGCGCCCGCGACTTCGCCCACGTCTTGCATGGCGCACGCCACCAGCGCATCACGCCCTACACCCCGCGCCACAACGGCAAGGTGGAGAGATATCACCGCATCCTGGCCGAAGAGTTCCTCTACGCCCGCACCTGGACCTCAGAATCCCAACGCACCGAAGCGCTCAAGGTCTGGAACATCCACTTCAACTACCATCGACCACACTCTGCCGCCGACGGCCAGCCACCAGCATCACGACTTACCACCGGCGTCACCAACGTCCTGTCCTCCTACAGCTAGCACCCGCCGAGGTGTTTCATGCGTCGCGTGGACTACGTCATCCACTACGTGGAGTCGCTCACGAGGTCGGTGACGTTCTACCGCGACGTGATCGGGCTGCAGGTGCGGATCGAAGGCGACGGCTACGTCGAGTTCGAGACGGCAAACACCAAGTTCTCGCTTTTCGAGCGGTCGAAGCTGCCGCAGCTCATCGGCCGCGAGGGCGGCGACCCGCCGTGCGGTGAGATCGGTTTCCTGGTTGACGACGTGGACAGCGAGGCGGAACGGTTGCGGCACCTCGGTGTCGAGATCCTCACGGGACCGGTGGACCGGCCCTGGCGTGAAAGGACGCTCCACATCGCCGACCCGGACGGCCACGTCATCGAATTCGCCCAGAAGTTGCGGTGATCGCCGGCGTCATCGGGGTTAGTCGCCGACGGGTTCCTCGAGCACCTCGACCGCCGGCCCGCCGAGCGCGGCAAGCAGGCTCTGCTCGACCGCGTCCCGCCCGGCTTGCCCGCCGGAGGCGGCCGTCACGCAAAAGACGTCGGCCGCCGTCGACCCGAACGTGTTGACCTTGGCCCAGACGATGTCGGTTCCGGCCCGCTCCAGCGCCCGGGTCAGCATCGCGAGCAGCCCCAGGCGGTCCATGGCGCGGACCTCGACGATCAGCTGGCCGGCGGTGGCCGTATCGACCCACAGGATGCGGGGCGGGGCGGTCGAGCGCGTCACCGGCACCCCGACCTGAACCTCACCGGCCCGCGTGGACGCCGCGCCGGCGGCGTCGCTGTCGCGTTTCTCCAGCGTGCCCAGCACGTCGACGTCACCGGCGAGCGCGCCGGTGAACTGCTGGCGCAGCAGGCCCGCCTCCGGCGGCGAACCGAACAGCGGCGACACCACGAATTCGACGACCGCGAAACCCGCGTCGGTGCTGGCCGACGCCGAATGGATACGCAGCGAGTTCAGCGCCAGCACCGCCGCGGCCTTGGACACGAGCCCCCGCTGATCCGGGGCGGCCATCACCACGTCCAGCCGCTCACCGCCACTGGGCTTGATCTCCACGTGGACCGCGCGTTGAGCGGCCAGCGAAAGATATTGGGGTGCAGTCGGTTCGGCCTCCGGAAGCGGCTCCCCCGCCATCACCAGCCGGCAGCGCCGAACCAACTCCTCGATCAGGGACGCCTTCCATTCGCTCCACACCCCCGGCCCGGTGGCCTTGGAGTCGGCTTCGGTGAGCGCATGCAGCACTTCGAGCAGCAGCGGATCGCCGCCGAGCGATTTCGACACGCGCTCAATGGTTTTGGGGTCGTTCAGGTCGCTGCGGGTCGCCACGACCGGCAGCAGCAGGTGGTGGCGGACCAGCTGCGCGAGCGTCTCGGAGTCGGCGGGCGAGATCCCCAGTCGCGGCCCGATATCCAGGGCCAGGCCCGCGCCGAGCACGCTGTGGTCGACGCCGCGGCCCTTGCCGATGTCGTGCAGCAGCGCGCCGAGCGCGAGCAGGTCGGGCCGCGCCACGCGGGTCGCCAGCGGCGCGGCGTTGACGGCCGTCTCGATGACGTGCCGGTCCACCGTCCATTTGTGCGCGACGTCGCGCGGCGGCAGGTCGCGGATCGCGTCCCATTCGGGCAGCAGCCGGCCCCACAGCCCGGTGCGGTCGAGCGCCTCGATGGTGGCCACGGTCGTCGGGCCGGCGGACAGCACAACCAGTAAGTCGTCCAACGCTTCCCGCGGCCAGGGCACCGGCATCTCGGGCGCGCCGGCGGCCAGGCGGCTCAGCGTCGCGGCGCCGATCGGCAACCCGGTGTCGGCCGACGCGGCGGCCACCCGCAGCACCAAGCCCACGTCGGTGTCGGGTCGCGCGTCGCGGGCGAGCACGATCTCTCCGCCGTATTCGACGACGCCCTCGTCGAGGGGGCGGCGCTTGGGCCGGCGCACCAACGCCGAGACGCCGCGGCGCGGCAGGGCGTTCTCGGCGGTGCGCAGCCCCGTCTCGGCGTGGTAGGCGATGGTGCGCCCGGCGTCGGATAGCTTGCGGGCCAAGTCGAATCGGTCACCGATGTGCAGCGCGGCGCTGAGTTCGTCGCCGTATTGGGCCAGCAGCTGATCGCGTCCGCGCCCGGACACGCGGTGCAGCTCGGTGCGCACGTCGAGCAGCGTCAGGTGGGCGTCGTCCAGCGAGCCGCCCGGCGACTCCGGGCGGGCCATGCCGTGGCGGTCGATGAGCTGGGCCACGCCGAGCGCGTCGAGCAACTGCACATCGCGCAGGGCGCCCCGGCCCGATTTCAGGTCCGGTTCGGCCCGCTGCGCGATCCGCCCGCAGCGCTCCCAGCGGGCCTGCGTCATCGCGACGAGCTCATCCATCCGGGAGCGAATTGCGCTGCGCCACTGGCGTCGCGCGCCCGCGATCAGTTCCTCGGACAGCCGCGCGTCGCCGGCGATGTGGCGTGCGTCCAGCATGCCCAGGGCCGCGATCATGTCGGCATTGGCCACACCCAGGGCGCCGGACACGGTCCGCACGCTGTGGTCGAGGCGAACGTTGGCGTCCCACAACGGATACCACAACCCGTCGGCGACCTTGCCCAGCACGTCGTCGGACTTGTTGTCGTGCAACAGCATCAGGTCCAGGTCGGAATACGGCAGCAGCTCGTGGCGGCCCAACCCGCCGATGCCGACGATCGCGAAGCCGCTGTCGTCGTCGATCCCGATCTCGGCGGCCTTGGCCATCAACCATGATTCGTGCAGATCCAGCCAGGCGTGCCGCAGTTCGGCGGCGTGTAGCTTGCTGCCCTCGGACAGCAGTTGGCGCCGCGAGGCGGCCAAATCGACTGCCCCGCCGGCGCTTCCTGTCCCCGCTGGGTGCCCGGGCGGATCGGAGCCGTTCGGGGTCATGCCCTCGCGGCCCGCCCGGGGCGAATCAGCAATTGACGGAATGCGTCATAGCGCATCGGTTCCGCGCTCGCCGGTGCGCACGCGCACAATGGTTTCCACGGGACTGACCCACACTTTGCCGTCGCCGATCTTGCCGGTGCGCGCCGCCCGGACGATGCTGTCCACGACCTTGTCGACGATGGAGTCGTCGACGACGACCTCGATCCGCACCTTGGGCACGAAGTCGACGGAGTATTCGGCACCGCGGTAGACCTCGGTGTGCCCCTTCTGCCGCCCGTAGCCCTGGATTTCGCTGACCGTCATCCCCAGGACGCCCGCGTCCTCGAGACTGGTCTTCACGTCATCGAGCGTGAACGGCTTCACGATCGCGGTGATCAGCTTCATGACTGCTCTGCCTCCACTTTGTCGCCCACTCGGTCCTCCTTCACGCCGTTGCGGGTGTCCGCGACAGCGACCCGGGGCGGGAGCACCGAGCCGGTAGCCACCGCGAAATCGTAACCACTCTCGGCGTGCTCGGCCTCGTCGATACCCGTGGCTTCCGCTTCCGGGTTGAGGCGAAGCCCGATGGTGTACTTCAGGATCAAAGCCAGGATCAGCGTAACCACACCGGAGTAGGCGAGGACGCTGAACGCGCCGATCGCCTGCCGCTCGAGCTGAGCCCAGCCGCCGCCGTAGAACAATCCCTTCGACACCCCGACCACGCCGTTGATCGCCGGGCTTTCCGGGGCGGCGAGCAGGCCCACCAGCAGCGTGCCGGCCAGGCCGCCGACCAGGTGCACCCCGACCACGTCGAGCGAGTCGTCAAAGCCGAGCTTGAATTTCAGGCCGACGGCCAGCGCGCACAGCACCCCGGCGACCAGGCCCACGACCAGCGCGCCCAGGACGTTGACCGACGAGCAGGACGGGGTGATGGCGACCAGGCCCGCGACGATGCCCGACGCCGCCCCCAGCGTCGTCGCCTTGCCGTCGCGGATGCGCTCGGTCAGCATCCAGCCCAGCATCGCGGTGGCCGTCGCGACCGTGGTGGTGACGAACGTCGTCCCGGCGACGCCGTTGGAGCTGGTGGCCGACCCGGCGTTGAACCCGTACCAGCCGAACCACAGCAACCCGGCGCCGAGCATCACGAACGGCAGGTTGTGCGGGCGGAACAACGTGGTGGGCCAGCCGCGCCGCTTCCCCAGCACGATGGCCAGCATCAGGCCCGCCACACCGGAGTTGATGTGGACGGCGGTCCCGCCGGCGAAGTCGATCGCGTGCAGCTTGTTGGCGATCCAGCCGCCGTGCTCGGAGGCGAAGCCGTCGAACGCGAAAACCCAGTGGGCGACCGGGAAGTAGACGAACGTCGCCCACAGGCCGGCGAACACCAGCCAGGCGCCGAACTTCAGGCGGTCGGACACCGCGCCGGAGATCAGCGCGACGGTGATGATCGCGAACATCAGCTGGAACGCCACGAACACCGTGGCGGGCAGGGTGCCGGCGAGCGGAATGTCCGTTGCCGCAGTGCCTTTGCTGGGGTCGGCGGCCACCGCGTTGACGCCGATGAGGCCCTTGAGGCCCCAATAGGACGTCGGCTTGCCCATGAAGTTGCCGACGTCGTCGCCGAAGGCGATCGAATAGCCGTAGAGCACCCACAGCACGGTGACCACGCCCATCGCGCTGATGCTCATCATGAGCATGTTCAGCACGCTTCGGGCGCGCACCATACCGCCGTAGAAGAACGCCAGACCCGGCGTCATCAACAGCACCAGCGCGGAACTGGCCAGCATCCAGGCGGTATCGCCGGTGTTGGGCTGGCCCAGCATCGGGTATGTCACTCGCAATCTCCTCCGGTCGGGCCGCAATGGGACGTCGGACATGCGTCCGATGACCTGCGAGAAGATTGCGCAATGGTTGTTTCGGCGATGGTGCCGTCGTGTTTCGGCGGGATTAACGTCCCGCCCGCCGCTGCGGTGGCGTCAGCCGAGCAGCGCGTCGACGAACGCGGCCGGTTCGAATGGCGCGAGGTCGTCGGGGCCCTCACCGAGCCCGACCAGCTTGACCGGCACGCCGAGCTCCTGCTGGACCCTAAAGACGATGCCGCCCTTGGCCGTTCCGTCCAGCTTGGTCAGGACGGCCCCGGTGATCTCGACGACCTCGGCGAACACCCGGGCCTGGGCCAGGCCGTTCTGCCCGATGGTGGCGTCGAGCACCAGCAGCACCTCGTCGACCGCGGCGCGCCGGGTCACCACGCGCTTGACCTTGTCGAGTTCGTCCATCAGCCCGACCTTCGTGTGCAACCGGCCCGCGGTGTCGATGAGCACGACGTCGACGCCGGCGGCGATGCCCTTGTCGACGGCGTCGAACGCCACCGACGCCGGGTCGGCGCCTTCGGCCCCGCGCACCACCTCGGCGCCCACCCGCGACGCCCAGGTCTGCAGCTGATCGGCGGCCGCGGCCCGGAAGGTGTCGGCGGCGCCCAGGACGACGCGCCGCCCGTCGGCGACCAGGACACGGGCGAGCTTGCCGACCGTGGTGGTCTTCCCGGTGCCGTTCACGCCGACGACCAGCAGCACCGAGGGATGGTCGGCGTGCGGCAGCGCCCGGATCGACCGGTCCATGCCGGGCTGCAGCTCCTTGATCAGCACGTCGCGCAGCACGGCCTTCGCGTCGGCCTCGGTGCGCACGTCGCTGCCGGCCAGCCGGGCGCGCAGCTGGGCGATGACCGATTCGGCGACGACGGGGCCCAGGTCGGCGACGAGCAGCGTGTCCTCGACGTCCTGCCAGGCGTCTTCGTCGAGGTCGCCGCCCCCGATCAGGCCCAGCATGCTGCGGCCGAACGCGCTTTGCGAACGGGCCAGCCGGCCGCGCAGCCGTTCCAGGCGGCCCTCGGGCGGCGCGATCTCCTCGATCTCGGGGGCGGCCGGCGTTTCGGGCGCCGGGGTCTCGGGCGCCGGGGTTTCGGGTTCGGGTGGCGCGGCGGGGATCGGTGGCGGCGCGACGGTCTCCGGTTCGGGGAGGTCGACGTCGGAGATGGTGCGCCGCGGCGCGTCGCGCGGGATGGTGGCGTCGTCGCCCACCCCGGGCAGCCCGGTGGTGTCGAGCCGCTCGGGCGGCGCCACGGTCGGTGTCTGGCTGAAGGTGATCCCGGACGACGCGGTGTATCCGCCGGAGCGGTCGATCGCCCCGGGTTCGGCGCGCGTCGAGAAGCTGATCCGCCGCCGGCGGTACCGCAGCAGGCCCAAGACCAGCGCGACCAGGACGACGAGAGCTATCAGGACCGCGAGCGCGATCCAAAGACCTTGGGACACGCTGACATTGTTTCAAGCGGTCCGGTGCCGGTCGGTCACCGGGGCGTGCCCCGGCCCGCCGATCAGGTCGTGACCAACTGCTCCACCTGCTGGCCGCGCATCCGCTGGGAGATCACCGCGGTGATGCCGTCGCCCTGCATGGTCACGCCGTAGAGCGCGTCGGCGACCTCCATGGTCGGCTTCTGGTGGGTGATGATGATGAGCTGCGAGCGCGCCCGCAGCAGCTCGAACAGCGAGATCAGGCGCCGCAGGTTGGTGTCGTCGAGGGCGGCCTCCACCTCGTCCATGATGTAGAACGGCGACGGGCGGGCCCGGAAGATCGCCACCAGCATCGCCACCGCGGTCAGCGCCTTCTCGCCACCGGACAGCAGCGAGAGCCGGGTGACCTTCTTGCCCGGCGGACGGGCCTCCACCTCGATGCCGGTGGTCAGCATGTCGCCCGGATCGGTCAGCCGCAGCCGGCCCTCGCCGCCGGGGAACAGCACGGTGAACACCTCGGTGAATTCGCGCTCCACGTCGGCGTAGGCCTCGCTGAACACCTGCAGGATGCGGGCGTCGACCTCGTCGACCACCCCGAGCAGGTCCTTGCGGGCGGCCTTGACGTCCTCGAGCTGGGTGGACAGGAAGTTGTAGCGCTCCTCGAGCGCGGCGAACTCCTCCAGCGCCAGCGGGTTGACCCTGCCCAGTTCGGCCAGTTCGCGCTCGGCCCGCTTGGCCCGGCGCTCCTGGGTGGCGCGGTCGTAGGGAATGGGGGCCGGCGCGAAGACCTGCTCGCCGCGCTCCTTGGCCTGCTCGTATTCGGCCATTTCCAGGTCGGTCGGCGGCAGCTCGTTCTGCGGGCCGTACTCGGCGATCAAATCCTCGGGCGCCATGCCGAACTGCTCGAGCACCATCTGCTCGAGCTGCTCGATCCGCAGCGCAGCCTGGGCGTTGGCCACCTCGTCGCGGTGCAGCGAGTCGGTCAGGGCGGCCACCCGGGCGCCCAGCGCGTTCACCTCGTCGCGCACCGCCGCCATCGCCGTCGCGCGCTGCTGGCGTTCGGCGGCCAGGGCGTCGCGGATCTTGGACGCCGAGTCGACGACCCCGTTCAACCGCTGCGCCAGCAGCCGGCCGGAGTCGGCCACCGCCGCGGCCACCGCGGCCGCCCGCAGCCGCGCCTCACGTGCTTGCTGGGCCCGCACCCGGGCTTCGCGTTCGGCGGCGGCCGCGCGGCGCAACGAATCCGCCCGCCCGCGCACCGCGTTCGCGCGCTCCTCGGCGGTGCGCACCGCGAGCCGGGCCTCCACTTCGACGCTGCGCGCGTTCTCGGTGGCGGCGGCGATCTGCTGGCGGTCCACCGGTTCCTCCGCCGGCGCCTGCTGGGTCTCCTGGGCGTTGCGCAGCCGGGTTTCCAGTTCGGTGACTTCGGCGACGGTCTGGGTCCGGCCCGCTTCGAGCTCCTCGCGTTGCCGCAGCAGCCTGCTCCACTCGTCCTCGGACATGCGGGCTTCCTGGCCGAGCCGGCCGAGCTGTTCGTACATTCCCGAGATGGCGCTGTCGGATTCGTTGAGGGCGGCCAGCGCCTGCTCGGCGGAGTCCTGACGGGCGGCCTGCTCGGTCAGCGCGCCGGACAGCGCCGCGCTCAGCTGGGCCACCTGGGCCTCCGCGGCGGTCAGCTCGTCGCCGGCCTTGTCGATCTCGGAGGTCACCTCGAGCGTGGACAGCTTGCGATCGGAGCCCCCACTCACCCAGCCGGCGCCCACCAGGTCGCCGTCGAGGGTGACCGCGCGCAACCGGGGATGCTCCGCCACCAGGGCCAGCGCCCGGTCCAGGTCGTCGACCACCGCGACGCCCGAGAGCATCGCCGTGATCGCGCCGCGCAGCCGCTCGGGAGCGTCGATCAGGTCGAGCGCCCACAGCGCGCCCGCCGGGGCGGGCTGCGGGGCGGGGTGATCGGCGGGCCAGTCTCCGAGCACCAGCGCGGCCCGGCCGCCGTCGGCCTGTTTGAGCGCGGCGACCGCGGACCGGGCCGCGCCGAAGCTCTCGGCGGCCAGCGCGTCGGCCGCCGATCCCAGCACCGCGGCCAGCGCCGCCTCGTAGCCGGAGCGGACCTTGACCAGCTTGGCCATTGGACCCAAAAGCCCTGTGCCGGAATGATTTTGGGTAAGCCAGGCGGCGCCGTCCTTGCGTTCGAGGCCGACGGCCAGCGCGTCGATGCGGGCGCGCAGCGAGGCCACCTGGCGTTCGGCGTCCCGCTCGGCGGACTGCAGTTCGGCGACCCGCGCGTCGGCCAACCGCAGCGCGGCCACGGTGCGCTCGTGGTGCTCGTCGAGTCCCATCTCGCCCTGGTCGAGTTCCCCGACGCGACCCTGCACGGTTTCGAATTCGGCCTTGGCCTGCTGGGCGCGGGCGGCGGCGGCTTCGATGCGTTCGGACAGCCGCGCGACGCTGTCGTCGATCGACTCGACGCGCGCCCGCATCGTCTCCACCTGACCGGCCAGCCGCGCCAGCCCTTCGCGCCGATCCGCCTCGGCGCGCACAGCCGCCATGTGCGCCCGGTCGGCCTCGGCGGCCTCGCGCTCGCGCTCGGCCAACTCGGCGCGCGCGCCGTCGAGCCGGGTGCGCGCCGCGGCCAACTCCGCCAGCAGCCGCTGCTCGGCGATCGCGACCTGCTCGGCCTCGGCTTCCAAAGCGTCGGGGTCGGTGTCGCCGGCCGCCACCGGCTCCACGTCGAGGTGCTGGGCCCGCTCGCTGGCGATGCGCACCGTGGCGGCCACCCGTTCGGCCAGCGCGGACAGCGCGAACCAGGTGTGCTGCACCGATTCGGCGCGCCCGGAGAGCTCGCCGACGGCGGTTTCGTGCGCGGTGAGCTCCTCGGACGCGACGGCCAGCCGCGCGGAGGCCTCGTCGTGCTCGCGCCGCATGGCGGCCTCGGCCTCGAAGATGGCCTCGCGCTCGCCCTTGCGGTTGACCAGGTCGTCGGCGGCCAGCCGCAGCCGCGCGTCACGCAGGTCGGCCTGGATCGTCTGGGCGCGGCGGGCCACCTCGGCCTGGCGGCCCAACGGTTTGAGTTGGCGGCGCAGCTCGGTGGTCAGGTCGGTGAGCCGGGCCAGGTTCGCCGACATCGCGTCGAGCTTGCGGAGGGCCTTCTCCTTGCGCTTGCGGTGCTTGAGCACGCCCGCGGCTTCCTCGATGAACGCGCGACGGTCCTCGGGCCGCGACTGCAGGATCTCGTCGAGCTTGCCCTGCCCGACGATGACGTGCATCTCCCGGCCGATCCCGGAGTCGCTCAGCAGTTCCTGAACATCCATCAAACGGCAACTGCTGCCGTTGATTTCGTATTCGCTGGCGCCGTCGCGGAACATCCGCCGGGTGATCGAGACCTCGGAGTACTCGATGGGCAGCGCGTTGTCGGAGTTGTCGATGGTGACGGTGACCTCGGCGCGGCCCAGCGGGGCGCGCGACGAGGTCCCGGCGAAGATGACGTCCTCCATCTTCCCGCCGCGCAGCGTCTTGGCGCCCTGCTCGCCCATGACCCAGGCCAGCGCGTCGACGACGTTGGACTTGCCCGAACCGTTGGGCCCGACCACCGCGGTGATGCCCGGCTCGAAACGCAGAGTCGTCGGCGAGGCAAAGGACTTGAAGCCCTTCAGCGTCAGACTCTTGAGGTACACGGCGAGCCAGACTACCGCTCAAACCATCCCGGACAGGCTCACCGAGGGGTGTCGGCCGGGCCGAAATCTGCCGGCGGCGTCGCGGGGCGACGCACTGGTCACAGTGGTCACATCAGCCACGAGAAGCAGGCGCCGTCACCGCTCGACGAACCCCTCGAAACGCTCCTGGGGCTGCGACCAGTCGGCGACGACCTTGTCGACGCGTCCGGGCTGGGCGGGCCAGGACGCGCCGCCCCGCAGCAGCTCCAGCAGCTTCTCGCCGGCCTCCCGCGGCCCCTGGGCGACCACCAGCACCCGGCCGTCGGCCTGGTTGGCGGCGTAGCCGGTGAGGCCCAGCTCCAGCGCCCGGCACCGCGTCCACCAGCGGAAACCCACCCCCTGGACGTTCCCGTGCACCCAGGCGGTGAGCCGGGCGTCAGGATCCGACATCGCTCACCTCGAAGTTGACGGCGGTGCCGGACTGCAGGGTGCGCCCGACCGTGCAGACCTGGTCGATGGCCCGGTTGACCACGACGCGCAGGCGCTCCTTCTCGTCCTCGGCCAACCCCGACAGATCCAGCTCCAGCGTCTCCTCGAGCAGCGGATAGCGTTCCTGCTCGCGGTCGGCCGCGCCGGAGACCCTGACGACCGCCTTGTAGTCGTCGCCCAGCCGGCGGGCCAGCGGCATATCGCTGGACATCCCGCTGCAGGCCGCGAGCGCGATCTTGAGCAGCTCGCCGGGAGTGAACACGCCGTCGACGTCCTCGGAGCCGACGAGCACCTGTGCTCCCCGCGAGCTGTATCCCGTGTAGCGGCGAGTTCCGGTGCGCTCCACCCATAGTTCGGCCATGGCTCATTTCTACCGGGCCGCCGTGCCGTGACGCGCGGGCATACTGTTTGGCATGGCCACCGTCGTCGCGTTTCACGCGCACCCCGACGACGAGGTGGTCCTCACCGGCGGCACGCTTGCGCGCGCGTCCGCGGCCGGGCATCGCGTCGTCGTGGTCACGGCGACCGACGGGCGGGTGCACAACGAGGACGACAACCGGCTGGGCGAATTGCGGTCGAGCGCAAGCATTCTCGGGGCCCAGCGGGTGGAGTGCCTCGGCTACGCCGACAGCGGCTACGGCCCGCTGTTCTACCCCGATCCGCCCGGGCGCACCCGATTCGGGCGGGCGGACCTCGACGAGGCGGCGGGGCGGCTGGCCACCATCCTTCGCGATGAGCGCGCCGATCTGCTGCTCAGCTACCAGCCCAACGGCGGCTACGGCCACCGCGATCATGTGCAGGTGCACCACGTCGGCAAGCGAGCCGCCGAGCTCGCCGCGATTCCCCGGGTGCTCGAGGTGACGATGCCGCGCGAAATGCTGCTTCGCGTCAGCGATCTCGCGCACCTGCTGCGGCTTCCCGGACCGTACGAACGTGACATCGTCCGGGGCGCGTATGCCCCGCGCGCGACCATCACCCACCGGGTCAACGTGTTCCGCTTCGCCCGCCAGAAGCGGGACGCTTTTGCCGCGCACCGTTCCCAGATCGGCAGTTCGGGCCTGGGCGCGCGCCTGTTCGGGCTCCTGATGCGGTTGCCGCCCCAGGTGTTCGGCGCGCTGTTCAGCCACGAGTGGTTTGTGGATCCGGCGCTGCCCACGGGGACGCTGCGCCGTGACATCTTCGAGTGATGCACCTATTGCGTAGTCGAGTGTGAACGCGGGGCGTCCGGTGTGAAAGCCGGTCACCCACCCTCGGCGTGTCGCAACCGTGTGGTCACCGTCAAAGCCAAGTCTTCACACTCAAACACGCTGGCGCGGTTGGCATTTCGGGCAATAGAACGACGAGCGGTTCATGAACTTCTCCCTGCGCATCACCGCGCCGCAGCGGCGGCAGCCCTGGCCTTCGCGGCCGTAGGCGTCCAGTGAGCGGTCGAAGTATCCGGATTCGCCGTTGACGTTGACGTACAGCGAATCGAACGAGGTCCCGCCCTTGGCCAGCGCGTCACGCATCACGTCGGCGGCCGCGTCGAGCACGGCGGTCAACTGCTTGCGGGTCAGCGCGTCGGCGATCCGCGCCCCGTGCACCTTGGCGCGCCACAGCGCCTCGTCGGCATAGATGTTGCCGATGCCCGACACCACCTGCTGGTCGAGCAGCTGGCGCTTGATTTCGGAGTGCTTGCGCCGCAAGACCTTTACGACGGCGTCGGCGTCGAACCGGGGGTCCAGCGGGTCGCGCGCCAGGTGCGCGACGGGTTCGGGCACCACGCTGCCGTCCACCTCGACCAGGTCGGCGAGCATCCACCCGCCGAAGGTGCGCTGATCGGCGAAGCTCAGCACGGTCCCGTCGTCGAGCAGGGCGGAGATCCGGACGTGGTCGGCGCGCGGCACCGCGCCGAGCAGCATCTGCCCGCTCATGCCGAGGTGCACGACGAGCGCCGCGTCGCTGTCGAGCAGCAGCCACAGGTACTTACCGCGCCGGTCGGTGCCGGTGATCCGGTCGTTGAGGAGTCGGGCGGTCAGGTCCGCGGCCCCCGCCTCGTGGCGTCGGACCGCGCGCGGGTGGTGCACCCGGACGGCCGTGATCGTCTTTCCCACCACATGGGCGTGCAGGCCGCGGCGCACCACCTCGACTTCGGGCAGTTCGGGCATCGATTCAGCTGCCGGGAACGGTGTCCAGCGCTTCCAGCGCTTTCCAGGTCGCCGCCGCGGCCTTCTGTTCGGCTTCCTTCTTGGAGCGGCCCACGCCCGAGCCGTATTCGGTGTCGGCCACCACGACCACGGCGGTGAATTCCTTGTCGTGGTCGGGGCCGGTCGAGGTGACGACGTAGGACGGCGCGCCCATGCTGCGGGCCGCGGTCAGCTCCTGCAGGCTGGTCTTCCAGTCCAGCCCGGCCCCCAGCGTCGGCGCGGCGTCCAGCAGCGGGCCGAACAACCGCAGGATCACCTCGCGCGCAACGTCGATCCCGTGCTCGAGGTAGATCGCACCCAGCAGCGATTCCATGCCGTCGGCCAGGATGCTCGACTTGTCCGCCCCGCCCGTGTTCGCCTCCCCGCGCCCCAGCAGCAGGTGCACCCCGAGGCCCCCCTCGCAGAGCTTTCGCCCGACGTCGGCCAGCGCCTGGGTGTTGACGACGCTGGCCCGCAGCTTGGCCAGGTCCCCCTCGCTGCGATCGGGATGGCGGTGGTAGAGCTCGTCGGTGATGGTCAGGCCCAGCACGGCGTCGCCGAGAAACTCCAGCCGCTCGTTGGTCGGCAGCCCGCCGTGTTCGTAGGCGTAGCTGCGGTGCGTCAGCGCCAAGGACAGCAGTTCGTCGGGCAGCTCAACCCCGAGGGCGTCGAGCAGAGCCTGCCGTGAGCTCACCGCTCACCCCGCGATTCGTCCGCCTCGGGGTCGAACATGCCCGCCAGCTTGGCCCAGCGCGGGTCGATGCGGTCGTGCTGATGGCCCGGTTCGGCGGCCAGCGGCACCCCGCATTCGGGGCACAGCCCCGGGCAATCCGGCGTGCACACCGGCGAGAAGGGGAGTTCGAGCCCCACCGCGTCGACGATGGACTGCTCGAGGTCGATGGTGTCGTCGACGATGTGGCCGACCTCGTCCTCCTCGGTGGTCGCCTCCGTGGTGCTGTCCGGGTAGGCGAACAGTTCGGTCAACCGCACCTGCACGGTCCCGTCGAGCGGGGTCAGGCACCGCGCGCATTCGCCGGCGGTGGGCGCGGTCACCGTCCCGGTCACCAGGACGCCCTCGGACACCGACTGGACCTGCAGGTCCAGTTCCAGGGGGGCGCCGGCCTCGATCGCGATCATGTCCAGCCCGATGCGCGCCGGGGTGGGCACGGTGTTGCGCACGGTCACCATCGCGCCGGGCCGCCGCCCGAGCCGGGTGATGTCGAACGTCATCGGCCCAGATAGCCGAGGCGCACCGCCGCGCGTCGATGAGGTGGTGTGCTGGCGCGTCATATCGGAAATCCTACGGCGCCGGCCGCACAATTCCAGGGCTCGCCCGCCCGCTGGGCGGGCGGCGAAACGCTAGCGCACGGCGTAGTCGTGCGTCCCGGCCGCTGTCCGCAGTTGGTGGCGGCCGCGACCCACCGACCGCAGGGTGCCGTTGAGGAATTCCTCGAACTCGGCGAGCTTGTTGTCGACGTAGATGTCGCATTCGCCCCGCAGCCGGTCGGCCTCGGCGTGCGCCGAGTCGATGAGCCGGGTGGCCTCGGCGTTGGCCGCCTCGACCACGCTGTTCTGCGAGACCAGGCGCTGCTGTTCCTTGATGCCCTCTTGCACGGCCTTCTCGTAGGAGATGTTGCCGTTTTCGAGCAGCCGGTCGGCCTCGGCCTGGGCGCGCCCGACGCTGGCCTCGTAGTCGCGTTTGGCCGCGGTGGCGATGCGCATCGACTCCTCGCGGGCCTCGCCGACCATGCGCTCGCTGTGCTGGCGGGCTTCGCTCACCATCCGGTCGGCCTGCGCCTTCGCGTCCGACAGCAGCCGGTCGGCCTCCGCGCGGGCGTGGTTGAGCATGGACTCCGACTCGGTGGTCGCCGATTCGACCATGGACTCGGAGTGCGTCTTGGCGTCCTGCAGCATGGAATCGCGCGCGTCCAGCACGTCCTGGGCGTCGTCCAGCTCGCCCGGAATCGCGTCCTTGATGTCGTCGATCAGCTCCAGCACGTCGCCGCGGGGCACCACGCAGCCGGCCGTCATCGGGACGCCGCGGGCTTCTTCGACGATGGCGCTCAATTCATCCAGCGCTTCAAACACTCGATACACGGCCGTACCCTCCTGGCGTCTGCAAAACTGTTGTTACCAGTGTGCCTGGTGTTGTCTCTGTGACAGCGGTGGCGACACCGGTGTGTCGGGTATTTGCCCGTTCCCGGTGTCCTAAACGCCCCGGCGCGCCGGTGCCGGCGTGGGCGTGATCAGTGAGTTTCATGCGAAAGCGCCCGTTCACGCTGTTTTCGCGGCGGCGACGGCCGCGCGCGGTGGTTCGTCCATATTCGTCGCCGGGCCGCGCCGCTGCGGCCTTTGCCCCGGTGTGGGTTTTGCGTCGACGCGCCCGGACCCGGCTATTTGCCAGCGATTCTAGGGTCCGAGGAACCGCCGGACGATCGGGCCCTGCGCCCTTATACCCCCAAGGGGTATAGTCCGATGCGTCGGAACAGACTCACCTCGCGCCGGCGGCTCACCGCAGGAGGTTTCAGTGATGACGGTGCTATCGGCGATCGGGCACGCCCTGACGCTCGCGGGTTCGATGACATGGGAAATCCTGTGGGCGCTGATCGTCGGCTTCACCCTGTCGGCGGTGGTGCAGGCGGTCGTGCGGCGCTCGACGATCGTGGCGCTGATGGGCGATGACCGCCCCCGCACCCTGGCGGTGTCGGCCGGGCTGGGGGCGGCGTCGTCGTCGTGCTCGTATGCCGCGGTGGCCCTGGCGCGATCGCTGTTCCGCAAGGGCGCCGACTTCACCGCCGCGATGGCGTTCGAGATCGGTTCGACCAACCTCGTGGCGGAGTTGGGCATCATCCTGGCGCTGCTGATGGGCTGGCAGTTCACCGCCGCCGAATTCGTCGGCGGCCCGTTGATGATCGTGGTGCTCGCTGCATTGTTCCGGCTGTTCGTGCGCTCGCGACTCGTCGACGCCGCCCGCGAGCAGGCCGAAAAGGGAATCGCCGGATCGATGGAAGGCCACGCCGCCATGGACATGTCGGTCAAAGGAGAAGGCTCGTTCTGGCGGCGGCTGTTCTCCCCGGCCGGCTTCACCTCGGTCTCGCACGTGTTCGTGATGGAGTGGCTGGCGATCCTGCGCGACCTTGTCCTTGGCCTGCTGATCGCGGGGGCCGTCGCGGCGTGGGTTCCCGAAAAGTTCTGGCAGAGCTTCTTTTTGGTGGATCACCCGGTCTGGTCGGCGCTGTGGGGTCCGCTCGTGGGCCCCGTCGTGGCGATCGTGTCCTTCGTGTGCTCGATCGGCAACGTCCCGCTGGCCGCGGTGTTGTGGAACGGGGGGATCAGCTTCGGGGGCGTCATCGCGTTCATCTACGCCGACCTGTTGATCCTCCCGATCCTCAACATCTACCGCAAGTACTACGGCACCAAGATGATGCTGACCCTGCTGGGCACCTTCTACGCCGCGATGGTGGTCGCCGGATACCTGGTCGAATTGATCTTCGGCACAACGCATCTCATCCCGGCGCAACGCAACGCGACCGTGCTGGAGGCCTCTATCTCGTGGAACTACACGACCTTGCTCAACATCGCCTTCGGCGCGCTCGCGATCGTCCTCGTCGCCCGGTTCATCACCTCCGGGGGCCTGCCGATGCTGCGCATGATGGGCGGCTCCCCCGACGCCGACCGCTCCGGCCACGCGCATTGATCCGCGTCACGGTTGCGGCAACTGCACATCGAGCACGGTGCACCGGCCCTCGTCGGCCTCGGCGAGCGCCCACCCGATGGCCTCGCGCATCTCCGCCGGCGTAGTCACGCTGCGTCCGCTTCCCCCGCACGCGCGCGCCAGGGCGGCGTAGTCGGTGTCCGGCGTGAGCCGGGTCTCGGGAAAGTCGTTCTCCCGCATCGATATTCCCTGCCGATAGAGCTCCATCACCGGCAGCTTCGAGGCCAGGTACGAGTGGTTGTTCAAGACCACCGTCACGAACGGCGCGTCATGGCGATGCGCCGACCACAACGCGGCCGTGGGCACACCGAAGTTGAACGAACCGTCACCGCAGATCGCGACGACGGGCGCCTGCGGCCTGGCCAGTTTGACCCCGAAGGCCCCGCCGAGCGCCCAGCCCAACGCCGGTGCGCCCGTGTCGAAGAACTGCCCCGGCGGCCGCTGGACCTGCCGGGCCACGGCGGGCCAGTTGGTCACCGCCTCCTGGACCACCACGGCGTCGTGTGGCAGCGCGGCGCCCAGCGCGGCCAGCATCGCGTCGGGCGCATCGGCCGGGCGGTCGGACGCGGCACGGCGCGCCGCCTCCCGGCGGCGTTGCGCGACATCGGATTCGGCCGCCCGCCGCCGCGCGCTCCACTTCTCGCGCAGCTCGTCGGTGGCCAGCCGCAGCAGGGTCTGCTCGAGCAGCACCAGCGTCACCCGCGTGTCGGCGGTCAGCGCGATCTCGACCGGATAGGACCACAGCGGCATGCCGGCCTTGACGGGGTCCGCGTCGATCTGCACCACGCGGGCATCCGCGGGCGGGGCCAGCTGTGCGGGCACCCAGGGCACTTCGGAGTCCAGCAGCAGCACGGTGTCGGCGGTTTCCAGCGGGCCCGCGTCGCCCACCACGTGCAGGGGGTGCCCGAGCGGCAGGTTGGCGCGGTCGCCCTGGTCGATCACCGGCGCACCGAGCAGCTCGGCGATGCGGGCCAACACGACCGCGGCCCCGGGTTCCGCCGCGGTCCGACACGCGACGATGACGACCCGCTGCCCGGCGACCAGGATCCCGGCCAGCCGGCCCAGGGCCCCGGGGTCCGGGCCGGGCGGTATGGCCGGCGGCAGCCGGCGCGGCAACGCACGGCTGCCGGGCTCCATCAGGGCTTCTCGCGGCAGCATGACGTAGGCGGGTCCGGACGGGCTGGACTGGGCGACCTGGAATGCCCGCCGGACGATGGGGGCCAGCTCTCGCCCGCGGGGAACCTCCATGTGCCATTTGGCGTAGTTGCGCACGACGGCCGGCTGGTCGAGTTGCTCCTGCTGCCAATGGATGTAGGCATCGCGGTGGCCGCGGACCTCCGGCGCCGAACTGTAGGGGGTGCGCCCGGCGAACATCACCACCGGCGTCCCGTTGCGCTGGGCGTTGTGCAGCTGGCAGCCCAGGTTCAGCGTCCCGGCATCGACGTGCACCATGACCGCCTGCGGACGGCCGCTGGCCATGTGGTGTCCGATAGCCGCCGCCAACGCGACGCTCTCGTGGACACACAGCACCGCCCGCGGGCTCGGCGTGCCGGCCGCGCGCGCCGCCGCCAGCGCTTCCTGGATCGGGGCGGAGTCGGTTCCGGGGTTGATGAAGAAGTGCGCGACTCCCTCGTCGGCCAGCAGGGCGATCAGGTTGGTCGCGGCCTCGGGAACGTCGAAAAGATTGTCTACCGTCATGGCTGCCGTTCTCCTTTGACGTCGGCGACCGCGCGAACCCCCCTCTTCTTCGGATCAGATCTTCAAGATACGTTCCGCCGTGGCGTAATTGACCCGTTCCGCTCGCTGGGCGTGGCGTTGCGCGCTCGGAGCCATCGGGTACCCCCGCAGCGCCCGGCTACTCCACACCCTTGCCGTCTCGTCAATGACGTTGCCGCCCAACGCCTTCGGCGGCAGACGGTGTCGCTCAGGACCGACCGGCACGCTTTTCGCGCAAGCGACGGTTGACCGCTTCGGGCAGCAGCTCCGACACGTCGCCACCGAGCATGGCGACCTCCTTGGCCAACGACGACGACACGAACGAATACCGCGGCGCGGTCGCGACGAAAAAGGTGTCGACACCGGCGACGTGCTTGTTCATCTGCGCCATCTGCAGCTCGTATTCGAAGTCGGTGCCGGTGCGCAGCCCCTTCACGATGGCGGTCATCCCCCGCGACCGCACGAAATCGACCACCAGGCCCTGGCCGGCCTCCACCCGCAGATTGGGCAGGTGCGTCGTCGATTCGTTGATCATCGCGATCCGCTCGTCGAGGTCGAACATGCCCTTTTTGGCGGGGTTGGTCAGGATCGCCACCACCACCTCGTCGAACTGAGCCGACGCGCGCTCGAAGACATCGATGTGGCCCAACGTCACCGGGTCAAACGAGCCCGGGCATACCGCGCCGCTCATGACCCGCACCGACGACGATGCAGAGCGAAGCGATGAGGAGGAGCGGCGCCCACGTGGTGCGCCGGCGACGATGCAGAGCAAGCAATGAGGAGCGGCGCCATGGCGCGCGCCGAGACGATGCAGAGCGAAGCGATGGGGAGGAGCGGCGCCATGGCAAATGACGGTACACGCCCGCTCATACCCGCTCGGCGAGCTCCAAACGGGTGTCGCCGTAAACGCGTTGCGGCCACACCGACCAGCCGGCCGGCCAGCTCAGCGGCGCGCCGCCGGCCGCGCGCTCGACGACCGCGACGGCGCCCTCGCGCACCCACCCGTGCGCGATCAGCGCCGCCAGCACGGCCTCGACCTCGGCGGCGGCGACGTCGTACGGCGGGTCGGCCAGGACGAGGTCGACGGGAGAGCCGGTCCCGGCCGACAGGACGGCCGCCACCGCGCCCCGGCGCAGCGTCGCGCCCGGCAGCCCCAGGGTGTCGATGTTGCGCGCGATGACCGACGCGGTGCGCGGGTCGGACTCCACGAAGAGCGCGCTGGCGGCGCCGCGGGAGAGCGCCTCCAATCCCAGGGCGCCCGAGCCGGCGTACAGGTCCAGGACCGCCAGGCCGCTCAGCTCGCGGCGCGCGGTCAGGATGTTGAACAGCGACTCGCGGACCCGGTCGGTGGTGGGCCGCGTGCCCCGCGGCGGGACCGCGATGCGCCGGCCCCCGGCCACGCCGCCGATGATCCGGGTCACGTCCAGATTCCTACAGCAGCGTCGACCAATAGTCCCAGAACCGCGCCATGCACAGCAGAAACACCGCGGTGAACCACAGCGCGGCGATCGACCATCGCCATTGGTACACCACCCACGCCGGGCCGGCTTGGCGGGCCTGCAGCGCAGGGCGATACGCGATCGAGGCGACCACCACCAGCAGCGACATGGTGACCGCCCACACCACCATGCAGTACGGGCACAACGCGCCGATGCGATACAGGCTCTGGAAGATCAGCCAGTGCACGAACACCGCTCCGGCCAGCACCCCGGCCGTCAGTCCCAGCCAATACCATTGGGGCAGAACAACTTTCGTCAACGCCAGCAGCCCGGTGACGATCACCACGGTGAAGGCCACCAGGCCGAGCAACGGATTGGGGAACCCCAGCAGCGACGCCTGCGGCGTCATCATCACCGAGCCGCACGACAGGATCGGGTTGATGTTGCAGGACGGCACGTACGACGGGTCGAGCAGGATGTCGATCTTCTCGACCGTCAGCGTCATCGACGCCACCAGGCCGATCGCCCCGGCGATCAGCAGCCACCACGCGCTGGGCGCCGGCACCGGGGCCGGGGTGGGATCGGCGCTGGGATCGGCCGATTCGGTCGACACCGCGCCGGTCACATGGCGGCCGGCGCGACCGCGCCGTCGATGCCCGGGATGTTGCCCACGATCTCTTTGATCTTGCTGACCAGCGCGTCGGGCGTCGACGGGTCGTAGTCCTCGCCGTTGATCTTGATCGTCGGCGTGGCCTTGATCTGTGCGGCCGCGGCCTCGCCGGTGACCTTGTCCAGGTACTTGCCGCTGTTGATGCAGTCGGGCACCTTGCCCACGGCGCCGGCCTCACGGGCGAGTTCGATCAACCGCGCGTTGTCCGGGAAGCTCTTGCCGGTTTCGCTGGGCTGAATGTCGGTGGTGAACAGCGCGGTATGGAAACGGCGGAAGGCGTCGAGGGATTCGTCGGCGACGCAGCGGGCCGCGTTGGCCGCGCGCGACGAATAGTTGTGGTTCCGCGAGCTGTCCAGGATCGACACCATGGAGTAATCGGCCGCGA
The DNA here is from genome assembly GCF_000277125.1 of Mycobacterium intracellulare ATCC 13950. Classification (NCBI taxonomy): domain Bacteria; kingdom Bacillati; phylum Actinomycetota; class Actinomycetes; order Mycobacteriales; family Mycobacteriaceae; genus Mycobacterium; species Mycobacterium intracellulare. The sequence continues at coordinate 3,867,574 of NC_016946.1, forward strand.
TGGCCCCGACGTCGATGAGCCGCGACACCGTCGGCCCGAAGGTGCGTTCGAAGTTGCCGCAGGCCGGGCACAGGAAGTCCTCGTAGAACGTCACCACGGCCTTGGGGTTGTTGGTGCCGGGCTGGGTGACCAGCTTGCTCGACGTCACCCGCACCGTGTCGCCCGCGCCGGTGGCGGCGGGCTTCTTGTGGTTCGACGTCACGATGTAGAAGACGAGGACGACCGCGAAGATCACGACGAACGCGGTACCGCCGATCTGGACGAGCCGGCCGGACTTACCGCCGGAGGCCGACTTCATGTCGAATCGTGGGGGGCGTTTGGGTTTGTCGGCCACAGGTTCCCTGATCTTTCGGTAGGCGAGTTGTCGGTCTGCCGACAAAGCGATCGGACAAGGCGCCTCTAGATTACCGGCGCGGGCCGCCGGGCGACTCAGACCCGGCTGAGGTGTGCGCGCAGGGCCGAGATCAGCTCACTGGTCGCGACCATGCTGTCGCCGCCCAGCTGGAACATGTTGGCGAAGCCGTGGGTCAGCGAGCCCAGGTAACGCAGGTCGACCGCCGTCCCGGCGGCCCGCAGCGCCTCGGCGTAGGCCTCGCCCTCGTCGCGCAGCGGGTCGAAGCCCGCAACCGCGATCAGCGCCGGCGCCAGTCCGGCCAGCGATTCGGCCAGGGCCGGCGAGACGCGCGGGTCCGTGCGGTCCAGCTCCGAACGGCGCAGGTATTGGGACTCGAACCAGTCGATGTCGCGTTTGGTCAGCAGGAAGCCGCGCGAGAAAAGGCTCAGAGACCGGGTCTTCGCGGTGAAGTCGGTCCGCGGATAGATCAGCCACTGCAACACCGGCGCGGGGCCGCCCTCGTCGCGCGCCAATTGGCTGACGACGGCGGCGAGGTTGCCCCCGGCACTGTCGCCGCCGACCGCGATACGGCCGGGGGCGGCGCCCAGCTCGCCGGCGTGCTCGTATGCCCACGTGAACGCGGCGTACGCGTCCTCGATCGCGGCCGGCGCCGGGTGCTCGGGGGCCAGCCGGTAGTCGATCGACAACACGTGGACGCCCGCGTCACGGCAGGTCAGCCGGCACAGCGCGTCGTGGGTGTCCAGGTCACCGATCGACCAGCCGCCGCCGTGGTAGAAGACCAGCAACGGGGCCGCCGCGCCGTCGGCCGGACGATAGTGCCGGGCGCCGATGTCCCCGGCCGGGCCGGGCAGCGACAACTCGGTGACCTCGACGTGGATCTGCGGACCGGGGAAGCCCACGGTCGAGTCGTGCATCTGCGCCCGGGACGCCGCCGGGTCGTCGCCGACGACCAGCCCGTCGATGCCGACGGCGCGCAGGCCCGACAACATCAGCTGCAAGGTGGGATCGAGGGTGTTGCCGTCGATGATGACCGATCGGCCGCGAACCAGCCCTCGTCGCACCGCGGTCGGGATCCACGGGATGACCTTGACCCCGGCGCTGGTGACGGCGCCCTGGATGCGACTGGCCAGGGGCACCGACGCGCGCTGCGCTGCGGTGTGCACGTCTGGCGCGGCAGACAGAGGCTTGGTCATGGGCAACCCCCTTTTTCAAACAACGTGGCACCGCTTGACGACGAAAGTGAATTCACCCCTGAGCGGCCGCCGATTCCGGTGTGCCGCGCGACCAACTGTACGTGGTGGCGCACCGGGTACCAGAGGCCGCGGATGGACACCTGCCCAGGTGTTGATTAGGTTGCATTTGCTCCCTCGGTAATATCGTGATCCCCAAGCCGATGAAGCCTTCACGGATTGCGAGCAACTTCGACGTGTTCGATTTCGAACGCAGCGCCTCGAACTCGGCGCCGAACGCCGTTGATCTTCTCGCGCGATGGCGGAACCCGGCTCGGTGCACAATCTCGGACCATTAATTTCACAGGCAGGTGAATGAATTGACTGGCGAGTCGGGCTCCGCCGCACCCTCAATTGCTCTCAACGACGAAAACACGATGCCGGCCCTGGGCCTGGGCGTCGCGGAATTGTCGGACGACGAGACCGAACGCGCGGTATCGGCGGCGCTGGAAATCGGTTGCCGGCTCATCGACACCGCCGCGGCCTACGGCAACGAGGCCGCCGTCGGGCGCGCCATCGCCGCCTCCGGGATTCCGCGCGCCGAGCTGTTCGTGACCACCAAGCTGGCCACCTCCGATCAGGGTTTCAAGGGGGCGATGGACGCCTGCACCGCCAGCCTGGAACGGCTGGGCCTGGATTACGTCGACCTGTACCTGATTCACTGGCCGGCCCCGTCGCTGGGCAACTACGTGAACTCCTTCGGCGGAATGATCCAGTCCCGCGGGGACGGGCAGGCCCGCTCGATCGGCGTCTCCAACTTCACCGAGGAACACCTGACGACCGTCATCGACCTCACGTTCGTCACTCCCGCGGTCAACCAGATCGAGCTGCACCCGCTGCTCAACCAGGAGGCGTTGCGCAAGACCAACGCCGAGCACAACGTCGTCACCCAGTCCTACACGCCGCTGGCGCTGGGCAAGCTGATCGACAACCCGACCGTGAGCTCGATCGCCGGCGAATACGGCAAGACCGCCTCGCAGGTGCTGCTGCGGTGGAACCTGCAGCTGGGCAACGCGGTCGTCTTCCGCTCGGCCAAGGAAGAGCACATCGCGACCAACATGGACGTGTTCGATTTCGAGTTGGCCGCCGAGCACATGGATGCGATCAACGGGCTCAACGACGGCACCCGGCTGCGCCCGGACCCCGACACCTACGAGGGTTCATAAGCGACGGCTACCCCGCGGGGCAGCTCGCGGCGGCCTGACGCAAAACACCGGTCGACGCCGCATCCACCGGCAGCGCATAGCCGCGCAGCACGGCGATGAATTGCATGGCGTACTGGCAGGCGAACGCCCCGTTGGGCGGCATCCATTGGCCCGGTGGCGAATCGCCCTTGTCCTGATTGGCCGGCCCGTCGACGGCCAGCAGGTTGGCCGGATCGTTGGCGAAGCGCAGCCGCTCGGGCGCCGGCCAGCCGTACGCGCCCATGTCCCAGGCGTACGCGAGCGGCACGATGTGGTCGATCTGCACCGATTCGCCGACCTTGGGGCCGCGCGCAAAGGCGATCGTCTTGTTGGTGTACGGGTCGTGCAGCGTGCCCGTGGCCACGGCGTCCGGGCACCGCTTGATCGACACGTACGTCTTGTCGACGAGATCGCGGTTGAGGATGTCGTCGCGGGTGTCGCACCCGTTGTGCCCCAACGGCGCGTCGTTGTCGTCATCCCAGGCGTCGCCGAACGCCGCCCGCAGGTAGTCATAGCGGTGCAGCCGCACCGGCACGACCGCGATGCCCGCGAGCACGTCGACGCCGGGCAGCACCGTCGGAACATCCGCGCGCGCAGCGTATTCCGCGGAGTGCCGGGAGGCCGAGGTCCCGACCGTCTGGTAGGCCACCACCACCGCGAGCGCGGCCGCCGCGGCCAACCACAACAGCACCTTGCGGTTCAACTCTTGTCCAGGTATTCGATGCGGTCGGTGTCGGTGAATCGCGCCGCCAGCACGGCCAATCCGGGATCGGAGGGGTCCTCGGAATAGGTTCGGACGCAGAATTCCCGCGCCGCCTCGATGTACTCCAGGTGGTCGGCCAGGGACAGCAACCGCAGCGTGATCGCCCGGCCGGACTGGTTGCGGCCCAAGACATCTCCCTCGCGGCGCTCCTTGAGGTCCAGGTCGGCCAGGGCGAAGCCGTCCAGCGTCCCGGCCACCGCGGCCAGACGCCGGCCGGCCGGCGAGTCGGGCGCGGACCAGCTGGCGAACAGGCACAGGCTCGGGTGCCGGCCGCGGCCGATCCGGCCGCGCAGCTGATGCAACTGGCTGATCCCGAACCGGTCGGCGTCCATCACCAGCATCACGGTGGCGTTGGGGACGTCGACGCCGACCTCGATGACGGTGGTGCACACCAGCACGTCGATCTCGCCGGCGCGGAAGGCCGCCATCACCGCGTCCTTCTCGTCGCCGGACAGCCGCCCGTGCATCAGCCCCAGCCGCAGGTGCGCCAGCTCGCCGGAACGCAGTCGGGCGTAGAGGCCTTCGGCGGTCTCGGGGGCCTTGGCGTTCTGCTCCTGCGCGCCCGGATCGTCGTCCTCGTCGATGCGGGGCGCCACCACGTAGGCCTGCCGGCCGGCGGCGACCTCTTCGCTGATGCGCTGCCAGGCGCGGCCGAGCCAGGTGGGCTTGTCCTTGACGAAGATGACGTTGCTGGTGATCGGCTGGCGTCCACGCGGAAGTTCGCGCAGCGTCGACGTTTCCAGGTCCCCGTAGACGGTGAGCGCGACGGTGCGCGGGATCGGCGTCGCCGTCATCACCAGCAGGTGCGGGGTGACACCGGGACGGGCCTTGGCCCGCAACTGATCTCGCTGTTCGACCCCGAAGCGGTGCTGCTCGTCGACCACCACCATGCCCAGGTTGTCGAACTCCACCGCGTCCTGCAGCAGCGCGTGGGTGCCGACGACGATGCCCACCTCGCCGCCGGCGATCTCGGACCGGATCTGCTTCTTCTGCGCGGCGGTCATGGAACCGCTGAGCAGCGCCACCCGGGTGGCCCGATCGGCGCCGCCCAGCTGGCCCGCCATCGCCAGCGGGCCGAGCACGTCGCGGATGGATCGAAGATGTTGCGCGGCAAGCACTTCCGTCGGGGCCAGCAGCGCGCACTGATAACCGGCGTCCACCATCTGCAGCATCGCCAGCACCGACACGATCGTCTTACCCGAGCCCACCTCCCCCTGCAGCAGGCGGTTCAGCGGGCGGTTGGACGCCAGCCCCTCGGACAGCACGCCGAGCACGTCACGCTGCCCCGCGGTCAGCTCGAAAGGCAACCGCCCCAACAGTTCCGCGGCCAAACCGTCCGAACGCGGCGGCGCCGGGGGCCCCGATTCCGAAAGCTCGCCGTGCCGGCGGGCCACTAGGGCCCACTGCAGCCCGACGGCCTCGTCGAAGGTCAGGCGCTCGCGTGCCTGCTGACGGCGGGGCTCGCTTTCGGCGAGGTGGATGTCGCGCAACGCCTGATCCTCGGAGACCAGGCCGAATTTCGCGCGCAGGTCCTCGGGCAGGGGATCGGGCACCGGGTCGAGGACGTCGAGCACTTGGCGGACGGTGGCGAAGATGGTCCAGCTCTGCAGCTTGGCGCTGGCCGCATAGATCGGGAAGAAGTGGCGCTGATACGCGTCCGCGATGTCTTCGCCGGTGGTGGCGTGCGAGGCGTTGGCGATGCTCTTGAGGGACACGGTGCCGCGGTTCTTCCCGTCCGGCGTGTCGAGGAGGAGAAACGCGGGATGGGTGAGCTGCATGACGTTCCTGAAGAACCCGACCTCGCCGGAGAGCATCACCTTGGTGCCGGTGGTGAGGTCCTTTTTGATGTAGTTCGCGTTGAAGAACGTGGCGGTCACCTTGTTGCGCCCGGAGCCGAGCGTGATGCGGTGGCAGACCTTCTTCGGCGTCTTTTTCATCGGGAACGTCTCGGTGTCGGTGATCGTGTCGACGATGGTGATGTGTTCACCGGCGGGCGGCCGTTCGTCGTCGGCGTCCCAGCGGCTGGCGCCCTCGGTGTAGCTGCGGGGGTAGTGGCGCAGCAGGTCGTTGACGGTCCGGATGCCGAACACCTCGTCGAGGAGCTCCACGACCTTCCCGCCGACGGCGTAGTCCAGCCGGTCGGACAGCGACACCATCGCTACTCGACCCCGATCAGCAGCGCGTCACCGTGGTGGCCGGTGCGGTAGGTGACCAGTTCGGTCCCCGGGTGGTGGTCGTGCATGTGCTCTTCCAGGATGTCGCCGACGGCGCCGACGTCCCCATCGGTCTCGATGCCGGCGCCCAGCAGCACGGTCACCAGGTCGCCGCCGGAGGCCAGCAGGAGGTCGAGCAGGCCGATCGCCGCCCCGACGGCGTCGGCGGCCACGATCAGCACCTCGTCGCCCGCGATGCCCAGGCCGTCGCCGGGATGGCAGCGGCCCGCCCAGGTCAAGGCGCTCTCGGTGGCGATGCGCACCGATCCGTGCCGCGCGGCGCCGGCCGCCCGGGCCATGGTGTAGCCGTCGTCGACGGCCTGCCTGCCGGTCTCGTGCACGGCCAGCGCGGCCAGGCCCTGCACCATCGACCCGGTCGGGATCGGCACCACGTCGATCCCCCAGCCGATGGCCGCCGTGCACCCGGCGACCAGCTCCTCGGCGGCCACATAGCCGTTGGGCAGCACCATCACCTGCGCGGCGCCGGTGTCGACGACGGCGCGCATCAGCTGGTGCGCGCTGATGTTGGTCGTGGGATCGTGCGCTGCGGGGTCGCGTTGCAGCACGCAGGCGCCTTCCCCGGCGAACAGCTCGGCGGCGCCTTCGCCGTCGACGACGGCCAGCACCGCCCGTTCCCGCGTCCAGCCGCCCGCGGGCAACCCGGGGGCCCCGGAGCTCAGGGCCGAGATGACGATGCGGCTGAGTCGTCCGGCCGCCAGTCCCGCCTCGACGGCGGCGCCGGCGTCGTCGGTGTGCACGTGCACGGAATAGGTGCGTTGCGCGGACGACGGCGCCGACGCGATGCCCACCGAATCGCCCAGGTCCTCCAGCCGGTCCCGCAGCGCGTCCGCCGCCGCGGGCTCGCAGCCGTCCAGCCGGTACATCACCTCGAATTGGGGCGCCGGGCGCGGCGCGGGGGCTTCGGTGCGCTGCGCCCGCGGCGCGAGCTCGTAGACCGCCCGGGCCGGCGCCTGCCCCGTGATGGTGGTCCGCAACGCGTCCAGCAGGACCAGCAGGCCCCGCCCGCCGGCGTCCACGGCTCCGGCGTCGGCGAGCACGTCGAGCTGCTCGGGGGTCTTTTCCAGGGCGACCACCGCCGCGTCCCCGGCGGCGATGACCGCCGGCGCGAGCCCGTCCCCGGCGCGCGCGCACTGCTGCACGGCGGTCGCGGCGGCCCGTAGCACCGAGACGATGGTCCCCGGGACTTCCTCGCCGCCCATCGAGGTGATGACCAGCTCCACGCCGCGCTGCAGCGCATCGCCCAGCACGACGGCGTCGATGTGGGGCAGGTCGCCGCCGGCGTCGCTCGCGGCGGTGGCGGTGACGTCGGCGAGGCCGCGCAGGATCTGCGACAGGATCACCCCGGAGTTGCCACGGGCGCCGTTCAGCGCGCCGGCCGACAGCGCGGCCGCGGCCCGGGCGGCGCACCCCGAGCCGCCCTGCGCGTTCAGTTCCGCCAGGGCCGAACGCATGGTGAACAGCATGTTCGCGCCGGTGTCGGAGTCGGCGACGGGAAAGACGTTGAGTCGATTGATCTCGTCGATGTGGGTGATCAGGTCGCTGACGGCGGTGTGCGCCCAGTCTCGCAGGGTCATCGCGTCCAGGAGACGTAGCTGCGACGTATCAGCAGTGCCCAGTTGACCCACCTCCTCCGCACCTGTCTCCCGGTGGGCGCCAGCGTAGCCCGGCGACGCAGCCGCTGCGCTCAGTTGCTCCGCGCCGTTGAGGAAGATCGAGCGGCCGGCCGGCAGCGGCAGAGCTTAATAGCCCTGCCGGATACCGGGATTGGCCTGCCCCACCAGCGCGCGCTGATTGCTGCCGTCGCGGCTGACGCCGTAGCGGCTCATCTGATAGTTCATCGACGCGCATGCGGCCGCCACCGGATCCCACGCCGAGTTCGACGTCCCGGGCTGGTGGAAGGTCGCGAAGGTATCCGGCATTACCTGCCACGGGCCGCGCGTGGCGTGCAGCGGGCCACCGTCGAGCTGAGAAGGCCCGTAGGCGTTGCTGTCTGACAGGTTGATCGCACCCGAATGGAATTGCGATTCGTGGTCGGCGATGGTCATCATGCCCTCGATCCAGTGACCACGGGCCGACGCCTCGGTGACGCCGATCCGGGTCAGTGCCTCCTCGAGATAGCCGCGGATCGCGTCGGGTCCGTCCGGCCACACTCCCCGACCGTCGAAAGCGACCTGCCGCAGCTGGATTCCGCCGCGCACCGCGGCCGCCTCCTGCACCGCGGGACGAGGCGGACGGGGCTGCCACCACCACGTCGCATCGGCTGGAGCGGGGCCCGATGCTCTCGGGCCCGGTCCGCCCTGCCCGATGCCGTCATGCCCGCCCACAGCGGTCGGGCAGTTGACCGACGTACTCCCTATGGCGACGCTGCCCAGCGCCGCCACCACCAGATAGGCCGCCGCCACCCGGCGCAACCTCAACACCAACCGTCGTACGCCCGCCGGTGAGCCCCGCCCGCTTTCGACGTCGGCTGGTCCGGCGTTTTCGGCGCGCGCAACCACCCCGCGCACTCCCCTCAAGCCTGCCGATATTCGCTTCCCAGCCTCATCCGCAGCTCCGCGCGGGCCGGCACCACCGGGAAGAAGACTTCAGCCAATCAGCGCGCCGTCCGCACCTGATATAGGCAGCGACCGCGCCGACCATCGGCGGCGACGCCATCCTAGCGGCGCCGCGTCCGAGCAGCCCGGATTCGCGCCGGTACTGTGATCGACTCGGTGTTTACCGCCCAAGGGGTCGCGGCGCACACCTGACCCCGGCATGGCCCGGGCCGCCCGTCGACGTTTTGGTGGTTACCACGACAATCGGTATTCTGATTGGGCCCGGTGAGGCCGGGCTGTCCCGGCCGGATTGCCGGACCCCCGAGATTTTGAGGAGCTTGAACAATGGCCGCTGTGTGCGACATCTGCGGGAAAGGCCCCGGCTTCGGCAAGTCGGTGTCGCACTCCCACCGCCGCACAAGCCGCCGGTGGGACCCCAACGTCCAGACCGTGCACGTCGCCCGTCCGGGCGGTAACAAGCAGCGCCTCAATGTCTGCACGTCCTGCATCAAGGCCGGCAAGGTCGTCAGGGGCTAGTTCCCCCTACATGACGACGTGGCCGGCGTCGACCGGGATCGACACCCCCGTCACGTAGCGCGACCGCGGCCCGGCCAGCCACAGCACCGCCTCGGTGACGTCCCGCGCCTCGACCAACGGCACGCCGGGCAGCAGCATCTGCGAGACGGCCGGGTTCGGGTTCTCCGTCATCCGGTTCACCACGAAGTCGTTGAGAATCATCGGCGTCGCGACACCGCTGGGGTGCACCGAGTTGACCCGAATCTTGTGCGGCGCATACGCATTGGCCGCCGAGCGCATCAGACCCACGACACCGTGCTTGGACGCCGCGTAGGCGAACATCGCGGCGCTGCCGTCACCGCCACGTCCGGTCAGGCCCTGCGACGAACTGACCAGCACGACCGAGCCGCCGACACCCTTGCGCACGATCGAGGGGACCGTCGCCAGCATGGTGTGCCACACACCCTTGAGGTTGGTGTCGACGATCGTGTTGAACACCGGTTCGGCGTCGGGCTCGGTGACGCCGATCGCCACCACCCCGGCGTTGGCGATGACGACGTCGACCTCGCCGAGCTCGTCGATGCCCGCCTGCACGCCGGCCCGCAGACCCGCAAGGTCGCGCACGTCGGCGATCACCGGAACCGCTTTGCGGCCCGCCGACCCGACCAGCTGGACCGTTTCGGCCAGCTCTGCCTCGGTGCCCAAGGCGTAGGGAATGGCCTCGAGGTCGGCGCAGATGTCGACGGCGATGATGTCGGCGCCCTGCTCAGCCAGCGCGACGGCGTGGCTGCGGCCCTGGCCGCGCGCGGCGCCGGTCACGACGGCGACGACGTTGTCGAATTCACCCATGCTCAGATCTCCAGTTTCGTGCCGGTCTCGCGCTCGGCGAAGGCCACCAGCCGCGCGGCCGTGTCGTAGTCGCACGCCAGTTGCGTGCGGCCGATGAGCACCGGCCCACCGCGCAGCCCGAACCTGCCGCTGACCCCGACGTAGCTGCCGGGGGGAATCGGCTCGCTGATGCAGTACAGCGTCGGCGCCGCGCCCTCGTCGATGTCGTTGGCCAACCGGTCGGCCACCGCCTTGACCCCCTTGTGGGCCAGCGACATCAGCGGCGAGTCGCCCAGGTTGGACAGGTTCGAGGCCACCCAACCGGGGTGGGTGAGCTGCGTGACGAGCGGCGATGCGGCCGCGCGCAGCCTGCGGTCCAGCTCGAGCCCCCACAGCATCACGGCGAGCTTGGACTGCGCGTAGGCGCCCAACCTCGTCCACTTGTGGCGGCGCAGGTGCAGGTCGTCGAGGTGCAGCGTCGCCGACCGGTGGGCGTCGGAGCCGACGTTGATGATCTGCGAACGCACCTTGGGCAGCAGCAGGTTGGTCAGCGCGAACGGCCCGAGCAGGTTGGTGCCCAGTGTCATCTCGAATCCGTCGACCGTCTCGGTGCGGCGGTCGGTGAGGGCGCCGGCGTTGTTGATCAGGATGTCCACCGGCTCGTCGATCAGGCCGGCGAAGGCCCGCACCGACGACAGGTCGGCGAGGTCGAGCTTTTGCACCGACGTCGCACCGCCGCCGTTCGCGGAGATTTCGGCAGCGCGTTGCTCGCCGAGTTCGGTGTTGCGCACGGCCAGGATCACGTGCGCGCCGGCGTGGGCGAGCGCGCGCGAGGTGCCCAGCCCCACCCCGTTGGTCGCTCCGGTCACGATCACGCGCTTGCCGGTCAGGTTGCCGAGCCTGCTCGGCGTCCACGGTAAGGTCACGGCGACTAAGAGTAATCGTCGGTTCTATGTAAGTTGGACCGGACGGACTTTCCCGAGGCGGTTCGACATGAGTGACAGCGCCACCGAGATCACGAATCTCATCTACACCTATGCGCAGCTGCTCGACGGCGGCGACCTGGACGGGGTGGCCCGCCTCTTCGAGCACGGCCGCATCTGCGGCGTCGAGGACGGCCCGCCGGAAACGGTGTTCGCCGGCTCGGCGCGGGTCCGCGAGATGTACGAAATGGCCACGCGCATCTACGAAGACGGCACCCCGAAGACCAAACACAACACCACCAACGTCCAGCTGTACATCGACGAGGCCCAGGGCACCGCGACGAGCACGTCCTACTACTGCGTCACCCAGGCCACCCCCGACCTGCCGCTGCAGGTCATCGTGACCGGGCACTACAAGGACACCTTTCACCGGGTGGACGGCGCCTGGTGTTTCGACAGCCGCACCATGTTCGTCGACCAGGTCGGCGACGTCAGCCACCACCTGAAGTTCTGAGCCTCGTGCCGTCCCCCAGCGTCTTCGAGCCGGCCGCCGTCCTGGCCGACGCGCAACGCAAGGAAGGGCTCACCGACTGGGGCCCGGGCGAATTCGAAGAGCCGCTGACCGTCCTGCTGCGCGACTATGCGCGCGCCGACCTCAACGCGATCGGCGCCCACATCCTGCGCTCGGGCATCGTGCACAGCCTGCGGATGCGGCTGCGCACCCAGGAGTGGATCCGCCGCCATCCGGAGATTCTCGACGAGCGGGTGGCCGCGCCGATCGTCGTCGTCGGGATGATGCGCAGCGGGACCACGCTGTTGCAGCGCCTGCTGGCGGCCGATCCGCGCTTCGTCTGCGCGTACGGGTGGGAGGTCGTCGAGGTCGCGCCGCGGTTGAACCATCCGTTCACCGGGGTGGATCCGCGCATCGCCATCAGCCAAGCCCGCGAGGCGAAATCGCGCGAACTGGCGCCCGAGTTGTTCTCCATCCACCCGATGTACGCCACCGAAGCCGAGGAGGAGATCGTCTTTTTGGCGGACGCCTTCTTGTCGCACGTCCCCGAGTCGGGCGCCCACCTGCCCCACTACCGAACCTGGCTCGACGACCAGGACTTCACCCCCGCCTATGGCTACCTGCACCGCATGCTGCAGTTCCTGCAATGGCAAAAACGCCAACGCGGGCAGGCCGGTCAACGGTGGGTGCTCAAATCGCCGGCGCACCTGGGGTATTTGAGCCTGCTGCACGCGCACTTTCCCGACCTGCACGTCGTGCACATGCACCGCGATCCCCGCACCACGATCGCGTCGGGGGCCAGTCTGAACGCCACGCTGCACGCGATGCACGCCGACGTCGTCGACGCCCACCGGGTCGGCGCGCAATGGCTGGCACGGGTGGGCTGGACCAACGACCGTGCGATGACGACCCGCGACGGCTGGTCCGACGACGGTGAGCGCGTCACCGACATCGGGTTCGACGATGCGGTGGCCGACCCGATCGGGCAGGTGGCCCGCGTCTACGACGCGATCGAGCTGCCGCTGACGGCCGAGGCCGAGGACGCGATGCGGCGCTGGCTGCGTGAGCGTCCGCGCGAGGCGGCGCGCCCGCCCTACGGCCTGGAGAACTACGGCCTGCTTCCCGAGCAGGTCGACGAGCGATTCACGTTGTACAACAAGCGATTTGCACAATATATCGGAGGAACAGCGCATGCCTGAAGACCCGGTCGCGACGGCATCCCAGCACGAACAGGAACTGGCGGCGCTCGAGCTGATCGAGCATCCCACCGTCAAGGCCGCGTACCGGACCGTTGCCGAAACCTGGCTGGGCCGCGCCAAGGCGTCCGACGCGATGCGCGAACGGTTCGACGACGCGTTCGCCGAGGTGATGTTCTCGGCGGCGATGTGGTCGTCCAACCAGGACAAGCTGCGACCCAAGGTCAGCTGCATCACCCGGCTCGCCCACCCCGTAAACGGCCGCCGGATCCCCGGATCGCGGTGGGGCATCGACAATCCCGACAGCGTGTACCGGGTGATCCCCATCTCCGGGGACGAGCGCTACGAGATCCACGGCCGGGTCGGCGAACACCGGATGACCGAGAACTACTTCACCCTCTGGGATGCGAACATGGGCACCGTCGACGTGCTCAACGGCCGCACCATGAGGGTCGACTCCGACGGCAGCTTCACCATCACCGTCGACTCCGAACCCGCCAACGGTCGGCCCAATCACGTGCGGAGCACCCCGGCGGCACACGAGTTCTACATTCGAGACGTGCTGCTGGACTGGGGCCGCGACGACCCCAATCACCTTGAGGTGCAACGGCTTGGCGCCCCGGCGTCAACACCGGCACGCACCCTTGACGAGCAGGCCGAGGCCACCGCCGCGATGATGGATTACTTCGCGAACTTCACCGGCAAGCTCAGCCACGGCGTGTACAAGATGCCGGCCAACCAGTTCAACCTGGCCTGGTCGGCCGACAGGATCGGCGCCATGCGCAACCAGGTGTACGTGATGGGCCGCTTCGATCTCGGCCCCGACGAGGCGTTCGTCGTCGACCTGAATGACGGTGGCGCCGAATACTTCACCGTCCCGCTCAGCAACGTTTGGGGCACCACGCTCGAGCTCGTCGACCGCACCGGCAGCCTCAACAAGGCGCAGTCGGTCCCCAACCAGGACGGCACCTACACCTACGTGATCTCCCCCATCGACCCCGGCGTGGCCAACTGGATCGACTCCGACGGCCTGCGCGAGGCCATCCTGACCCTGCGCATGGCGGAGTTCAGCGAGGCCGGTCCGCGGGAAGACCTCGGTGCGCGGGGCCGCGTCGTCAAGCTGGACCGGCTCGACGCGGAGGTGCCACACCTGGAGCGGGTGAGCCCGCAGCAGCGGGCCGCCCAGCTCGCCGAGCGCCGCAAGGGATATCTGCGCCGCCTACCGGAAGGGACGATTTAGGCATGGCTCGCTGGCTGATCACGGGATGCTCCACCGGCTTCGGACGCGAAATCGCCCGCGCCGCACTGGAAGCCGGCCACAGCGTGGTGGTGACGGCGCGGCGCGCCGAGGCGGTGCAGGACCTCGCCGACGAGTTCGGCGACCGGGCGCTGGCCGTCGCGCTCGACGTGACCGACACCGGCCAGGTCGCGGCCGCGGTGGCGGCGGCCGACGAGGCCTTCGGCGGAATCGATGTGCTGGTCAACAACGCCGGACACGGCTACCTGTCCGCGGTGGAAGAGGGTGAGGACGCCGAGGTCCGAAAGCTGTTCGACGTGAACTACTTCGGCGCCGTCGACATGATCAAGGCGGTGCTGCCGGCCATGCGCGCCCGCGGATCGGGCCACATCATCAACATCTCCTCGATGACCGGCCTGGTGGCCAACCCGCCCAACGCCTACTATTCGTCGACCAAGTTCGCGCTGGAGGCGCTCACCGAGGCGCTCGCCACCGAGGTCCGCCCCCTGGGCATCAAGGTGACCGCCGTCGAACCCGGCGCGTTCCGCACCGATTGGGCGACAAGGTCGATGAAGGAATCCGGCGCCCCGATCACCGATTACGCCGACGTGGCGGCGCGCAAGGACCTGATCAAGCAGTTCGCCGATCACCTGCCCGGCGACCCGCGCAAGGTGGCCGAGGCGGTGCTGATGCTCGCCAAGCTCGACGACCCCCCGCTGCGCTTGCTGCTGGGCCGCGACGTGCTCAAGGCCATGCGGGACAAGATCGCCGCGTTGTCGGCGTCGATCGACGAATGGGAAGCCGTCACCAAGGACGTCAACTTCCCGGCCTCGTGACGCCGAGCCGTCAATCCCGCACGACCAGGACCGTCTTGCCGGCGCGGCCGCCCCGCTCCCGGCTTTCGAACGCTTCCCGGCCCTCGTCGAGCGGGAACGTCTGGGCGATCGCGACGTGCAACCGGTCGCTGTCGACGAGCGCGGCGAGCTCGGCGAGCTGATCCCGATTCGGTGTGACGATGAAGAAGGTTGCGCTGACGCCGAATTCGTCGGCCCGGCCGTCCGGCGGCGGTGCCGACAACGTCACCAGCCGGCCGCCGCGGCGCAGCACGCCGTAGGACCTTTCCAGCGTCTGCCCGCCGACGGTGTCGACGACGACGTCGTAGGCGGCGCCGGCCTCGTCGAATGCCTCGGTGCGCGTGTCGATCACCCGCTGCGCGCCGCAGCCGCGAAGAAGATTCGCGGTGTCGCTGCGCACGGTCGCGGTCACCCGCGCACCCAGCAGGGCGGCCAACTGAACGGTCAACAGGCCCACCCCGCCGGCGCCTCCGTGCACCAGCACGCTCTCCTTTGGCTGCACCGCGGCGTGATCGACCAGTGCCTGCAGCGCGGTCAGGCCGGCCAGCGGGAGCGCGGCGGCGACGACGTGGGAGACCGTCGACGGTTTGGCGGCCAGATCGGCCGCGGGCACGGCGACGAAATCGGCGGCCGCGCCGTCGCGGTCGAACGCGATCAGTCCGTAGACCTCGTCGCCGGGCACGAAATCCGTGACGTCGTCGGCCACCGCGGACACCACACCGGAGACCTCGTGGGACGGGATGACGGGGGTTCGGCTGACGCCGTCGCGGGTCCACGTCTCCTCCCATGTCAGCTCGTCGAAGGTGATGGCGGCCGCGTGCACGGCCACCAAGGCTTCCCCGGCAGCCGCGACCGGCACGGGCGCCCGCTCGATCACCAGCTGCTCCGGTCCGCCGCGCCGGTTCGCCCGTAGCGCGGTCATCTCGTTCAGGGCAGCCGCCAATCGATCGCGTCCGCGCCCATTCCGGCCAGCAGTTCGTTGGCACGGCTGAACGGGCGGGAGCCGAAGAACCCCCGCGACGCCGACAGCGGCGAGGGGTGCGGTGACTCGATGGCCACGCAATTGCCTTGGGCGAGAATCGGTTTGAGCGTCGAGGCGTCGCGGCCCCACAGGATCGCCACCAGCGGCAGCGAGCGCGCGGTCAGCGCCCGGATGGCGCATTCGGTCACCGTTTCCCAGCCCTTGCCCCGGTGCGACGCCGGATTGCTGGGTCGCACGGTGAGCACCCTGTTCAACAGCAGCACACCGCGCTGCGCCCAGGGCGTCAGGTCACCGCACGACGGCGGGGGGTGGCCCAGGTCGGTCGTGTACTCCTGAAAGATGTTGGCCAGGCTGCGCGGCAGCGGCCGCACCTCGGGGGCCACCGAAAAGCTCAGCCCCACAGCGTGTCCGGGCGTCGGGTAGGGGTCCTGCCCGACGATCAGCACCCGGACCTGGTCGAACGGATAGGTGAAGGCGCGCAACACATTCGGGCCGGCGGGCAGATACCTGCGCCCGGCCGCGATCTCGTCCCGCAGGAACTGCCCCATCTGGGCGACCTGCCCGGCCACGGGTTGCAGCGCGTTCGCCCAGCCCGGCTCGACCAATTCGCTCAGCGGGCGCGCCGTCATCGTCGGCCCTTCGCGATCGGGTAAACGGTCACCGCGTCACCCTAGTACGACTGCCAGCCGGCGTGGCCGCTCCACTCCTGATCGTCGACGAGCACCCGGGCCGGCCCGTCGAGCACCCGCCCGATGATGCGCCATCCGGCCGGCGCGGGTCCGGCGAAACATGCCACCAGGGCGTGGTCTTCGCCGCCCCCCAACACCCACGGCCAGGGATCGGCGCCTGCGGCGGCGGCCGCCGCGGCGAGCGCGTCGCGGTCGGCGGCCAGCGCCGCCGTGGACAGGTCGATGCCCACCCCCGACGCGTCGGCCACATGCCGCAGGTCGGCGATCAGGCCGTCGGAGACGTCGATCATCGCCTGCGCTCCCCCGGCGGCGGCGACCGCACCCTGACCGTACGGCGGCTCGGGCACCACATGCCGGCGCCGCAGCTCCTCGAAACCGCCGATACCGGTGTGCCACAGGGCGAATCCCGCGGCCGAACGGCCCAGGTCGCCGGCGACAGCGACCAGCGAACCCGGCGTTGCGCCCGATCGCCGCACCGGCTCGCGGCCGCCGAGATCGCCGAGCACCGTCACCGAGATCACCCACTGCGGGCAGCTGACCAGGTCGCCGCCGGCGATGCCGGCCCCGACCCGTTGCGCCTCGTCCCACATCCCGTCGACGAGCGCGTCCACCGCGGCCGCCGGCGTCTCACCGGGCGCGCCGAAGGCGACGACGAACGCCGTGGGCCGCGCGCCCATCGCCTCGATGTCCGCGGCGTTCTGGGCGATCGCCTTGCGGCCGATGTCGTGCGGCGTCGACCAGTCCAGCCGGAAGTGCCGGTCCTGCACCAGCATGTCGGTCGACACCACGGCGCGGCCATCGCCGGCCGCCACCAGCGCCGCGTCGTCACCCGGCCCGAGCACCACAGCGGCGGGCTGGCGGCGACCGGCCACCAGGCGGTCGATCACGGCGAATTCGCCGAGTTGCCGCAGCGTCGATTCGTCCCGCACGCCACCCACGATAATTGGCCATCGGGGTGAGCTGAGGCGATAGTGATGTGGGGACAGGAGGTGCGGGCGGTGGCAACCGAATCGGACGCCGACGGCGGGCCGCCGCGCGCGGTGATCATCGTCGCGGTGGCGCTGGCCGTCACGACCATCGGGGTGATCCTGGCGATCGCGGCCACCCGTGAGGCGCCCCCGCAGCCGGTCGCCGTCGCGGGCGTCCCGGCGCCGCAGGCCGACAGCCCCGCGTGCCGGGCGCTGATGGACGCGCTGCCGCAGCGCCTGGGTGACTACCAGCGGGCGGCGCTCGAGCAGCCGGAACCGGTGGGCGCGGCGGCATGGCGCTCCGGGCGGGGCGCCGACCCCGTCGTGCTGCGCTGCGGCCTGGACCGCCCGGGCGAGTTCGTCGTCGGCTCCCCGATCCAGGTGGTCGACCGGGTGCAGTGGTTCCAGGTGCGCTCCGACCAGCAATCCGCCGGTGACGCCGGCAGATCCACCTGGTACGCGGTGGATCGCGGTGTCTACGTGGCGCTCACGCTGCCCACCGGGTCGGGCCCGGCGCCCATCCAGCGCCTGTCGGAGGTAATCGCGCAGCGCATCCCGGCCGGGCCCATCAGCCCCGGGCCGGCGCGCTAGCTAGCGCAGGCCCACCCCGCGGGCCAGCGCCGTCTCGACCATCGTCGCCAGCAGGGTCGGGTAGTCCACGCCGCTGGCCGCCCACATCCGCGGGTACATCGAGATCGTGGTGAACCCCGGCATCGTGTTGATCTCGTTGAGCACCGGCCCGTCCTCGGTGAGGAAGAAATCCACCCGCGCCAGACCCTGGCAGTCGATGGCCTTGAAGGCGCGGACCGCCAATTGGCGCACTGTGTCGGCGATTTCGTCGTCGACCTTTGCGGGCACGTCCAATTCGGCTGCGTCGTCAAGGTATTTGGTGGCGAAGTCGTAGAACGAATCCTCGCGGCCCCGCACGCCTGCCACCCGGATCTCGC
This sequence comes from Mycobacterium intracellulare ATCC 13950, assembly GCF_000277125.1. NCBI lineage: Bacteria > Bacillati > Actinomycetota > Actinomycetes > Mycobacteriales > Mycobacteriaceae > Mycobacterium > Mycobacterium intracellulare. The sequence goes on from NC_016946.1 coordinate 3,885,524, forward strand.
CGAGCGCGCTGGCTTCGACTGTGCCGTCGGGCATTTCGAGCACACCGCACTCCAGCTCGCGGCCGACGATCGCGGCCTCGACGATGACTTTGGGATCGTGGCGGCGCGCCGCGGCGACGGCGGCGTCCAGCTGGTCCCAGCTCGCTACCCGGCTCACACCGATCGAGGAACCTCCCCGGGCGGGTTTGACGAACACCGGCAGCCCCAGCCGCTGGCACTCCTCGGGCCGCAGCCGCGCGCGCGAGGGGCGCAGCACCGCGTAGTCGCCGACCGGCAATCCCTCGGCGGCGAACAGCTTCTTGGTGAACTCCTTGTCCATGCCGGCGGCGCTGGCCAGCACACCGGCGCCCACATACGGCACGCCGGCGAGTTCGAGCAGACCCTGGATGGTGCCGTCCTCGCCGTAGGGGCCGTGCAGCACGGGGAACACCACGTCGACGGACGCCAACACCTCACCGGCGCCGGGCGGCAGGGCGACCAATTGGCCGCCGCGCCGCGGATCGGCCGGCAGCGCCAGTTCGGTTCCCGACTCGGCGGTGACTTCGGGCAGCCGCCGGTCGGTGATCGCCAGCGCGGCCGGGTCGCCGTCGGTGAGCACCCAGGAACCTTCCGGGGTGATGCCGATCGCGACCACCTCGAAACGCTCGGGGTCGAGGTTGCGCAGAATGCTGCCCGCCGAGACGCACGAGATGGCGTGCTCGTTGCTGCGCCCCCCGAAGACGACGGCCACGCGCGCCCGCTCGCCGCCCCCCGAGCCGGGGTGCGGCGTCGACCGATCGCTGGCATTCACAATCTCAAGAGGCTACCGGGTAGGTGGGGTCTCACTCGGGCTTGGTGCGACGGCCCAACAGCAGCGCCATCGCCTCATCGACCGACAGCCCCTTGTGGCAGACCCGGTGCACGGCATCGGTGAGCGGCATTTCGACGTCGTAACTGGCCGCCAGCGCCAGCACCGACTCGCAGGACGTCACACCCTCGACGACGTGCCCGTCGCCGCCGTCGGGCGTGCCGGAAAGAATCGACTCGACGGTTGCTCCGCGGCCGAGCCGTTCACCGAACGACCGGTTGCGCGAATGCGGGGAGCTGCACGTGGCCACCAGGTCGCCCACGCCGGCGAGCCCGGCCAGCGTCGCGCCCTTGGCGCCCAGCGCGATCCCCAGCCGCATGATCTCGGCCAGGCCCCGGGTGATGATCGCCGCCGCGGTGTTTTCGCCGAGCCCCACGCCGGCGGCCATCCCGCAGGCGAGCGCGATCACGTTCTTGCACGCCCCGCCGATCTCGGTGCCCACCACATCACTGTTGGTGTAGGGGCGAAAGTATCCGCTGTTCAGCATGCGCTGCAGGGCGACGGCCCGGCCCGAGTCGCCGGAGGCGACCACGGTCGCGGCCGGCTGGCATCCGGCGATCTCGCTGGCCAGGTTCGGCCCCGAGATCACCGCGACGTGAGCGGGGTCGACGCCGGTCACCGCGACGATCACCTGGCTCATCCGCATCAGGGTGCCCAGCTCGATGCCCTTGGCCAGGCTGACCAGGGTCGCGCCCTCGCGCAGCAGCGGCGTCCAGCGCTCGAGGTTGCTCCGCATCGTCTGCGCCGGCACGCCGAGCAGCACCGTGGACGCGTTCTGGAGCGCCTCGGCGGCGTCGGCGGTGGCGCGGATGCCCGGCGGCAGCGACGTGCCGGGCAGATAGTCCGGGTTCGATCGGGTGGCGTTGATCCGCTCGGCGAGCTCCGGCCTGCGGGCCCACAACGTGACCTGTGTTTCCGGCCCGCCCGCCTCGACGAGCACCTTCGCCAGCGCCGTGCCCCACGCCCCGGCGCCCATGACCGTGACGGCGCCGGTCGAACCGGCATGCGTGCTGGTCATGTGTCACCCCCTGTCGTGGTCGGCGTTGCTCATGCGGCACGTGCAGCCGCTACACCCTAGATCAGCGACGGACCGGGCGTCACGCGCGCCAGCGTGTCCCGCGCGCCGGGGCCATGACGCCGGCGCGCGGGGCCGCGCTGGCAGGATGACATCTCATGAGCGGCATACGAGCCGACGGCGCGGGCGATGTCGCGTTGATCATCGCCGTCAAGAGGTTGGCCGCGGCCAAGACAAGACTGGCGCCGGTTTTCTCGGCGCGCACCCGCGAGAGCGTGGTGCTGGCGATGTTGATGGACACCCTGACCGCCGCGGGACGCGTGGAATCGCTGGGCTCGATCACCGTCATCACCCCCGACGACGCGGCGGCCGCTGCGGCCGCCGAGCTGGGTGCCGACGTGCTGGTCGACCCGACGCCCGAGGGCCACCCCGATCCCCTGAACAACGCGATCGCCACCGCGGCGCGCGCGGTGGCAACTTCGTTCTCCAATGTCGTTGCGCTGCAAGGTGATTTGCCGGCGCTGCAGACCCAGGAGCTGGCCGAGGCCGTCGCCGCCGCCCGCCAGCACCGGCGCAGCTTCGTCGCCGACCGGCTGGCGACCGGAACCGCGGCGCTCTTCGCGTTCGGGGGTCCGCTCGATCCCCGGTTCGGTTCCGATTCCTCGGCGCGGCACCGCAGTTCGGGTGCGATCGAGCTGACCGGCGCGTGGCCCGGCCTGCGCTGTGACGTCGACACTCCGACCGACCTCGCTGCCGCCCGCCGCCTGGGGGTGGGCGCCGCGACCGCCCGCGCCATCGCCGCGCACTGATTTGCCTCACGAGCGGTCGATGTCCGGAAAGCGAACGTCGGCCCAACGGCGAATGATTCCCGTGCGCGCTGCGCCCGGTGACGGCCTGTAGTGGCGACCCGCCACGGCCGCGCTCGCGATCACCACTGGCAGCACCCGCGCGTGATGAGCGATGATCGCAGGGTGACTGAAATCGAAGCTGAGGCGCGACCCGACGAGAATTTGTGGCATTCCGGCGACTCGGCCGTGGCGGCGCCCCCGGCTGCGACGCCCACCGCGATGACCGATCTGCCCGACGAGCGTTACCTCAACCGGGAACTGAGCTGGCTGGACTTCAACGCCCGCGTGCTGGCGCTGGCCGACGACAATTCGTTGCCGCTGCTGGAACGGGCGAAATTCCTGGCGATCTTCGCCTCCAACCTCGACGAGTTCTACATGGTGCGGGTCGCCGGCCTCAAGCGCCGCGACGAGATGGGCCTGTCGGTGCGCTCCGCCGACGGTCTGACGCCGCGCAAGCAGCTGGCCCTCATCGGGGAACAGACCCAGCGGATCGCGACCCGGCACGCGCGGGTGTTCCTCGATTCGGTGCGGCCCGCGCTGGCCGAGGAATGCATCCACATCGTCACGTGGGCGGACCTCGATCAGGCCGAACGCGACGAACTCTCGGCCTATTTCACCGAACAAGTCTTTCCCGTCCTGACGCCGCTGGCCGTCGACCCCGCGCACCCGTTCCCATTCGTCAGCGGGCTGAGCCTGAATCTGGCGGTCATGGTCCGCCAGCCCGAGGATGGTGGCCAGCACTTCGCGCGAGTCAAGGTGCCCAACAACGTCGATCGCTTCGTCGAACTCGCCGCCCCCAGGTCGGGCCGGGACAGCGCCGCGGGCGAAGCCCGGTCCATCGTGCGCTATCTGCCGCTGGAAGAACTGATCGCGGCCTTCCTTCCTCTTCTCTTCCCCGGCATGGAAATCGTGGAGCACCACGCCTTCCGCATCACCCGCAACGCCGACATGGAGGTCGAAGAAGACCGCGACGAAGACCTGCTGCAGGCCCTGGAACGCGAACTGGCGCGCCGGCGGTTCGGCCCGCCGGTGCGACTCGAGATCGCCGACGACATGACCGAGGGCATGCTGGAATTGCTGCTGCGCGAACTCGATGTGCATCCCGGCGACGTCATCGAAGTCCCCGGCCTTTTGGATCTTTCGTCGCTGTGGCAGATCTACGACCTGGACCGCCCGGCGCTCAAGGACCCCGCGTTCGTCCCCGACACGCATCCGGCCTTCGCCGATCGCGAATCCCCCAAGAGCATCTTCGCGACGCTGCGCGAGGGCGACGTGCTGGTGCATCACCCGTATGACTCGTTCTCCACCAGCGTGCAGCGATTCATCCAGCAGGCCGCCGCCGACCCCAACGTGCTGGCGATCAAACAGACGTTGTACCGCACCTCCGGTGATTCGCCGATCGTTCGCGCGCTGATCGAAGCGGCCGAGGCCGGAAAGCAGGCCGTGGCACTGGTGGAGATCAAGGCGCGCTTCGACGAACAGGCCAACATCCGCTGGGCGCGCGCACTCGAACAGGCGGGCGTGCACGTGGTTTACGGACTCGTCGGGCTCAAGACGCACTGCAAGACCTGTTTGGTGGTGCGTCGCGAAGGCTCGGCGATCCGGCGCTACTGCCACATCGGAACGGGCAACTACAACAGCAAGACCGCCCGTCTCTATGAGGATGTCGGCCTGCTGACCGCGGCCCCCGACATCGGCGCCGACCTCACCGATTTGTTCAATTCGCTTACCGGCTATTCGCGTAAGGTCTCCTACCGCAATCTGCTGGTGGCGCCGCACGGAATTCGCACCGGGATCATCGAACGCGTCGAACGTGAGATCGCGGCGCACCGCGAACGCGGGGACGGGCGAATTCGTCTCAAGATGAATGCGCTGGTGGACGAGCAGGTCATCGATGCGCTGTACCGGGCGTCGCAGGCCGGCGTGCGGGTCGAGGTGGTGGTGCGTGGCATCTGCGCGCTGCGCCCGGGTGCACAGGGCTACTCCGAAAACATCGTTGTGCGCTCCATTCTCGGGCGCTTCCTCGAGCACTCGCGGATCATCCATTTCCGCAACATCAACGAATTCTGGATCGGCAGCGCCGATATGATGCACCGCAACCTCGATCGCCGCGTGGAGGTGCTGGCTCAGGTCAAGGACCCCAAGCTCACCGCGCAGCTGGATGAATTGTTCGAGTCCGCACTGGATCCGTCCACGCGCTGCTGGGAACTCGGGTCCGACGGGCAGTGGACCGCGTCGCCGCAAGAGGGCCATACGGTGCGCGACCACCAAGTATCGTTGATGGAGCGGCATCGCAGTCCCTAGACCTGTGCGGTGATTTCCGGTTGTTCCCGGGCCGCAGCGTGATTGAACGTGCGACTCTGACCGAATTGACCTGCAGGAGTTGAGGTGCCGCCTTCGAGCTCGTCTAGCGCCCGGCGCTCTGGAAGCCGAATCGTCCATGCCGCCGGCGCGGTCCTGTGGCGGCCGGGCGATGCCGACACCGCCGACCACGATGTCGAGATCGCCGTCATCCACCGCCCCCGCTATGACGATTGGTCACTGCCCAAAGGCAAAGTGGACCCCGGCGAGACCGCGCCCGTGGCGGCGGTGCGGGAGGTGTACGAGGAGACCGGCCAACACGCCGTCCTGGGCAGGCGGCTCAACGCGGTGAGCTATCCGATCGACGCGGGCGTCAAAAAAGTCTCCTACTGGTCGGCGCGCGCCGTGGGCGGCGAGTTCGTTCCCGGCGACGAGGTCGACCGGTTGCTCTGGTTACCGGCGGCCGAAGCCATGCGGAAACTCGATTACGCCCAGGACCGAAAAGTGTTGCGCCACTTCAACAAAAAGCCGGCGGACACCCACACCGTGTTGGTGGTCCGGCACGCGACCGCGGGACGCAAGTCGCGCTTCTCCGGCGATGACACCAAGCGGCCGCTCGACAAACGGGGGCGCGCGCAGGCCAAGGCGCTGGTTCCCCAGCTGCTCGCCTTCGGTGCTTCGCGGGTGTATGCGGCCGACCGGGTCCGCTGTCATCAGACCGTGGAACCACTCGCCGAGGAACTCGGCTCGACCGTGCACAACGAGCCCACCCTCACCGAAGAGGCCTACGCCAAGAACGCCAAACGCGGCCGCCACCGGATGCTGGACATCGCCGGCGAGCACGGCACACCGGTTGTCTGCACGCAGGGCAAGGTGATTCCGGACCTGATTGCGTGGTGGTGTGCCCGCGATGGGGTGCGGCCGGACAAATCGCGCAATCACAAGGGCAGCACCTGGGTGCTGTCGTTGTCGGGCGGCCGGCTGGTCGCCGCCGATCACCTCGGCGGTGCGCTGGCCGCCAACGTGCGCGCCTAGCGAAAGAGCGACGGCCGACCGCAGCTCGATGGCGGCGGCCCGCCGCTAGCACACGAATACCCTCCGGGGCACCGCTGCCGCCGAAGGGTATTCGTGTCTAGAACGTGCTCTGCCTACCGGCGGCCGCGACGCGCGGTCGTCTTCTTGGCGGGAGCCTTGCGGGCCGTCGACTTGCTCGCGGCCTTCTTAGCCGGGGCCTTGGTCGCGGCCTTGCGGGCCGGGGCCTTCTTTGCCGCAGTCTTCTTGGCCGGAGCCTTGGTCGCGGCCTTGCGGGCCGGAGCCTTCTTCACTGCGGCCTTCTTGGCCGGAGCCTTCTTCACTGCGGCCTTCTTGGCGGGAGCCTTCTTGGCCGCAGCCTTCTTGGCGGGAGCCTTCTTGGCCGCAGCCTTCTTGGCGGGAGCCTTCTTGGCCGCGGTCTTCTTGGCCGCGCCCGTGCCACCTACCACACCGCGCTTGACGGCCGGGCCGTCCGACGGGAGACGCTGTGCGCCAGACACAACCGCTTTGAATTGGGCACCGGGACGGAACGCGGGGACGGAAGTCGGCTTCACCTTCACCGTCTCACCGGTACGCGGGTTGCGAGCCACGCGCGCTGCGCGGCGCCGCTGTTCGAACACACCGAACCCGGTAATGGTGACGCTGTCGCCCTTGTGTACCGCACGCACAATGGTGTCGACAACGTTCTCGACCGCTGCGGTCGCCTGCCGACGGTCCGTGTTCAATTTCTGTGTGAGCACATCAATGAGCTCTGCCTTATTCATCAATCCCTCCGACACTAGTGGTCCTCGATTTTGAACCGACTAGTGGACACGGTAAACCCTCACCCAGCAAATTTCCAAGAGCCACGCGCAATTTCACCGCAAGGGGTACGGCGTTTTCGCAATCCGGTTGCCGCCCTTGACCGGTGGGGGATCGTAAAATCGGCCCGGTTTAGTTAGCCGATCGAGCAGAAATTCGGCTCCGTCCGACCGTTCAGGAGGTGGACAGAGTGCGAGGTTTCCAGTCCGGATAGGCCGCCTCGAAAGACTCGATTTCATCGAGTTTCCGCAGCGTAAGGGCTATATCGTCGAGACCTTCGAGTAGCCGCCACGCGGTGTGGTCGTCAATCTTGAACGGCAGCACCGTCGTTCCCGCGGTGATATTTCGATCTTGAAGATTGGCAGTGATTTCCAAGCCGGGGCTCTGCTCGATCAGCTTCCAGAGCAGCTCCACCCCGTCCTGAGAAACTTCGGCCGCCAGCAGCCCCGCCTTGCCGGCGTTGCCCCGGAAAATGTCACCGAATCGAGACGAGATGACCACTCGGAACCCGTAGTCCATCAGCGCCCACACCGCGTGCTCGCGCGACGAGCCGGTCCCGAAATCGGGTCCTGCGACCAGGACCGACCCCCGATCAAACGGGCTGAGGTTGAGCACGAATGACGGATCCGACCTCCAGCTCGCGAACAAGCCGTCCTCGAAACCGGTTCTGGTTACACGCTTCAAATACACCGCCGGAATGATCTGATCGGTGTCGACGTTGGAGCGCCGCAGCGGCACACCGATACCGGTGTGGGTGTGAAAAGCTTCCATGCTCATCCCTTCAGACGTCGGATACGTCAGCTCAAATCGGCCGGAGCGGACAATGTGCCCCGAACTGCTGTCGCCGCGGCAACGGCCGGAGACACCAAATGCGTGCGGCCGCCTTTACCCTGGCGCCCTTCGAAGTTGCGGTTGGACGTCGCCGCGCACCGCTCGCCCGGCGCCAACTGGTCCGGATTCATCCCCAGGCACATCGAGCAGCCCGCCTGCCGCCATTCGGCGCCCGCGGCGGTGAAAACCTCGCCCAGCCCTTCGTCTTCGGCCTGCGCGCGCACCCGCATCGACCCCGGCACGACGAGCATCCGCACCCCCGGGGCGATTTTGCGCCCGCGCAAAATGTCGGCCACGGCGCGGAGATCTTCGATACGACCGTTGGTACAAGAGCCCACGAACACCGCGTCGACGGCGATGTCACGCATCGGGGTACCCGGTCGAAGGTCCATGTATGCCAACGCTTTCTCAGCGGCCTGGCGCTCGCCGTCGTCGGCCATCAGTTCGGGGTCGGGCACGGCGGCGGCCAGCGGCACGCCCTGGCCGGGGTTTGTGCCCCACGTCACGAACGGGCTCAGCGACTCCGCATCGAGGTAGACCTCGGTGTCGAATTCGGCGCCCGGGTCGGTGTGCAGCTGCTGCCAATAACGCATGGCCGCATCCCATTGCGCGCCTTTCGGGGCGTGCGGGCGGTCACACAGGAATTCGTAGGTGGTGGCGTCGGGAGCCACCATTCCCGCCCGGGCGCCGGCTTCGATGCTCATGTTGCAGACGGTCATCCGGCCTTCCATCGACAGGGATTCGATGGCGCTGCCGCGGTATTCGATGACATGCCCCTGCCCGCCGCCGGTGCCGATCTTGGCGATCAGCGCGAGGATGATGTCCTTGGCCGTCACGCCGGGGGGCAATTTCCCGTCGACATTGACCGCCATCGTCTTGAACGGCCGCAGCGGCAACGTCTGGGTCGCGAGCACGTGCTCGACCTCCGAGGTGCCAATTCCCATGGCCAGCGCGCCGAATGCGCCGTGGGTCGAGGTGTGACTGTCCCCACAGACGATCGTCATGCCCGGCTGGGTGAGGCCCAGTTGTGGCCCCACGACATGAACGATGCCCTGCTCGAGGTTGCCCATCGGATATAGCCGCACACCGAATTCGGCACAATTTCGCCGTAATGTCTCGACCTGCGTGCGGGACACCGGGTCGGCGATCGGCTTGTCGATGTCGATGGTCGGAACGTTGTGATCCTCGGTGGCCAGCGTCAAATCGGGGCGTCGCACCGGCCGGCCGGCCAGGCGCAGGCCGTCGAAAGCCTGCGGGCTGGTGACCTCGTGCACCAGGTGCAGATCGATGTAGATCAGGTCGGGGGCCCCCTGCCCCGAGGCACCCCCGGAGACCACAACATGGTCGTCCCAGACCTTTTCGGCCAGCGTGCGCGGCTTGGCGGCCGCCCCTGCGTCGCTCCCCATATCGAACTCGCCTCAATTCGCGTCATCCGCGGCTCGCCGATCATTCGGGCTGTGATCTCAGAATGCGAGACGCTAGTATCTTCTTGTGAGACAGCATAGCGGTATCGGCGTCCTGGACAAAGCCGTGGGTGTCCTGCACAGCGTCGCCCAATCCCCCTGCGGATTGGCCGAACTGTGTGAGCGGACCGGGCTGCCCCGGGCCACGGCCTATCGGTTGGCGGCGGCCCTGGAAGTCCATCGCCTGTTGGCGCGCGACGACGAAGGGCGTTGGCGGCTGGGCCCGGCCGTCACCGAACTCGCGGCGCACGTCAACGATCCGCTGCTGGCCGCCAGCAGCGCGGTGCTGCCCCTGTTGCGCGAGACCACCGGCGAAAGCGTGCAGCTGTACCGGCGTGAGGGCACCGACCGGGTCTGTGTGGCCGCCCTGGAACCCGCTGCGGGCCTTCGCGATACGGTTCCGGTCGGGGCGCGACTGCCCATGACGGCGGGGTCGGGCGCCAAAGTGCTGCTGGCACATAGCGACGCGGCCACCCAGAAGGCGGTGCTGGCGACGGCCAAATTCACCGAACGAACGCTGGCCGAGGTGCGCCGCCGTGGCTGGGCACAGAGCGTGGCCGAGCGCGAGCCCGGTGTGGCGAGCGTGTCCGCCCCGGTGCGCGACGGCCGCGGCACCGTCGTCGCCGCCATCTCGGTGTCGGGCCCCATCGATCGGATCGGCCGGCGTCCGGGCGCGCGTTGGGCCGCCGATCTGCTGTCCGCCGCCGATGCGATGGCCCGCCGGCTCTAGTTCCCAGGTCCTTCCGCGAGCGCCGCGGCGGGCCTGACAGACTGACCGGCATGGGAACCAATCAGCGCGCGAGCATCGTCATGTCGGAAGACGAGATCGCCGATTTCGTCGTCAAGAGCCGCACCGGAACGCTGGCCACCGTCGGCCCCGACGGCCAGCCTCACCTGACCGCCATGTGGTACGCCGTGGTCGACGGCGAGATCTGGCTGGAGACCAAGGCGAAGTCGCAGAAGGCCGTCAACCTCAAGCGGGACCCGCGGGTGAGCTTTTTGATCGAGGACGGCCACACCTACGACACGCTTCGCGGGGTGTCCTTCGAGGGCGTCGCGGAGATCGTGGACGACCCCGACGTCTCACACCGGGTAGGGGTCAGCGTCTGGGAGCGCTACACCGGCCCTTACACCGAGGACATGAAGCCGTTCGTCGAGCAGATGATGAACAAGCGGGTCTGTGTTCGCATCGTGGCCCGCCGCGCTCGTTCGTGGGATCACCGCAAACTGGGCCTGGCGCCGATGCCGGTGGGTGGATCGACCGCTCCGGCCGTCCTGGGGAACGACCAGTAACTGCGGTTTAGTTTGTAGCCCCGATGGGATTCGAACCCACGCTACCGCCGTGAGAGGGCGGCGTCCTAGGCCGCTAGACGACGGGGCCAGAAACGATCCGAGCAGTCAGCATAGCTCACCGCGCTAAGCCCACCTAATCGCTTGAAACGGTGCGGATTTTGCTGGGGTACCAGGACTCGAACCTAGAATGGCTGAACCAGAATCAGCTGTGTTGCCAATTACACCATACCCCATTGGCCGCCTAAAACTGCTGGTCAGCGCCGATTGCGGGCCTTTGCAAGCTCTTTGGGGACCGCCACTGCCAGTCGTTGTCGGCTTTGGTAAACCGCAGTGCAGACTACCAAAGTCTCGCGGGGCAGTCCGCATGCGTGGTCTGGGTCTCCCCTAACCGATCGTCGCGCGCGCCGCGCGCAGCCGCCGCACGCTGCGGTCGCGGCCCAGCAGCTCGAGCGACTCGAACAGCGGCGGGCTGACCGTCGTGCCGGTGGCGCCCACCCGGATCGGGCCAAACGCCTTGCGCGGTTTGAGGCCCAGCTCGTCGATGAGCGCCGCCTTGAGGGCGGCTTCGATCTGTGGCGTCGTCCAGTCCGCGACGCCGTCCAGCGCGCCCAGCGCCGCATCGAGCACGGTGGCCGAGTCCGGCCCCAGCTCCTTGGCCGCGGCCTTGGGGTCGATCGCGTACTCGTCGTCGTTGAGGAACTTCAACAGGTCCCAGGCGTCACCGAGCACCACGATCCGGGTCTGCACCAGGTCGGCGGCCGTGGCGAAGCCGGCGTCGTCGAGCTCGAGGCGATGACCGTGCACGCCGAAGTAATCGCGCAGCCTGGCGGTGAAGTCCTCGACGGTGAGCATCCGGATGTGCTCGGCGTTGAGCGCGTCGGCCTTTTTCTGGTCGAAGCGGGCCGGGTTGGAGTTGACGTCGACGACGTCGAACGCGGCCACCATCTCATCGAGACTGAACACGTCGTGGTCGTCGGCGATGGCCCAGCCCAGCAACGCCAGGTAATTGAGCAGCCCTTCGGGGATGAAGCCGCGGTCGCGGTGCGCGAACAGGTTCGACTGCGGGTCGCGCTTGGACAGCTTTTTGGTGCCCTCCCCCAATACCGTTGGCAGATGCGCGAACTGCGGGGTGCGCTCGGCGACGCCGATGCGGATCAGCGCCTGATACAGAGCGAGCTGGCGCGGTGTCGACGGCAGCAGGTCCTCGCCGCGCAGCACGTGGGTGATCTTCATCAGCGCGTCGTCACACGGATTGACCAAGGTGTACAACGGATCTCCGTTGGCGCGGGTCAGCGCGAAGTCGGGCACCGACCCGGCCGCGAAGGTGGTGGTTCCCCGCACCAGGTCGTCCCAGCTGAGGTCGCCGTCGGGCATCCGCAGCCGCACCACCGGCTGGCGGCCCTCGGCGAGGAATGCCGCGCGCTGCGAGTCGGTCAGCTGCCGGTCAAAATTGTCGTAGCCCAGCTTGGGATTACGGCCCGCGGCGAGGTGCCGCGCCTCGACCTCCTCCGGCGTCGAAAAGGCGTAGTAGGCCTCTCCCGCCTCGACCAGCTTGGCCACCACGTCGCGGTAGATCTCGCCGCGCAAAGATTGGCGGTACGGGCCGTAGGGGCCGCCCACTTCGGGCCCCTCGTCCCAGTCCAGGCCGAGCCAGCGCAGCGCGTCCAGCAGCGCCAGATAGCTTTCCTCACTGTCGCGTTGGGCGTCGGTGTCCTCGATGCGGAAGACGAAGGTGCCCCCGGTGTGCCGGGCGTAGGCCCAGTTGAACAGCGCCGTGCGGACCATGCCGACGTGCGGGGTGCCGGTGGGCGACGGGCAGAATCGGACGCGTACGTTCGCGGGTGCAGTCACGATTTTCCTTTGCGGAGCACGGGATTGGTCAGGGTGCCGATGCCCTCGATGGTGATGGAGACGGTGTCGCCGTCCTCGATGGGGCCGACGCCCGCCGGGGTTCCGGTGAGGATGATGTCGCCGGGCAGCAAGGTCATCACCGCCGAGATCCACTCGACGATGGAGCCGATGTCGTGGATCAGCAGCGACGTGCGGCTGTGTTGCTTGACCTCGCCGTTGACCTCGGTGCGCAATTCGAGATCGCCCGGGTCCAGCGGCTTGAGGTCGGTCACGATCCACGGCCCGACCGGGCAGAAGGTGTCGTGGCCTTTGGCCCTCGTCCACTGGCCGTCGGCTTTTTGTTGATCGCGCGCCGACACGTCGTTGCCGATGGTGTAGCCGAGGATGTTGTCCGCGGCCTGGGCGGCCGAGACGTCCTTGCAGGGCCGGCCGATGACCACGGCCAGCTCGCCCTCGAAGTGAACCGGTGATGCGTTGGCCGGCAGGCGAATCGGTACGTTGGGCCCGATGATGGCGGTGTTCGGCTTGAGGAATATCACCGGCTCGGCCGGCGCGGGGCCGGTCATGTCCTTCATCTCGGCGATGTGACCGGTGTAGTTCTTGCCGACACAGACCACCTTGCTGGCGAGTATCGGGGCGAGCAGCCGGACGTCGGCGAGCGGCCATGACCGGCCGGTGAAGTTCGGCGTGCCGAATGGATGCTCGGCGATCTCGCGGGCGATCATCTCGGCGGGGTCGTCGAGTTCGCCTTCGATGCTGACGAAGGCGACACCGTCGGGGCTGGCGATTCGACCAAGGCGCATTCGGTTGAGCCTAGTGAGGGTCGCGAGCGCGGCGAAGCCGGGCGTGGCGGGCCCTCACCATCCGACCCAGTGAGGGTCGCGAGCGCGGCGTAGCCGGGCGTGGCGGGCCGTCACCATCCGACCTAGTCTGGCGACGATTCGGGCCGGGACGGCCCGAGGAGGAGCCGGACGATCCCGCCTAGCCAGGGTCGCGAGCGCGGCGAAGCCGGGCGTGGCGGGCCAGGCGATGACCAGCAACGGCACACGTCCTGCGGCCAAATTTCCCGGTGGTATGCAAGCATGGGGAATGCAGACCGACTCGACCGATACGCCCGAAATCGGCGCGGGCGTGCGCTGGTCGATCATGGTCGTTTCGCTGCTGGCGACGGCGAGTTCGTTCCTCTTCATCAACGGCGTCGCATTTTTGATCCCGTCGCTGCGAGTGCGCGGAGTCCGGCTGGACGAAGCCGCCCTGCTTGCCTCGATGCCGAGCTGGGGCATGGTGGTGACGCTGGTGTTGTGGGGCTATGTGCTCGACCGGGTGGGCGAACGGGTGGTGATGGCCACGGGCTCGGCGCTGACCGCGGCGGCGGCCTACGCCGCGGCGTCCGCGCATTCGTTGGTGCTGATGTCGGTGTATCTGTTTCTCGGCGGCATGGCCGCCGCCAGTTGCAACACGGCGGGCGGGCGGCTGGTGTCCGCCTGGTTCCCGCCGCAGCAACGCGGCCTGGCCATGGGCATCCGCCAGACCGCGCAACCCCTGGGAATCGCCTTGGGCGCGATGGTAATTCCCGAGCTCGCCGAACACGGACCGCAGCACGGCCTCAGGTTCGCCGCCCTGGCATGCGCGGTCGGGGCGATAGCGAGCGTGATCGGAATCGTCGACCCGCCCCGGAAACCGCGCGCGAGCGCGAGTCATCAGGAACTCGCCAGTCCCTATCGAAAGTCGTTGACGCTGTGGCGGATTCACGCTGTGGCGGGCCTGATGATGATGCCGCAAACGGTGACGGTGACGTTCATGCTGGTGTGGCTGATCAGGAACCTGCACTGGTCGGTTACGGCCGCGGGCGGGTTGGTCACCCTCTCGCAGCTGTTGGGCGCGCTCGGCCGGGTTGCCGTGGGCCGCCTGTCCGATCGCGTCGGGTCGCGGATGCGTCCCGTGCGCTACATCGCGGCGGTCGCGGTGTTGGCGCTCCTCTTGCTGGCGTGGGCCGACTACATGAATTCGCGGTGGCAGGCGGGGCTCATGGTGGTCATCGCGGTGATCTCCGTGCTCGACAACGGGCTGGAGGCCACTGCCATCACCGAATTCGCCGGCCCGTATTGGAGCGGCCGCGCCCTGGGCATTCAGAACACCACCCAGCGCATGATGGCGGCGGCCGGACCCCCGCTGTTCGGCGCCTTGATCGCGGCCGCGAAATATCCACCGGCGTGGCTCTTGTGCGCCTTGTTCCCGTTGGCGGCGGTGCCGCTGGTGCCGACGCGGTTGCTGCCGCCCGGTTTGGAGACCAGGGCCCGGCGGCAAACCGTCCGTCGCGTTCGTTGGTGGCGTGCCATCCGTTCCCACGCAATGCCGAATAGGCCGGAGCGACGTTTGCCGCAACGATCCGGTGAGAACTATTAATAGGTGCAGACGACATCGACGCGTCGATGGGTGATGCTGGGGACGGGACTGATCGCGACGTTGAGCGCGACGGTCTTCATCAACGGCATCGCCTTTCTGATCCCCGCCCTCAACGACGTACGCGGCATCAATCTGGCCGAGGCGGCGCTGCTCTCGGCGATGCCCAGCTTCGGCATGGTGGTCACGCTGATCGCCTGGGGCTACATACTCGACATCGTCGGCGAGCGGATCGTGCTCACGGCGGGCTTGGCCCTCACCGCGGCGGCGGCGCTCATCGCTGCGGCGGTGCCGGAATCCATGCTGACGGAAGGGATCGCCCTGTTCGGTGGCGGCATGGCCGCGGCGAGCGCCAACACCGCCAGTGGCCGCCTGGTGACGGGGTGGTTCCCGCCGCAGCAGCGCGGCCTGGCGATGGGGATTCGACAGACCGCGCAACCGTTGGGAATCGCGTTGGCCGCCTTGGTACTTCCCGAGCTCGGCGAACGCAACATCTCGGTCGCGCTGTTGTTCCCCGCGGCGGTGTGCGCGGTGTCCGCGGTGCTGTGCGCCGTGTGGGTGCGCGATCCCGCACGCCCCGAACGGTCGACGGCCGACAAGGCCGAATTGGCCAGCCCGTACCGCGGCACGACGGTGCTGTGGCGCATTCACTTCGCGTCGGCGCTGCTCATGGTGCCCCAAACCGTGGTCTTGACGTTCATGCTCGTCTGGTTGATGAAAAACCAGCATTGGTCGATCGCGACGGCCGGCGTCTTGGTGAGCTTCTCGCAGCTGTTGAGCGCGCTGGGACGCATCGCCGTCGGCAGATGGTCCGACCGCCTGGGATCGCGAATGCGCCCGATCCGCATCATCGCGATGGCCGCCGCCGTGGTGATGGTCTTGCTGGCGATCGCGGATCATGCGCACTCCGCGATGGCGGTGACGCTGATGGTCGCCGCGTCGGTGATCACCGTGCTCGACAACGGTTTGGCGTTCACCGCCATTCCGGAAGTGGCCGGCCGATTTTGGAGCGGGCGCGCCATGGGCGCGCAGAACACCACTCAGCGACTCACCGCGGCGGTCGGGCCCCCGGTTTTCGGCGAGATGATCGACGCGACCGGATACCCGCTGGCCTTCGCGGTGTGCGCGTTGTTTCCGTTGCTGGCCCTGCCGGTGGTGCCGTCGGAGGCGCGCTCGCGCGCGGCCGCCCGCGACTAGAGCCCGGCGGCGATCCGTTCGCCGACTTCGCGGGTGGCGAGCCGTTCGCTCCCGCGCGTTGCCAGGTGGCGCTCGACGGCCCGGTCCACCCGGGCGGCGGCGTCGTCCTCGCCGAGATGGGCGAGCAGCAACGCCACCGACATGATCGCCGCCGTCGGATCGGCGATGCCCTGCCCGGCGATATCCGGTGCGCTGCCGTGAACGGGCTCGAACATCGAGGGGTTGGTCCGCGTGGCGTCGATGTTTCCGCTGGCGGCCAAGCCAATTCCGCCACACACCGCCGCCGACAGGTCGGTGATGATGTCGCCGAACAGGTTGTCGGTGACGATCACGTCGAACCGACCGGGATCGGTCACCATGAAGATGGTGGCCGCGTCGATGTGCTGATACGCCACCTCGACGTCGGGATAGTCCCGGCCGACCTCGGCCACGATGCGCGACCACAACCTTCCGGCGAAGGTCAGCACGTTGGTTTTGTGCACCAGGGTCAAGTGCTTTCGGCGTCGCTGAGCCCGCTCGAACGCGTCGGCCACCACGCGTCGCACGCCGAAAGCCGTGTTCTGGCTGACCTCGGTGGCGACCTCGTTGGGCGTTCCGACGCGGATGGCGCCGCCGGTGCCGGTGTAGGGACCTTCGGTCCCCTCGCGCACCACCACGAAGTCGATGTCGGGGTTGCCGGCCAGTGGGCTGTTCACACCCGGGTACAGCCGCCCGGGCCGCAAGTTGATGTGATGATCCAGCTCGAAACGCAAGCGCAGCAACAAACCTCGCTCCAGCACGCCGCTGGGCACCGACGGGTCACCGATGGCGCCGAGCAGGATGGCGTCATGCGCGCGCAGCTCGTCGACCGCCGAGTCCGGCAGAAGCTCACCCGTGGCGTGGTAACGCCGCGCCCCCAGGTCGTAGCTGGTCTTCTCCACGCCGGGCAGCACCGCGTCCAGGACCTTGACGGCCTCGGCCACAACTTCGGGCCCGATACCGTCGCCCTCGATCACCGCCAGCTTCATGGGCGCCGCTCCTCCTCATTGGCGCCGCTCATGCGGCGCGTGGTCGGGTCGCCGGCGCGCCTCATGAAAGATCAACCACCTCAAGCTTGTTCGCGCCGACGGCCGCACCGATCTCCGCCCGCACGTCGCCCGGCACGTCCCGATCCAGGCGCAACAGGATCGTCGCTCCCGGACCTTCGGCGTCCTCGGACAGTTGCGCGGCCTGGATGTTCACCCCGGCCGAGCCCAGCAGGGTACCGATCTTGCCCAGCGCACCGGGCTGGTCGACGTAGTTGATCACCAGGTTGATGCCGCGGGCGCGCAGGTCGAAGTTGCGGCCGTTGATTTGCACGATCTTTTCCACCAGCTGCGGCCCGGACAGGGTGCCGGCGACGTTGACCGCGCTGCCGTCGTGCGCGACCGCGCGCACGTCGACCACGCTGCGGTGGTTCGGGCTCTCCGACGCCGTGCCGATTTCGGCGGTGATGCCGCGTTCCTCGGCCAGCGCCGGAGCGTTGACGAACGTCACCGGACCCTCGACGACGGCCGAGAACAACCCCCGCAGAGCCGAAAGTTTCAGCACCTCAACGTCTTCGGATGCGAGCTCGCCGCGCACCTGCACCGACAACGACACCGGCGGACCGTCGGAAAGGGTGGCCGCCAGCACGCCGAGCTTGCGCACCAGGTCCAGCCACGGCGCCACCTCTTCGTTGACCACCCCGCCGCCGACGTTGACGGCGTCGGGAACGAATTCCCCGGCCAGCGCGAGCTTCACGCTCGCCGCGACGTCGGTGCCGGCCCGATCCTGGGCCTCCTCAGTCGAGGCCCCCAGATGGGGTGTGACCACCACCTGCGGCAGCTCGAACAGCGGACTGTCGGTGCACGGCTCCTTGGAGAACACGTCAAGGCCGGCCGCGCGCACGTGGCCACTGCGGACCGCGTCGGCCAGCGCCGCCTCGTCGACCAGGCCGCCGCGGGCGGCGTTGACGATGACCACGCCCGGCTTGGTTTTCGCCAACGCGTCCTTGCCGATCAGTCCGGCCGTTTCGGGCGTCTTGGGCAGGTGCACCGAGATGAAGTCGGCGCGGGCCAGCAGTTCGTCGAGCGTCAACAGCTCGATGCCCAGCTGCGCGGCGCGGGCCGGCGACACGTAAGGGTCATACGCGATCAGGTGGGTGCCGAAGGCGCTGAGCCGCTGGGCGACCAGCTGCCCGATGCGGCCCAACCCGACGACGCCCACCGTCTTGCCGAAAATCTCGGTGCCCGAGAACGACGACCGCTTCCAGGTGTGCTCGCGCAGCGAGGCGTCGGCCGCCGGGATCTGGCGGGCCGCGGAGAGCAGCAGCGCCAGCGCGTGCTCGGCGGCGCTGTGAATGTTCGACGTCGGCGCGTTGACCACCAGGACACCGCGCTCGGTGGCCGCGTCCACGTCGACGTTGTCCAGGCCGACCCCGGCGCGGGCGACGATCTTCAGCTTGGGGGCCGCCGCGAGCACCTCAGCGTCGACGGTGGTGGCCGAGCGCACCAGCAGCGCGTCGGCCTCAGGCACGGCCGCCAACAGTTTCTCGCGATCGGGCCCGTCTACCCAGCGCACCTCGACCTGGTCGCCCAGGGCCGCGACGGTTGATTCAGCGAGCTTGTCGGCAATGAGTACAACAGGCAAATTCACCCGGCCAGCCTATCGGCTGTAATTGACGGGTGGACGTCACCATCGTCGGCAGCGGACCCAACGGGTTGACCGCCGCCGTAATCTGCGCCCGGGCCGGCCTGAAAGTGCAGGTCGTCGAAGCTCAACCGACGTTTGGCGGGGGTGCGCGCACCGCGACCGATCCCGATTCCGCGGGCGTCGTGCACGACATCTGCTCGGCGGTGCACCCGTTGGCGCTGGCATCGCCGTTCTTCATGGAGTTCGACCTGCCCGCGCGCGGCGTGCAATTGGCGGTCCCCGAGATTTCGTACGCCAACCCGTTGCCGGGCCGCCCGGCGGCCATCGCGTACCGCGACCTGGACCGCACCTGCGCCGAATTGGAGGGCGGCGCCTCATTCCGGCGCCTGCTCGGCCCGCTGGTCGAGCGCTCCGACGACGTGGTGGCCCTGCTGCTGGGCGACAAGCGGTCGGTGCCGAACTCCGTGCCGTCGGCGTGGCGGCTCGGGGTGCGGATGCTGGCCCAGGGCACCCCGGCGTGGGGTTCGCTGACCGGCGAGGACGCCCGCGCCCTGTTCACCGGTGTTGCCGCCCATATCATTTCGCGGATGCCGTCGTTGACGGCGGCCGGTGCCGGGATGATGCTGGCCACCCTCGCGCATTCGGTGGGCTGGCCGATTCCGGTGGGGGGCAGCCAGGCGATCACCGACGCACTGATCGCCGACCTGCGCGCTCACGGCGGCGAGCTGACGGCGGGCACGGAGGTCACTTCGCCGCCTGGCGGGGTCGTCGCCTTCGACACGGCGCCGACCGCGCTGCTGCGGATCTACGGCGACTCCCTCCCGAGGCGCTACGCCAAAGCGTTGCGGCGCTACACGTTTGGCCCGGGGGTGGCCAAGGTCGACTTCGTCCTGGCCGACGAGATCCCCTGGGCGGACCCGCGGCTACGAAAGGCCCCCACCCTGCATCTCGGCGGCACCCGGGCCCAGATGGCCCGCGCCGAGGCCGAGATCGCCGCCGGCCGGCACGCGCAATGGCCGATGGTGCTGGCCGCCTCTCCGCACGTCGCCGACCCGGGCCGCATCGACTCGAACGGACGCCGCCCGTTCTGGAGCTATGCCCACGTGCCGTCGGGGTCCACCGTCGATCCGACGGAGGCCGTGACCGCGGTGGTCGAGCGCTTCGCGCCCGGCTTCCGCGACGTCGTGGTGGCCGCACGCGCGGTGCCCGCCGCGCGGCTGTGCGACCACAACGCCAACTATGTGGGCGGCGACATCGGGATGGGCGGCAATTCGGCCTGGCGAGCGATCGCGGGACCGACTCCGCGGCTAAACCCTTGGCGCACACCCATTCCCAAGGTGTACCTGTGTTCGGCGGCCACGCCACCGGGCGGCGGCGTCCACGGCATGGCCGGCTACTACGCCGCGCGCACGCTGTTGCGCCGCGAATTCGGGATCGGCATGCCTAAGCTGGCCCCGTGACCAAACTCGCGATCATCTATTACTCGGCCACCGGACACGGCACCACGATGGCGCAGCGCGTCGCCGCGGCGGCCGAGTCGGCAGGGGCCGATGTCCGCCTGCGCCACGTCGCCGAAACCCAGGATCCCGCCTCGTTCGCCCACAACCCGGCCTGGACGGCGAATTACGAGGCCACCAAGGACCTTCCGGTGGCAACCGGCGACGACATCGTCTGGGCCGACGCGGTGATCTTCGGTTCACCGACGCGGTTCGGCTCTCCCGCAGCGCAATTGCGCGCGTTCCTCGACTCGCTGGGCGGGCTGTGGGCACAGGGCAAGCTCGCCGACAAGGTGTATGCGGGCTTCACGTCGTCCAACACCGTGCACGGCGGTCAGGAAACCACCCTGCTCTCCCTGTACATCACGCTGATGCATTTCGGCGGCATCATCGTGCCGCCGGGCTACACGGATGCGTGCAAGTTCGTCGACGGCAACCCGTACGGGGTCAGCCTGGTCACCACCCACGACAACATCAACGAATTCGACGAGCCCACCGACAAAGCCCTCGAGCACCTGGCCCGCCGGGTGGTCGAGACGGCGGATCGCCTCGCCTCGTCCTGAGCCGCCTCGCCTCTTAGCCCGCCGAACGTGCACTCACGGCGAGAAAATCGACGAAAACTCGCCCTGAGTGCACGCTCGGCGCCGAAAAGCTAAGCCGTCTCGGTGATCGGCCGGTCGACCCAGCTCATCAGGTCGCGCAGCTTCTTGCCGGTGACCTCGATGGGGTGCTCGGCGTTCTCCTTGCGCAGCTGCTCGAGCTGCTTGTTGCCGCCCTCGACGTTGGCGACCAGCTTCTTGACGAAGTCGCCGTTCTGGATGTCGCGCAGGATCTCCCGCATCCGGTCCTTGGTGCCGGCGTCGATGACGCGGGGCCCCGACAGATACCCGCCGAATTCCGCGGTGTCGGACACCGAGTAGTTCATCCGGGCGATGCCGCCCTCATACATCAGGTCGACGATCAGCTTGAGCTCGTGCAGCACCTCGAAGTACGCCATCTCCGGCGGGTAGCCCGCCTCGACCATCACGTCGAAACCGGTCTTCACCAATTCCTCTGTGCCACCGCACAAGACGGCCTGCTCACCGAAGAGGTCGGTCTCTGTCTCGTCCTTGAAGGTGGTCTTGATGACGCCGGCGCGGGTACCGCCGATGGCCTTGGCGTAGGACAAGGCGAGCGCCTCACCCTTGCCGGACGGGTCCTGGTCGACCGCGATCAGGCAGGGCACACCCTTGCCGTCGACGAACTGCCGGCGCACCAAATGACCGGGCCCCTTGGGCGCGACCATGGCGATGGTGACGTCGGCGGGCGGCTTGATCAGGTCGAAGTGGATGTTGAGGCCGTGACCGAAAAACAACGCGTCACCGGGCTTCAGGTTCGGCTCGATGTCATTTTTGAAGATGTCGGCCTGCGCGGTGTCGGGCGCCAGCAGCATGATCACGTCGGCCCACTTGGCGACCTCGGCGGGGGTGTCGACGTCCAGGCCCTGCTCGGAAACCTTGGGCCGCGACTTCGAACCCTCCTTCAGGCCCACCTTCACCTGCACGCCGGAGTCGCGCAGGCTCAGCGAGTGCGCGTGCCCTTGGCTGCCGTATCCGATGACCCCGACCTTGCGACCCTGAATGATGGTCAGGTCCGCATCGTCGTCATAGAACATTTCTAGTGCCACTGTTGAATATCTCCTTGTGTGTTACTTGGCCGTGCCGATTCCGCGTGGACCGCGAGACAACGACACCACTCCCGATTGCACGATTTCACGGATGCCGAACGGTTCCAGGATCCGCAGCAGCGCCTCGATCTTGCCGCGGTCGCCCGTCGCCTCGATCGTCAGCGCCTCCGTGGAAACGTCAATCACCTTGGCGCGGAACAGGTTCACCGCTTCGATCACCTGACTGCGGGTGCCGGCGTCGGCGCGCACCTTGATCATCGCCAATTCCCGCGACACCGAGTTGTCGTCGTCGAGCTCGACAATCTTGATGACGTTGATCAGCTTGTTGAGCTGCTTGGTGATCTGTTCGAGCGGGGTCTCCTCGGCGGAGACCACGATCGTCATCCGGGACATGTCCTTCTGCTCGGTCGCGCCGACCGCCAGGGACTCGATGTTGAAGCCGCGCCGCGAGAACAGCGCGGCCACGCGGGCGAGGACACCGGGTTTGTCTTCGACCAGCACCGACAGAGTGTGGGTTTGCGGACTCATCAGGCGTGCCCTTCACTCTCGTCGTCGAACAGCGGGCGGATCCCGCGGGCCGCCTGGATCTCGTCATTGCTGGTGCCGGCGGCGACCATCGGCCACACCTGCGCGTCCGCGCCGACGATGAAGTCGATCACGACCGGTCGGTCGTTGATCGCCCGCGCCTGCTCGATCACGTCGGCGACGTCTTCCTCACGCTCGCAACGCAACCCGACGCAGCCCAGCGCCTCCGCCAGCTTCACGAAGTCCGGGATGCGGTGCGAATGCGTGGCCAGATCCGTTTGCGAGTAACGCTCTTCGTAGAACAGCGTCTGCCACTGGCGGACCATGCCCAGGTTGCCGTTGTTGATCAGCGCCACCTTGATCGGCACGCCTTCGATCGCGCAGGTGGCCAGCTCCTGGTTGGTCATCTGGAAACAGCCGTCGCCGTCGATCGCCCAGACCTCGGCGTCCGGGCGGGCCATCTTGGCGCCCATGGCGGCCGGAATGGCGAACCCCATGGTGCCCAGGCCGCCGGAGTTGAGCCAGGTGCGCGGCTTCTCATAGGAGATGAATTGGGCCGCCCACATCTGGTGCTGGCCGACGCCGGCGACGTAAATGGCGTCCGGGCCGGCGATCTGGCCGAGCTTCTCGATGACGTATTCCGGGCCCAGGCTGCCGTCGCTCTGCGGTCCGTAACTCAGCGGATACGTGGACCGAACCCCGTCGAGGTAGGCCCACCACTCGGTCATGTCGATCTTGCCGGGCACCCCGTCGTGGCGGAGCTGCTCGACCAGCTCGGCGATGACGGCCTTGACGTCACCGACGATCGGCACGTCGGCGTGGCGGTTCTTGCCGATCTCGGCCGGGTCGATGTCGGCGTGGATGACCTTGGCTTCGGGCGCGAAGGTGTCCAGCTTCCCGGTCACCCGGTCGTCGAAGCGGGTGCCCAGCGCGATCAGGAGGTCGCTGCGCTGCAGGGCCGCCACCGCGGCGACGGTGCCGTGCATGCCGGGCATGCCCATGTGCTGACGATGGCTGTCCGGGAACGCGCCGCGCGCCATCAGCGTGGTCACCACCGGGATGCCGGTCAGCTCGGCCAGCTCGGCCAGCTGCTCGGTCGCGTCCCCGCGGATGACACCCCCGCCCACGTACAGCACCGGTTTGCGGGCCGCGGCGATCAGCTTGGCGGCCTCGCGGATCTGCCGGTTGTGCGGCTTGACGGTCGGCTTGTATCCGGGCAGATCGATGCGCGGCGGCCAGCTGAACGTGCACTGGCCCTGCAGCACGTCCTTGGGGATGTCGACGAGCACCGCGCCGGGGCGGCCCGAGGAGGCGATGTGGAAGGCCTCGGCGAGCACCTGCGGGATCTCGTTACCGGAGCGGACCAGGAAGTTGTGCTTGGTGATCGGCATCGTGATGCCCGAGATGTCGGCTTCCTGGAAGGCGTCGGTGCCGATCAGCGTGCGCCCCACCTGGCCGGTGACCGCGACGACGGGGATCGAGTCCATCTGGGCGTCGGCCAGCGCGGTGACCAGGTTGGTGGCCCCGGGGCCGGAAGTCGCCATGCAGACACCGACCTTGCCGGTGGCGTGCGCGTAGCCGCTGGCGGCGTGACCCGCGCCCTGTTCGTGGCGGACCAGCACGTGGCGCAGCTTCTTTGAGTCGAACAGCGGGTCATAGACCGGCAGCACCGCGCCGCCGGGGATGCCGAAGATGACGTCGACGTCGAGTTCCTCCAGCGACCGGATCACCGACTGCGCGCCGGTAAGTTGCTCGGGCCCAATGCGTTTCGGCTTGCCGTTGGCAGACTTCGCGGCCGGCTTCACCGCGTCGGTGGCGATGTCGGCGGCGCCCGGTGTGTCGGGGGCGGGCCGCCTGGTGGGAGCGCTCACTGTCGTTCAGTCCTTATTCACTCTGGGAATCTCGCGGGGGCAACAAAAAACCCCCGACAGCTCATCTGCTGCACGAGGGTTGCGCGTTGGTGCTGGATTGCTTCAAATGCTCAAAGGCAAGTCAGGCACCAACGCGCCTAATTACTACGAGCATCCCGGGCTTTCCGGCGGTATCCATAGCGCTCGACGGTAGTCTTCGCACAGCTCAGCAGTCAAATCCGTCACCGTCACCAGCCGGGTTGGGCGCGCGCCGCCGCCTGGCCGCTCGCGGGATCCGCCGGGCGCCCCGGGTGAAATGATGGTCGGGTGGCTACCGGTTCGTCTTCCCGAACACCTCTCGTGATCAAGCTGTCCCCCATCGCGCACCTCGCGGTCGGATTCCTGGCCCTGGGCTTGCTGATCCCGGTGATGCTGTGGCCGCCGTCCGCGCCGCTGTTGATCATTCCGGTGGTGCTGTCGGCGATGATCGTCCGGTTACGCACCGTCGCCGACGACCGCGGTGTCACCGTCCGCACGCTGCTGGGCAGCCAGACGGTGCGCTGGGACGACATCGACGGGCTGCGTTTCCATCGCGGTTCCTGGGCACGGGCGCGCCTCAAGAGCGGCGCCGAGCTGCGATTGCCGGCGGTCAGCTTCTCGACGCTGCCGGAGCTCACCGCGGCCAGCGCGGGGCGGGTTCCCAACCCCTATCAGTGACGGCGGCCCAGCTCAGCCGATCGGGTTCACGCCGTTGAGCGCCACCCACACGCCGATGCCGGCGGCGATGCCGGCCAGCAGGGCGACGAACGACCCGATGAACGGCCGGTGGGCCCAGCCGCGGCGCGCGTCGAGACCGTAGCGGCCGGGTCCGCACAGGATGACCGCGGCGGCCACGGCGATGAGGGTGATCTGGTATTCGTGCCCCTCGGGCAGGAAGTACGAGAAGGTGTGCGTGTGCGGCCGCGCCGAGACGGTGGCCAGCAGGCCGTTGATCAAAAACGCAAGAGCGCCGGCCGCGGCCAGCGGCGTGAACAGGCCCAGCACCAGCAGCACACCGGCCACGAGCTCGCCGCCGGCGCTCACGTAGGCGAGGATGTCGGCGTGCTGGTAGCCGACGTCGGACAGCGAGTTCCTGAACCCGGTCACTCCCGAACCGCCCCACCAGCCGAACAACTTCTGCAGCCCGTGGGCGCCGAGCACCACGCCAAGCCCGACCCGCAACACCAGCAAACCCAGATGCTGGGTTCCGCGCCGCCCGACGTCGTGCAACCGGTCGTCGTGCTCGTCGTCGTCGATGTCGGTGGACTCCGGCGCCGCGTGCCGGGCCGCCGAATGCGGCTGGACGTACGGCAGCGGCTCCTGGTGTTCGAGCAGGTTGTAACCCGAGGCCCCGGAGCCGGCCATCGCCGCGGCGGCGCCGTAGGGGATGACGGTGGTGGTTCCCGTGGACGGGTTGAAGTCACCGGGGTAGCCGACTGGGGTCAGATCGTCTTCGGGGTCGACCAGGCGCGCCGAGGCGGGGCGTCCCGGGGTCGACTCCGGGGATTCGCCCGGCCGCTGCCAATCTGCGTCATTCGGTTGACTGGTCACGGGTGTCAGGGTAAGGGCAGTTGGCCCCGAATTGGGGATTTGAGCGGCGCTTTCGCCAGGCAATCGACGGTTTGCCCGCCAAAAACGCCCGGATCGGTCCGAAATCGGCCTGCGAGCCCGTCTGGAGGGGCCGGAAGGCACGATTCGGGGCCCGTCGGCACCCGGTGGAAAGCGGGATCCGATCGCGGGTCCGGCGGCGGGCGAGCGGGACGCGTGTGGCGGCGGCGGCGGCGGTGTCCGTAGCCTGACGGTCATGCGACTAGGGCGATCGGGGCGGTCGGTGCGGCGCGGGTTCGCCGCGCTGTGTGCCCTCGTGCTGGTGACGAGCGGGTGCGCGCGCTTCAACGACGCGCAATCACAACCGTTCACGACCGCCCCGGAATTGAAGCCGCAGCCGAGCTCGACGCCGCCCCCGCCGCCGCCGCTGCCGCCCACCCCGTTCCCGAAGGCCTGCCCGGCGCCGGGGGTCATGCAGGGCTGCCTGGAGAGCACCAGCGGGCTGATTATGGGGCCCGACAGCAAAACCGCGCTGGTCGCCGAGCGCACCACCGGAGCGGTCAAGGAGATCTCGGTCAGCGCCGAGCCGAAGGTGAAGATGGTCATCCCGGTCGACCCGTCCGGGGATGGCGGGTTGATGGACATCGTGTTGTCGCCCACCTACACCCAAGACCGCCTGATGTACGCCTACGTCAGCACCCCGACCGACAACCGGGTCATTCGCATCGCCGACGGCGACATCCCCAAGGACATCCTGACCGGGATCCCCAAGGGCGCCACCGGCAACACCGGGGCGTTGATCTTCACCAGCCCCACCACGCTGGTCGTGCTGACCGGCGACGCCGGTAACCCGGCGATGGCCGCGGACCCCAATTCGCTGGCCGGCAAGGTGCTGCGCATCGAGCAGCCGACCACCGTCGGTCAGGCCCCGCCCACCACGGCGCTGTCCGGCGTGGGTTCGGGCGGCGGCTTGTGCACCGACCCGGTCGACGGCTCGCTGTATGTCGCCGACCGCACCCCGACCGCGGATCGGTTGCAGCGCATCACCAAAACGTCGGACGTCTCCACGGTGTGGACCTGGCCGGACAAACCCGGCGTGGCCGGTTGCGCGGCGATGGACGGCACCGTGCTGGTGAACCTGATCAACACCAAGCTGACGGTGGCGGTCCGGCTGGCTCCGACGACGGGCGCGGTCACCGGTGAACCCGACGTCGTGCGCAAGGACACGCACGCGCACGCGTGGGCGCTGCGCATGTCACCGGATGGAAACGTCTGGGGCGCAACCGTAAACAAGACGGCGGGCGACGCCGAGAAACTGGACGACGTGGTGTTCCCGCTCTTCCCGCAGGGCGGCGGCTTCCCGCGCAACAACGACGACAAGACGTAGCGCGCGCCGGGTTTGCGCGAAAGTGCAACTGGCGATGCATCTGCCGAGACGCGCCGTCGACAACTGCACTCTCGCGACTTTGGGGTGGGGCTAGCCCTGGCCGCAGGCCGCCAGGACCAGTTCGCGCACCCGGGCGGCGTCGGCCTGCCCGCGGGTGGCCTTCATCACCGCTCCGACGATCGCGCCCGCCGCGGCCACCTTGCCGCCCCGGATCTTTTCCGCCACATCGGGATTGGCGGCCAGCGCCTCGTCGACGGCCGCCTGGGTGACCGAGTCGTCGCGCACCAGCGCCAGGCCGCGCGCGGACATGACCTCTTCGGGTTCGCCCTCCCCGGCCAGCACGCCCTCGACGACCTGGCGCGCCAGTTTGGTGGACAGCTTGCCCTCGTCGACCAGCGCCACCACCGCGGCGACCTGGGCCGGCGTGATGGCCAGTTCGTCGAGCGCGACGTTGGCTTCGTTGGCCTTCTGCATCAAGAAGTTCCCCCACCAGGCCCGCGCCTGTTCGCTGGACGCGCCGTGTTCGATGGTGGCGGTGACCAGTTCGATCGCGCCGGCGTTGACCAGGTCGCGCATCACCTCGTCGGAGATCCCCCACTCTTCCTGAATTCGCTTGCGGCTCAACCACGGTAGCTCGGGGATGGTCTGGCGCAGCCGCTCGACGAGCTCGCGGCTGGGCGCCACGGGCTCCAGGTCGGGCTCGGGGAAGTAGCGGTAGTCCTCGGCGGTCTCCTTGACGCGGCCCGGGCTGGTGTAGCCCGCCTCGTGAAAGTGCCGGGTTTCCTGGGTGATCTGGCCGCCGGAGGCCAGGACGCTGGCCTGGCGCTGCATTTCGTAACGCACGGCCACCTCGACGCTTTTCAGCGAGTTGACGTTCTTGGTTTCGGTGCGGGTGCCGAATTCGGCCTGGCCGGTCGGCTTCAGCGACACGTTGGCGTCGCAGCGCATGGAGCCCTGATCCATCCGGACGTCGGATACGTCCAAGGCGCGCAACAGGTCCCGCAACGCGGTCACGTAGGCCCGGGCGATCTGCGGTGCCCGGTCCCCGGCCCCGACGATGGGTTTGGTGACGATCTCGATCAGTGGTACCCCGGCGCGGTTGTAGTCGATCAGCGACGTCGTCGCGCCGTGAATGCGGCCGGTCTCGCTGCCGATGTGGGTGAGCTTGCCGGTGTCTTCCTCCATGTGCGCGCGCTCGATCTCCACCCGCCAGGTGCTGCCGTCTTCCAGCGGGGCCTCGAGGTAGCCGTTGATGGCGATGGGCTCGTCGTACTGCGAAATCTGGTAGTTCTTCGGCATGTCCGGGTAGAAGTAGTTCTTCCGGGCGAAGCGGCACCAGGGCACGATCTCGCAGTTGAGCGCCAGCCCGATCCGGATGGCCGACTCCACCGCGGTCTGGTTGAGCACCGGCAGCGAGCCGGGCAGCCCGAGGCACACTGGGCACACCTGGGTGTTGGGCTCGGCGCCGAATGCGGTCGTGCAGCCGCAGAACATCTTGGTGACGGTCGACAGCTCGACGTGCACCTCGAGGCCGAGCACCGGATCGAAACGCGCGATGACGTCGTCGTACTCCATCAGGTCGGCGCTGGCGGCAACACTCATGCGCTCGATCCTAGTGGTGATCGCGAGCGCGGCGGAGCCGGGCGAAGCGGGTCACCACCGATCAAGACTAGTGGTGATCGCGAGCGCGGCGGAGCCGGGCGAAGCGGGTCACCACCGATCAAGACTAGTGGTGATCGCGAGCGCGCTCTCCTCCCCTGCCCGGGAACATCCCGGCCAGCACGGCGGCCATCTCGAGGTAGCTGCGCCGGCTCTCCTTGCTCATTCGGTCCAGCGCGATCTTCCTGCCCTCGTGCACGTGCCGGTCGAACGGCAGCACCACGGTGGCGGCGACGCGTGCGGACAGCCGGTCGAGTTCCGTCACGGCCACACCTTCCACCTTGGCCGGCTCGACGTGATTGACCGCGAGCACGGTCGACGCCATCAATCGTTGATACCCGTTGTGGCACAGCCACTCCAGGGTGGTGTGGGTCTTGCGTATCGCGTCGATCGAGGTGCTCGTGACCACGACGAGGGCCCGCGACTCCGGCAGAACAGCCTCCATCACACTGGAATTGAGCGCTTTGACGCAATCGACCAGCACCACCGAATACTGGTTTCTCAGCATCGAGAACGCCCGCAGAACGTCACGGCGCTCCAGGCGCCAGTCGGTGCTGGCGTAGTCCGGCAGCCCGAGCACCTCCAGCCCGAAGCCGTTCATGTAGGTCAGCGCCCGGATGTCCTCGTAGCTCGTTGCCGGGCCGCCGCGGAGCAGGTCGGCCATGCTGTGCGGGTTGTGACGGCCGTGGCGCTCGGCCAGGTCCCCCGCGTCGATGTCGAGTGCGAGCACCCGGTCGTTGCGCACCGCGGCGAAAGTCGACCCGAGGGCCTCGACTACCGCGGTCTTGCCCACCCCGCCTTTGAGGTTGAGGACGGCGATCGGAAAAGCACTGCCCACGGTCGCGCGGATGCGCTCCCGCAACTCCGTCTCGTAGGCGGCGTTTTTGCCCGGGCCGAGATCGATCCCGGTGACGCGGTGGATCAACCCTCGCCAGTTGAGCCTGGCGTCGGTCTCGGGGTGGTCGAAGCGATCCAGCGCCGTCTCGCCCAGCACCGGCCCGGGGCGCGGCGGGACCGGCGGACGGCGGCCGGGCCCGCGAGGCTGGGGCACCGTGGTCGCCGACGGGCGGGCGTCGGCGCGCCAGCTGGGCGGGCGCGGGTGGTGGGGTGCCGGGCCCGGTGGGCCCGCCGATCCGACGGAATGCTGAACGACTCCGCGACTCTCACCACGGTTGCTCATACCCCGGTATAGCCGTTATGCACGGGTCCGGAAACCACCGGTTATCTGCCCGGCGGGCCTAGCCGAAGAAGGCCGCGGCGTCGTCGTAGCGGCTGTCGGGCACCAGCTTGAGCTGGCGGACGGCATCGGCCAGCGGCACCCGGCCGATGTCCTGGCCGCGCAGCGACACCATCTGGCCGTATTCGCCGGCATGCGCCGCGTCGGCCGCATTCACGCCGAACCGGGTGGCCAGCACCCGGTCATATGCCGTCGGGGTGCCGCCGCGCTGGACGTGACCCAAGACGGTCACCCGGACGTCCTTGTTGATGCGCTTTTCCACCTCGGCGCCCAGCTGCGCGGCCACACCGGTGAATTTCTCGTGGCCGAACTCGTCAATCCCGCCTTCCCGCAACGCAATCGAGCCGGGTATGGGTTTGGCGCCCTCGGCGACCACGCAGATGAAGTGCGAATCTCCGCGCTGGAAGCGACGTTTGACGAGCCGGCAGACCTCTTCGACGTCGAATGGCTGCTCGGGGATCAGCGTCATGTGCGCGCCGGAAGCCAGGCCCGCGTTCAGCGCAATCCAACCCGCGTGCCGGCCCATCACCTCGACCAGCATCACGCGCTGGTGGGACTCGGCGGTGCTGTGCAACCGGTCGATTGCCTCGGTGGCGACGGTCAACGCGGTGTCGTGGCCGAAAGTCACGTCCGTGCAATCGATGTCGTTGTCGATGGTCTTCGGCACGCCGACCACGGGAACGTTTTCCTCGGAGAGCCAGTGCGCGGCCGTCAGCGTGCCTTCCCCCCCGATCGGGATGAGGACGTCGATCCCGTTGTCGTCGAGGGTCTGCTTGACCTGGTTCAGCCCGGCCCGAAGTTTGTCGGGATTCACGCGCGCGGTCCCCAGCATCGTTCCGCCCTTGGCCAGCAGGCGGTCGTTGCGGTCGTCGTTGTGCAGCTGGACGCGCCGGTTCTCCAGCAACCCGCGCCATCCGTCCTGAAATCCGACCACCGACGAGCCGTACCGGGAGTCGCACGTACGCACCACCGCCCGGATGACGGCGTTGAGCCCGGGGCAGTCGCCGCCTCCGGTGAGCACTCCGATCCGCATAGCCCTATCTTGCCGGGCGGCGGGCTACCGGCGCGAGCAGACGTCAGATCGCGGCCGGCAGCGGCCCGCGCGCCGCTTCGTAGGCGGCCCCGACGCGGTACAGGCGGTCGTCGGCCAGCGCGGGCGCCATGATCTGCAATCCGACGGGCAGGTCGTCGTCCGGCGACAGGCCCGACGGCACCGACATGCCGCAGTGACCGGCCAGGTTCAGTGGCAGCGTGCACAGGTCGAACAGGTACATCGCCAACGGATCGTCGACCTTCTCACCGAGCCCGAACGCGGTGGTCGGCGTCGCCGGTGACACCACGACATCGACCGACCGGTACGCCTCGTCCAGATCGCGGGCGATCAGGGTGCGCACCTTCTGAGCCTGGTTGTAGTAGGCATCGTAGTAGCCGGCCGAGAGCGCGTAGGTGCCGATCATGATGCGCCGCTTGACCTCCGGGCCGAAGCCCGCGGCGCGGGTCAGCGCCATCACCTCCTCGGCGCTGTGGCTGCCGTCGTCGCCGATCCGCAGCCCGTAGCGCATCGCGTCGAAGCGCGCCAGGTTGCTCGACACCTCCGAGGGCAGGATCAGGTAGTAGGCGGACAGCGCGTACTCGAAGTGCGGGCAGTCGACCTCGCTCACCTCGGCGCCCAGCGCGGTCAGCTGCTCGACGGCGGCCTCGAACGAGGTCAGCACCCCGGGCTGATACCCCTCGCCGCGCAGCTGCTTGACCACGCCGACGCGCACGCCCTTGAGGTCACCGGCCGCCCCGGCCCTCGCCGCGCCGACGACGTCGGGCACCGCCGCGTCGACGGATGTCGAGTCGCGGGTGTCGTGCCCCGCGATCACCTGATGCAGCAGCGCCGTGTCCAGCACGGTGCGCGCGCACGGGCCGCCCTGATCCAGCGACGACGCGCACGCCACCAGGCCGTAGCGCGACACCGTGCCGTAGGTCGGCTTGACGCCGACGGTCGCGGTCAGCGCGGCGGGCTGCCGGATGGAGCCGCCGGTATCGGTCCCGATGGCCAGCGGCGCCTGGAACGCGGCAAGCGCCGCCGCGCTGCCGCCACCGGAGCCGCCGGGCACCCGGTCGACGTTCCAGGGGTTGCGGGTGGGCCCGTACGCGGAGTTCTCGGTCGAGCTGCCCATCGCGAACTCGTCCATGTTGGTCTTGCCGAGGATCGGGATGCCGGCGGCGCGCAGCCGCGAGGTGACGGTGGCGTCGTAGGGGGCGCGCCAGCCCTCGAGGATCTTGGATCCGCAGGTGGTGGGCATGTCGACCGTGGTGAAGACGTCCTTGAGCGCCAGCGGCACCCCGGCCAGCGGCGACGGCAGCCGTTCCCCCGCGGCCACCGCCTCGTCGACGACGGCGGCCGCGCCGAGCGCCTCGTCGGCCGCCACGTGCAGGAAGGCGTGGTAGCGATCGTCGGTGGCTTCGATCTGGTCCAGACACGCCTGGGTGACCTCGACCGACGACAGCTCCTTGGCGGCGATCCGGGCTGCCAGCGTGGCGGCGTCGGACCGGATGATCTCGTTCACTCGCTGTCTCCCAGGATCTGCGGGACCGCGAAGCGGCCGTCGACGGCCGACGGCGCCTCGGCCAGCGCTTCGGCCTGGGTCAGGCAGGGCGCCGGCTCGTCCGGGCGGGTGACGTTGACGTCCTTGAGCGGGTTGTCCGTCGCTTCGACACCGGTGACGTCGACCGCCTGTACCTGGCTGACGTGCGTCAGGATGGCGTCGAGTTGGCCGGCGAAGCTGTCGAGCTCGCTGTCGGTCAACGCCAGCCGGGACAGCCGGGCCAGGTGCGCTACCTCGTCGCGGGAGATCTGGGACACGATCCGAAAGCCTAGCCGCGGGCCCGCTGCCGGCGGAGGGGGCCCGAGCCGGCTCGAGCCGAAATGCCGCCGACACATCGCTGTGCAACAGTGTTGGCCGTGCCCTCCTATCTGTTGCGCATCGAGCTCGTCGACCGTCCGGGAAGCCTGGGGTCGCTGGCGGTCGCGCTCGGTTCGGTGGGCGCCGACATCTTGTCGCTCGACGTCGTGGAGCGGAGCTCGGGGTACGCGATCGACGACCTGGTCATCGAGCTGCCGCCGGGGGCGATGCCGGACTCGCTGATCACCGCCGCCGAATCACTGTCCGGGGTCCGGGTGGACAGTGTGCGCCCGCACACCGGTCTGCTGGAGGCGCACCGCGAGCTCGAGCTGCTCGACCACATCGCCGCGGCCGGCGACACGGCGTCCAGGCTGCAGGTGCTGGCCAACGAGGCGCCCAGGGTGCTGCGCGTCAGCTGGTGCACGGTGTTGCGCAGTGCCGGCGGCGAGCTGCAGCGCCTCGCCGGCAGTCGCGGCGCCCCCGAAACCAAGGCGGACACGGCCCCGTGGCTGCCCCTCGAGCGGGCCGTGCCGCTGGACAGCAGCGCCGACTGGGTGCCCAAGGCATGGCGCGACATGGACATGACGATGGTCGCGGCCCCGCTGGGAGACCCGCACACCGCCGTGGTGCTCGGCCGGCCGGGCCCCGAATTCCGGCCGTCCGAGGTCGCCCGGTTGGGCTACCTCGCCGGGATCGTCGCCACCATGCTGCGCTGATCGGCCGCAACCCCGTCGAAGCCTAGGCCTTGGGGTTCCGGGCGGGCGGCGGTGCGAGTGTGGTAGGAATGAATTCCGTTATGCACCAACGTGTTTGATCGCCAGCACTGACCGGGCTAGTTGTTTGTCGGTGGTGGTTGGGGTTGGAAGGGGTCATACCACCACCAGTCGGCCCGCTCGCCGGTAGGTCCCGGACACGGTGGCACCGCGGGCGGGGGCCCAGTGGGTGGACGCGCCAACGATCCCGGGCTCAGTACCCGGCCGGCCTCGTCGGTCACGGTCAGGGCGTCGGCGGGTCCGGTGAGGGTGATAACGCCCCGGTGATGCAACCGGTGGTGATACGGGCAGACCAGCACCAGGTTGGCCAACTCCGTGGGGCCACCGTCTCCCCAATGCCACAGGTGATGCGCGTGCAGGCCACGGCTGGCCCCACAACCGGGCACCACACACGAGCGGTCGCGGTACTCCAGCGCGCGGCGCAGCCGCCGATTGATCACCCGCGTGGTCCGGCCCGCCCCAATAACCTGCCCGTCACGTTCGAACCAGACCTCACAGGTGGCATCACAGGTCAACAAGCGACGTTCGGCATCGGACAGCAGCGGACCCAAATGCAGGGTTGCCGCGCGCTGCCCGACGTCGAGGTGGGCCACCACGGTGGTGTGCTGCCCATGGGGGCGGCGGGTGGCCTCGGCGTCCCAACCCGCCTCGACCAGGCGCATCAACGCATCGACCGTGCTCGGCAACGGGGGCCGCTGATCGGATGAACCCTCGCCGTTTGCGTGGTCGTGTTTCCACTCGGCGATCAGCGCCTCACGATGCGCGGCCAGCGCCGCATCGAACTTCGCCGCATCATGATGGCCCAGCGTGATCCGATAACAACCGCCCCACTCATCGCAGGACTTGGTGATCGAAGGCTCGGGCTCGGGCCGCGGGCCGGGGTCGGGTCGTGGTTCCAGCTTGACCGCGGTACGCAACTGACCGACCGTCGCGACCGCGGCCAGCTCCGCATAATGCTCATCGGATCCCTCACCCGCGCGGGCGGCGATCACCCCGACCTGATCGGCCGACAACCGACCCTCCCGCAGACCCTCAACACAGCGCGGAAACTCCTCGAGCCGGGCCGCAATCGCAGCTGAACTACCCCGGGTTTAGTTCCGATCCTTATAGGAGGATTGGAAGCTATGCCCCGTCAGTATTCGCCGGAGTTTCGGCAGCGTGCGTTGCGGTTGTTGGACACTGTGATGGAAGCCTCGGAAGTGTCGGAGTTCGAGGCCATAAAGTCTGTGGCCAGCAAACTCAATATTTCGGAGGAGTCGGTGCGTCGGTGGCGACGCAAGGCCCAAGTCGATGCTGGTGAACGGCCGGGCATGACCAGCTCTGAGCATGCCGAGATCCGTAAGCTCAAGCGCGAGAACGCTGAACTGCGCAGGGCTAACGAGATTTTGAAGTCAGCGTCTGCGTTTTTTGCCGCGGAGTTCGACCGCCCCGCGACGAAATGATCGCCTACATCGATGCTCATCGCGATCAGTTCGGGGTCGAGCTCATCTGCCGAGTGCTGCGGGCAGCTATCCCCGGATTCCTCACCTCGCGGGGTTATCGGGCCGCGCGGACCCGACCACCGTCGGACCGGGAGATCCGCGATGAGCAGCTGATCGCCGACCTTGAGGCGGTGCACCGGCAGAATTACTCGGTGTATGGGGTCAAGAAGATGCACGCGGCGATGACACGGCGTGGTTGGCAGCTGGGCCGTGAACAAACCCGCCGGTTGATGCGCAAGGCCGGGTTGCGCGGCGCCCAGCGGGGCAAGCCGGTGTTCACCACGATCAGCGACCCGGCCGCGATCCGGCCGGCCGATCTGGTCAACCGCCAATTCCGGGCTGCTGCACCGAACCGGCTATGGGTCGCCGACATCACGTTCGTGCGGACCTGGCAGGGGTTCTGTTACACCGCGTTCGTCACTGATGCGTGCACGAAGAAGATCGTTGGCTGGGCGGTCTCGGCCACGATGCGCACCGAAGACCTCCCACTTCAAGCATTCAATCACGCTGTGTGGCAGTCGAATACCGATCTATCCGAGTTGGTTCATCATTCCGACCGCGGATCCCAGTACCTATCGCTGGCCTATACCGACCGGCTGGCTGAACTGGGGATCGCGCCCTCGGTCGGGTCGCGTGGCGATAGTTATGACAACGCCCTCGCTGAAGCGGTCAACGCCGCCTACAAGACCGAGCTCATCAACCGCGGCAAGCCCTGGCGGTGCATCGATGATGTCGAACTCTCGACCGCCGAATGGGTGGCCTGGTACAACCAGGAACGCCTGCACGAAGGCCTCGGCTACGTTCCACCCGCCGAGTACGAGGCCGCCCTCACCGGCACCTCACACCATGCGAGCCAGCCGACCCCGGCCCTCGCAACCGAGTAGGAACTAAACCTGGGGTAGTTCAAGCGATCGTGTGCGCGTTGCCCGACGAACACCCCAGCTTCCAGGCCACCAACGCCGGCACCGACCGCGCCCCGGTCACACCACACAACCCGTCACGATCAATCTCGGCCACGATCTCCACAATGCGCCCATCAATCGCATTGCGCTGACCCGCCAACTCCGCCAACTCCCCAAACAACACCTCAAGACGGTCACTCGCAGTGACCACCACAGCCACAGCCTCAGCGGACGCGATCGACGACATGCTGTCATCATCACAGCCACCACCGACAAGTTAGGGCCAAGTCATGTCGCGCTAGGAGGGCGCGACCCCCCGCAACCAGATCAGCGGGCACCCGACGACATCGCCACCGGGTCGTCGTCCTCCCACAGCAGCAGCTGACGAACCGCCGGGCGCGGGCCGTAGGGGCGCAGCATGGTGCTGGCCGGTCGTGGCCGCACCCGCTGCGGCCACCAGAACCAGCGCCCGAGAAGCCTTGCGACAGAAGGCGTCATGAACGACCGCACGATCAGCGTGTCGAACAGCAGGCCGAGTCCGATGGTCGTACCGATCTGGCCGAGGACCTGGAAACCGCTGAAGACGAACGCACACATGGTGACGGCGAACACGACGCCGGCCGAGGTGACCACCGAGCCCGAGCCGGCCATCGCCCGGATGATGCCGGTATTGATGCCCGCATGGATCTCTTCCTTGAATCGCGAGATCAATAGCAGGTTGTAGTCGGATCCGACGGCGAGCAGCAGGATCACGGCCAGCGCCAGCACCACCCAATAGAGCTGGACGCCGAAGATGTACTGCCACACCAGAACCGATAGCCCGAACGAGGCGCCCAGCGACAGGGCCACGGTACCCACGATGACGAGCGCGGCGATCAGGCTGCGCGTGATGATCATCATGATCAGCAGGATGAGGCTCAGCGCCGCGAAGGCCACGATCATCAGGTCGTACTTGGCACCGTCCTGGATGGGATGTCCTTGTACGTCGCGGCGGTGCCGCCGAGATAGATCTGCGCGCCGGCCATCGGCGTGCCCTTCAGGGCCTCGTGCGCGGCCTTGGCCATCGGATCGATGTGCGAAATGCCCTCCGGCGTAGCGGGATCGCCCTCATGCGTGACGATCATGCGGGCGGCCTTGCCGTCCGGTGACAGGAACAGCTTCAGCCCGCGTTTGAAGTCGGGATTGTTGAACACCTCGGGCGGCAGGTAAAAGGTGTCGTCGTTCTTGGCCGCGTCGAAGGCTCGCCCCAGCGCCGTCGCGTTGTCGATCGCCGCGGCGGTCTGCGCGTAAATGCCCGACAGCGTCGCGTAATTGGCCAACGTCAGATCGCGATTGGTCTGCTGGCTCTCGATCTGCGGCGGGATCAGCGCCGTCAGTTTCGGTTGTAACGCGTCAAGCTTGTCGAGGGAAGCCGTGAGGTTTTCGAACTTCTCGGTGAGTTGATCGATGCCGTCGATCGCATCGAAGAGAGAGCGGAACGCGAAGCAGGCGGGAATGTCGTAACAATGCTTTTCCCAATAGAAATAGCTGCGCACCGGCCGGAAGAAATCGTCGAAATTCGCGATCTTGTCGCGCAGGTCCCGAATCGTGCCGAGGGTGTCGCGGAAACTTTCGGTTTCCTCGTGGGTGGTGCCGGCGAGCTGCTGCTGCAATACGTACTGCTGCTTCAAGATGTTGATGGTCTTGGACAGCTCATTGGCCTGCTTGAGGGCGTCGTCGGCCCGATCGCGTTGGTAGGTCAGGTTTTGCTGTTGCGCCGCACTTTGATTGCTGACCACGAAGGCAAGCGAGCTGTGGACCAGCGGGGTTCCCAACGGCCTGGTGATGGACTGCACCTGGGCGATGCCGGGAACGTGGAACACCGCCTTGGCCACCTTGTCCAGGATGAGCATGCTCTCCGGATTACGCATGTCGTGATCCGTTTCGACCATCAGCAATTCGGGCTCGAGCCGGGCCCGCGAGAAGTGCTTCTCGGCGGCCGTGTAACCGATGTTGGCCGGTGCGCTCGCGGGCATGTACGGCCGGGTGTCGTAACTCGTCTTGTATCCGGGTAGGGCGAGCAGACCGATCAGGGCCAGCGCACACGCCGACGCCAAAACCGCGCCGGGCCAACGGACGATTGCGGTGCCGATGCGCCGCCAACCTCGCGTCCGGATCGCCCGCTTGGGGTCGAAGATCC
Organism: Mycobacterium intracellulare ATCC 13950; assembly: GCF_000277125.1. Taxonomy (NCBI): domain Bacteria; kingdom Bacillati; phylum Actinomycetota; class Actinomycetes; order Mycobacteriales; family Mycobacteriaceae; genus Mycobacterium; species Mycobacterium intracellulare. Next base: position 3,923,694 of record NC_016946.1, read on the forward strand.
CCACCTTGGCGCCCAAAGTGAGGATCGCCGGCCCCAGGGTGAGCGCGGCGAACAGCGCAACGAGGATGCCCAATGCGGCCGGCACACCCAGACTTTGGAAGTAGGGCAGCCGGGTGAAGCTCAGGCAGGCCACCGCACCCGCAACGGTGAGACCCGACCCCAGAACGATGTGCGTGGTGCCGTGATACATCGTGTAGAACGCGGTTTCGCGATCCTCACCGGATCCGCGCGCTTCTTGATAGCGGCCGACGAAAAATATCGCGTAGTCGGTTCCCGCGGCGATCACCAAGAGCGTCAGGAGATTCGTCGCATAGGTCGACAGCCCGATGACTCCCGCGTTGCCGAGGAACGCGACAAGGCCTCGGGCGGCTGACATTTCGATCAGGACCGTGGCGAGCACCAGCAACGTGGTGAGCACCGAGCGGTAGACGAAGAACAACATCACCGCGATCACCCCCACCGTGATCCCGGTGACCTTGGCGGTCCCCTTGCTCCCGACGTCGAACTGATCGGAGATCAGCGGCGCCGCGCCGGTCACATAGGTCTTGACGCCGGGGGGCGGCTTCATGTGTTCGACGATGTCGCGGATGGCGCCGACGCCCTCGTTGGCCAGCGCCGAGCCCTGATTGCCGGCGAGGTTGACCTGAACGTAGGCGGCCTTGCCGTCGCTGCTCTGCGAACCCGCCGCGGTGAGCGTGTCGCCCCAGTAATCCTGGACGTGCTGGACGTGTTTCTTGTCCCGCTCGATCTTTCGGATCATCTCGTCGTAAAAGCGGTGGGCGTCCGCGCCGAGCGGCTTGTCACCTTCCAGCACGATCATGGCCGAGCTGTCGGTGTCGAACTCGTGGAATTTTTCACCGATGCGCTTGATCGCCTTGAGCGACGGGGCGTCGGGCGAGTTCAGCGCCACATTATGGGTTTTCCCAACGTCTTCCAGTTGCGGCACCGCGATGTTGGTGAGGGCGGCGAGCCCGACCCAGAACAGCAGGATCGGCAGCGCGAGCCGGCGAATGGTGCGCGGCACAAAGGTCCGCGGCTGTTGTTCGTTGCTCATCCAGATTTGTCCAGACAGAAGGTGTAGGCGTCGACTTTGTGAACCGTGCGTTGGTCTTTCACTTCACCGTTGACGGTGATGCGGCAGCCGAGGGTGTCCCCGTTGCCCTGCGCGACGACGTTGCCGATGACCGCGGGCTCCGTGGTGGTGATGGTGAACGACCATGGCAGGGGCGCGTCCTTGACTTGCTGCGGCTGGGCGTTGACGTCCAGGTAGTTGATGGTGGCCACCGCGCCGGGGGCGCCGAAAACCTCGAGGACCACCTGCTTGGGGTTGAACGGGACGATCTCGGCCGCCAGGCCGCTGTTGGCCGTCGTGTTGTCGTGCGAGCCGAAGATGCCGTGTAGCCGATAGATCCCGAACCCCGCGAGCGCGACGACGAGCACGCTGACGATCACCATCCACCCCCGCCTCACCAGGGGTGCTAACGAAAAGCCTTTCACCCGTTAGCCTTTCGAAAATCGGGTGACAGGGACGCGCCCGATGCGAGCGCGGCTGCCAACGTCGTCAGCGTGATCGACAGCTATGACAGTACGGTACGGGACCGTACTTACAAGGGGAAATTTTTCCCCTGGTCATGTCGGGCGATGAATTCCGGCGCCGTCACCGGTCAGTCTCCGTACGAGCAATCCTGCGAGGAGTAACCATGCTGCCCGACCCGATTTCGGCAACCGACCTGAACATCTACGGCGACGCCGAGCTGCCGTGGGCCAGGGCCCTTGACGCGATGAAGGCCCTGCCGTCCGAGGAGACGCCACAGTTTCTGGGGACGGTCCGGGCGGACGGCAGCCCCCACTCGGCGGGTATCGGCTCGATCGAACACGGCGGCCACATCTATTTCACCAGCGGCCCCGCGACGCTGAAATCCCGCAACCTGGCCGCCAATCCGGCCTGCACCCTGTCGTTCCGCCTTCCCGGAGTCGACCTGGTCCTCGACGGCGTAACCCACCGGACCACCGATGTGCGCGAACTCGACGAGGTCACGGCGCGCTATCGCGACTCCGGCTGGCCCTGCGAACGCGACGGCGACGCCGTCACCGCCCCGTACAGCGCCCAGAGCGCGGGGCCGCCGCCGTGGTATTTGTACCGATTCGTGGCCCGGGGCGCTGTCGGTGTCGCAACCGCCGAGCCCCACGGGGCGACGCGTTGGCGGTTCGCGCCCTAGGCGCCGGGCCCCGCGGTCAGGCCCGGGATGAGGAACCCGTCGACGAACGCCTGCACGGTGCGTCGGGTGGGCGGACGTCCGGGGATGATCGACCGGAAGATGAGGTAGCCGGGCAACAGGTCCCAGAGTTCGTCGGTGATGACGTCCTCGGTGATCTCGCCGCGGTCGACGGCCTGGTGCAGCACGTGCTGAATCATCGCCTTGCGCTGGTCGAGGAATTGATGCTGCAGGGCTTCGTTGAGTGCGGGGTGCCGCGACACCTCGACCATCACCGCGCGGATGGTGCTGGCGTGCTGCCCGCACTCGACGGCGATGGTCTCCCCCAGGCTCAGCAGGTCGCCGCGCAACGTGCCCGTATTCGGCGGGACGGCCACCTGGCGGACGCCTTCGATGAAGGCGGCCAACACCAGTTCGGCCTTGGACGGCCAGCGCCGGTACACCGTGGCCTTGCTGGCGCGGGCGGCATTGGCCACCGCGTCCACCGCCAGCTGGTCATAGCCGTGTTCCTGCAGCAGCCGCAGGGTCACCGCCAGGATCTCGGCCTCGCGCGGCGACCACGGCGATGCCTGCGCGCACTCCTCGGCCGTCTGGGTCATAGAACCCACGATAGAGCCGCCCGGGCGGTGCGGCATGTATATGTCGTTATCGGGAGGTCATGAGCGCGCGTTCGATGTCGGCGACAAGGTCGTCGGTGTCCTCGATGCCCAGCGAGATGCGCGCGAACCCGTCGGCGACCGGGTCGCCCCAGCGGGCCCGCCGATCCACCGACGTGTGCAGGCCCCCGAAGCTGGTGGCGGCGATCAGCAGCTCGCTGGCGTCGACGAGGGCGTGCACCGCCGCGGCGTCGGCCAGTTCGACCGAGAGCAGGCCGCCGAATCGGCGCATCTGCGCCATGGCGACGGGATGCGCCGGATCCTGCGCCAACCCCGGGTAGCGCACGGCCCGCACCGCCGGGTGGCCGGCCAGCATCGTCGCCACCGCCCGGGCGTTCTGGCATTGGCGCTCGAATCGCAGTCCGGCAGTTTCCAGGCTGCGCAACAGAAGCCACGCCTCGAACCCGCCCAGGACCGCGCCGGCGAGCAGGCGTTGGCGCTCGGCGGCGGCGAGTAACTCGGGCTGACTGGTTGCGACATAGCCGGCCAGCAGGTCGCTGTGACCGGACAGGGCCTTGGTGGCGCTGGCCACCACCGCGTCGGCGCCCAGCGACAGCGGCTGCTGACCCAGCGGCGTGGCGGCGGTGTTGTCGACGACCAGGCGTGCGCCGCGGCCGTGGCAGATGGTGGCCAGCCGGTGCAGGTCGACCACGTCGAGCGCCGGATTGGTGGGGGTCTCGGCGAGCACCACGTCGGCTTGCGCGGCGGCGTCATAGATCTGCGAGCTCGACGCCGCGACGACCGTGACCCCCGCAAGCGCCAGGTCCTCGGCGGCGTGACGGCGCACCTGGTAGTAGCCGTCGGCCGGCACCACCACCGTCGCCCCGGGCGGCGCCCAGGCCCGCAACACCGCGCTGACGGCCGCCATCCCCGAGCCGAACACCACCGCACCCGCCGCCCCCTCCAGCTCGGCGAGCGCCGATTCCAGTTGCCGCCACGTCGGGTTGGAGCCGCGGCCGTAGCTGTCCAGGGTTTCGTCGGCCGAAAGGTGATACGTGGCGGCGAGCACCGGCTGCGGCGCGACGGGCTGGCCCGAAACCGCTTGGGAATTCACGGCTTTGAGGCTGCGGGTGGAATCGCCGTACCGGCCGCTCATCGGTTATTCCGCCGGTGTTTTTTGCGGACCGTCGGCCAGCAGCCGCCGGAAGCCGTCCTCGTCGAGGACGGGCACCCCCAGCTCGACGGCCTTGTCGTACTTCGACCCCGGCGAATCCCCGGCCACGACGTAGTCGGTCTTCTTCGACACCGACCCGGCGGCCTTGCCCCCGCGCGCCAGGATCGCCTCCTTGGCGTCGTCGCGCGAAAAGCCGGCGAGGGACCCGGTGACCACCACCGTCAGGCCCTCCAGGGTGCGCGGCACGCTGGTGTCGCGCTCGTCGGCCATCCGCACGCCGGCGGCGCGCCACTTGTCGACGATCGCGCGGTGCCAGTCGACGGTGAACCATTCGGTGAGCGCGGCGGCGATCGTCGGGCCCACACCCTCGACCGCCGCGAGCCGCTCGGTCGAGGCCGACACGATGGCGTCCAGGTCGCCGAACTCGGTCGCCAGGGCGCGCGCCGCCGTCGGCCCGACGTGGCGGATGGACAACGCCACCAAAACTCGCCACAGCGCAACCTTTTTGGCCTTGTCCAGGTTGTCGAGCAGCCGTCTGCCGTTGGCGGACAAGGTGCCCGCCTTGGTCCGGAAGAGCTCGGTGCGCAACAGGTCGTCCTCGGTCAGCGTGAACAGGTCGCCCTCGTCGGCGATCACTTCGGCCTTGAGCAGCGCGATGGCGGCCTCGTAGCCGAGCCCCTCGATGTCGAACGCCCCGCGACCGGCGACGTGGAACACCCGCTCCCGCAGTTGCGCCGGACAGGACCGGGCATTGGGGCAGCGGATGTCGGCGTCGCCCTCCTTGGCCGGTGCCAGCGGGGTGTCGCACTCGGGACACGTTGTGGGCATGACGAATTCGCGTTCGGAGCCGTCGCGCAGGTCGACGACGGGGCCCAGCACCTCCGGGATGACGTCGCCGGCTTTACGGATCATCACGGTGTCGCCGATCAGCACGCCCTTGCGCTTGACCTCGGCGGCGTTGTGCAGGGTGGCCAGCCCGACGGTGGACCCGGCCACCTTCACCGGCGTCATGAAGGCAAAAGGCGTGACGCGCCCGGTGCGCCCGACGTTGACGCGGATGTCAAGAAGCTTGGTCTGCGCCTCCTGGGGCGGGTACTTGTAGGCGACGGCCCAGCGCGGCGCGCGCGACGTGGTGCCGAGCCTGCGCTGCAACGCGACGTCGTCGACTTTGACCACCACGCCGTCGATCTCGTGCTCGAGGTCGTAGCGATGCTCTCCCCAGTAGCCGATCCGCTCCTCGACCGCGGCGAGGCCGCGCACGCGTGCCGTCTGTTCGGCCACCGGCAGCCCCCAGGCCTTCAGCGCGGCGTAGGCCTCGTGCTGGGTCTTCGGGGCGAACCCTTCGGTGCGGCCGATGCCGTGGCAGATCATCCGCAGCTTGCGCCGGGCGGTGACGGCCGGGTTCTTCTGGCGCAGCGACCCGGCGGCGCTGTTGCGCGGGTTGGCGAACGGGGCCTTGCCGTCCTCGACCAGGCTGGCGTTGAGCGCCTCGAAATCGGCGAGCAGGAAGAACACCTCGCCGCGCACCTCCAGCAGCGACGGCGCCGGGAAGTCCTTGCCGGCGGACAGCCGCTCGGGCACGTCGTCGATGGTGCGCGCGTTGAGCGTCACGTCCTCACCGACGCGGCCGTCCCCGCGGGTCGCGGCGCGTTCCAGCCGGCCGTCGCGGTACACCAGTGAGAGCGCGACCCCGTCGATCTTGAGTTCGCACAGGTAATGCGGTTCCTTGCCGACCTCGTTCTCGACGCGGTTGCTCCAGGCCACCAGCTCGTCGCGGTCGAAGACGTCGTCGAGGCTCAGCATGCGTTCCAGGTGCTGCGCCTCGGCGAAGTCGGTGGCGAAGCCCGCGCCGCCGACCAGCTGGGTCGGCGAATCGGCGACCCGCAGCTCCGGGTGGCGCTCCTCCAGCGCGAGGAGCTCGTTGAACATCGAGTCGAATTCGGCGTCCGAGATGATCGGCGCGTCCTTGATGTAGTAGCGGAACTGGTGTTCCCGGACCGCTTCGGCCAGGTCCTGCCACTGCCGCCGGACCTCGGGCGCTACCGAATCAGCTTCTGCTGAGCTCACCTTGGCAGGCTATCCGAGGACACCGACGCAAAACCCGGCGCGCTCGACTCAATCCTCCACTCCGTCTTCCACGAAGGACCGCAACCGATCCAGGGCCGCATCCCACCGGCGGGACAACTGGTCGAGGTAGTCGCTGGCCGACGCCAACGGCCCGGTCTGCACCGTCCACACGCGCTCGCGCCCCCGCCGGCTGCTGGTGACCAGCCCGACCGACTCCAACAGCTGCAGGTGCTTGCTCGCCGCCTGCCGGGTGACCGGGACGACGCTGGTGACCTGCGACGTCGAGCTCGGGCCCTGATCGCAGAGCCGCACGATGATGCGCAGCCGGTTCGGGTCACCGAGCGCACCGAAGATCGGGGCGCCGACGGCGACTCGTCCGCTCATACCCGGACGCCCTCGATGTACTTGCGCACCAGCGTGGTCTGGATCGCCCAGCCTTCGCCGTTCGCCTCGAACGACGCGCCGCGGCGGGCCTCCGGAATGGCCTCGAAACCGGATTCGGTGATGGTCAGCAGCACCCCGTCGGACTGCTCGGCGAGGGTGAACTCGACCAGCGTGGTCGGCTCGCCCTCATAGTCGACCTCCGGGTCGATGGCAAAGGGATGCCAGCGGTAGGCGAACCGCCGCCGCGGCTCGACGGCGACGATCTGCCAGGTGCTCGTCACGCCCGCGTGCGACTGTTGGCGCTTGGCGACCTCGCCGTCGACGGTGGTCGGGCTGATCGCCGCGGTCACCGATGTCCCGGCGACGAACGGCCCGTCGAAGCGCACCCCGAACCAGCGGCCGAACTCCTCGGCGTCGCTGATGGCCCGCCACACCCGCTCCAGCGGCGCGCGCAGCACCACCTGCTTCTCGATCTTCATATGCAACCTCCTGGTTGCCTATTAGTTCAGCACGGCGCGGTATGAAACGCAACCCCTCGGTTGCCTATTTGATGGCGTCGGGATCCTCGGCGAACATCTGGGCGGCCTTGCGGGCGAGCTCGATCGCGGTGCGGGCCCACGCGGGGGTGGCGCCGGCCAGACCACAGGCCGGGGTGACGCCGATGCGTTCGCGCAGCGCCGAGCGGGCGAAGCCGAGGCGATCGGTCACCGCGACCACACCACCGGCGACCTCCTCCGCCGACAGCCGCCGCGCCGGGGCGCTAGCGGGGACGACGCCCAGCACGACGGCGCGGTCGGACTCGACGAACGCGGCGATGCCGTCGAGATCCGCCGCGCTCAAGGCGCCCGGATCGACCGAGACCGCGCTGAATGCGCTGCGCTGCAACAGGTCCCAGGGCACGCCGGGTGCACAGCAGTGCAGCGCCACCTCGCCGCCCACCGTCTCGGCGCAGGCGTCGAGCAGGCCGCCGGCCACAGCCTCGTCGAGCGGCGCGACCGGACTGAGCGCCGTCACCCCGCTCAACGCGCCCCCCAACGCTTTTGGCAGCGACGGCTCGTCGAACTGGACGACCACCGGCGTCTCGAGGCGCCGCGACAGCTGAGCACGATGCGCGGCGACGCCTTCGGCCAGCGACGACGTGAGGTCGCGCAGCGCGCCGGGGTCGGTGATCGCCCGGTGCCCGTTGGCCAGCTCGATCTCGGCGGCCAGCGTGATGGGGCCCGGCGCCTGCACCTTGACCACGCGGCCGTCATTGCGCAGGCCGGCGGCCTCCCAGGCCTCTTCCAGCGCGTCCATGTCCTCGTCGAGGAGGCTGATGGCGCGGCGGCTGACCGCGCCCGGACGGGCGACGAGGCGGTACCCGCGCGGCACCGTGTCGATGGCGACGTCGACCAGCAGCGCCCCGGCCCGGCCCAGCAGGTCGGCGCCCACCCCGCGGGCGGGCAGTTCGACGATGTGCGGCAGCGCCCCTGCCAATTCGCCGACGATCACGGCGGCGGCCTCCCGCGCCGCGATGCCCGGCCAGGAACCGACGCCACTGGGCCCCGCGAAAACACTCACCGGCCAACCGTATTCGACGTCGCCCGGGCCGCCGGTCGGCAGGGGCTGTGTGCCGAGGGTCCCCGCGGGTAGGTTCAACCGCAGAGGGGTGCAAAAACGGTGTCGCAGAGGACGAAGTGGGCGAGGCTGCCGCTGTGGTGCGGGGCGGTGCTGATGGCGGTGTCGTGCACCCGGGTGGTGGACGGCGCGGCGCTCGCGGGTCCCGACACCAACCGCAGGGTGGTGCAGGGCATCAACGTCGACACGATCCTGCTGGACCAGTCGCGGATGCGTGCGATCACCGGCGCCGGTGAGCACCTGACCATCATTCCCTCGATGGACGGCACCAGCCCGGTGAACATCGACGCGCTGGCCCAGACCGCGCCGCGGGAGTGCCGGTTCATCTACGACGAGACCGCGACCTTCGGGACCGACCTCGAGGCGTTTCACAAGACGACCTTTCAGGACCCGCCCGACGGCGCGTTGATCTCGGAGGGCGCGGCGGCCTATCGCGACGCCGAGATCGCGCGGACCGCCTTCAACGCCCTGGTGGGCACCGTCGGGGACTGCGCGAACGGCTCGGGTGGGCAGCTCTACGTCGGCGAGTGGAACGCCGACGGCACCTCGCTGCACCTGCGGCCCGGCGGTTGCGGCCGCGACTACCGGATCCTGTCGGTGGCCATGCTGGAGGTCACGTTCTGCGGCTTCGCGCAATCGGTGTCCGACATCGTGATGACGAACATCGCCGCGAACGTGCCGCGCTAGTTCGCGATCAGCGCGACGTCGCGGCGATGACGGCGCTGCCGATCACCTCGTCCCCGTCGGGGTCGGGCCGGTACAGCACCAGCGTCTGGCCCGGCGCGACACCGCGCAGCGGGACGCGCAACCGCACGACGAGTTCGCCGCCGACGAGTTCGGCCACGGCGTCGGCCGTCTCACCGTGCGCGCGCACCTGAACCGCGCACTCGATCGGCCCCGACGGCGTCACACCCGAGGTGAATACCGGTGCCCGCCCGGTCAATTCGCGCACTTCGAGTTCGGCCACGTCCCCCACCCGCACGGTCGCGGTCTCGGCGTCGATCGCGGTCACGTAGCGCGGGCGACCGTCGGGGCCGGGCCCGGCGATGCCGAGACCCTTGCGTTGCCCGATGGTGAAGCCGTGCACGCCGTCGTGCTCGGCGAGCACCGTCCCGTCCGCATTGACCACGGCACCGCGGCGAACCCCGATGCGTGAGCCCAAAAAGGCTCGGGTGTCGCCCGACGGGATGAAGCAGATGTCGTGACTGTCCGGCTTTTCGGCGACGGCCAGGCCGCGGCGGGCGGCTTCGGCGCGGATCTGTGACTTGGGGGTGTCGCCGATCGGGAACGCGGCGTGGCGCAGCTGCTCGGCGCTCAGCACGGCCAGCACGTAGGACTGGTCCTTGTCGTGGTCCACGGCGCGGCGCAGCCGACCGCCGGAAAGCCGGGCGTAGTGGCCGGTGGCCACCGTGTCGAACCCGAGCGCAACGGCTCTCGCCGACAGGGCCGAGAACTTGATCTTCTGATTGCACACCACGCACGGGTTGGGCGTCTCGCCGCGCGCATAGGACGACACGAATTCGTCGATGACGTCCGCCTGGAACTTTTCCGCGAAATCCCAGACGTAGAACGGTATTCCGAGCACGTCGGCGACCCGCCGCGCGTCCGAGGCGTCCTCTTTCGAGCAGCAGCCGCGCGAGCCGCTGCGCAGCGTGCCGGGCGAGGACGACAGCGCCAGGTGCACGCCCACCACGTCGTGTCCGGCGTCGACCATCCGGGCCGCGGCGACCGACGAGTCGACGCCACCGCTCATGGCTGCAAGCACCTTCACTTAGGACGCCCCCGCCGCGGCCAGGGCCGCCCGACGCGCCCGCTCCACCGCCCCGGGCAGCACCCGCAGCACCGCATCGACGTCGGCGTCAACACTGGTGTGCCCCAATGAGAGTCGCAGCGACCCGCGGGCGCTGGTCGGGTCGGCTCCCATGGCCATCAGCACGTGCGAGGGCTGCGCGACACCGGCGGTGCACGCCGAACCGGTCGAGCACTCGATTCCGTTGGCGTCCAGGAGCATCAACAGCGCATCGCCCTCGCAACCGCGGAACGTGAAGTGCGCGTTGCCGGGAAGGCGCAGCGGGTCGCGGGCACCGTTGAGGCTGACGTCCTCGATGCCGCCGAGCACCCCGTCGACCAGCCGGTCCCGCAGCGCCCGCAGCCGGGCGCTGTTGACCTCGAGCCCGTCGATCGAGATCCGGGCCGCCGCGGCCATTCCGACCGCACCGGCGACATCGGCCGTCCCCGAACGGATGTCGCGCTCCTGGCCGCCGCCGTGTGCGAGCGGCACGCACGCGACGTCGCGGCGCAACAGCAGCGCACCCACGGCCGCGGGGCCCCCGAACTTGTGCGCGGTCACGCTCATCGCCGACAGCCCGCTGGCGGCGAAGTCCACCGGCAACTGCCCCACCGCCTGAATGGCATCGCTGTGCATCGGCACCCCGAATTCGGCTGCGACGGCGGCGAGTTCGGCGACGGGCAGCACGGTGCCGACCTCGTTGTTGGCCCACATGACCGAGACCAGCGCGACATCGTCGTGGTGGGTGAGCACCTCGCGCAGCGCCGCCGCCGACACCGAGCCGTCGGGCGCGGTCGGCAACCACGTCACTTCGGCTCCCTCGTGCTCGACGAGCCAATTGACCGAGTCCAGCACGGCGTGGTGTTCGACCTCGCTGGTGACGATGCGCCGGTGCCGCGGCTCGGCGTCGCGCCGGGCCCAGTAGATGCCCTTGACGGCCAGGTTGTCGCTCTCGGTGCCGCCGGCGGTGAAGATCACCTCCGAGGGACGCGCCCCCAGCTTGTCGGCAATCAGTTCTCGGGATTCCTCGATGCGGCGCCGCGCCGCCCGGCCGCTGGTGTGCAGCGAGGAGGCGTTGCCCACCGTGCCCAGCACAGCCGTCATCGCCTCGACGGCGGCGGGGTGCATCGGGGTGGTGGCGGCGTGATCCAAATAGACCATGACGCGACCCACGATACCGGCCCACCGGTGGGCTCAGGCCACCAGCACGCGCCCGTGACCAGCGCCCCGGGCCGTTCCGGCGCCCACCGCCGACTGGCAGCGGCCGGCCAGGGCACGCCGATCGGTCCCCGGGAGCTGCAGCGACTCGACGTGCACCCGCGCCAGCGTGCGGCGCTGCGCGAGCAGCCGGCGGATCGAGCCCAGCAGGGTCTCGTCGCCGACGAAGGCCGGCACCGTCGAGAGGCCGCCATCGATGTGGTGGTAGGTCAGCCGCAGGGGCTGCACCGGCCGTCCGGCATCGATCGCGGCCTGGAACATGGCCGGATAGAACGCCCCGCAGTCGCGACCACACCACGTGGTGCCCTCCGGAAACGCCACCACCGTCTGCCCGGCGCGCAGCCGGTGGGCGACGGCGTCCACCACGCCGGGCAGCCGCCGCAAACTGGACCGCTCGATCGGGATGACCTTGCAGACGCGGGCCACGATCGCGGTCGCCGGCCCGCTGAACATGTCGGCACGGGCGACGAACGACCCGGGCAACACCGAGCCGATCGCGAAGACGTCGAGCCACGACATGTGCGGGCTGACCACCAGCACACCGCGCAGGTTGCGAATCGGGTTGCCCGACACCGCAATCCGGACACCGAAGCAGCGCAGCACCAGCCGGCAATAGATGCGCTGCACGCGGGTGCGGCCCGGCAGTGGCAGGGCCAGCAGCGGCAGCCCCGGCGCGAGCAGCAGCGCCAGCAGCAGGCGAAGCGTGACCCGCAGCGCCACCAGCGGCGGCGGGCAGGCGACCGCGTCGCCGGGGCGCACGCAGCCGGCGCCGCACGAGGCGCGCGGTAGCCAGGAGTGCGCGATGCCGGTCATTTCCCCGCCATCTCCGCGGCGGCCGACACCGAGCGGAGGCGTTTCAGGTATCGGGTGTCGGCGTGCTGTTTGCCCAGCAGCACGCAGAAGTCACCGACACCGAAATCCGGGTCGTGCGCGGGCTCCCCGCACACCCGCGCGCCCAGCCGCAGGTAGCCGCGCAGCAGCGCCGGAACCGAGGGCCGCGCGGGCGCCGGGATGTCGTCGAGCGCGGTCCCGTCGACGACGACGGGGCGGTGTGGCCGCACCCGGTGGTGCGCGGGCGCGCCGTGACGGGCCAGGATGACGTCGCGGACGCCGCGCAGCCGGCTGCCCGGCGGTTGATCGTCGGCCTCGTCGCCGATGGGCACCGACACGCACCCGGTGACGTGGTCGTAGCCGTAGCGGTCGAGGTAAGCCAGGATGCCCGCCCACATCAGCAGCACCACGCCGCCGTTGCGGTGCCCGTCGCGCACCACGGCGCGCCCCATCTCGACCAGGGACGGCCGCAGCGGGTCGAACGCGCGGATGTCGAATTCCGTGGCGGTGTAGAGCCCGCCGGCCGCGATGGCGCCCGCCGGCGCCAGCATGCGGTAGCAGCCCACCAGCTCACCGGTGTTGTCGTCCCGGACCAGCAGGTGGTCGCAGAACTCGTCGAAGCGGTCCTCGTCGCGCCGGTCCGATCCGTGCCCGCCGTCCGGCGGCAGGGCGAAGCCGGGGGTGCTGGTGAAGACGTCATACCGGAGTCGCTGCGCCGCTTCGATCAGGCCGGGATCGGTGGACAGCAACAGCGAGTAGCGCGGCGTGGTCGACGCGCCGCTGAGCTTGTCGGCGGGGATGAGGACAGAAGCGATGCTCATGAGACACAACGTGGCGTAGCCGGTGAGCGGGTCGGCATCGGCGCTGTGACGTGTCGGTGCACGTCAGATGACGAAATGAGACCGAGCCAACCGACGACGCGGGGGCGCCGTCGTCCCATCCGTCACTCGGATCACTGGAAGGCGGGAGGAGCTTTGTGCCCACCTCCGAGCGACAACGACGGCCGCCGTTGCGGTTGTCGCTCGGAGGTGGGCACAACGGCACATCCCCCTGGGCCGGGGACTGGTGGGGCCGGTGTGACGCACCGGACGGGCGTGGCACACAAGAAAGCCCCCGGCGCCGCGGCGCCGGGGGCTCTTCGAGGCCGAGAAGCTCAGCCCTTGCGTGCCTTGATCGCGTCGGTCAGCTGCGGGGCGACCTTGAACAGGTCGCCCACCACGCCGTAGTCGGCGATCTCGAAGATGGGTGCCTCTTCGTCCTTGTTGACCGCGACGATGGTCTTGGACGTCTGCATCCCGGCGCGGTGCTGGATCGCACCGGAGATGCCCAGCGCGATGTAGAGCTGCGGCGAGACCGTCTTACCCGTCTGGCCCACCTGGAACTGGCCCGGGTAGTAGCCGGAGTCGACGGCGGCACGAGACGCGCCGACGGCCGCGCCGAGCGAGTCGGCCAGGGCCTCGACCACGCTGAAGTTCTCCGCGCTGCCCACGCCGCGACCGCCGGAGACCACGATGGTGGCCTCGGACAGCTCGGGGCGGTCACCGGCGACCGCGGGCTCGCGGGCGGTGATCTTGGTGGCGTTCTCGGCGGGGGCCGGGACCTCGACGGTGACCTGCTCGCCGGCTCCGGCGGACGGCTCGGCGTCGACGGCGCCGGCGCGCAGGGTGATCACCGGGGTGTCGCCGTTGGCCTGGGCCTCGACGGTGAACGCGCCACCGAAGATCGAGTGGATGGCCTTGGGGCCCTCCTTGACCTCGACCACGTCGACCAGCAGACCGGAACCGATCCGGGCCGCGAGCCGGCCGGCGATTTCCTTGCCGTCGGCGTTGGCGGCCAGCAGCACGGCCGCGGGCGCGTTCGACTCGGCCAGCGCGGCAAGCACGTCGACCACCGGGGTGATCAGGTACTTGTCCACGTCGTCGGACTCGGCGACGTAGATCTTGGCGGCGCCGGCCTCCTTCAGCCCGTCGGCCAGCGGGGCGGCCGTCCCCGGCGCCCCGACCACGACGGCGGAGGGCTCGCCCAGCGCGCGGGCGGCGGTGATCAATTCGGAGGTGACCTTCTTCAGCGCACCTTCGGCGTGCTCCACGAGCACCAATACTTCAGCCATGGTTATATCGCTCTTCTCGTCTCAGGAATGGTCTTCGATGGGGTGCTCGAATTAGATGATCTTCTGGGCGACCAGGTACTGGGCGACCTGGTTGCCGCCCTCGCCCTCGTCGGTGACCTTCTCACCCGCGGTCTTCGGCGGCTTCGGCGTCGACGACAGCACGGTGGATCCGGCGTTGGCCAGCCCGACCTCGTCGCTTTCGACCCCGATCTCGGCCAAGGTCAGCACCGTGACCTCTTTCTTCTTGGCGGCCATGATGCCCTTGAACGACGGGAAGCGCGGCTCGTTGATCTTCTCGGTGACGCTGACGACCGCGGGCAGCGTGGCCTCGAGGTTGAAGACGCCGTCGTCGGTCTCGCGCTCGCCGGTCACCTTGTCGCCCTCGAGGGAGAGCTTGCGCACGTGGGTGAGCTGCGGCAGGCCCAGGTACTCGGCGATGATGGCCGGGACCGCCCCGCCGGTGCCGTCGGTGGCCTCGTTACCGGCGATCACCAGCTCGGTGCCCTCGATGGTGCCCAGCGCGCGGGCCAGCGCCCACCCGGTCTGCACCACGTCGGAGCCGTGCAGGCCGTCGTCCTTGAGGTGGACGGCCTTGTCGGCGCCCATCGACAGGGCCTTGCGGATCGCTTCGGTGGCGCGCTCGGGACCCGCGGTCAGCACGGTCACCGACCCCTCGACGCCGTCGGCGGCTTCCTTCTCCCGGATCTGCAGGGCCTCTTCTACCGCGCGCTCGTTGATCTCGTCCAGCACCGCGTCGGCGGCCTCGCGGTCCAGCGTGTAATCGCCGTCTGTCAGCTTGCGCTCTGACCAAGTGTCTGGGACCTGCTTAATCAGGACCACGATGTTCGTCATGAGTGTGGTTCGTCCTCCTCGAAGGGGTCCGCAGCGCTCGACTGCGAGACCTCGGTACGCGTTTTTCGCAACGCACAGCCGTGTTACTACCCGGTAACTTTGTGCGGTATGCCTTCACACCATAGCTGGTAGTGCTGCAGGTTCTTGCGGCCCGCCTCCCCCTGCGCGCGCGGGGTTACCCACTTGTGTGGTTCGCGAATCCGACACTTCGCGTTAGCCTGCCTATGCAATGAGCGCACCGGTACCTGACCTCCCCCCGCACACCCCCGGCGTCACCGCGTCGGTGGGCGACGCGGTGATGATGCTGACGGGCGAGCGCACCATCCCGGGTTTGGACATCGAAAACTACTGGTTTCGGCGCCACGAGGTGGTCTACCAGCGGCTTGCCGAGCGCTGCGTGGGCCGCGAGGTGCTCGAGGCGGGCTGCGGCGAGGGATACGGCGCCGACCTGATCGCCGGCGTCGCTCGCCGCGTCATCGCGGTGGACTACGACGAGTCCGCCGTGGCCCACGTCCGCGCCCGCTACCCCCGGGTGGACGTCATGCAGGCCAACCTCGCGCGGCTCCCGCTGCCCGATTCGTCGGTGGACATTGTGGTCAACTTCCAGGTCATCGAGCATCTGTGGGACCAAACACAATTCGTCGCCGAGTGCGCGCGGGTGCTGCGACCGTCGGGGCTGCTGATGATGTCGACGCCCAACCGGATCACCTTCTCGCCCGGGCGCGACACCCCGATCAACCCGTTCCACACCCGCGAACTCAACGCCGACGAGATGGCTGAGCTGCTCATCGCCGGCGGTTTTTCGGACGTGTCGATCAGCGGCCTGTTCCACGGTCCGCGGCTGCAGGAGATGGACGCCCGGCACGGCGGTTCGATCATCGACGCGCAGATCGCGCGCGCGGTAACCGACGCCCCGTGGCCACCCGACCTGGCGGCGGACGTCGCCGCGGTCACCACCGACGACTTCGAACTCGTAGAAAGCGGATCCGGCGCGGCGACCGGCCGGCACATCGACGACAGCCTCGACCTGATCGCAATCGCGGTAGCGCCGTGAACTCGACGCCAGACCGGGTCCCCGGCCTGTTCACCCTGGTTTTGCACACCCATCTTCCGTGGCTGGCCCACCACGGCCGCTGGCCGGTCGGTGAGGAATGGCTGTATCAATCCTGGGCGGCGGCCTACCTGCCGCTGATGCGCGTGCTGAACACGCTGGCCGGCGAGGACCGCCAGGGACTGATCACGCTCGGCGTCACGCCGGTGGTGAACGCGCAACTCGACGACCCGTATTGCCTTGGCGGCATGCATCATTGGCTGGCGAACTGGCGGCTGCGCGCAGCCGAGGCGGCCAGTGTGCGGTCGATTCCCCGATCGAAGTCGGCCGGCTATCAGTCGTGCACGCCGGAGGCGTTGCGCGCCTTGGGGATTCGCGAGGAGGCGGAGGCCGAGAACGCCCTTGAGGACTTCGCCACCCTATGGCGGCACGGCGGCAGCGCGCCGCTGCGCGGGTTGCTCGACGCCGGCACGGTGGAGCTGCTCGGCGGGCCGCTGGCCCACCCGTTCCAACCGCTGCTCGCCCCCCGCCTGCGCGAGTTCGCCCTGCGCGAGGGGCTGGCCGACGCCGGGCAGCGGCTGGCGCACACCCCCACCGGCATCTGGGCGCCCGAATGCGCGTACGCGCCCGGGCTCGAACACGACTACGCCGCCGCCGGGGTCACGCACTTCATGGTCGACGGCCCGTCACTGCACGGCGACACTGCGCTGGGCCGGCCCGTCGGCGACACCGACGTGGTGGCGTTCGGGCGCGACCTGCAGGTCAGCTACCGGGTGTGGTCGCCGAAGTCCGGCTACCCCGGGCACGCCGCCTATCGCGATTTCCACACCTATGACCACCTCACCGGGCTCAAGCCGGCCAGGGTCACCGGCCGCAACGTGCCCTCGGAAGGCAAGGCGCCCTACGACCCCGAGCGGGCCGACCACGCCGTCGACATTCACGTCGCCGACTTCGTCGAGACGGTCCGCAACCGCCTGACGAGCGAGTCCGCGCGCATCGGGCGGCCCGCGCATGTGATCGCCGCCTTCGACACCGAGCTGTTCGGCCACTGGTGGTACGAGGGCCCGACCTGGTTGGAGCGGGTGCTGCGCGCCCTGCCCGAGGCCGGCGTGCGGGTGGGCACCCTGACCGACGCGATCGCCGACGGCTTCGTCGGTAGCCCGGTGGCCCTGCCGCCCAGCTCGTGGGGTTCGGGCAAGGACTGGCAGGTGTGGGCCGGCGACCAGGTCGCCGACCTGGTGCAGCTCAACAACGAAGTGGTCGACACCGCGCTGAGCACCGTCGACAAGGCGCTGTCCCAAACCGCGACGCTGGACGGGCCCATCCCCCGCGACCACGTCGCCGACCAGATCCTGCGCGAAACCTTGCTGACGGTCTCCAGCGACTGGCCGTTCATGGTGAGCAAGGATTCGGCCGCCGACTACGCCCGCTACCGCGCCCACCTGCACGCGCACGCCACCCGTGAGATCGCGGGGGCGCTGGCGTCCGGGCGGCGCGACACCGCGCAGCGCCTGGCGGAGGGGTGGAACCGCGCGGACGGACTCTTCGGCGCCCTCGACGCCCGCAGGTTGCCCCGATGAGGTGGACCACGAAGTGAAGATCCTGATGGTGTCGTGGGAGTACCCGCCGGTGGTCGTCGGCGGGCTCGGCCGGCACGTCCACCACCTGTCCACCGCGCTGGCGGCCGCAGGTCACGACGTCGTGGTGCTGTCACGCCGACCCACCGGGACCGATCCCCGCAGCCATCCGTCGTCCGACCAGATCAGCGAGGGTGTTCGGGTGATCGCGGCCGCGCAGGATCCGCACGAGTTCACCTTCGGCACCGACATGATGGCCTGGACGCTCGCGATGGGGCATTCCATGGTCCGCGCCGGGCTGAGCCTGAAGAAACCCGGCAGCAGCCACGCGTGGCGGCCCGACGTCGTGCACGCCCACGACTGGCTGGTGGCCCATCCGGCGATCGCGCTGGCCCAATTCTATGACGTGCCAATGGTTTCCACGATCCACGCGACCGAGGCCGGTCGGCATTCCGGCTGGGTCAGCGGCGCGCTCAGCCGTCAGGTGCACGCGGTCGAGTCCTGGCTGGTGCGCGAATCCGATTCGCTGATCACCTGTTCGGGGTCGATGGCCGACGAGATCACCGAACTGTTCGGTCCGGGGCTGGCCGAGATCACCGTGATCTGCAACGGCATCGAGACGGCGCGGTGGCCGTTCGCGGCGCGGCGGCCGCGCACGGGGCCGGCCGAACTGCTTTACCTGGGGCGGCTGGAGTACGAAAAGGGGGTGCACGACGTCATCGCCGCGCTCCCGCGGGTCAGGCGCACCCACCCGGGCACCACGCTGACCATCGCCGGCGAGGGCACCCAGCAGGGCTGGCTCATCGAGCAAGCCCGTAAACACCGGGTGTTCAAGGCGATTCGGTTCGTCGGGCACCTCGAGCACGCGGAGCTGTTGGCCGTACTGCATCGCGCCGACGCCGCGGTGTTGCCCAGCCACTACGAGCCGTTCGGCATCGTGGCGCTCGAGGCGGCCGCGGCCGGCACTCCCCTGGTGACGTCGAACATCGGCGGGCTGGGCGAGGCGGTGATCGACGGTCGGACCGGCGTATCGTGCCCGCCCCGGGACGTGACCCGGCTGGCCGCGGCGATTCGCACCGTCCTCGACGATCCGCGCGCCGCGCAACAACGCGCCCGGGCCGCCCGCGAACGCCTCACGTCCGACTTCGATTGGCATACGGTGGCCGACAAGACCGCGCAGGTCTATCTGTCGGCCAAGCGCGGCGAGCGGCAGCCGCAGGCGCGACTCCCCATCGTCGAACACGCCTTGCCGGACCGGTAGCGAGCTTTCTAACGTTTCAGGCATGGGCCTGGACTATTCGAGCGTGGTGCACGCGCCGATCACGGACGTCTTCGATTGGCATGCCAGGCCGGGTGCCTTCCACCGCCTCTCGCCGCCGTGGCAGCCGATGCGCCTCATCGCCGAGGCATCCTCGCTCGAGGACGGGCGGGCGACGCTGGCGCTGCCCGGCGGCCTGCGCTGGATCGCCGTGCATCAGCCGGACGGCTACGATCCCCCGCGCCGGTTCGTCGACGCCCTCGGTGGTGACGGCCTGGCCACGCTTCCGGCGCGAATGGCGTTGCGCTGGCGCCACACCCACGAGTTCGTAGACATCGGCGATGACCGCACGCGGGTGATCGACCGGGTCGAGACCGCGGTGCCGGGATCGCTGTTGCGGCCCATGTTCGACTACCGGCACCGCCAGCTGGCCGACGACTTGGCTGCCCACCGGTTGGCCGCCGAGAACGGTCTGAAGCGATCGACGATCGCCGTCACCGGATCGTCGGGGCTGGTCGGTTCGGCGCTGACGGCGTTTCTGCGCACCGGCGGGCACCGGGTCATCCTGCTGGTCAGGCGCGACGCACGCGACACCGACGAACGGCGTTGGGACCCCGAGGATCCCGACCCGCAGCTGTTGGCCGGAGTCGACGCGGTCATCCATCTGGCTGGCGCCTCCATCGCCGGACGGTTCACCGACAAGCACCGGGATGCCATCCGGGACAGCAGGATTGGGCCCACCCGGCGCCTCGCCGAACTCTTGGCCCGCACCGACCCCCGGCCCGCCGTGCTGATCTCGGCGTCATCGGTCGGCTATTACGGATACGACCGCGGCGACGACACGCTGAGCGAGGACAGCGACCGTGGGGAGGGATTCCTGGCCGACGTGGTGGCCGACTGGGAGGAGGCGACCGCACCCGCGCAGGAGGCGGGGCTGCGGGTGGTGCGGGTGCGCACCGGCATCGTCCAGTCACCGCGCGGCGGCACGCTGAGGCTGATGCGTCCGCTGTTTGCCGCCGGGCTCGGGGGGCGATTGGGCGACGGCAGGCAATGGCTGTCCTGGATCGGAATCGACGACCTGGTCGATGTGTATCACCGCGCGCTGTGGGACACGGCGCTGTCGGGGCCCGTGAATGCCGTTGCGCCGCAACCCGTCCGCAACGCGGAGTACACGTCGACCCTGGCGGCGGTGCTGCATCGGCCGGCCGTGTTGCCGGTGCCGTCGCTGGGGCCTCGCCTCCTGCTCGGGGGGCAGGGCGCCCGCGAACTGGCCTGCGCGAGCCAGCGGGTGGCACCCCGCAAGCTCGTCGCGGCCGGGCACCGGTTCCGTCAACCCGACCTGACCCAGGCGCTGCGTCACCTGTTGGGCCGCGGGCAGTCAACGGTTAGGGCACCCGGCGGACGGTGAGCGGGCCTTCGTGAAGGTCGCGGCTGATGGCCTCGGCGCACGAACGCGCACGAAGGACGGGGCTCTGGGTTCCCCAGGTATGCAAGAACCCGTCGACCAGGTCGGCCAGCGCAGCCTCGGAACTCCACCGCGGCGACCATCCGAGAACGTTACGCGCGCGGTCGGTGCCCAGCAGCGGCAACGAAAACGCCATGTCCAGCCAGCCACGATCGAGGGGTTGCAACCTGGCCCGCCACGACGCCGCCACCAACAGCCCCAGTAGCGGGGAGGGCACGTGAATCGGGCGTGCCCGCAACGCCTTTGCGATGTCATCGCGGCCGACCGGCGGTTCGGCGGCCAGGTTGAAGGGCCCGAGTGCGCGGCGCTCGATCGCCTTGACGCACGCGTCGGCGACGTCGTCGGCGTGCACGATGGACACGCTCAGCGAGCGGTCCAGCGGTAGCAGCGGCAACCAGCGCACCCAACGCGGGTCCACGTAGGCGGGCAGGGTGTAGCGTCGCAGGCCCAACGCGGCGTCGCGCTGCAGGATGAAACCGGGCCTCATCCGGGTGATTCCGACCCCGTCGGGGTTGTGCCCCTCGTAGCCGTCGAGCATGTGCTCCACCGCGGATTTCGCCCTGCTGTACGCGGAGGATGGTATGCCCGCGGTCGAGAAGGTCTCGTCGACCTTCTGCCCGTATCGCCCGGCGGCGTAGGTCCCCACCGACGACATGTGCAGCAGGTGCGGCACTTTCGCGTTGTGTGCCGCGCTCAATACCGCCGCGCTGCCGTTGACCCCGACCGCGTCCAAATAACGCCTGTTGCGTGTGGGCTGGAAACCCCACGCCAGATGGACCACGCACGCGGCCCCGCGGAAGACCTTGAGCAGCTCGAGCTCCACGCCCGAGTCGGCCAGGTCCAGCTCGTGCCAGTGGGCGGACCGGTACACGTCGTCCGAAGGCGGTCGCCTCCGGCTGATTCCGACGATCTCATAGTCCGAGTCGTCGGCGGTGAGCCGGCGCAGTAAGGCGGTGCCGACGTTGCCGCTGGCCCCGGTGATCACGATGCGCTTGGGCACCGGCTACCCCCTTTCCTACGCCCGGTTACTCATCGGCATCCCTGCCGTCACGGCTCTGCCGATACGCGCGGGCGCGCAGGTCGGCGAGCCACCGCGGGTGCAGGCTCAGGCCCGGCGCGGTGTTGACGACGGGATCGAACGACACGTCGCGATGCTGTTCGTCGTCGACGACCGCGGTCAGCGTCAAGTGGCCCACCGGGGTGAAATGCCCTCTGCCGCAGGCTTGGTCGAGCGCGATCTCGATATTGCCGCGTTCGAGACGGTTGCGGACGTTGGCCAGCGACAAGCCGAGGCCGTCGATGTCGCTCGGGGTGCGGGCCCGCAGCCACCAATTGTGGTTCTGATAGTGCAACGGCATCAGGGTGGTCAGTGTCTGTCCGTTCCACGACGCGGTCGGCCGCAGCGCCACCGCCCGGGACAGCACCCCCGACCCGGCGGACACGAGCAAGATGTCCCACGGCTTTCCCGCCGGCTCCGGGGGCGTCAACCGGAAAGCCAGGCCGACGAAGTCGGGCAGCGCGCCCGGTGTGCCGCTGGCCTTGGATACCCGGGCAACGATCTCCGACGAGGGGATCGGCAAGCCCTGACCCGCCGGGGCGATGCGTTCGATGAAGCCCCTCGCCAGCACCCCGCTCGGATGAAAGATCCGTTTGCCCCGGATCGCGGAGCCCCACTGGAAGGGCAGCGCCACAAGATCGAAAACATTCACCGGCGGCGGATTCCCGTTCTGTGTCGGGGGAAACACGCCGCGCGACGTCCCTGGGTGACGACGGGACGGCTACGGCGCCGCCACAGCGCGAGCGGCGGTGCGCCAGTTGATCATGCGCAGAGCGGGCAGCTGTTGTTGCCCGCTGTAGGAGTGGCTGTCGATGTAGACCTGCGCCATGACCGCCTGCCACGACTCGAACTGGGGTGAGGCCCTCCACATGCCCTCGTAGAGCCCCACGATGACGGCCTTGTTGTCGTCGGTCAGCGCGTAGACCGGGCCGCCGAAGTCGCGACCGTCCACGACCATGTCGGGGATGGCGAAACGGCCGTTGGTGACCGTGCCGACCGGCCCGCAGCGCTGCCCGGTCGAGCGGCGCAGCTGACACACGGGCAGGCCCGGCTGCGCGCGCAGCCCGGGCGTCGACCGCAACTGCCGGCCCGTGGGCAACACGTCCGAGGCCGTGACATTGCCTGCAAGAGCGATGACTTCGTATTCGACCGGCAGCATCGACGTGTCCGCAGCCGAGTCCGTGTCGACCTGCCTACGGCCGAGGACCACATCGCCGATCGGCTTGCGGTCACGGTCGGTCACCATCGACTGCCCACCGTCGCACTGCCCGCTGGTCAGCGCGACCCGCAGCCGCGGCTCGACCATTCCGAGCATGCATACCGTGTTGCCCTGACGAATCTCCATTCCCGGAAACACCGTGATCCCCGGGTCGGCGCCAGCCCATCCCGGTGCGCCGATAAACATCATGATGGCAGCGGGCGCAAGCGCTAACCGGCACCAGCGGCGGCCGAGCTTTTCCATTGGGCCGCACCACCCCTCGCGTCCGTCCGTCAAGGGATTCGTCGCGTTTGTTACGTGGCCCGCGTATACCCCGCGGTTACGCCGCCAAACACGCATTCACCACCGGGTTCATCGGCGTCGTTGCTCACCGTCCAGAAAACGAAACTTTGCTACCGCGCGACGGCGGGGACGCTAGGCTGCTGTCAGGTTGAGTTCACAGCTGCGTCTTTAGCGGGAGCGGTGTGCAAACACTGGTCACTCCCTTCTCACCACAATCGATAGGCGCTTCAATGGCTGCTCTTCACTCCGCGGATTCGGCGGACCAACAACATCCCACACGCGGCCGCCACATGGCCCAATTCGCCAGGGCGCACGTGTTCGTCTATGCGCGCTGCCTCGCCACGGTGGTGCGCGTCGACGGCGAGATCGATGCCGCGAATGCGAGAGACCTCACCGAAGCCATCCGCGGCTTCGCCCGGCTCAAGACCCCGGTGGTCCTCGATTTGAGCCGACTGCGCTTCCTCAGCGTCGAGGGCTTTCGGGCGCTGCTGTTCGTCAACGACGAGCTCCGTAAAGCCCGCGTGCACTGCAGCGTGGTCACCGGCAAGGCGATCCGGCCGCTGCTGCGGATCGTGCACGACAACGGGTTGGCGACCACCGACTCGGTACCGGAGGCCTTTCAAACCATCGAAGACATCCTTGCGGCGCGACGGCGTTTCGTCTCCGAACTCGCCCGCCCGAGACAGCCGCGTAGCCGGGTCCCCCGCAGCGCCGCGTCGTGACCCCGATGGGGGTTAAAACACCGCACGGGTTGGCGTTTCGGCTCCGTGCTCGGTTTCGGGCCCAGCGTGACTCGGCAAACACGGATCACCTTCATCAAGTGAATGTTTAAGTTATTGAACAACGTGGTATCTCCCACCGGGCGGCGCGGGGCGGGGCCTGGCGGCTCGTGCCGTGGTTTGCCCGCCTCGTCGGCGGGTATGACCGCGTGTGCCGGGCCAGCGCAGGCCCGGCCATTCCCAGCCGTCCGGGAGGGAGCGCTTGGGCACCATGGGAGCTTTGTCGTTTTCGCCCGCGGGCGCATCACCGCCCGTGACGGGCTCCTCGGGCGGTGACGACTTCGGCGAGTGGCGGTCGGAGGTCCGGCGGAGGGTTTTGGTCGAGGTCGCCGAGTTCGTCGCGCAGCGACGCGCCGCCGACCTGGACGGGGCGGGCATCGAAGCGGTCGGCGACATCCTGGCCGACTTCGTCTCCGGCGGTAAATGCCTGCGGTCGACGTTCGTGTACCTGGGGTGGCTGTGCGGCGCGCCGGCCGACCCCGCGGCGTTGCGGGCCGCGGCGAGCTTTGAGTTGGTGCACGCCTTCGCGCTGCTGCAAGACGACGTCATGGACGGCTCCGACGTGCGGCGCGGCCGCCCGTCGGCGCACCGGCAATTCGGGCGGTGGCACCGGGAACGCGGATTGCCCGGCGCCTCACGGCGATTCGGCGAGTCCGCGGCCATCCTGCTCGGAGATCTGTGCCTGATCTGGGCCGAACAAATGCTGCGGGACAGCGGAATCGATCCCCGGCGGCTGCAATTGGCGTGGCCGCGCTACGACGCGATGCGCACCGAGCTCGCCGTGGGACAGTTCGCCGACCTGATCAACGACGCGCGGCAGGCGCCCGGGCTGGAATTCGTTCTCGATGTGGCACGGCGCAAATCGGGCAACTACACCGTGCGCCGACCCCTGGAGATCGGGGCGGCCATGGCCGGCTGCGGCGCTCACACGCTGTGCCAACTGGGCCGCTACGGCCGCGCCGTCGGCGAGGCGTTTCAGCTCCGCGACGACGTGCTCGGCGTCTTCGGTTCACCCGCGGTAACGGGTAAAGCCAGCGCGATAGACCTGCTCGAGCGCAAGGCAACCAGCGTCGTGGTGGCCGCCCACCAGCTGGCCGATCCCGCGACCCGCCGTGAACTCACCGAGCTGGCGAATCGTGAAGCCCTCGGGCGTGACGCGATCGACAGGTGGAAGGCGCTGATCATCGGGACCGGGGCCGTGGGGCTGATCGAAGAGATGATCGGCGACCGCGTCGCGTCCGCGCGCGCCCACCTCGGGGACCTGCCGATCGAGGAGCCCGTTCGCATCGCGCTGGCCGAAATGGCGGCGGCTTGTACGGATCGCGCCGTATGACCGGTACCGAGTCGGGAGCGCGTTGACCATGCGGACCATCGACGGACGCACCGATCACGTCGTGGTGGTCGGCGCCGGCCTGGCCGGCCTGTCCGCGGCGCTGCACCTGGCCGGGCGGGGGCGCGCGGTCACCGTGGTGGAACGTGAGCCATGGCCGGGCGGGCGGGCCGGGCGCCTCGACATCGACGGGTACCGGATCGACACCGGGCCAACGGTGCTCACGATGCCGGACATCATCGACGAGACCTTCGCGGCCGTCGGCGAGACAAGGTCCAACCGGCTGGAGCTCTCGCCGGTTGATCCCGCCTACCGCGCCGTGTTCGCCGACGGCAGCGCGCTCGATGTGCACAGTGACGCAGACCGGATGGCCGACGCAATCGCCGACTTCGCCGGTTCCGGGCAGGCGGCGGGCTACCGGCGGCTGCGCACGTGGCTGACCAGGTTGTACCGCACCGAATTCGACGGGTTCATCGGTGCCAATTTCGATTCCCCGCTCTCGCTGCTCACGCCGCGGCTGGCGCAGCTGACGGCGATCGGCGGCTTCCGCAGGTGGGATCGCATGGTCAAGCGGCACATCAGCGATGAGCGGCTGCAGCGGATCTTCACCTTCCAGTCGCTGTACGCCGGGGTGGCGCCGCGCGACGCCCTGGCGGTCTACGCGGTCATCGCCTACATGGACACCATCGCGGGCGTGGTGTTCCCGCGGGGCGGCGTGCGCGCGCTGCCCGACGCGCTGGCCGCGGCGGCCACCGACGCCGGCGTCCAATTCCGTTACGGCGCAACCGTTACCGCCCTCGAACAATCCGGCGGCCGGGTCAGGGCCGTACTCACCGAACAGGCCGGGCACATCTCGTGCGACGCGATCGTGCTGACCACCGAACTGCCCCAGACCTACGCGCTGCTGGGCCGCACACCCCGCCGCGCCGTGCGGTTGCGGGCCTCCCCGTCGGCGGTGGTGGCGCACCTGGGTTGCCCCGCGGTCGCTCGCGACACGGCCCACCACACCATCCTGTTCGGCGAGGCATGGGATCAGACCTTCACCGACATCATCCGCGACGGCCGGTTGATGACCGATCCGTCGTTGCTGGTGACCCGCCCGACGGCCGGCGACCCGGCGCTGGCTCCCGAGGGCCGCGATCTGCTCTACGTCCTGGCCCCCGCGCCGAACCTGGAGCGCGGCACCATCGATTGGTCGCGGGCCGGCGCCGCCTACGCCGAGGGCCTCGTCGCACACGTCGCGGACCGGTTGCTCCCCGGATTGCGGGAGGACGCAGCGGTTCTCGACGTCGTCACACCCGCCGACTGGGCCCGTCAGGGCATGGCGGCCGGCAGCCCCTTCGCGCTGGCCCACACGTTCGGTCAGACCGGGCCGTTCCGGCCGGCCAACATGGTGCGCGGCATCGACAACGCGGTGCTCGCCGGTTCCTCCACGGTGCCCGGCGTCGGCGTGCCGACCACCCTGATTTCCGGGCGGCTCGCCGCGGACCGCATCACCGGGGCCGCCACGAGGGCCATCGCCGTCCTCGACACGAAAGCCGGTTTGCCATGATACGCAGCGAATTGGCCGCGGCCGGAATCGACGATCCGCGGCTGCGCGAGGGATATCGCCAGTGCCGGGAACTCAATGCCGCCCATGGCCGCACCTTCTTCCTGGCGACCCGGCTGCTCGCGCCCGACCAACGGCCGCCCGTGCACGCGCTGTACGGCTTCGCCCGCTACGCCGACGACATCCTCGACGATCTCGATCCGCGGCTGGACCCTTGCAGTCGTGGCAGGCGGCTGCAGCAACTGTCCGAGCGCTTCTTCTCCGACGGCGCCCACCTCGACGATCCGTTGGTGGCGGCGGTGACTCACACCGCGCGGCGCTACCGGATCAGCGCCGGGCTCTTCGAGGACTTCCTGAACTCGATGCGGATGGATCTCACGGTCACCGACTATCCCGACCGCGAAGCGCTCAACCTCTACATGCGGGGCTCCGCGGAAGCCATTGGGCTGCAGGTACTCCCGATCCTGGGAACCGTGACGCCGATGGAGGAGGCCGCGCCGTATGCCGCGGCGCTGGGCCGGGCCTTCCAGCTCACCAACTTCCTGCGCGATGTCGACGAAGATCTGGTGCGCGGCCGGGTCTACCTGCCGACCGACGAACTCGCGGCCGACGGCGTGGATCGTGAGCTGTTGACGTGGTGTCATGCGCATCGCCGCACCGACCCCCGGGTGCGCCGCGCCCTGGCCGCGCAGCACGAAATCGCGCGTCAGACTTACCGATTCGCCGCGGCGGGGATCGCCACGCTGGCGCGTCGCTCACGGCCGTGCGTGGCAACCGCGGCCGCCCTGTACGCCGAGATCCTGGACTGCATCGAAAGAAGCGAGTTCGCGGTGTTCGACCACCGGGCCACCGTGGGCCGGGCTCGACGGCTTCGGGTCGCCGGTGCGGGACTGATACGGTCGTGGCGGGCGCGAAATGGCGAGCGGGACGATCTCAACTCGGGGGCCGCATGAGCGATCGGTGGCAATACCTTCTGGTCCTGGCCGCATGCCTGCTGATCACGGCGCCGCTGGAGGCGTTGGGCCCCGGCGTCTACCGACAGTGGCGACGCTTCCTCAAGGCGGTGCTGCCGGTCGCCGCGGTGTTCCTGATCTGGGATGAGATCGCCGTCGCCGCGCGCGTGTGGACCTACGACGGCGCGTACCTCAGCGGCCTGAGCATCCCGTTTCGGGTGCCGATCGAAGAGGTGCTGTTCTTTCTCGTCATTCCGGCGTGCGCGCTGCTGACCTACAACGCCGTGGGCGCCATCCTGGCAAGGGTGCACCGGCGGTGAGCGGTCTCGGCTACACCCTGCCCGCCGTGCTGGCGGTATTGGCCGTCTGCGCACTGGAATTGGCGGTGCTGCGCACCGGGCTGTTTCGCCGGCCGGCCTACTGGCTGTCGATGGTGATCGTCCTGGGATTCCAGATCCCGGTCGACGGATGGCTGACAAAGCTCAGCTCGCCCATCGTCAGCTACGACGATCGGCAGCTGAGCGGGCTGCGCTTCCCGTTCGACATTCCGGTCGAAGACTTTCTGTTCGGTTTCGCGTTGGTCACCGCGGTGCTGCTGCTGTGGGAACGGCAACATGCGCGTCAGTGATGCGGGCCCCGCCCCCGCCGACCTGGCAGCCGCGTTCGACGCGGGTGCCGCGGCCTACGACCGGCTGGTCGGCGCCAGCCCGGGCTACCACGCGCAACTGCTGCTGTCGGCGCGCCGGATGCGGATTCCGGCCCGCGGCAAGGGCTTACGGTTGCTCGACGCCGGCTGCGGGACGGGCGCCTCAACGGCCGCACTGCTCGCCGTCGCGCCGCACGCCGACATCGTCGCCGTGGACGCGTCGCGCGGAATGCTCGACGCGGCGCGCGCGAAGGACTGGCCCGCCACGGTGCGCTTCGTCCACACCCCCGTCGAACAATTGGCGGAGCACGGGATCACCGGGCCCTTCGACGCCATCCTGGCCGCGTACCTGATCCGCAACGTCGCCGACCGCGACGACCAACTGCGCAAGTTCCGCACGCTGTTGCGGCCCGGCGGCACCCTGGCCGTGCACGAGTATTCGGTGCGCGACTCCCGGGCCGCCACCCGCATCTGGCACGCGGTCTGCTGGGGCATCATCATCCCGTCCGGGTGGTGGCGCACCCGCGACACCGCGCTCTATCGCTACCTGTGGCGTAGCGTGCTCGCATTCGACGGCGCCGCGCGGTTCCGGACCCGCCTCGCCGACGCCGGCTTCACCGCCGTGCACAGCGAGACGATGCCCGGCTGGGAAGCCAACATCGTGCACACCTTCCTGGCGGACGCGCCGTCATGACCGCGCACGCCGACCGTCGCCGCCGAACATTGCCCGCACCAACGGGATTGCCGGACGCCGGCGCGCTGCCGTCGCGGCCCCGGGTCGCCGTCGTCGGCGGCGGGATCGCCGGACTGGCCGCCGCCACCGGACTCGCCGAGCGCGGCGTCGCGGTCGAGGTCATCGAACGCGAACCCTACCTCGGCGGTCGGGTCGGCGGCTGGACCGAGCGCGACGGCGGCGTCGACCTCGCGATGAACCGCGGCTTCCACGCGTTCTTCCGGCAGTACTACAACCTGCGCGCCCTGCTGGCCCGGATCGACCCGCGATTGCGGATGCTGGCTCCCGTCGAGGATTACCCGCTCATCGACGGCGCGGGGCGGCGCGACAGCTTCCGCGGGCTGCCGCGCACCCCGCCGTGGAACGCCGTCGCCTTCGCCGCGCGCAGCCCGACGTTCCGCCTTCGCGACTTCACCCGCATCGATGCCCGCGCCGCCGCGCCGCTGGCCGCGGTGTCGGTGCCGGGCACCTACGAGCGCCTCGACCACATCGACGCCGCGGCGTTCCTCGAAAACATCCGATTCCCCGAGGCCGCACGGCATCTGGCCTTCGAGGTGTTCTCCCGCAGCTTCTTCGCCGACCCCGCCAAGCTGTCCGCGGCCGAGTTGGCGACCATGTTCCACATCTACTTCCTGGGATCGGCCGAGGGCCTGATCTTCGACGTCCCGTGCGCGAACTACGACGGCGCGCTGTGGCAGCCGTTGTGCGGCTACCTCGAGGGGCGCGGGGTGCGGTTTCGGCTCGGCACCGCCGCCCTGGGCATCGAGGGGGATTCGGCGGGGCGCTTTCGCGTGCACACCGATTCCGGCGAGCGGCTCGACGTCGACGCGGTGGTGCTGGCCACCGACGTCGCGGGTCTGCAGCGGATCGTGGCGGGATCGAGCGGCCTTGGCACCGATGACTGGCGGGCCCGGATCTCGCGGCTGCGCACCGCGCCGCCGTTCGCCGTGCATCGGTTCTGGCTCGATCGCCCCGTCTCGGCGCGGCGCCCGGCGTTTCTGGGCACGGCCGGGCACAAGCCGCTGGACAACATCAGCGTGCTGGAACGCTACGAACGCGAAGCCCGCGCGTGGGCGTGCGCGCATCAGGGTTCGGTGGTCGAATTGCATTCCTACGCATTGGATTCGGCGCCGTCGCGCGCCGCCGCGCTCCGCCGGCTGCACGCGGTGTACCCGGAAACGGCGGCGGCACAGATCGTTCACGAGAGGCTGCTGCACCGCAGCGACTGCCCGCTTTTCGCGCCGGGCACCTATACGGACCGCCCCGCGGTGATCACCCCGACACCGGGCCTGGTGTTGGCCGGCGACGCCATCCGGATCGACCTGCCGGTGGCGCTGATGGAGCGCGCCGCCACCACCGGGTGGTGCGCCGCGAACCAACTGCTGAAACGCTGGGGACTGGCCGGACACCCGTTGTCCACGGTGCCCACCCGGGGCCGCTCACCACTGCTGCGATGGCTTGCCACCCGCGAGGGAGCCGCCCGGCGATGAAGATCCGCGACCAGCTGCAAAGCCTGCGGACGTGGCCCAAAGATTGGCCCCTGCAGGTGATCCCACGTGTGTCGTGGGCCGATCAGCGCCCGACCTATCGCGACGCACAACCCGCCGTCATCGACGCCGCGCTGCGCCGCTCACAGCACCGCCCCACCGGCAACTGGTACGCGTTCGCCGCCAGCCGGCAGGTGGTCGGCGGGCGGCCGTTCGGCGCGCTCGTCGCCGGCGTCGAGGTCGTCGCCTGGCGCGACGAGCAGCACCGCCTGTGCGTGGGACCGCGCAGTTGCCCGCACCTGGGGGCCGACCTCGCCACCGGCACGGTGCACCGCGGCACGCTGGTGTGCCGGTGGCACGGGCTGACCCTGGACGGGCGCGCCCGCGAATTCGGTTGGAGCCCGTTGCCCGGTCACGACGACGGCACCCTGGTCTGGGTGCGCCTCGATGCGGTCGGACGGGAGCCGCCGCTGGAGCTTCCGGTGATTCCGGACCGGCCGACCGGCGACACCCTGGCCGCAGTCGCCCGCACGGAGGGCGTCTGCGAGCCGATCGACGTCATCGCCAACCGGCTCGATCCGTGGCATGGCGCCTGGTTTCACCCGTACTCGTTCACCCGCCTCGAGGTGCTCACCACACCGACCGAACACGCCGACCGCTTCTTGGTGGCCGTGACGTTCCGGATGGGACGCCTGGGGGTGCCGGTCGTCGCGGAGTTCAGCTGCCCGGAGGCCCGCACCATCGTCATGCGCATCGTGGACGGGGAGGGGGCAGGCAGCGTCGTCGAAACCCACGCCACCCCAATCGGTTTGGGCCCCGATGGCCGCCCCCGCACTGCCGTCCTGGAAGCCACCATCGCGCACTCGGGGCGGCCCGGGTTCAAGCGGGCATCCCGGGTGGCGCCGCTGATCACGCCGCTCATGCGCTTCGCGTCCAGCAGGCTCTGGCGCGACGACCTCGCCTACGCCGAGCGTCGTTACCAGGTACGCGCCGCACGCGGATGACCCACAGCGGTGCGCATGCAAGAATCGTCGGATCAGTTCCGCACCCGAGTCCGCCTCGGCCGTCACGAGGCACTACGCAGTCGCGGTCGCAGTGACCGTCGGCGCGCACCTTGCGTACCTGCTCTACGTGCCCAGCGGCGGCTTTCTCGCATTGCGCTGGCCGCGCACCATGGCGCTGCACGTGCCGGCGGTGGGTTGGGGTATCGCCGTCGTCACGCTCAGACTCCCCTGCCCGTTGACCATCCTGGAATCGTGGGCCCGCCGCAGCGCGGGGATGAATCCGCTGCCGACCGCGGGCTTCATCGAGCGTTATGTCGCAGGTCATTTCGTGCCGACCGGGCGCATTGGTGCCGCACAGGCGTTGGCGTTCAGCGCGGCCGGCGTCTCATGGTGCGTCCTGGCGCGGCGGATCCTTCATCCCCGGAGGCGGCCCGTCGGCGCGAACGGCTGAGCGCCGCCACAGCAGCCATACGGTGCCCAGCACCAGCGCCGCGAACACGATCGCGGCCGGCCACAGGGCCAGTTCGGCAAGCCACACACGCCGTTGCAGGCGCAGCACTTTGCGCTGGGCGCCCCGCAGGCGTTGCGACGTCTCGTGCACGGTCATCCGCCATCACATACCCGAGGAGCACCTGTTCAAACCGCAGGACGCCGCGGTCTGTAGCCACAAGCATTTGACTATTGAATACATGAAACGTCTCCGCGATTCGGCGCCCTGCTCAGCGGGAATGCCATAACGGAATACGGGGGAAGGAACACCATGAGCTTCGACAACACCGGCGAGGGCGCCACGCAGGCGGTGGGAAAAGTCACCGAGGCGCTGGAAACCATCGAGCGCGCCCGGGGACACCTGTACTCCTTCCACCAACTCACCGGCCATGCCGACCTCCAACTCGACGAGGCGGTGTCGCGGTTGCACGAACTCGGGCACGCCGGTCTGGCCCAACACATCAGCCGCGAGCTGATCGGGCGCAACGTCCTCCCGGGGCGCTGGAGCTTTCAGGTGGTCGAAGACTACGACGACGGCTACTACCGCTGCTTCAAGGAGATCGAACAGCTGGTGCGAATGCGACTCGCCGGCGGACAGCGCCACCGCTACGAGATGGCGATGAAAGAGGAGCGGCGCACCGCGGGTCACCCCGCCCACACCGCGTCGCCCAACGACGAATCGACGAATGGTGAAAACCTATGAGCAACAGAGAATTCGACAAGGGCGACGCGGTCGAGTGGCAAAGCCACGGCACGACGGTCCGCGGTACCGTCGAGGGCGAGATCACCTCGGATACCGAGGCCGCCGGGCGCACGGTGCGCGCCTCCGCGGACCAGCCGCAGATGCGGTGCACAAGCCGGACGCGCTGCGCCGCGCGGACTGATTCGTGTCGAGGGTCATCCGATGACAGAGGACAAGGACACCACCTGGGCCCGCTTCCACGACGCGGTGAACATGACCGCCGGTGAGCTGGAAAAGTGGCTCGCCACAGAAGAGTCGAACGCCGTGGGACAAAAGCAGGGCGAGAGCGAGTCGACCGGTCATGCCAGCGGGCGCCGCATCGTCGAGATACTCAGGGCGAAGCGAAAAGACCTCACCGAGGCCGACTACGCGCACATGCGCAAGGTTGTCGGGTACGCCAAGCGCCATCTGGCGCAACGTCCACAGGGCAACATCGACGAGAGCCCCCGGCGCTACTCGTTGATGAACTGGGGTCACGACCCCGCGAAGTCGTGACACCGCCTCGACCCACCGGCTAAGCCACGATGATCCGGTAGGGGTGCCGTAGGCTGATGGCCACCGACCGGACCGGGGGCCGCGCGCAGCGGTCCCGAACGCTGGTCGGCCTATCTTGCAAGAGGATGCGGGTAAGTGACCAAGCGCGGCGCCGCTGACCGGCGAATGGACCGAGCCGAACTCGAGAAGTTGATGTCGGCGGACATGCGCGCGATCACGGCGCAGTCCGACCGCATCGGCCGGCACTTCGCGCGGCAAAACGAGGTCAGCGGCACCGACTTCCACGCCCTGCTGCACATCATGGTCGCCGAGACTGCCGGAACGCCGTTGACGGCGGCGCAATTGCGGAGGCGCATGGACGTATCGCCCGCCGCCATCACCTATCTCGTGGACCGCATGATCGACGCAGGGCACCTCCGGCGCGAACCGGACCCGCAGGACCGCCGCAAGACGCTGCTGCGCTACGAGAAACCTGGAATGGCGCTGGCGCGCTCATTTTTCACGCCGTTGGGCGCCGAACTGCATACCGCCCTCGCCGAGCTTCCCGACCGCGACTTGGCGGCCGCTCATCGGGTTTTCACGGCGATGATCGAGGCGATGTCCGCCTTCGAATCCACGCTCACCGCACCGGCTCCCAAACGGCCCGCCACCCCCGAGGGGAAGCGCACCCCGGCGAAAGGCCGCGGCGGCGCCGTGCGCTGAGACGCACCGGGCCGGTTAGTGCACCGGGCGCTCGACGGTGCATCCCAACAGCCGCTGCTCGATGAGATCCGCTCCGCGGGCCACACCTCCGGTGGCCGCGAACCCGGCGGCCACCCGTCGCGCACCGTCCGCCATCGTCATTGCCTGACGCACCTTCGCTCTCAGCCGCGCCGGTGTGAGTTTTTTCGCCCTCAGCCGGGTGCCGCAGTGAGCGACCTCCACCCGCCGGGCGACTTCGGCCTGATCGCGGGCGAAGGGAACGACGCAGACCGGTACACCCCGGTCGAGAGCCTTCAGTGTGGTCCCCATTCCGCCATGCGTGATCGCGCAGGCGGCCTTCTCCAGGACGGCGGTGTGCGGCACGAAACGGCATACCGTCGCGTTGTCGGGGCGCGGCAAATCGGTGGGTATGCCCGCCGGAAACGTCGCCACGACGTGCACGTCCTCATCGGCCAGCGCGTGCAAGGCGATTCGCCCCAGCGGTTCGTCGGCCTGCCGCAACGACGACGTGTTCACCAGCACGACGGGCCGGTCGAGGTCATCGATCCAACCCGCTGTCACGGTTTCGGTCGGCTCGAATACGCACGCGCCGATGTGGTGCAACACATCGGGCCATCCCGGATGCCGATACTCGAAAGGCTCGCCTCCGACGGCCAGCAGCAGCGGCGCGCGGCGCATGAAGCCGTCCACCGACGTTACCGGTGGCACCGCCAGCTGCACGCGAATTGCGTTGACGCGCGGCAGCATTGGCCGGTCGAACAGGTACCTCACGATCGGGCGTACCGTGGCGTCCCGCAGGTCACCGACGACGCCCGGCAGAGGCCGCAGCCCGGGACCGAACGGCGGCACGCCCCGGGAGCGCAGGTACGGGGTGAACGGCGAAAACAGCGACCACGGAATCTCCCCGGCGTCTGCGGCCGACAAGGCGCCCCAACAATTCGCGTCCACGATGACCGCATCCGGCCGAACCTCGGCCACGGCCCGACGCAGGTCGTCGACCTCGAACACCGCTCGCCGGCACAGCACGTCGACCGACGAGGTCAAGACCTCCAAGGCGTTTCGCGCCCGCCAGTCCTTCCCGGCAATCGCCTCGATTCGCGGATCGACGGGCGCGGCGTGCACGCCAACCGAGCGCATCGTCGAGACGCCGCCCGCCATGGTGCGCACATGAACGTCGTGACCCCGCCGGGCGAGTTCGGCCAGCAGGGCGCCGACCGGCAGCAGATGTCCGAGTGCCGGCGAGCCGTACGCCAGGATGACAGCCACGTCGCGCGAAGCTACGTCTCGCGGACGAGGTCGACGTCGCGCAGCGCCGCGAGGTTTGCCGCACCGCAGCCGTGCAGGCATACCCGAAGCTCATCGATGAACGGCTGCAGCCAATCCACCACCGCCGCAGTGGATTCGATCGCGGCCGGCAGCAGCGGCCGGGCCACCGCCACGACGTCGGCCCCCAGGGCGATCGCCTTGGCCGCGTCCATCCCGGTTCGAATGCCACCGGACGCCACCAGCGGGATCTCCGGCAGCGCCTCGCGCACCTCCACGACCGCACGCGCGGTGGGGATTCCCCAGTCGGCCAACTCCGGATGGCGCAGTTCGCCGTAACGCACGAACTGTTCGACCCGCGACCACGACGTGCCGCCGGCGCCCGCCACGTCGATTCCGGCAACCGGAAGCGTGCCGTCGGCCCCAAGGAGTTCGGCCACCGCGGCGCCGCCGATCCCGTGGCCGACCTCCTTGAGCAACACGGGGTAGCCGAGGGCGTCGGCCGCTTCGCGCAGCCGGTCCACCGAGCCGGAGAAGTCGGTGTCGCCGTTGTGTTGCATCGCTTCCTGCAACGGATTGGTATGCACGGCAAGCGCGTCGGCGCCCACCCGATCGAGGGCCTTGGCCAGGTCCGGCACGGCCGCCTTCGCCAGCTGGGATAGCCCAATGTTGCCGAACAGCAACGCATCTGGGGCGACGTCGCGAACCGTGAAGCTGTCCGCGGCGCAGTCCCCCAGCGCGCTGTCGAGCATGATGCGCTGCGAGCCGAGCATCATGCCGACGCCGAGCTGTTGGGCGGCGGCCGCCAGATTGCGGTTGATCGTCCCGGACAACTCTGCGCCCCCGGTCATCGCGCCGATGAGGATCGGAGAGCGCAGGTTGGCACCGAAAAACGTGGTGGACATGTCGATGTCGCCCAGGCTGGTCTGCGTGAGCGCGTTGTAGGGCAGGTGATACCGGTCCAGGCCGGTGCTGACCCCGGCATAACCGACCGGCTCGCTCAGGCACACGTCGATGTGCCGCCGCTTGCGATTCTTCATCGCGCCACGGTCAGCGGTCATCGCCGGCAAGCCTCGCGTCCATCAATGTCTCCGCATCGCGTCCATAATGTTCATAGTGCCCCCTTTCGCGCAGCGCTATGCCGACTCCGTGGTGCTGCGTCGTTTCAGTTGATTAATGTTTAACTGACTGAAAGGGTTGTGTTCGTGGTGTGGGAGCCCTTGGCCACCGCTGTGACGGGTCGACGTTCGTGGCTGCTCGCGCTGGTCGCGGCCCTGCTGGGGGTCGGTTTCATGGTTCTCATCGGCGAGAACGCGGCGGCGGGCCAGTCACCGAAATCGCTGCCCGACGACTCCGCGTCGGCCGAGGTGGACGCGCTGTCGCGGCAGTTCCCCGGCGGCGACCGCGCCCCGGTGATTGTCGTGGTCAGCCGGACCGACGGCGCGGTGCTCAGCCCCTCGGACGTTTCGGCCGCACGCGCGGCCCGCGATCGGGCCCAGGCCGCCGCGCCGCCCGGCGGGGATGGCGCGGCGCCCGCGCTGCCGTCGACCGACGGGAAGGCCGCCTCGGGCATCGTGCCGATCAGCGGCGGCCTGTCGGGGCTTGACCTCGACCGCACGGTCACGGCGCTGCGCACGGCCGCGGCGAGCGGACTGCCCACGGATCTGCAGGTGCACGTCACGGGCGGGCCGGCGTTCGGCGCCGACATCGCCAGCGCCTTCACCAACGCCAACATCACCTTGCTCGCCGTGACGACGTCGGTGGTGGCGCTGCTGCTGATCGCCACGTACCGGTCCCCGGTGCTGTGGCTGGTCCCCTTGCTCGTCGTCGGATTCGCCGACCGGGTCGCCGCCGCGGTCGGTACGGCGGTGGCGTCGCTGACCGGGCTGAGCTTCGACGGCGCCACCTCGGGCATCACCAGCGTGCTGGTGTTCGGGGCGGGCACCAATTACGCGCTGTTGTTGATCTCCCGGTATCGCCAAGAGCTACGGCGCCATTCCGGGCACCGCGTCGCGCTGCGGCACGCCGTGCGCCGCGCGGGGCCGGCCATCGTTGCCAGCAATGCCACCGTGGTGCTGGCGCTGCTCACGCTGCTGTTCGCGGCCACTCCGAGCACACGCAGTCTGGGCGCGCTGGCGGCGTGCGGCCTCGTGGTCGCCGCGGTGTCGGTGCTGGTCATCCTGCCGCCGATGCTGGCCGTGTGCGGCCGCCGATTGTTCTGGCCGTTCATCCCGCACGCCGACGACGCCGAGGACCGGGATTCCGGTGCCTGGCGGCGCATCGCGGAATCGGTCGCACGCCGTCCCGCGCTGGTTGCGGTGGTAGCGATCGCGGTGCTGGCCGCCCTGGGCACGGGCTTGTGGGGGACCCGGATCGGGCTGTCGCAGACCGAGCAGTTCCGCGTGCGCGCGGATTCGGTGTCCGGTTACACCGTGGTGGCCGAACACTTCCCGGCCGGCCTGGCCAACCCGACGCTGGTTGTCGCGCCCACCGCCCACGCGTCGTCGGTGCGGCAGGCGATCGGGGCCACGCCCGGCGTCGTCTCGGTGACCGAGTCCGGCCGCTCGGAAACGGGGCTGACGAAGTGGTCGGTGGTGATCGACGCACCGCCGTCGTCCGACCGGGCGTTCGGCATCGTTGCCGCACTGCGGGATTCGACCCGGGCCGCCGACCCCGGCGCGCTGGTGGGCGGCGCCGACGCGCAGGCCCTCGACGTCCGGGACGCGGCCGCGCATGACCGCGTGCTGCTGATCCCGGCGATCCTGGCCGTCATCCTGGTCGTCCTGTATGCGTTGCTGCGATCCGCCCTCGCGCCGCCGACCCTGCTGGCCGCGACGATTCTGGGTGCCCTGGCCGCGTTGGGCATGGGCGGCTGGGCGAGCATCCATATCTTCGGTTTTCCGGCACTGGACAACACCACCCCGCTGTTCGCCTTCCTGTTCTTGGCCGCCCTCGGCGTGGACTACACCATCTTTCTGGTCACCCGCGCCCGCGAGGAGGCCGCACGGCACGGCGCGCGCGATGGGATGGTGCGCGCGGTGTCGGCGACCGGAGGCGTAATCACCAGCGCGGGAATCGTTTTGGCCGCCGTGTTCTGCGTGCTCGGGGTGCTGCCGTTGATCGTCCTGACGCAGTTGGGGATCATCGTCGGCCTGGGCATCCTGCTCGACACCTTCGTGGTGCGCACCCTGGTCATCCCGGCGTTGTTCGCCCTCATCGGCGACCGAATCTGGTGGCCCACCAGCCCCGCCAATACCGAACCCGTTGAACAACAAGCGGATCAGGCCCAACGCGAACGGAGCACGCCGTGAACAAATCGATCTTAGGTGCGACGGCCCTGGGCGTCGCCGCGGCCGCCGCCGCCGGCAGCGTCGCCAGCGCCAACGCCGCCTCGCCGTGGTACGCGCGGCTTCGCAAGCCCGCGTACCAGCCGCCGCGCGCCGCCTTCCCCGTCGCGTGGACCACGCTCTACGCGGACATCGCGGTCACGTCGGCGGTGGCCATCGACCGGTTTCGCGCCACCGGGCGCCATGACCAGGCGCGCAGCTACGCCGCTGCCCTGGTAGTGAATCTGCTCCTCAACGCCGGGTGGAGCTGGCTCTTCTTTCGGTACCACAAGCTCGGTGCGGCCGCGGTCGGTGCCGCGGCGCTGACGGCCAGCAGCGCCGACCTGGTGAGGCGCACCGCGCAAGCCGGCCCGCGGGGCGGGCCGGCGCTACTGCCCTACCC
Organism: Mycobacterium intracellulare ATCC 13950; assembly: GCF_000277125.1. Taxonomy (NCBI): domain Bacteria; kingdom Bacillati; phylum Actinomycetota; class Actinomycetes; order Mycobacteriales; family Mycobacteriaceae; genus Mycobacterium; species Mycobacterium intracellulare. The sequence continues at coordinate 3,962,358 of NC_016946.1, forward strand.
GATGTGGTGCGGCTTCGCGACCGTCCTGTCCACCCACATCTGGCGGCTCAACCGTTAGGGGTCGAATCATGCCCGCCCTGTTGTGGTTTCGCCGCGATCTGCGGTTGCGTGACCATCCGGCGCTGCTCGCCGCGGCCGAGGGGGGCGAGGTGCTCGCCTGCTTTGTGCTCGATCCGCGGCTGGAAAGCTCGTCGGGACAGCGCCGGCTGCAGTTCCTGGGTGACTCGCTGCGGCGGCTGCGCGCGGACCTCGACGGGCGGCTGCTCGTCACCCGCGGGCGGCCCGACACCCAGATTCCCCGCATCGCCAAGGAGATCGGCGCGACGTCGGTGCACATCTCGGAGGACTTCGCGCCGTTCGGCACGCGCCGCGACGAACGGGTGCGCGCCGCACTGGGCGCGGTCCCGCTGGTGGCGACCGGCTCGCCGTACCTCGTCTCGCCCGGACGCGTCACCAAGCCGGACGGCTCCCCGTACCAGGTGTTCACACCGTTTCTGCGGCAGTGGCACAAAGTCGGCTGGCGGGCCCCGGCCACATCGGGCGCCGCGTCCGCGCGCTGGCTCGATCCTGCGCGCCTGCGAGTCGAGCCCTGCGAAATCCCCGACCCCGGTGTCTCGCTCGATGTCGCCGCCGGCGAGGCGGCGGCGCGCGCCCAGTGGAAGTCCTTCCTCGACAACGGATTGAGAAGCTACGCCGACGACCGCAACAGGCCCGACCTGCGCGGCACCAGCCGGATGTCGGCGCACCTGAAATTCGGCACCGTCCACCCCCGCACCCTGGCCGCCGACCTGGACCTGCGCGGCGGCGGGGCGCAGGCGTACCTGCGGGAGTTGGCTTTCCGCGATTTCTACGCCGACGTGCTGCACCACTGGCCCGCGAGCGCGTGGCGCAACTGGAACAAAGATTTCGACGGCATCCCGACCGACTCCGGCGCCGAGGCCGAGCGCCGCTTCGCGGCGTGGAAGGCCGGTGAGACCGGTTTTCCCTTCGTCGACGCCGGGATGCGGCAGCTGCGCGAGACGGGGTTCATGCACAACCGGGTGCGGATGAGCGTCGCGTCGTTTCTGGTCAAGGACCTACATCTGCCGTGGCAGTGGGGCGCCGAATGGTTTCTGGACCAGCTCGTGGACGGGGACATGGCGAACAACCAGCACGGCTGGCAGTGGTGTGCGGGCTGCGGCACCGATGCCGCGCCCTACTTCCGGGTGTTCAACCCGACGACACAGGGCGAAAAGTTCGACCCCACAGGCGATTACATCCGCCGCTGGGTGCCCGAGCTGCGCTCGGCCGATGACGCGCACCTGCGCAGGGGCCGGCGGCCGGACAACTACCCGCAGCCCATCGTCGACCACGCCGCCGAACGGGCCGAAGCGCTGCGGCGCTATCAGAGCATCTGATCTCGGCGCTCGTTTGCCCAATCGTGCACCCGTAGCCGATGGGCATGCCATGATCGGCCGATTCAGCTGGTCAAGCCATTCGGGAGGCGACAATGACCGTCATCTGTGCGCTGCCGGTTTCGTGCGCTGCCGCCGGCCTCATCACCGCCGTCGCGGGCTGTTCCTGCTCGATCGGTTCGTCGCACGCGGTGAGCAGGAGCGAGGTCGCCGGCCAAATCTCCGCGAAGATGACCGACGCCGCGGGCAACAAGCCCGAGTCGGTGAACTGCCCGAACGACCTGCCCGCAACCCTCGGCGCGCAGGTGACCTGCGAAATGAAGGTCAAGAACCGGCCGTTCGGCGTCAACGTCACGGTCACCAGCGTCGAGGGCGGCGACGTCAAGTTCGACATGGTGGAGATGGTCGGCAAGGAGCAGGTCGCCGCCGCGATCAGCACCCAGCTCGGCCAGCGGGTGGGCAGAAAGCCGGACTCGGTGACCTGCCCCGACAATCTGAGAGGCGTTGCGGGCGCGACACTTCGGTGTCAGCTCACCGACCGCGGCCAGAAATACGGCGTGCTGGTGACCGTCACGAACGTCGCCGCGGGCGACGTCAACTTCCATTTCAAGGTCGACGACCGGCCGCAACCGGACAGCTAGCGGGAGGCCTTTTTCCGTTCGATGTCGGCCAGGGCGGCGGCGAGTTCGGCACGCTGCGCGGCCGAGCTCTCCCAGGCGAGCTGGCGGTTCTTGACAACCTTGGCCGGCGCGCCGACCGCGATCGAGTAGTCCGGAATCACCCCGCGCACCACCGCATGCGATCCCAGCACGCAACCGCGCCCGACCGACGTGCCCCGCAGCACCGACACCTTGACCCCCACCCAGGTGTCCGGGCCGATCCGCACCGGGGACTTGACGATGCCCTGGTCCTTGATGGGCATGTCGATGTTGTCCATGCGGTGGTCGAAATCGCAGACGTAGCACCAGTCGGCCATCAGGACCGAATCGCCGAGCTCGATGTCGAGGTAGGCGTTGATGACGTTGTCGCGGCCCAGCACCACCTTGTCGCCGAACCGCAGCGAACCCTCGTGCGCGCGGATGGTGTTCTTGTCACCGATGTGGACCCAGCGCCCGATCTCGAGCTGCGCGAGCTCGGGCGTGGCATGGATTTCCACACCCTTGCCGAGAAAGACCATGCCGCGGGTGATGATGTGCGGGTTGGCCAGCTTGAACTTCAGTAACCGCCAGTAGCGCACCAGGTACCACGGGGTGTATGCGCGGTTGCGCAGCACCCACTTCAGCGAGGCCAGCGTGAGGAACCTGGCCTGGCGCGGGTCGCGCAGGTTCGATCCACGCCAGCGGCGATGGACCGGGGCGCCCCACATGCTCGTCATGGCCGGAAAGCCTAGTCGAGAGCCCAAGCGATACCCTCACGTGTACTCGACCGCCGCACCTGCGCACGCCCTGGGGAAGGACTTGGAAACCGACGTGCTTGCCCGACACCTCGTCAGTGGGCTTCGGCGTTGCTCATCCGCGCTGCTGGCGGCGGCGCTCGTGGCCGGGGTCGGCGGCTGCGGCACCACCGACTCGTGGGTGGACGCATCGGCCGCACAAGGCTGGCCGGCGCAATACGCCGACGCCGCCAACACCAGCTACACCCCCACCGGCGGGGCCACCAAGCTGTCGTTGCAGTGGACCCGGTCGGTCAAGGGGAGCCTGGCCGCCGGACCGGCGCTGAGCGCGCGAGGCTATCTGGCACTGAACGCCCAGACCTCGGCGGGTTGTTCGCTGATGGAGTGGGAGAACAACCACAACGGACGCCAGCGCTGGTGTGTGCGGTTGTTCCAGGGCGGCGGCTTCGGCGGGCCGCTGCTCGACGGCTTCGACAACCTCTACGTCGGCCAGCCCGGCGCCTTCCTGTCGTTCCCGGTGACGCAGTGGACGCGGTGGCGCCAGCCGGTGATCGGCATGCCCACGACGCCGCGGTTCCTCGGTAGCGGCGAGTTACTCGTCGCCACGCACCTGGGGCAGGTGCTGGTTTTCGACTCACATCGCGGCCAGGTGGTGAGCAGCCCGCTCGATCTGGTGGACGGCATCGATCCCACCGATGCGACGCGCGGGCTCGCCGACTGCGCGCCGGCGCGCCAGGGCTGCCCGGTGGCGGCGGCCCCCGCCTTCTCGGCCGCCAACGGGATGGCGGTGCTCGGCGTCTGGCAGCCGGGGGCACCGGCCGCTGTGCTGGTGGGCCTGAAGTACCACCCCGGGCAGACGCCGCTGCTGACCAAGGAGTGGACCAGCGACGCCGTGGGCGCCGGCGCCATCGCCAGCCCGGTGCTCTCGGCCGACGGGTCGACCGTCTACGTCAACGGCCGCGACGAACGCCTGTGGGCGCTGCGCACAGCGGACGCGAAGGTGAAGTGGTCGGCGCCGCTGGGATTTCTGGCGCAGACTCCCCCGGCGATCACCCCGCAGGGGCTGATCGTCTCCGGTGGCGGGCCCGACACGCGGCTCGTCGCGTTCAAGGACGCCGGCGATCACGCCGACCAGGTGTGGCGCCGCGACGACGCCGTCCCCCTGTCGTCGTCGAGCCTCGCGGGCGCCGGGGTCGGCTACACGGTGGTCGGCGGACCGCCCGCCAACGGCGCCCCCGGGATGTCGGTGCTGGTCTTCGATCCCGGTGACGGCCACACGCTGAACAGCTATCCGCTGCCGGCGGCCACCGGGTATCCGCTCGGGGTTGCGGTCGGCACCGACCGGCGGGTGGTGGCCGCCACCAGCGACGGCCAGGTCTACGGTTTCGCGCCGGCCTGACCGGGACATACTCCTTAGGTGCCGATCGACGACCCCACAGCGCAGGACGCCGCGACCACCACGGCGGAGGGCCGGCGCGCGAGCACCGCGGACATCGTGGCGACGCTCGTCCTGCTGGTCATCCATGGCGGCCTCTACGGGGCGACCTTTGTGGTCCTGGGCCTGCTGGTGATGAGCACCGACCCGTGCAGCTATCAGAAGTGCGGCGATCCCGCCTGGATCGACCGGGCCATGAACCTGGGCACCTGGGGCGGGGCCGCCCTCTTGGTCGCCGACGTCGTGGTCGCCGTGTACCTGCTGGTGCGCGGGAGGAGGGCCTTCTTCGTCCCGATCATCGGTTGCCTCGCCCAGGTGGCGCTGGCGGCGCTGGCCGTGGCGATGGAATTGCGGGCCGGGCCGGTCTGAGCCGTGGTCAGATTGCCAGCGGCGGGATCGCGTTGCGCGGCACCTGGGCCTGGGCGGGCCCCCCGAACGCCGGCAGCATCTCGCCCGGGGCGAAGTAGAAGATCAGCTGATCGTCGGTGATGGCGAAATTCTGATAGTGCGACGGATCATGGCCCGTCGACGGCAAAATCGCGGCGCCCAAAGGGGTTTGACGTTCCAGGTCGCGCTGCACGATCGGGAAGATGGCGTCCAGCGGCGTCGTCCCCGGTGGGAACAGGGTGTCGAAGGTGATGGGCTGCTTCGTCCCGAGGTTGTAGTTGAACGCCTTGTACCAGATCGACGACCGCGTTCCCCCGACGTCCTGGAAGAACTTGAGCACCACGCTGCGGGTGTTGTGCGGCGGCTGACCGGCGCTGTGCTGGTCGGTGGTGGCCTCCAGCTGGTACGGCTGGTCGCGCCCCCCGGAACTCTGCGCGACGTTGACGAAGCCGTCCCGGTTCTGGGTGATGTAGTCGGTCAGCGCCTGTTGATCCGGGTAGTCGGTGGGAAACGTCATGGTGAGCATGTAGTTGGGGCCGGTGGCGTGCACGCGGCACATCTGGCCGGCCTCGACGCTGCCGCCGAGGCTCGCGCACGACGGCGGCTCGGCGGCGGCCGGCCAGCCCAACAACACCGCCGTTGCGAGCAGCGCAGCGGCTATCAGATAACGCATCGTGGAATTGTCCTCGCAAACTAGCCAGGGCGGGGGTGCGACCGGAAAAGTAACCGCCGCCAGCGTACCCGGCGCTACCGGGACGCCCGGCAAACGAACGCCGTCGCGCGCCCCGAGGTTCCCGACCCGATCCGGGTGATGACCGTCGACAGCGGCCGGCGGCCCCGCAGCCGCATCCGTTTGCGCAGCGCGTCGGGGTCGACCCGCACCCCGCGGACCAATACCTCCAGCGACCCGCAGTCCAGCGCCGAGAGCGCCTGCCGCAGCCGTCGTTCGTCGAAGACCAGCTGCTCGATCACCTCGAAGCCCCGCACCCCGGCCGGCAGCCGATCACCCGAGAGGTAGGCGATGTCGGGATCGAGCTGCCACAGCCCGTGCCGCGCGCCGTAGTGGCGCACCAGCCCGGCCCGGACCACGGCGCCGTCCGGGTCGACGATCCACCGCCCGACCGGGCGCACGCCGCAGTCGTCGGGGTCGGCGTCGGTGACCTGTTCGCCGCGGTCGAGGACGCTCGCCCGCCGGGTGACGCCGGGCCGCGCCAATCCCGACGACCACAGGCAGGCTTCCCGAACCGAGCCGCGATAGGACGTCACCTCGATCTCTCCGTCGAAGCCCAGCCGCCGCACCTCGTCGAAATCGATTCCCGGAGCGCACTTTACGACAAAATCCCGGCCTCGATACGCGTCCAGCAACGCGGCCAGGCCGGGCTGATAGTCGTCGATGCGCAGGCGCCGCCGACCCTCGGCGCGGCGCGCCGGATCGACGACGAGCACGGCATCGCGGGTCACCGGGTGCAGCGCGTCGGCGCGGCAGAGCCCCGCCGCCCCCACGTTGTGGCGGGCCATGGCCAGCCGCACGGCGTCGACGTCGCTGCCCACCGTCGTGATCCCGCGGCCGCGCAGCGCGGCCAGCTCGGTGCCGATCGAACACGTCGCGTCGTGCACGACGGCGTCCGCGGCGGCCTCGGCCAGCCGCCCGGCCCGGTGCACCGCCACCGGCGCGGCGGTGGCTTGCTGCAGCGCCTCGTCGGTGAACAGCCAGTCCGACACGGCGCACCCCAGCCCGCTCAGTTTCTCCGCGGCGCGGCGGCGCAACAGGACCGTCTCCACCAGCACCGCCGCCCGCTCACCGAAGCGGGCGCGGGTCGCGGCGACGTCGGCGACCCGGGTGGCGTCCGTCAGCTCGAGTTCGGCGACGGCCGCCAGCGCCGCGGCGCCGGCTTGCGACCGCAGGTAGCCGACGTCGTCGGCGCTGAACCGCAGCCCACCGCTCAGGAGGGTTTGACCCCGGTCACCATCACGTTGTAGAACCAGCCCTTCGGCACCACGCGCCGCCACACATTGGCATCCGCCCAGCTCAGGGCCTTCCAGCCGTTGAACGCGAATTTCGCCCAGCCCCAGCCCAGCCGCCCGGCCGGCACCGACGCCTCGAAGGTGCGCACCGGCCAGCCGAACATCGCGGCGGTGAACTCCTCGCTGACGGTCCGCACCTCGGTGGCGCCGGCGTTGGCGGCCATCCGCTCGAGGTCACCGGGGGTGAAGGTGTGCAGGTCGACGATGGCCTCCAGCGCCGCGGCGCGGGAGGATTCGTCGAGCTCGGCCTGCGGGCGCCGCCAGCTGCCCAGGCCCGGCAGCTTGGTGACGTTGGTGGCGATCCGCCAGGTCAGCGTGGACAGCTCGCGGGCGTAGACGTCGCCGGCGCTGGTCGGTTCGCCGGCGAAGACGAACCGCCCGCCCGGGCGCAGCACCCGGATCACCTCGCGCAGCGAAAGCTCGACATCGGGTATGTGGTGCAGCACGGCGTGCCCGACGACCAAATCGAAGGTGTTGTCCTCATACGGGATGCCCTCGGCGTCGGCCACCCGGCCGTCGATGTCCAGGCCCAGGGACTGCCCGTTGCGGGTGGCGACCTTGACCATGCCCGGCGACAGGTCGGTCACCGACCCGCGGCGAGCGACCCCGGACTGGATCAGATTCAGCAGGAAAAACCCTGTGCCGCAGCCCAATTCGAGGGCCCGGTCGTAGGGCAACTCACGCAGCACCGAGTCGGGCACGATGGCGTCGAAACGGCCCCGCGCGTAGTCGATGCAGCGCTGGTCATAGGAGATCGACCACTTCTCGTCGTAGGTTTCGGCCTCCCAGTCGTGATAGAGCACCTGGGCCAGCTTGCTGTCGTGCCGGGCGGCCTCCACCTGCTCGGCGGTGGCGTGGGGCGTCGGAACGGCGTCGGTCGAACTCGTCATGCAGGGCAGCCTAACGGCCGCCGGGATCCGCCCGATCGCCACCGCCCTGACCAGCGGAAAACACCTCCGCGTAGCGGCGGCGTTCGGCGGCGAGCCGCTCGGCGCGCTCCAGGTCGAACACGTCGTTGATCCCGGCCTTGGCGGCGGCCAGCGCGTGCCGGGGGCCGTCGAGGAAACGGCGCGCCCATCGTGCGGCGGCGTCGTAGACGTCGTCGGGCGCCACCATCTCGTCGATGAGGCCCAGCGCCAGGGCTTCCTCGGCGTCGAAGAATCGCCCGCTGAACACCAGTTCCTTGGCCTTGCTCACCCCGGCGGCCCGGGTCAGGCGGGCCATCGCGTCGCCGCCGGGCACCAGGCCGGCCAGGATTTCGGTCGCGCCGAACTTCACGTTGTCCCCGCTGATGCGCCAATCGGCGGCCAGCGCCAGCGTGAGCCCCGCGCCCAGCGCGTATCCGGTGATCGCGGCCACGGTCGGCTTGGGGATGGCCGCCACCGCGTCGATGGCCTCCTGCCGGACCCGGGCCGCGGTCTCGGCTTCGGCGCCCCGCAGCGTCCGCAGTTCGGGCATGTCGTCGCCGGCCGAGAAGATCTCGTGGCCGCCGAACAGGATCACGACGGCGACGTCGTCCCGGCGCCCCAGTTCCTCGACCGCGGCGATGACCTCCCGGTAGACCTGGCGGGTCATCGCGTTCGTCGGTGGCCGCGACAGCAGCAGCATGGCCAGGCCGGCGTCCTGCGAGCCGTCGCTGACCACGACGCTGACGAACTCGCTCAATGCCGCCACCCCAGCCCGCCGGCTTCCCGCGCCTGGTGGTAGCGGTCGGAATCGAAGAACTCGAAAACCCAGTTGTCGCCCTGGATTTCGAGGTGCGGCTGCACCGGCACGATCTGGCGCTCCACTGCCAGCACCTCGGCGACGGTCCGCCCGGCCAGCGAGTCCAGCTGCGTCCACGTCGGCGGCAGCAAAAAGCTGCGTCCGGCCGCGAAGTCCTCGATCGCCGCCTCCGGCGTCGTCCAGCCCGCCCGGTCGGATTCGGTGTTCTCGCCGTCGGCGCGCTGCCCCTTCGGCAGGGCGCCCACGAAGAAATAGGTGTCGTAGCGCCGCGTGCGCTCGGCCTCCGGGGTGACCCAGTTGGCCCACGGCCGCAACAGGTCCGAGCGCAGCTCCAGGTTCTCCCGCCGCAGGAAATCCGCGAACGACAACGTCCCGTCGGCCAGCGCCCGGCGGGCGTCGCCGTACACCGACGCGTCGCCAACGATACTGTCCGGCGCCGAACGGCCCCGGCCCGCCGGCCCCGCGAACAGCACCCCCGATTCCTCGAACGTCTCGCGGGCCGCGGCGCAGACCAGCGCCTCGGCCAGGTCGGGTTCGATGCCGAAGCGCTGCGCCCACCACTCCGGCGGCGGTCCGGCCCAGGCGATGTCGGCGTTGCGGTCGCGGTCGTCGACGCCGCCTCCGGGGAACACCATCGTCCCGGCCGCGAACTCCATCTTGGCGTGCCGCCGCATCAGGAAGACGCCCAGTCCCGGACCCGTGTCTCGGACCAGCATCACGGTCGCCGCCGGCCTGGGGACCAGCGGGGCTTCCTCGGGTGACGTCATAGTTGCCTCCGGTGGGCTGCGCGGGTGCGGACTCGCCGCGCGAAGTAGCGCCCGTCGACGACGTCGAGGGCGATCGCTTGGCCGAACGCGGTGGACAGATTCTCCGCGGTCAGCACGTCGGTGAGCAATCCCGCGGCCACCACCCGACCTTCCGCGAGCAGCATGCAGTGACTGAACCCGGGCGGGATCTCCTCGACGTGGTGCGTGACCAGCACCAGGGCGGGGGCGTCGGGGTCGGCGGCCAGGTCGGCCAGCCGCGCCACCAGTTCCTCGCGGCCGCCCAGGTCCAGGCCGGCGGCGGGTTCGTCGAGCAGCAGCAGTTCGGGGTCGGTCATTAGCGCGCGGGCAATCAGCACCCGCTTGCGCTCGCCCTCCGACAGTGTGCCGTAGGTGCGGTCCGCCAGATGCTCCGCGCCCAGGCTCTCCAGCATGTCGATCGCCCGGCGGTAGTCGACGTCTTCGTAGCGCTCGCGCCAGCGGCCCAGGACCGCGTAGCCGGCCGAGACCACGAGATCGCGCACCACCTCGTCGCCGGGGACGCGCTGCGCCAACGCCGAGGAACTGAGGCCGATGCGGGAACGCAACTCCGTCACGTCGACCCGGCCCAGCCGCTCACCGAGCACGAAAGCCACGCCGGACGAGGGATGTTCGGCGGCCGCGGCGATCCGCAGCAGCGAGGTTTTGCCCGCCCCGTTGGGCCCGACGATGACCCAGCGCTCGTCGAGTTCGACCGCCCAATCCAACGGCCCGACCAGGACGTTGCCGCCGCGCTGCAGCGCCACCTCGCGCAATTCGATCAGCAGATCGGGGTCGGCTGCCTCGCTTCCGTTTTCGGGCACCCGACCATGGTGCCGTATGCCCATCGGATCGACACAAGCAACCTACTCGGGCGGGATTTCCACCCGGCGGACCTCGCCGTCGATCGCGTCGGCCGCCTCGATCTCGCCGCGGGTGATGCCCAGCAGGAACAGCACCGTGTCCAGATACGGGTGGCTCAGCGACGCGTCGGCGACTTCGCGCAGCGCGGGCTTGGCGTTGAACGCGATCCCCAGCCCGGCGGCGGCCAGCATGTCGATGTCGTTGGCGCCGTCGCCCACGGCGACGGTCTGCGCCATCGGAACACCGGCGTGCTGCGCGAATTCCCTTAGCGCCGTTGCTTTTCCGGCCCGGTCAACGATGGGGCCGATCACACGCCCGGTGAGGGTGCCGTCGACGATCTCGAGCTCGTTGGCCGCGACGTAGTCCAGCATCAGCTCCTCGGCCAGCGGCTCGATGATCCGGCGGAAGCCCCCGGAGACCACGCCGCACGCGTAACCCAGCCGCCGCAGGGTCCGCAGCGTGGTCCGCGCGCCCGGCATCAGCTCCAGCTGATCGGCGACCTCGTCGATCACCGTGGCGGGCAGGCCGGCCAGCGTCGCGACCCGCTGCTCGAGCGACTGCGCGAAGTCCAGCTCGCCGCGCATCGCGGCGTCGGTGATCGCGGCGACCTTGCCCTCGGCGCCCGCCTTGGCCGCCAGCATCTCGATGACCTCACCCTGCACCAGGGTGGAGTCCACGTCGAACACGATGAGCCGCTTGGCCCGCCGCTCCAGCGTGTAGTCCTCGACCGCGACGTCGACGTGCTCCTCGCTGGACACCCGGTTCAGGGCGGTCCGCAGCCGGCCGTCGGTCCCGGGCGGCACCGAGACACGCAACTCCAGCCCCGTCACCGGATAGTCGGAGACCCCGCGGATCAGGTCGATGTTGACGCCCAGCGCGGCCACCTCGCGGGCCACCGCGCCGAACGCGCCGGCGGTGATGGGCCGGCCCAGGACGAAGATGGTGTGCGTCGAGGGTTCCCGGATGATCGGCACGTCGTCGCTGCGCTCGATGCTGACGTCCAGGCCCACCTTGCGGATGGCCGACTCGACGTCGTGGCGAAGCTCGTCGCCGTCGGCGACGGCCGCCGGGCAGCACACCAGCACGCCGAGCGTCAGCCGGTGCCGGATCACCACCTGTTCGACGTTGAGCAGCTCGACCCCGTGCCGCGACAACGCCTCGAAAAGGGTCGCGGTCACACCCGGTTGGTCCACGCCGGTGACGGTGATCAGCACCGACACCTTGGGTGGTGAGTTCACTCGCGACAGCCGCCCGTCAGGCCATCAGCTGCGAACCTGGACGTCGTCCAGCCTGGTGACGTCCTTGTCCGCGGGCCCGTGCGCCCGGCCCACATGCGCCTCGGCGCGCAGCCGTTCCACCATGTGCGGGTAGTGCAACTCGAATGCCGGCCGCTCCGAACGGATTCGGGGCAGCTCGGTGAAGTTGTGCCGCGGCGGCGGGCAGCTGGTCGCCCACTCCAGGGAGTTGCCGTAGCCCCACGGGTCGTCGACCGTGACGACCTCGCCGTAGCGCCAGCTCTTGAAGACGTTCCAGACGAACGGGAACATCGACGCGCCCAGGATGAAGGCGCCCACGGTCGACGCGATGTTGTAGGGCTGGAAGCCGTCGCTGGGCAGGTAGTCGGCGTAGCGCCGCGGCATGCCGAGGTCGCCCAGCCAGTGCTGCACCAGGAAGGTGGTGTGGAACCCGATGAACGTCAACCAGAAGTGCAGCTTGCCCAGCCGCTCGTCGAGCAGGCGGCCGGTCATCTTCGGGAACCAGAAGTAGATGCCCGCATACGTCGCGAACACGATGGTGCCGAACAGCACGTAGTGGAAGTGGGCGACGACGAAGTAGCTGTCGGTGACGTGGAAGTCCAGCGGCGGGCTGGCCAGCATCACGCCGGTCAGGCCACCGAGCAGGAAGGTGAGCAGGAAGCCGACCGAGAACAGCATCGGTGTCTCAAAGGTCAACTGCCCCTTCCACATTGTGCCGATCCAGTTGAAGAACTTGATCCCGGTGGGCACCGCGATCAGGTACGTCATGAACGAGAAGAACGGCAGCAGAACGGCTCCGGTGGCGAACATGTGGTGCGCCCACACAGCTACCGACAAGGCCGCGATCGACAGCGTCGCGTACACCAGCGTGGTGTAGCCGAAGACCGGCTTGCGCGAGAACACCGGGATGATCTCGGTGACGATGCCGAAGAACGGCAGCGCGATGATGTAGACCTCGGGGTGGCCGAAGAACCAGAACAGGTGCTGCCACAACAGGACTCCGCCGTTGGACGCGTCGTAGATGTGGGCGCCCAGATGGCGGTCGGCGGCCAGTCCGAACAGCGCGGCGGTCAGGATCGGGAACGCGATCAGGATCAGGATCGAAGTCACCAGGATGTTCCAGGTGAAGATCGGCATCCGGAACATCGTCATCCCGGGCGCGCGCATGCACACCACGGTGGTGATCATGTTGACCGCCCCGAGGATGGTCCCCAGACCGGCGAGGATCAGCCCGGTGATCCACAGGTCTCCCCCGGCGCCGGGCGAGTGGACGGCGTCAGACAGCGGTGTGTAGGCGGTCCAGCCGAAGTCGGCGGCCCCACCCGGGACGATGAAGCCGGACGCGGCGATCAGCCCGCCGAACAAGAACAGCCAGTACGAGAAGGCGTTCAGCCGCGGGAACGCCACGTCGGGCGCCCCGATCTGCAGCGGCAGCACCAGGTTGGCGAAACCGAACACCACCGGGGTGGCGTAGAGCAGCAGCATGATCGTGCCGTGCATGGTGAACAGCTGATTGAACTGCTCGTTGGACAGGAACTGCAGCCCGGGAGCGGCCAACTCGGTGCGCATCAGCAACGCCATCAGCCCGCCTATGAAGAAGAAGGCGAAGCAGGTGACGGTGTACATCACGCCGATCAGCTTGTGATCGGTGGTCGTGATCAGTTTGTAGACGAGGTTCCCTTTGGGGCCCATGCGGTCCGGGTACGGACGAACGGCCTCGAGTTCTCCCAAGGGGGGCGCTTCGGCTGTCAACAGCTTCTCCAAACATCCGGATCGGACACTGGCCCAACATCACTATTGAGTCGAATCTTAGCCGTCGATGATGGCGACGTCAGGGCTGGTCCTACAAACTGTCGTAAATGGGTCTGCGGGGCGCCGCGTCCTTCGTCGCGGCGCCGGGAGGGGTCGATGGTGGCGACCCGCTTCGCCCGGCTCCGCCGCGCTCGCGATCGCCACGGGTCGATGGTGGCGACCCGCTTCGCCCGGCTCCGCCGCGCTCGCGATCGCCATGGGGGTCGGCGATGTTAGCGTCTGACGCGTGTCGTTCGGCGTGATCAGACCCCCCCGGCTGGCCCCCGGGTTCGCCGTCGCCGGCGCCGTGGCGGCCGCGGTCGTGCTGGCATGCGGCGGCTGCGGATCCCACCGGCCCGCCGCCACGCCCCCGGCCCGTTCGCTGGTCACCCCCACCACGCAAATCGCGGGGGCCGGGGTGCTCGGAAACGACCGCCGGCCCGACGATTCGTGCGCCCGCGAGGCCGCCGAGGCCGACGCGGGGGCCGCGAAGCGGCGCGTCCACAACGCCGCCGGCGTCGAGCCGGACGTGGTGCAGGTGCCCGCCGACCCGCAGCGCATCGTGGTGCTCTCCGGCGATCAGCTCGACGCGTTGTGCGCGCTGGGCCTGCAATCGCGGGTGGTCGCCGCCGCGCTGCCGGACGGCTCGCCGACCCAGCCCGCGTATCTCGGTGGCGCGGTGCACGGTGTGCCCGGCGCCGGCACGCGCTCCCACCCGGACGTGAAGGCGATCGAGGCGGCCCACCCCGATCTCATCCTGGGCTCCCAGGGGTTGACGCCCACCCTGTATCCGCAGCTGGCGGCGATCGCCCCGACGGTGTTCACCGGCGCGCCGGGCGCGGGGTGGGAGGACAACCTGCGCGCCGTCGGCGCCGCCACCGCGCGCGGCACCGAGATGGACGGGTTGCTCGGCGGGTTCGCGAAACGGGCGACCGACGTAGGCGCGCGCCACGACGCCTCCCACTTTCAGGCGTCGATCGTGCGACTGACCACCGAGGCGATCCGGGTCTACGGCGCCAACAACTTCCCGGCCAGCGTGCTCGGCTCGGTCGGCGTCGACCGGCCGGCGACGCAGCGGTTCACCGACAAGCCCTACGTCGAGATCGGCGCCACCGACGCCGACCTCGCGAAGGATCCCGACCTGTCCATCGCCGACGCCGACGTGGTGTACCTGTCGTGCGCCACCCCGGCCGCCGCCGACCGTGCCGCCACGGTGCTCGACAGCGGCCCGTGGCGCAAGCTGTCGGCCAACCGCGACAACCGGGTCTATGTCGTCAACGACGAGATCTGGCAAACCGGCGAGGGGCTGATCGCGGCCCGCGGCATCGTCGACGACCTGCGCCTGGTGAACGCCCCCATCAACTGAGGCCGGGCCAGTCGAACGTGATGTTCGCCCCGATAGTTGGCGGAAGAACGTTACCCTAGCTAAAATTTTGGTCGAAGCCATCGGACCGAAGAGGAATATTCATGCGCACTGTTTCGGCATACGCCGCCACGTCGGCGACCGAACCGCTGACCAAGACCACCATCGAGCGGCGCGACCCGGGCCCGCGCGACGTGGCGATCGACATCAAATTCGCCGGCATCTGCCACTCCGACATCCACACCGCCAAGGGCGAATGGGGCACGCCGAATTACCCCGTGGTCGTGGGCCACGAGATCGCCGGCGTCGTGACCGAGGTCGGCGCCGAGGTCACCAAGTTCAAGGTGGGCGACCACGTCGGCGTGGGTTGCATGGTGAATTCCTGCGGCCGGTGCAGCAGCTGCGACGCCGGGCTCGAGCAGTACTGCAAGAACGGCGCGACCTTCACCTACAACTCGATCGATAAGGACGGCACGTCGACGCAGGGCGGGTACAGCCAGGCGGTCGTCGTCGACGAGAACTTCGTCTTGCGCATCCCCGACTCGCTGCCGCTGGACAAGGCGGCGCCGCTGCTGTGCGCGGGCATCACGCTGTTCTCGCCGCTGCGGCACTGGAAGGCCGGGCCGGGCACCCGGCTGGCGATCATCGGCCTGGGCGGCCTGGGGCACATGGGCGTCAAGCTGGGCGCGGCGATGGGCGCCGAGGTCACCGTGCTCTCGCAGTCGCTGAAGAAGATGGAAGACGGGCTGCGGTTGGGCGCCAAGCATTACTACGCCACCGCCGACCGCGAGACCTTCAAGAAGTTGCGCAGCAGCTTCGACCTGATGCTCAACACCGTCTCGGCGAACCTGAATCTCAACGACTACCTGAGCCTGCTCGACGTCGACGGCACCCTCGTCGAATTGGGCATCCCCGAGCACCCCATGGAGGTGGGCGCGTTCCCGCTGGCGCTGGCGCGCCGCAGCCTGTCCGGGTCGAACATCGGCGGGATCGCCGAGACCCAGGAAATGCTGGACTTCTGCGCCGAACACAACGTGACGCCCGAAATCGAGGTCATCGACCCCGACTACATCAACGAGGCGTACGAGCGCGTCCTGGCCAGCGACGTCCGCTACCGCTTCGTCATCGACATCTCGAAGCTGTAGCGGCTCAGGACGCCGTGTGGGGGGCCGGCTCGGCCTTGCCGTTGGCCGCGCCGGGATTTTCGGCCGCCTCGGGCGGGTGTGTGATGCCCGCCAGCGGCCAGCCCGCCGCGGCCAGCCGGGCGGCCACCCGCGCGATGTTCTCCGGGCCGGCGTCGTAGTGGGTCATGTCGGAGATGAAATCGGCGATCACGTCGCGGTTGATCTCCTCGCCCGGCCTGGTTTCCTCGTCTATCGCGTCGACGACTTCCTTGATCTGGTCCTCGGTCAGCGGGGTGCTGCGCAGCAGCTCCAACAGCGGTACACGGTCGGGTCCGGGAACGCCGTCGGGGTAGCCGCATTGCAGCCACTGGATCACTGAACGGAAGAAAGCGGCCGTAGAAGATGGGGTAATCGCCACGCCCACCAGTCTCCCGGCAACCCGGCCGGCGGCGCCACCGGGCCGCCGCGGGGTCGCCACAATTCACGCGGCGTTCACACACCGCTTGGCTGAATGCCCTGCTAGAAGTCCCAGTCCTCGTCCTCGGTGACGACGGCCTTGCCGATCACGTACGACGAGCCCGAGCCGGAGAAGAAGTCGTGGTTCTCGTCGGCGTTCGGTGAGAGCGCCGACAGTATCGCCGGGTTCACGTCAGTCTCGTCGCGCGGGAACAGCGCCTCGTAGCCGAGGTTCATCAGCGCCTTGTTGGCGTTGTAGCGCAGGAACTTCTTGACGTCCTCGGTGAGCCCGACCTCGTCGTAGAGGTCCTGGGTGTACTCCACCTCGTTGTCGTAGAGCTCGAAGAGCAACTCGTAGGTGTAGTCCTTGAGCTCCTGCTTGCGTGCGTCGTCGACCAGCGCCAGGCCGCGCTGGAATTTGTAGCCGATGTAGTAGCCGTGGACGGCCTCGTCGCGGATGATCAGCCGGATCATGTCGGCGGTGTTGGTCAGCTTGGCCCGGCTCGACCAGTACATCGGCAGGTAGAAGCCGGAGTAGAAGAGGAAGCTTTCCAGCAGCGTGGAGGCGACCTTGCGCTTGAGCGGTTCGTCGCCCTTGTAGTACTGCATGACGATCTCGGCCTTGCGCTGCAGGTTGGGGTTCTCCTCCGACCAGCGGAACGCGTCGTCGATCTCGGCCGTCGAGCACAGCGTGGAGAAGATGTTGCTGTAGCTGCGCGCGTGCACCGACTCCATGAAGGCGATGTTGGTGTAGACGGCCTCCTCGTGCGGGGTCAGCGCGTCGGGGATGAGGCTGACCGCCCCGACCGTGCCCTGGATGGTGTCCAGCAGCGTCAGGCCGGTGAACACCCGCATGGTCATCTGCTTTTCGTGGGCGGTCAGGGTGCCCCACGACGGCAGGTCGTTGGACACCGGCACCTTCTCGGGCAACCAGAAGTTGCCGGTGAGCCGGTCCCACACCTCCGCGTCTTTTTCGTCCTGCAGCCGGTTCCAGTTGATCGCCGAAACGCGGTCAATCAGCTTCATGTTTTCGGTCACCAGAACCCCGCTTCACACGCCGTTTTGCCTGAGGGACGTCAGGCTCCAGACACTACCCCTGGGGTACGACAACCGAGCGCAACACAAGAAGTTGTGTTTTGCGTGTCGCGGACGCCCGCGGGCCGCCGGATTTGCCTCTTCACTCCAGTATGCGGGCGGGGCCGGCGTTTCGTGGGCACAACCGGGGACGGGATGTACCATTTGGTACATGATTACCGAAGACAGCGTCGAGATCGACGCGCCGGCGCAAGTGGTGTGGAAGGTGTTCAGCGATGTCGAGCGCTGGCCCGAGTGGACGGCCTCGGTGACGTCGCTGGCCGCGGTGGACGGGCCCGGGCTCGCGGTCGGCAAGCGGTTCGCGATCAAGCAGCCACGCATGTCGAAGCTGGTCTGGAAGATCACCGAGCTCGAGCCGGGGACGTCCTGGACCTGGGAGCAACGCGCCCCCGGCGCGCGGGCCAGCGCCCGCCATGATGTGATCGCGCAGCCCGGCGGCGGCACCCTGGTGCGCCAGCGCATCGACCAGAACGGCATGCTCGGCGCACTTGTCGGGCGGCTCATGCGATCGATGACCCGGCGATACCTCAAACTCGAGGCCCAGGGCCTCAAGGCCCGCTCCGAGCAGCTCAGCCGCGCCGATGGCGCGCACCCCTGACACCGAGCGGCGCCGCCAACTCCTCGATGCCCTCGTCACCGAGTTCGCCACGGGCGGCGTCGGCGATCGGTCGCTGCGCGCGGTGGCCGACGCGGTCGGCACCAGTCACCGAATGTTGTTGCACCACTTTGGGTCTCGGGAAGGACTGCTGGTAGCGATCGTCGAGGAGGTCGAGCGCCGCCAGATGGGACTGCTGGCCGAGTTGCCCGACGACCCGGTCGAGGGCTTCGCCGCCATGTGGGCCGATGTCCGCCGGCCCGAACTGCGACAGTTCGAGCGACTCTTCTTCGAGTGTTACGCCCGCGCCGCGCAGGGCGAAAAGCCTTTCGCGCGAATGGTTCCCGGCGCCGTCGACGGCTGGCTGGGCGAGGTCAAGGAGGCCGCCGACGGCCCGGTCGACCCCGCCCTGGCGAGGCTCGGGCTGGCCGTAATCCGAGGCCTGCTACTGGATCTCGTGGCCACCGACGATGACGCCGGCGTGGACGCGGCCGCGCGCGCCTTTGCGGAACTGCTCCGCTGATTCGTACCGGTGCCTCAGTTGGCGGTGTGCACGATCAGGACATCGGTCTTGACCCGGCGGGAGACCTCGGACGGCACCGATCCCAGCAGCCGCCCGGCGACGCTGTTGAGCCCGACGTTGCCCACGACCATCAGGTCGGCACGGACCTCCTCGGCGACCTGCACCAGCACGTTGATGGGCGCGCCGACGATCGACCGTTCCTCCACGTTATTGGCCCCCGCTTGGTGCGCCCGTTCCGTGGCGTCGCGAAGGATCCTGTAGTACGGGGCCTCCCCAACCGTCCGATAGTCCTGGCCGTGGTCGCTCCCCGGCGGGATGGCGTAGCGGCCGCGTTCCTTGGGGACGGGGAGATGCGCCGTCACCACGATCAATCGCGCGCCGTGGTCCGCGGCGATCGCCGCCGCGCGCTCCACCGCGAGCAGCGACGAGTCCGAGCCATCGGTGCCGACCACGACGGTCTGATAGGCGCTCATTTCCCTGTCACTGTAACGCCCGGCGGCGGCCAAATCTCCAA
The DNA here is from genome assembly GCF_000277125.1 of Mycobacterium intracellulare ATCC 13950. NCBI lineage: Bacteria > Bacillati > Actinomycetota > Actinomycetes > Mycobacteriales > Mycobacteriaceae > Mycobacterium > Mycobacterium intracellulare. The sequence continues at coordinate 3,981,080 of NC_016946.1, forward strand.
ACGAATTGGCTCAACTTTGCACGGCGGCCGCGTGCCTGCCCGTGCCGACCCCGAAGAACTGATACTCCGCGGGCCTGACCGAGCGCGTGGCCCGCCAGTACTCCCAGGTGTAGCCGCCCCACAGCACGGTGTTCTTGCCGTGCTCGTCCAGATACCAGCTGCTGCAGCCGCCGCTGTTCCACACCGACGGGCCCAGCCGGCGCTGCAGCTCGTCGTTGAACTCGTCCTGGGCGGCCCGGGTCGGGGCGAGCGCCTGCGCGCCCAGCTTGTCGCAGGTGGCGATCGCGTCGGCGACGTAACGGATTTGGGACTCGATCATGAACACAACCGAGTTGTGTCCCAGCCCGGTGTTGGGGCCCAGCAGGAAGAACAGGTTGGGCACGTCGGCCACGGTGATCCCGCGGTGGGCGCCGATGCCCTCGCGGTTCCAGCGGTCCACCAGATCCTCGCCGTGCAGGCCCTTGATCTGGACGTAGGTGTAGGAGTCGGTGACGTGAAAGCCGGTGGCGTACACGATCACGTCGGCCTGGCGGTGCGTGCCGTCGACGGTGTCGATGCCGTCGGCGGTGATCCGGGCGATGTGGTCGGTGACCAGTTCGGTCTTCGGGTCGGCGACCGCACCGTAATAGGTGGAGGAGTTCAGGATGCGCTTGCACCCGACGCGGTAGTTGGGAATCAGCTTGCGGCGCAACTCCCGATCCTTGACCGATCGGCGAATGTTGTACTTGCAGTACGCCTCAATGAACTTGAGCAGGTTGGGCCGCTTGGTCATGCCGAAGGCCAAAGCCTCCTGGCCCCAGTAGATGACAAGTCGCACGAGCGCGCGCAGGCCGGGCACGTTCTCCATGGCCCGGCGCACCGCCAACGGGATCTCGGGGTTCGAGCGCGGCACCACCCACGGCGGGGTGCGTTGGTAGAGCTGAAGTTCGGCGACCTGCCCGACGATCTCCGGCACGATCTGGATCGCGCTGGCGCCGGTACCGATCACCGCCACCCGCTTGCCGGTCAGGTCGACGCTGTGGTCCCACTCCGCGGAATGGAAAGCGGGACCGGCGAATTCGTCGCGACCCTCGATGTCGGGCATGGACGGGATGTGCAGCGCGCCGGCGCCCGAGATCAGGAACTGCGCGACGTATTCGCGCCCGTCGGCGGTGAACACGTGCCAGCGGTGCTCGTCGTCGTCCCAGTGGGCCCGATCCACCAGCGAGTTGAACTCGATGTAGCGGCACAGCCCGTACTTCTCTGTGACGCCCTGGAGATAGTCCCAGATCTCGGGCTGATACGAGAACGGGTTCTTCCAGTCCGGCTTGGGCTCGAACGAAAACGAATACAGGTGCGACGGGATGTCGCAGGCGCACCCGGGGTAGCTGTTGTCGCGCCAGGTGCCGCCGATGTCGTCGGCCTTTTCCAGGATGACGAAGCCCACACCCTGCTTCTGCAGCGCGATGGCCATCCCCAGGCCGGAGAACCCGGTCCCGATGATGACGGCGCGGGTGTGGACGGGTTTGGAGGCCTTGGCCGCCGGAACCGGGGCGGTCTCGGTGTGTGTCACGACGTCGGTCACGGTCGATCGGTCTTTCTAGTCGGGCCAGTCTCGGGTCGGCGCTCGCCGGCATCCTCGGCCGTAGCCGCCCGGCTGGCGCAGATACCCAGTACCCAGGGTATCGGTTGGGACGAGTGTTGACGATCGCCAGGGCGATGTCAACGTGCCGAAGGTTCTCAGCCCGCGGCGCGGTTGGCCGGGACCACGCTGTGGATCGGCTCGTCAGGGTCCATGCGGATGCCGAGCGCCTCGGCGGTGCCGACGATGACCCCCATCATGATGGTCGTGAGGTGGGCGACGAATTGCTCGCGCGGCATGCGAAGCGGGCTGTCGGGGTCGGGGCCCAGCCACCACTCGGTGGCCGAGGCGGCGCAGCCGAACGCCGCGTTCCCGGCCAGCTCGACGGCCGCGTGGTCCAGCTCCATCTCGCGCAACTCGTTGTCGAACATGTCGGCCACCGCCAGGGTGATGCCGCGTCCCTCGTTGAGGATCTGAGGGCTCGCCGCCGAGCGGCCCTGAATGAAGACCCGCAGCACGTTGGGGTGCTTGTCGACCAGGTTGACGTACTCCTCGACGGCGCGCCGGATCACCTCGCGGGACGAGTCCGTTTTCAGGTCGATGGACGGGAAGATCGCCGCCCACAACATGTCGCGCAGCCGCTCCCCGATCGCCTGGAACAGGTCGGACTTGTCGTGAAAATGCCGGTAGATCTTCGGTTTGGCGGTGCCCGCCTCCTCGGCGATCTCCCGCACGGAGAGCTCGGGTCCCAGGCGGTCGATGGCGCGGAACGCCGCGTCGACGATCTCGCCGCGCACCTTCTTGCGGTGCTCGCGCCAGCGTTCGCTGCGCGCGTCGACCTTGGCCCCCGGCTTGGCGGCCGGGTGGGGCCTGGGAGGTCGAGGCATTCTCACCACCTCACGCACTTTACCCCGTCGTCGCTTCTGACCTGGGCAGACTGGCCCAGACGAAGACACCGCGGTTAACGGTGCCGCTGGGCGTACTCGCCCGGGCTGCAGCCGAGCATCGACCGGAACTCGTTGGTGAAATGCGCCTGGTCATACCAGCCGAGCCGGACGGCCAGGTCGGCGAAGTCGACGCGTCGATCGCTCTCGATCGCCAACGCAGCTTGCTGCAGGCGGTAACGGCGCCGACAACCTGTAAAGCACTCCCGGAGAGTGAATCGGTGTCCTACAGCATGCAGGACACGCAGCCCTCGACCTCGGTGCCCTCCAATGCCAGTTGGCGAAGACGGATGTAGTACAGCGTCTTGATTCCCTTGCGCCAGGCGTAGATCTGCGCCTTGTTCACGTCGCGGGTGGTGGCCGTGTCCTTGAAGAACAGCGTCAGCGACAGCCCTTGATCCACGTGCTGGGTGGCCGCGGCGTAGGTGTCGATGATCTTCTCGTAGCCGATCTCGTAGGCGTCCTGGTAGTACTCCAGGTTGTCGTTGGTCAGATACGGCGCCGGGTAGTAGACGCGGCCGATCTTGCCTTCCTTGCGGATCTCGATCTTGCTCGCCACCGGGTGGATCGAGCTGGTCGAGTGGTTGATGTAGCTGATCGACCCCGTCGGCGGGACGGCCTGCAGGTTCTGATTGTAGATGCCGTGCTCCTGCACCGACTCCTTCAGCCGCCGCCAATCGTCTTGCGTCGGAATGCGAATGCCCGCCTCGGCGAAGATCTCGCGGACCCGCGGGGTGGCCGGCTCCCACACCTGCTCGGTGTACTTGTCGAAGAACTCACCCGAGGCGTATTTCGACCTCTCGAAGCCACCGAACTTGCTTCCCCGTTCGATCGCAATGCGATTCGACGCGCGCAGCGCGTGGTAGAGCACGGTGTAGAAGTAGATGTTGGTGAAGTCGACGCCCTCTTCGGAGCCGTAGTGGATGCGCTCGCGGGCCAAATAGCCGTGCAGGTTCATCTGTCCGAGCCCGATCGCGTGGGACTCGTTGTTGCCCTGCTCGATTGAGGGCACCGAGGTGATGTGCGTCTGATCGCTCACCGCCGTCAGCGCGCGGATCGCCACCTCGATGGTCTGGGCGAAGTCGGGCGAGTCCATCGTCTTGGCGATGTTCAGCGACCCCAGGTTGCACGAAATGTCCTTGCCCACTTTGGCATACGACAGGTCATCGTTGAACACCGACGGCGTGGAGACCTGCAGGATCTCCGAGCACAGGTTCGAGTGGGTGATCTTGCCGTCGATCGGGTTGGCCCGGTTCACCGTGTCCTCGAACATGATGTAGGGGTAGCCGGATTCGAACTGCAGCTCGGCCAGCGTCTGGAAGAACTCGCGCGCCTTGATCTTGGTCTTGCGAATGCGGGCGTCGTCGACCATCTCGTAGTACTTCTCGGTGACCGAGATGTCGGCGAACGGCAGGCCGTACACCCGCTCGACGTCATAGGGCGAGAACAGGTACATGTCCTCGTTCTTCTTGGCCAGCTCGAAGGTGATGTCGGGAATCACCACGCCCAGGCTCAGCGTCTTGATGCGGATCTTCTCGTCGGCGTTCTCGCGCTTGGTGTCCAGGAATCGGTAGATGTCGGGGTGGTGCGCGTGCAGGTACACCGCGCCCGCGCCCTGGCGCGCCCCGAGCTGGTTGGCGTAGGAGAACGAGTCCTCGAGCAGCTTCATGATCGGGATGACGCCCGAGGACTGGTTCTCGATGTTCTTGATCGGGGCGCCGTGCTCGCGGATGTTGCTCAGCAGCAACGCAACTCCCCCGCCGCGCTTGGACAGCTGCAGCGCGGAGTTGATCGATCGCCCGATGGACTCCATGTTGTCTTCGATGCGCAGCAGAAAGCAGCTCACCGGCTCGCCGCGCTGCTTTTTGCCCGAGTTCAAAAACGTCGGGGTGGCCGGCTGGAACCGTCCGTCGATGATCTCGTCGACGAGCTTCTCGGCGAGGATGGTGTCACCGGAGGCCAGCGTCAGCGCCACCATGACGACGCGGTCCTCGAAGCGCTCCAGGTAGCGCTTCCCGTCGAACGTCTTCAGCGTGTAGGAGGTGTAGTACTTGAACGCGCCCAGGAACGTCGGGAACCGGAACTTCTTGGCGTAGGCCCGATCCAGCAGCGTCTTGACGAAGTTGCGGCTGTACTGGTCGAGAACCTCGCGCTCGTAATAGTTCTCCTTGATCAGGTAGTCGAGCTTCTCGTCCTGATTGTGGAAGAACACCGTGTTCTGGTTGACGTGCTGCAGGAAGTACTGATGCGCGGCCTCGCGGTCCTTGTCGAACTGAATCTTGCCGTCCGCGTCGTACAGATTCAGCATCGCGTTGAGCGCGTGGTAATCCGTCTCCCCCGGCAACGCGTGGGCTCCGGTGGTTACAGGCTCTGCAGCGACGGTTGTTGACACGTCTGTTCCTTCCAGAAATCGGCTAAGCCCGCGCGGACGGCATCCACGTCGTCCTGGGTTCCCATGAGTTCGAAGCGATAGAGGTACGGGACGCCGCACTTGCGTGAGATCACGTCACCCGCGTAGGCGAATTCGGCGCCGAAGTTGTTGTTGCCCGCGGCGATGACGCCGCGGATCAACGAACGGTTGTGCTCATTGTTCAAAAAGGCGATGACCTGTTTGGGGACATAGCCGCCGGCGTTGAGGTCAGGAGTGGCCCGCCCGCCGCCGTAGGTGGGCAGCACCAGGACGTACGGCTGGTCCACCTCGATACGGCCGTGCAGCGGTATCCGCGTGGCGGGAATTCCCAGCTTCTCCACGAAGCGGTGGGTGTTCTCCGACACGGAGGAGAAATAGACCAGGTTGCGCCCCGTGGTGTCCATGGTGCGGCAACTCCTTACCTAACGTCTTTCCTTACGCGCTGAGTTCCACCGCGGCGAGCGCCTTGATGCGATCGGGCCGGAAACCCGACCAGTGGTCGTTGCCGGCCACCACGACGGGAGCCTGCAGATAGCCCAGCGCCATCACGTAATCACGCGCCTCGGAGTCCAGCGTGATGTCGACCGTGTCGTAGACGATGCCCTGCTTGTCCAGCGCCTTGTAGGTGGCGCTGCACTGCACGCATGCCGGCTTGGTGTACACGGTGATGCTCATAGAATGCCGCTCCTTTGCGGAAGAGGGGGACCCAATGGACTGGCAACTACTTTTGGACTGCGTCTTTGCTAGGTTCAGCGATCCGGCAGGCGCCCAGATTCCCGTCCTGCGGCGACCAGTGCCGAAGACCTGTCTTCGACCACTTCGCGCCGATTTCGGGGGGTTCACCGAGCCTGGCTGGCTTGGCGATCCTGGGATCCGCCGGTGCATCGAAACACTACACCTAGTGGCTGACAAGATGTCGAGATACAAGATGTTCTGAATAACATTTCTGAAATTCCCTGGTCGTAAGGCCTGTGTCGAACAAATTCGGGAACCCGCCCCGGCGTGTCGCAGATCACACGCCGAGGCCATGGCGCCTCCGGGTATCGGTATAGCAGCGGCCACCGACAACCCCGGTTTCGAACCGCTGGCCGCGACGGGCCCAGCGACAGCTAGCAAAGCCGCCAGACGGTGCTGGCGGCTTTGGCTATTCGTCGGCGGCAACCCCGCTGGTCACCTCCCGGACGGCTTGTCGACTTCCGCCAATCAGCCGGCTTCGGCGGCGAGCTTGCCCACCACGTCGCGCACGTTCGCCGACAGCTCGGCATGCTCGGCGGGCGGCCTGCCTTCCAGCGTCTTGAACGGCACGGACAGTTTGATCGAATCGACGACCCGCGCACCGGCGATGCCGAAGGACTTGCGGGTCTCGTCGTGCGCCCACACCCCGCCGTACTGGCCGAAGGAGCCCCCGATGACGGCCAGCGGCTTGCCCTTCAGCGCGCCGTCGCCAAACGGGCGCGACAGCCAGTCGATCGCGTTCTTGACCACCGCCGGGATGCTGCCGTTGTACTCGGGTGTGACCACCAGGGCGGCGTCGGCGTCGGCCGCCGCGGCGCGCAGCGCGGCCACCGGGGCCAGTGGCGGCGCGTCGGCGTTCATCGCGTCGTCGATCTCCTCGTTGTAGAACGGCAGGTCGGCGAGCCCCTCGAAGAGCGTGACGCTGACGCCGTCGGAGGCGACCGCCGCCGCCAATTCGGCGATCTGGCGGTTGATCGACGCCGCGCGCAGGCTTCCCACTAACGCCAAAATTTTGATTGCCACTCTCGCAGTTCCCTTCGGTCGTTGGTATACATCCTCGCACGACCTAAACGGACTGTGGTCCGATTTATTCCTCCGGCGTTAAAGTGCAGGGGTGAGCGGCGTCGAACGGTCGGGCGAGTTGCCGATGTGCGTGCCGCAGCTGCCGGCGCAGGAGCGGGGCGACGCCCTGCGCAACCGCGCGCTGTTGCTGGATGCGGCGCGTCGCCTGGTCGCCGAGCGCGGGGCCGACGCCGTCACCATGGACGACGTCGCCGCGGCCGCCGGCGTCGGCAAGGGCACCCTGTTCCGCCGGTTCGGCAGCCGGGCCGGCCTGATGATGGTGCTGCTCGACGAGGACGAACGCGCCAGCCAGGAGGCGTTTCTGTTCGGTCCCCCGCCGCTGGGGCCCGACGCCCCGCCGTTGGATCGGCTGGTGGCCTTCGGCCGGGAACGGATGCGCTTCGCCCACACCCATCACGCGCTGCTGTCGGCGGCCAACCGCGACCCGCGGACCCGCTACGGGCCGCCGGCCGCCGTCCTGCGCAGGCACGTGCGCGTGTTGCTGGCCTCGGCGGAGACGTCCGGCGACCTCGTGGTCCAGGCCGACGCCCTGCTCGCCCTCCTCGACACCGACTACGTGGAGCATCAGCTGAACGACGGCGGTCACACCCTGCAGACGTTGGGCGACGCGTGGGAAAGCTTGGCGCGCAAGCTTTGTGGGAGGTGAACGTCGGCATGTCCGCGGCGGCACGCGACTGGGTCCTGCACGTGGACCTCGACCAATTCCTGGCATCGGTCGAGTTGCGCCGTCGCCCCGAATTGGCCGGGCTGCCCGTCATCGTCGGCGGCAGCGGTGATCCCAGCGAACCGCGCAAGGTCGTCACCTGCGCCTCGTATGAGGCCCGGGAATTCGGTGTGCGGGCGGGCATGCCACTGCGCGCGGCGGCCCGCCGCTGCCCGGATGCGACCTTCCTCCCCTCCGACCCGGCCGCCTACGACGCGGCCTCCGGTGAAGTGATGGGCCTGCTGCGGGATCTGGGACATCCGGTGGAGGTGTGGGGATGGGACGAGGCCTACGTCGCCGTCCACGCCGAGGACCCCGGCGAGGTGGCACAACAGATCCGCAGCGTCATCTCCACCGAAACCGGACTGTCCTGCTCGGTCGGCATCAGCGACAACAAGCAGCGCGCCAAGGTCGCCACCGGATTCGCCAAGCCCGACGGCGTTTTCGTGCTCACCGATGCGAATTGGATGGCGCTGATGGCCGACCGTCCGGTCGACGCGCTGTGGGGCGTGGGACCCAAGACGGCGAAAAAGCTTGCGGATCTTGAGATTACGACGGTGTGGCAACTGGCCGGCAGCGACGCCGAGTTGTTGACGGCCACGTTCGGGGCGCGCACCGGGCTGTGGCTCCTGCTGTTGGCCAAGGGTGGGGGTGACAGCCACGTCAGCGCCGAGCCGTGGGTGCCGCGCTCGCGCAGCCACGTCGTCACCTTTCCCCGCGACCTCACCGATCGCGCCGAGATGAACGCGGCCGTAACGGGTTTGGCCGAACAAGCGCTGGACGACGTGCTGGCCGAAGCGCGGGTGGTGACGCGGGTGGCGGTTACCGTGCGAACCTCAACCTTCTACACCCGCACCAAGATTCGCAAACTCGACGCGCCCACCACCGATCGCGACACGATCGTCGCCGCCGCCTTGCGCGTCCTGGATTTATTCTCCCTCGACCGGCCGGTCCGCCTGCTCGGGGTGCGGCTGGAGTTGCTCATGCCGGACTAGCGGCGCCGGGTTGGGCGGGCCGGGCCGCAGCGCGCGGGTGAAGATCACGTTCACCTGGCGCATGGCGACGCTATAGGGCCACCACGCAAGCCTTTTGAACGCGTAGAGCGCCCGGATGTCGGCCGAGGTGTAGATCAGGTATCGGTTCTTGGTGATCCCGGCCAGGATCTTCTCGGCGGCCTTCTCCGGCGACACGGCGTGGCCGGCGAATCGCCGTATCCAGCGGGCGACGTTGGGATCCTCGCGGTCCACACCGGCGATCTCCACGGTCCCCACCAGCGGGGTGTTCACCGCGCCGGGCACCACCAGCGACACCCCGATGCGGTGGCGGGCCAAATCGAAACGCAGCACCTCCGAGACGCCACGCAATCCGTACTTGCTGGCGCTGTAGGCGGCGTGCCAGGGCAGGGCGACCAACCCGGCCGCCGAGGAAACGTTGACCAGATGGCCGCCCCGCTTGGCCGCCACCATCGGCGGCACGAACGTCTCGATGACGTGGATCGGGCCCATCAGGTTGATGGCGACCATCTTGCTCCACTGCTCGTGGGTCAGCCGGTCGACGGTGCCCCAGGCCGATACGCCGGCGATGTTGAGCACCACGTCCATGGCCGGATGCGCGGCGTGAATGTCGGCGGCGAACGCGGCCACCTGGTCGTAGTCGGCGATATCCAGCGCCCGATGCTCCCGGACCTGCGCGCCCAGGGCGCGCGCGTCGGCCACCGTCAGTGCCAGGCCGTCGGAGTCGCGGTCGGTCAGATAGAGCTCGGCCCCCTGGGCGGCGAGCCGCAATGCCGTCGCGCGGCCGATGCCGCTGGCCGCGCCGGTGACAAAGCACCGCTTTCCCGCGAAATACCGCCCGGACGCCTTGTTCGCCATGGCGGTGACGATACCGCCGGTATCACCCAGACCGGCGCTAGGGACGGCCGGACCACAGGGCGTGCAGCCACAACTGCTCGAGCACGCGCACCCGTCGGTCACGATCGCTGTCGGATCCGGTCAGAACCGGGTCGCCGGTCAACACCAGCGCGGTGGTACCCGTCAGGGTGCGGATCAGCGTCGGAAGATCGTCGCTGATCGGCCTGGCGGTCCCGGCCTTCATCTCGGCCTCGACGATGGCGACGATCTGCGCCAGCACCACCTCGAACTGCTGGTCGAGCAGGTCGCGGATCTCCACGTCGGTGTGGCGGGCCTCGTTGCAGGCGGTCACCACCGGATCGTTGTGCTCGTAGACGGCGGCGGCGCTGCCGACCATCCGCTTGGCGAACTCCTCGGGTGACTCGCCCGCCTGGCGTGGCGCGAAGTACTGGGTGAGTTCCTCGAGCTCTTCGGTGGCCTCCGCCATCAGCTGTGCCAGCACGGCGTATTTGGAGTCGAAATAGAAGTAGAAGCCCGAACGGGCGACCCCGGCGCGCAGGCTGATGGTGCTGACGGACAACTCGGCGAACGGTTTTTCCTGCAGCAGTTCGCGCACGGCCTCCACGATCGCCTGGCGTTGCTTGTCGCCACGCCGACGCGCGCCCGGCTCCGGATTGGCGGGGTGGCTGCTCACTCCCTGACCTTGCACCACGCCGCGCAAAAAGCAAACTTGACAGCCGTCAAGTTTTTCAGCGAAGGTAATAATCAGTGACCGCTGTCACCCCGAGGGCACGCAAAGGAGCGTCTATGACCGCCACCATCAGCACTCCGCACTACCTGCTGGATCAGGCGCGGCGCCGATTCACCCCGACGCTGAACACCATCCCCGGCATGGGGGCGATCGAGAAGCGTCTGCTCGCCCACGAGTGGGACACGAAAGTCCTGGCGGAACCGCCCGCCGGCAGCGACCTGAAGCCCGTGATGGGCGACGCCGGGCTCCCGATCCTCGGCCACATCATCGAATTGTTTCGCGGCGGCCCGGACTACGCGTTGTACCTCTACCGGAACAAGGGCCCGCTGATCTACCTGGATTCGCCAATCATGCCGGCGGTCACGGCGCTGGGGCCCGACGCCACCCAGGCCGTGTTCTCCAACCGCAACAAGGACTTCTCGCAGAAGGGCTGGCACCCGGTGATCGGGCCGTTCTTCAACCGCGGGCTGATGATGCTGGACTTCGACGAGCACATGTACCACCGGCGCATCATGCAGGAGGCGTTCACCCGCAGCCGCCTGACCGGCTACGTCGAGCACATCGACCGCGTGGCGACCGACATCGTCGCCGGCTGGCCGACCAACGACGCCCGATTCCTGTTCCACCCGGCGATGAAGGAACTCACCCTCGACATCGCGTCCTTGGTGTTCATGGGGCACGAGCCAGGGTCCGACCACGACCTCGTCACCAAGGTCAACCAGGCGTTCACCACCACGACCCGCGCCGGTGGGGCGATCATCCGGCAGCCGGTTCCGCCGTTCAAGTGGTGGCGTGGCCTGCGCGCCCGCCAGCTGCTCGAGGACTACTTCAACGAGCGGGTCAAGGAGCGCCGCAACGCCACGGGCAACGACATGCTCACGGTGCTGTGCCACACCGAGGACGACGACGGCAACAGCTTCACCGACGAAGACATCGTCAACCACATGATCTTCTTGATGATGGCCGCCCACGACACCTCCACGTCGACGACCACCACGATGGTCTACAACATGGCCGCCAACCCGGAATGGCAGGAGCGGGCGCGCGAGGAGTCGGCCAGGCTCGGCGACGGGCCGCTCGACATCGAGTCGCTGGAGAAGCTGGAAACGCTCGAACTGATCATGAACGAATCGCTGCGTATGGTGACGCCGTTGCCGTTCAACATGCGGATGGCGGTGCGCGACACCGAGCTGCTGGGCCATTACATCCCGGCCGGCACCAACATCACCATCTGGCCCGGCATGAACCACCGACTGCCCGAATTGTGGACGGAGCCAGACAAATTCGACCCCGAGCGGTTCGCCGAACCGCGCTCGGAGCACAAGAATCACCGCTACGCCTTCGCACCCTTCGGCGGCGGCGCGCACAAGTGCATCGGCATGGTGTTCGGTCAGCTGGAGGTCAAGACCGTGGTGCACCGGCTGCTGCGCCGCTACCGCATCGAGTTGGCCCGGCCGGGCTATCAGCCGCGCTGGGATTACGGCGGCATGCCGATTCCGATGGACGGCATGCCGATCGTGCTGCGCCCGCTCTGAACTTCCGCGACGGCGTGTCACCGTCACCGCCGGCGCGGTAGAGACCGAGTTTCATTTGCGCTACCACCGGCGCTAGCGCAAATGAAACTCCCCTAGTTGGTTGCGCGAGGTGCGCGGCATCAGTCGACCGCGAGCAACCGGTTGGCGCACGCGATGACCGCGCGCAGCGCCGACTGCGTCGGATCGTCCCAGAGGCCCATCGCCCACTCGGCGCGGGCACCGTCGCTGCCGCGGATGAAAGTGGCTGTGCCGGTGGGCGACTGCATCTGATGAAAGTTCACGATTTCGACGGTGATCCCGCGCTGATGCAGCATCGCGGTTAGGGCCGCGATCGGGCCGCTGGCGGCCACGGTCGCGGTGCCGATGCGGTCGCCCAGGGCGATCACGGCCTGGAAGTTGCGGGCCTGCGGGCCGGGTCGCACCGCGCCCATGCACTCCCATTGGCCTAGCCGCAGCGGTCCCGTGCTGCGCCCGTAGGTCGCGAGGAAGGTCTCCCAGGACATGGCGTCGGCCTGCTCCCGCAGCCCGCGGGGCAACGAGACGCCGAAACGATCGCCGAACCACGCGGTGGCGGGGTCGAGAGGTTGGAGCGGGTTGCGCTCGGGAAAAGTCATGGTGCCGGTCTTCTCTGGTCAGCTGGTGCGACCGACGGCAGTAGCTTCCGACCCACAGCGGGGGGTCGGTCAGAATCAGACCCCGCTGCGGGTGCTAGCTACTACGAAACGCGCGAGAAGACGCATGAGCGTTGACATTAGCCCCCTTCGCTCCGCGCCTTCAACTCCCATACGACCGTACAAAAAAATATAGGAAATAATACGAATAGTTTGGTTTGGCCGGGGTTGACAGGGGGTAAGAAGCCGGGTAACAGTCAATTAGACGGCTGTTGAACTATCCCCTCATCTGAAAGGCACGATCATGAAGTCAACGCCCACTCGGAACACCCTCAAAGCTGTCGCCGCGGCCGTCGGGCTGGCCGCAGCTTTGCTTGGACTGACGGGATGCGCGCCGACCACCAGCACGACTGGCTGCGATGGAGTCGTTGGCTGCTTGCTCTAAAGGGTCACGATGGGTAGCCCGCTGGGGAGGACCGAGCGGACGTTGTCCTCAGCGGGGACAACCTATGACGCTTGATCGATCGCAGCCGGCACCCGACGCCGTCATCATCTAACGATGTCGCACGAGCGCCGCCTCGGTCGAAACATGTTTCCAATGCCATTGCGCAGCGGGCGATTCAGCCTGCTCGTGACATATCCAGCCACTTCTCACTTAACACTGGTGAGACGTAACAGGTGTCCATAAGTCCTTAACGCATCTGAAAGGGACGATTATGACCTCATTGAAGACGAAAGCCTTTAAAACTGCCGCGGCGGCCACGGGGCTTGCCGCGGTATTGCTGCTGCCCACGGGATGCACGATGACCCCGGCCGACGCACCCGCCAGCGGCGGCACCCTTGGTGGCACCGTCGGCGGTGTGGTGGGTGGCGTGATCGGCGACGTCGGCGGAATTGTAGGCGGGTTGCTCCCCTAGCCGTTCACCACAAACGACCCGCCGGATCCCCTTGCCGGCGGGTCGTTTGTTACCCAGCCGGCTCGGGTGCGGGCTCAAACCGCAGGTACGCCTGAATTGTCGTTCCCGTCCTGGCGGTATGCGTGCGCACCAAGTCCGAAATGGCGTTGACCAAGTACAGGCCGCGGCTGGCGGGGCCGCACGGACCCGGGTCGAGGCGGCCCACCAGCGGATCGTCGAGCTGTCCGGTGTCGCGGGCCTCGCACACCAGATATCCGTCGTCTTTCCAGAAGGCCAACCGGCAGGCGCCCCCGGTGTACATCAGGCTATTGGTGGCCAACTCGGTGGCGACCAACTGCAGATCCTCGATGCACTCCTGGGAAAGCCCCATCCACCCCGCATAGTCGACGGCGAACGAGCGGGCGGGCCGAAGATCCGCGGACTTCCTCACCATGTAGGTGACGGCGCCGGGATTCGCGGCCAACGGCTGGTTGCAACGCTGCAGCACTTCGTTCGGCGCGTAGTCCGGGCTGCGGTGCAGCGCACCGCTTTTCCACAACAACGGGTGCGTCGCTCGGGCATCCATCAGGACTTCGTCGCCGATCGCGCTCGCGTCGTAGAGGCACAGGCTTGTCGCCGGGTATGCGTCCATCGCCGTGTTGACCAGTGCTTCGTGCTCGATGCAGGCGACGAACTCCTCCTCGGTCCGGCCCGGCCACGCGAGCTGGCTGACGATCCGCACCCGCCGATCCGGGTGCTCGTCGATGAACGCGCCCTCCATCGCCATGAACCGGCTCGGGTTCCGGGCGGCCTCGGTGACGTCGGTCATGTACACGTCGGCGGGCAACGCCTCGCCGTCGTACAACTCGCCCCGCAGCAGGGCCAGGGTCTCGGGAGGCACGGCGAGCAGCACCGCCTCGCCTGACGCCAAACCGTCGCCGACGAAGCGGCCCACCAAGTCCAAAAACTCCTGCTGAGAGTGATAAATCAGTGCGGAGTGGACGAAACCGTATTGTCTGGTTTCGGTATCCGCCGCCACTTCAGCGCTCTCGCTTTCGATCACTTGCGCCAACCCCCTGCTGGATCGGCTGTCGCCCATCCCCCCTTCCAGTACCCAAGACGGGCCTTCGCTATGCCGCGCAACAGATCACATTTGCGCGCACACGCGCGGGGCGACATCCGGTGGCGCGATCACAGCCACCAGGAGGCGGCGGCATCGAGGTGACGCCGGAGGCGATAGCAGGCGACGCTCTCGTCGGCGGCCTCCACCGCCTCGACAATGCGCAAGTGAGCGTGGTGCACGGCCAGCACGTCCGACCAGGTGGGCAGCGCCTGCCCGGTGCTCGACCAATGCCGGCGGAACAACTCGACGATGATCCGGAGGAACAGGTCGAGCAGCGCGTTGCCGGCCAGCTGCGCCAACCCGACGTGGAAATTGAATTCCTCCGCGATCGCCCGCCGAACGTCGTCGGACGTCGGCTGCGCGGCGTCCGGCAGCCGTGACCGATGCGCGGCGAGGAATGCCGCCACCCCGGGCTCGTCGAGCCGCTTGGCGACCTTGGCGACGTTGTCGATCTCGATGGCGTCGCGGACGCACCGTAGGTCTTCGCGGCTCGGGTCGCGGTACTGCAGGTACAAAGCGATCGTGTCGATGCTGGCCTGGGCCGCGGGTTCGGCGATGACGAGTCCGCCCCCGGGTCCGCGGCGCATGTGGGCGATCGAGTGGTATTCGAGCAGGCGCACCGCCTCGCGGAACACCGCGCGGCTCACCCGGTAGCGCTCCAGCAGGGCCGCCTCGGTGCCGAAGACCGACCCGACGTGCCAGCCGCTGGCGGCGATGTCGTCGCCGATGGTGACGGCCAGCATCTCGGCCAGCTTGCCGCGGGGCACCTCGGAATCGAGACGCCGCCGCCGCCTGCGCCCGCGGACCCTCTCGCCGGGATGGTGCCGTTGCAGCCAGCCCGTCACCGCCTCGACGTGTCGCTCGGACAGCGACTTGGCGCGCGCGGAATCACCGGCCGTGACCGCGGCGACGATCTTGGAGTGGTGGGCGTGCAGGTGTTCGACGGCCTCGATGGCCTCGGTCGCCGAGTCCGTTCGCGACGCCAGCGCGTAGCGCGTGGTGAGCCGCATCAGGACGTCGATAAACAGTTGCAGCACGGGATTTTTCGATTGCTCGGCCAGCGCGATGTGGAACTCGTCGCGCGGCGCCGGCAAGCCCGGCTTCCACTTTTCCTCGGCGTCTAACACGGCCCGCAGCCGGGCGATGCCGGCTTCGTCGATGCGCTCGGCGGCGAGCGAGGCCGCCAACGGCTCGAGCACCAGACGCGCGTTGAGCAGATCGCCCAGCGTCGTGCCCAGATATTCGAGATAGATGACGACGGCGCGGGTGGCGGGCCCGGCGTCGGGCTCACAGATGTACAGCCCGCCGTTGGGGCCGCGCCGCATCCTTGCGACCTGGTGGTGCTCGACCAGGCGAACGGCCTCGCGCAGCACCGATCGGCTCACGCCGAAGCGTTGTTGCAGGGCGAGTTCGGATCCCAGCGATTCGCCGACGGCCCAGCCGCGGCGGACGATGTCCGCCTCGATGTCGCGGGCGAGGATCGACGCCAGTTTGTCGGCCTGACCGGCCTTCAGGTCCTCACTCATTTGAGCTCAATCACACGCTCAACAGGTGAGCAGCATGCACCCCGCGACGGGCCCACCGCCGACGGAAACGACGCCGACCTCCGGGCGGCGGGCGACCTGCCGCTCCCCCGCGTCGCCGCGCAGTTGCAGGCACCCCTCGTGCAACGCCCAGTAGCCGTGCATGCGCCCCGCCGAGAGTTGGCCGCCGTAGGTGTTCAGCGGCAGCATGCCGTCGCGGGCGATCCGCGCGCCGCCTTCGACGAAGGGCCCGGCCTCGCCGTCCCCACACACACCGAGGGCTTCCAGCCACGCCAGCGTGAGATAGGTGAATCCGTCGTACAACTGGGCGACGTCCAGATCGGCGGGCCGCAGCTGCGTCCGCGACCACATCTGCGCCGTGGCGTCCGACATCGCCATCTTCGGGTAGTCGTCGCGGTGAAACCAGCCACCGGCGCCGTCGGATCCGCCGATCGCCTCCACCCGCACCGCGCGGTGCGGACAGTCGGCGCCGTACTCCGCGTGGGACACCACCACCGCGATCGAGCCGTCGATCGGGACGTCGCAGTCCAGCAGTCCCAGCGGGGTGGAGACCGGCCGCGCCCCCAGGTAGTCGGCCATCGTCATCGGATCCCGGTACACCGCACGGGGATTCAGCGCGGCGTTGCGCCTGCCGTTGAGCGCTATCCACCCCAGCTGCTCTTTGGTGGTCCCGTACAGCTCCATGTGGCGACGACAGTTCAGCGCCAGCCAGTTGGCGGCCGAATAGGCCTGCGCCGCAACCAGATCGTTGACGTCGTCCATCGCCCCGACGGCGGGCTTCGGCTCGCCCTCGGGTGTCTCGAACATCCGCGCCAAGGGAGGGGCGGGAGCGTTCTCTTCCTGCTTGACCGGGACGGTGCCGCCGAGCATCTGGATCGTCCGGTACACCACCACGTGCCGGGCTCGGCGTTCGGCGACCGCGCGGCAGGCCGACATCACCGGCGACAGCAGGCCGCCGGTGCCGAACCCGGATCCGCAGTCCGCGGCGTCGATGCGCAGTTGCGCGTTGACGTCTTCGGCGGGTGTGTCGCCGAGCGTGGCGATCCCGTCGATGTCGGTCGCGGCCAATCCGGCGTCCTCGATGGCCCCGCGCACCGCCTCCATCGTCAGCTCCAGGCCCGGAATGCCGGTGCGACGGCCGATCCGCGAGATCCCGATGCCGGACAAGATCGCGTCTTTTTCGAAATGCGTCATGTACACCGCCCGTCAGACCACACCGTCGCCGCGTCGAATCAATTGAGTGTACTGTATTCGTCGTGTCAGACGGGGCGCTGCTCATCGAGTACTGCGACGGCTGCGCGCGCTGGGTGCATCCGGCGAGCGGCGAATGCCGCGAGTGCGGGGGCCCGCTGGTGGCGCGCGAGGTGTCGGGGCGCGGCACGGTGTTCACCTACACGGTCAACCACCACCCGTACAACCCGGAGATCCCCACCCCCTACGTCATCGCCATCGTCGAACTGGCCGAGCAGCGTGGCCTGCGGGTGGCGGCCAATATCGTTGACTGCGAACCCGATTCGGTGACCTGCGGGATGCCGGTCACGCTCCGCCCGGAGCGGGGCGCCGCCGGTGCGCCGCAGTTCGCGCCGGCGTGAGCCGCGGAATCAGTTGATCAGCGGGTCGCGCGGCATGCCGAGGATTCGCTCGGCGATCTGATTGCGGGTCACCTCGGAGGTGCCGCCGGCGATCGCCATGCCGCGCGCTCCCATCATCAGCCGGCCGGCCAGGGCGCCGGCGCCGTCGAGCAGCGCGACCTCGGGACCCAGCAGCGCCGCCATGATCGCGGCGCCTTCCACCATGTGCTCGGCCAGCTTCAGCTTGGTCACGTTGCCCTCGGGGCCCGGGCCCGCGCCTTCGACGCTGCGCGCGGCGCGCCGCAGGTTCAGCAGGCGCAGTGCGGTCTCCCCGGCCAGATAGTTCCCGACCCGAACGTGCCCGCCCGCCAACCGATCCGGGCGTTCCTGGGTCAGCTGCACCAGTTGCGAGGCCAGGCCCTCGTAGAACGACCCGCTGCCCCCGATGCTGACCCGCTCGTTGCCCAGCGTGGCGCGGGCGACCGTCCAGCCGGAGTTGGGCTCCCCGACGACGTCCTCGTCGGGCACGAACAGGTCGTTGAAGAAGACCTCGTTGAAGTCCGAGCCGCCGGTGATCTGCCGCAGGGGCCGCACCTCGACCTCGGGCGCTTTCATGTCGACGATCACCGTGGTGATGCCGGCGTGCTTGGGGGCGTCGGGGTCGGTGCGCACGGTGGCCAGCCCACGCGCGCAGTAGTGCGCCCCGCTGGTCCACACCTTCTGGCCGTTGATCTTCCAGCCACCGTCGACGCGGGTGGCCCGCGTCTTGATGGACGCGGCGTCCGAGCCGGCGTCGGGTTCGGAGAACAGCTGGCACCAGATCTCGTCCTTGCGCAGCGCCTTCTCCACGAATCGTTCGATCTGCCAAGGCGTTCCGTGCTGGATGAGGGTCAGGATCACCCACCCGGTGATCCCGTAGTCGGGCCGCTTGATACCGGCCGCGCGGAACTCCTCCTCGATGACCAGCTGCTCGACGGCGTCGGCGGCGCGTCCCCACGGCTTGGGCCAGTGGGGCATCACGTAGCCGGTCTCGATCAGCTTGTCGCGCTGGGCGTCCTTGTCCAGTGCGGCGATCTCGGCGACGTCGGCGCGGACGCCGGCGCGGAGTTCTTCGGCCTCGGGCGGCAGGTCGAGGCTGTTTTCGCGGACGGCGCCGGCGGCGGTGCGCTCGAAGACGTCGGCCGCCGGGGCGTCACCACCGAACAGCGCCGTGGTCACCACGGCACGCCGCAGATGCAGGTGCGCGTCGTGTTCCCAGGTGAAGCCGATGCCGCCGTGCACCTGGATGTTGAGTTCGGCGTTGCGGACGTAGGCCGGGAACGCCAGCGCCGCGGCCGTCGCGGCGATCAGGCGGAATTGCGCCTCGTCCTCCGAGGCGTCCTCGCCCGCCGCGCGGGCGGCGTCCCAGACGGCGGCGATCCCGGACTCCGCGCCCACCAGCATGTTCGCGCAGTGATGCTTGACCGCTTGGAAGGTGGCGATGGTGCGCCCGAATTGCTGGCGCACCTTGGCGTAGTCGACGGCCGCCTCGACGCAGTCCGACGCCCCTCCGACCGCCTCGGCGGCCAGCAGAGTGCGGGCCCGGGCCAGCGCCGACTGCCGCGCCCCCGCCAGGATGTCGTCGTCGGACACCCGCACGTCCTGCAGGCGCACCCGGCCGGATCGCCGTGTCGGATCGAAGTTTTCCGGCACCTCGACCGAAACGCCGGCGCGGTCGCGCTCGAGCACGAGCACGTCGTCGCCGGCGGCGATCAGCAGCAGCTCGGCAAGGCCGGCGCCCAACACGATTCCGGCCTCGCCGTTCGCGACGCCGTTGGCGACCTGCACCTGGCCGTCCAATCCGACGCCCGCGGTGACCGTTCCGTCGATCAGGCCGGGCAGCACCCGCGACTTCTGTTCGGCCGCACCGTCTTTGGCGATCACCGCCGACGCGATCACCGTCGGCACGAAGGGCCCCGGCGCCACCGCGCGGCCGAGCTCTTCGATCACCACCACCAGTTCGGGCAGCCCGAAGCCGGAGCCGCCGTACTCTTCGTCGACGTGCAGGCCGAGCCAGCCCAACTCGACCAGGTTCTGCCAGAATCCGGGCCGGGGCTCGTCGGTGGCATCGAGCAGCGATCGCGCCGCCCAGCGCGCCTTTTGCGCGGTCAGGAACCCGCGAGCCACCTCGGCGAGTTCACGATGGTCGTCGGTTAATGCGATTCCCATGAGGGGCCCTCCTCGCGCGCCGCATGCCAGCCGGGTGTGATTGCTGGGTGCCTGCCCCGCTTCGAGGGGAAGCGGGGCGGCTGGCTAAAGAGTGTACTTAATGCGGGGAGGGCCCCAACGGGCGGCGCCTACTTGGGGGCGAACCGCTGCCCGGCGTCCAGGCGCAGGCATTGGCCGTTGAGCATCGGGTTGTCCACGATGGCGGCCACCAGCTTGGCGTACTCCTCGGGACGGCCCAGCCGCTTGGGGAAGGCCGCGTCTTTGGTCAGCGCCGCCGCGAATTCGTCGGGAATGCCCTGGGTGAGGCCCGTCGCGAAGAGGCTCGGGGCGATCCCCAGCACCCTGATGCCCACCGAGCCCAGGTCACGCGCCATGGTCAGGCACATACCGGCGATGCCCGCCTTGGCGGCGGTGTAGGCGACCTGCCCGATCTGGCCCTCGAAGGCCGCGATCGACGCGGTGTTGATGATGACGCCGCGCTCGCCGGTGTCGGGGTCTTCGGGCTCGTTCTTCGCCATGTGCGCGGCGGCGAGCCGGCTGATGTTGAAGGTGGCGATGAGATTGAGGTCGATCACCGACTGGAAGGATTCGAGGTCGTGCGGCCCGGACTTGGTCAGGGTCCGCTTGGCGATCCCGCCACCGGCGGTGGTGATCACGACGTGCAGCCCGCCGAGCTTGTCGACCGCGGCCTGCAGTGTCTCCTCGGTGCCGGTGAAGTCGGTGACGTCGACGGGATAGAAGGTACCGCCGATGCCTTCGGCCACCGTCTTACCGTCGGAGCCTTCGCGGTCGAGCACCGCGACGTCCGCGCCGCGATCGTGCAGCAGCTCGGCGCTGGCGCGACCCATCCCCGAGGCGCCGCCGATGACGACGACCTTCTTTCCTTTGATCTCCATCCGGACCTCCCATTTGTTGCTTGTCAGAATCGAAGCAATCTGTAACGTTACGTAGGCACGCTAGCGTGTCCGCTCCGGACGCTTGTCACCGAGCCATGCCAAGCTGGCAACCGTGCTCCTCCTCGACGTGGCAAAGGCGTCCACCGACGTCGGAAGCACGTCGTCACGGCTGAGAAAAGTCGCCCACATCGCCGACCTACTGGCGCGGGCCGCACCCGATCCCGCCCTCGTCATGATCGTCGTGTCCTGGCTGTCCGGCGAGTTGCGCCAGCGCCAGATCGGGGTCGGCTGGGCGGCGTTGCGCTCGCGCCCGCCGCCGGCCTCCCACGCCACGCTGACCGTGGGCGCCGTCGACGCCACCTTCTCCGAGATCGGCGCCGTGTCCGGCAAAGGCGCACAGGCGCGCCGCGCCGCGCTCCTTGCCACCCTGTTCGCCGCCGCGACCGAAGCCGAGCAGACGTTCCTGCTGCGACTGCTCGGCGGCGAACTGCGCCAGGGCGCGCTGGCCGGAATCATGGCCGACGCGGTGGCCAAGGCCGCCGGGAGCCCGGCGGCCGCGGTGCAGCGGGCCGCGATGCTGGGCGGGGACCTGCCCGCGGTCGCGGCGGCGGCCCTGTCCGGCGAACCCGCCGCCCTGCAGGCCTTCACCCTGCGCGTCGGCCGCCCGGTCGGCCCGATGCTGGCGCAGACGGCGCCCAGTGTGGCCGACGCGATCGAACGCCACGGCGGGCGGGCGATTTTCGAGGCCAAGCTCGACGGGGCGCGAGTGCAGATCCACCGCTCCGGCGACCAGGTCACCGTCTACACCCGAAGCCTCGACGATGTCACCGCCCGGGTGCCCGAGGTGGTGGAGGCGACGCTGGCGCTGCCGGTGAACGACCTGATCGCCGACGGCGAGGCGATCGCGCTGCGGCCCGACAACCGGCCGCAGCGCTTCCAGGTCACCGCCTCCAGGTTCGGCCGCTCGGTCGATGTCGCCGCGGCCGTTGCTGCGCAACCACTTTCGGTGTTCTTCTTCGACATCCTGCACCGCGACGGCGTCGACCTGCTCGACGCGCCGACCACCGACCGGCTGGCGGCCCTGGACGCGTTGGTGCCGTCCGCGCAGCGGGTCGATCGGCTGCTCACCTCCGACCCCGTGGAGGCCGGCGCCTTCCTGGACGCGACGCTGGCCGCCGGCCACGAGGGTGTGATGGCCAAGGCGCCGGACGCGCAGTATCAGGCCGGCCGCCGCGGGGCGGGCTGGCTGAAGGTCAAGCCGGTGCACACCCTGGACCTGGTGGTGCTGGCCGTGGAATGGGGGTCGGGGCGCCGCCGCGGCAAGCTTTCCAACATCCATCTGGGCGCCCGCGACCCGGACAGCGGCGAATTCGTCATGGTGGGAAAGACTTTCAAGGGCATGACCGACGCCATGCTGGACTGGCAGACCGCCCGGTTCACCGACCTGGCGATCGGCGGGACGGACGGCTACGTCGTGCACGTAAGACCCGAGCAGGTGGTCGAGGTGGCCCTGGACGGCGTGCAGAAATCGTCGCGCTACCCCGGCGGGCTGGCGCTGCGGTTCGCCCGCGTGGTGCGGTATCGCGACGACAAGGGCCCCGCCGAGGCCGACACCATCGACGCCGTGCGCGCGCTGTACTAGGCGAGGCCTTTCTTACAGGCGACCGGACGCGCCGAACGAAAAGGTTGTGCCCAAGCCCGAGGCGCGGTCCTAAACTTGCGCGATGAGAGTCGGCATCGACTTTGGCACCACCCACACCGTCGTCGCGGCCGTCGATCGAGGCAACTATCCCGTCGTCTCCTTCGACGGCGTAGACGCGTGGCCGTCGATCATCGCCGCCAATGCCGCCGGCGAGTTGCGCTTCGGCGCCGACGCCGCGACCGTCCGGCACGATCCGGGGTGGTCGGTGCTGCGCTCGTTCAAGCGGCTGCTCAACGACGCCGGCCCGCAGACCCAGGTCAACCTGGCCGGGCGTGACTACCGCCTGGCCGATCTGCTCACCGGATTCCTGGCGCAGCTCAAAACCGACCTGCAGCGTCACTCCAACGCCGACCTGGCCTCCGACGAACCGATCGAAGCCGCGATCAGCGTGCCGGCCAACGCCTCGAGCGCCCAGCGCCTCCTCACGCTGGATGCCTATGTGGCCGCGGGCTTCCGCGTCGTCGCCCTGCTCAACGAGCCATCGGCGGCCAGCCTGGAATACGCCCACCGGTACCGCTCCACCATCACCGCCAAACGCGAACACGTGCTCATCTACGACCTGGGCGGCGGCACGTTCGACGCCTCACTGCTGAAGATGACCGGGCACGCGAACGAGGTCGTCGTCAGCGAGGGCATCCAGCGGCTGGGCGGTGACGACTTCGACGAGGCGATCGTCGAGCTGGTGCTGGCCGGCGCCGGCCGGCCCGTCGTCGACGCCGCCACGCGCGACCTGCTCGCCGAGGAATGCGCCACCCGCAAGGAGGCGGTCGGGCCGCAGACGCGACGCTTCCTGGTGGACCTCTCCCCCGTCGATCGTCTCCCGTTCTCCTGCCCCATCGACGACGTCTACGCGGTGTGTGCGCCGCTGGTCGACCGCACGATGGAGCTGCTCGACCGGGTCCTGCGCGACCCGGCGCGCGGCCACAAGGACGTGGACCTCTCGGAGGTGGCGGGCATCTACGTCGTCGGGGGCGCGGGCGGTTTCCCGCTGGTGTCCCGGATGCTGCGCAGCACCTTCGGCGACAAGCGGGTCAAGCGCTCGCCGCACCCCTTCGCCGCCACGGCCATCGGCCTTGCCGTCTTCCTCGACAAGGAATCGGGTTTCGCGCTGTCCGAACGCTTTTCGAGAAACTTCGGCGTCTTCCGGGAGGCGGAGGCCGGCGCCGGGGTCGTGTTCGACCCGATCGTGTGCAAGGACGTCTCGCTTCCCGACGACGGCCGATCCCCGCTGGTGGTGAAGCGCAGATATCGGGCGGCGCACAACATCGGGCACTTCCGGTTCGTGGAGTGCAGCCGCCTGGTCAACGGGCGGCCGGACGGCGACGTCACGCCGTACGACCCGGTGCTGTTTCCGTTCGACCCTGCCCTGCGCGACCGGGACGACCTCGGGCGTCAGCCGGTCGGCCGCTGGGCGGAGGGGCGGGACGGCCCCGATGTCGAGGAGCGTTACGTCATCGCGCCCAGCGGGGCGGTGGAAGTGACCCTGACGACGCACCCGGCCGGGTTCGAGCGCACCTTCCGCCTGGAGCGGTGCGGGTCGGCGAGTTGATGAGCCGCCCCGGCATGCAGCTCTACGACGTGATGCGAACAGCGTTCGCCGCAAGGGAATTCACCGACGATCCGCTGCCCGACGAGGTGCTGGGGCGCATCTTCGACAACGCTCGCTTCGCGCCCAGCGGCGGCAACCGGCAGGGCGCCCACGTCACCGTGGTGCGCGACGCGGCGGTGCGGCGCAGGCTGGCCGAACTCGGGATGCCCGCTGCACGCCGGTACTTCGCGCAGCTGCAGGCGGGTGAAAACCCCTGGAATTCGATCCATCCCAGCGCGGTGCCGCAGAAGGCCATCGAGGAGACGGAGATCCCCGACACGTTCGTCGCGCCGATCGCGAAAGCGCCTGTGGTTCTGGTGGTTTCGGTGGATCTGACCGTCGTCGCCGCCCTCGATCAACATCTGGACCGCGTCGGCATCGCCGGCGGGGCGTCGGTCTATCCGCTGATTTGGAACATCCTGCTCGCCGCGCGCAGCGAGGGCTACGGCGGCACCATCACGACGATGGCCATCGCCGCCGAAGGGGACGTCCGCGGGCTGCTGGGCATCCCCGATCGGCACGCGGTCGCCGCGGTGGTGCCGCTCGGCAAACCGGTGCGGCAGCTGAGCAAACTGCGCCGCCGGCCGGTCTCGGAGTTCATCACCCGGGATCGGTTCGACGGCCCGCCGTTCGGCTGAGGTTCAGCGGGTTTCGCCGCGCAACTGGGGCAACACGGCTTGGCGCCACGCCGCGAAGAAACCGTCCATGTCGGGACCGATCTGCTGCACGTAGATCTCGTCGATGTCGGCGTCGATGTACTGGCGCACCTGCGCGATGTGCTTCTCGGGGTCCGAGCCGCAGGCGACGCTCTCGGCGACGGTCTCGGGTGGCACCAGCGACATCAGTGCGGCGAAATCCTTGGGCCGCGGCAGGATCTGGGAGGTCTGGCCGGGCAACCCCTCATTGGCCCACAACCGATGCGCCGTCTTGAGCGCGGCGTCGGCGTCTCGATCCCAGCAGACCTTGGTTCCCGCCTGTACCGGTTTGTCGCCGCCGCCGGCCTCGCGGAATTGCTTGACCAGATCGCCGTCGGGCATGGCGATGCTGTACCCGTCGCCGATGCGGGCGGCCAGCTCCACGGCCTGGGGACCGAACGCGGACACGTAGATCGGCGCCGGCTGCTCCGGCCGCGTGTAGACCCGCGCTTCCTGCACCTCGTAATGCTTTCCGTGGTGGCTCACCTCGCCACCCTGGTGCAGCTTGCGGATGACCTCGACCGCCTCCTCCAGCATTTCGAGGCGCACACCGGCGGACGGCCATGGGTCGCCCAGAATGTGCTCGTTGAGGGCCTCGCCGCTGCCCACGCCCAGCACGAAGCGCCCGTCGAGTTGCACCGCCGCTGTCGCCGACGCCTGCGCGATGACCGCCGGATGGATCCGGATGGTCGGGCAGGTCACCGCGGTGCTGACGGGCAGCGACGTCGCCTCCGAGAGGGCACCGATCACTCCCCACACGAACGGGCTTTGGCCCTGCTCGTCGTTCCAGGGGTGGTAGTGGTCGGAGATCCACAGCGCGTCGAAGCCGGCGTCCTCGGCGCGCTTGGCCTGGTCGATGAGCTCCTTGGGGCCGAATTGCTCGCAGGTGAGAAAGTATCCGATCTTGGTCATGGCGCCCGGCTACCCGCTCAGCGCCCGGATATGCGCGGCCGATGGGGGTGGCGCGAACGGGGCTGCGGCGCAGCGTGTTTGCGCCCCAACCGCGCGGCACGCAACATCGGCCCCATTGGTCGCGTCCCGGAAGGGCAGTGGCGAATGCCCACCTCCCAGCGACAACGGCACCGCGCCGGGCCCCCCGCACGACGGCACCGCGCCGGGCCCCCCGCACGACGGCACCGCGCCGGGCCCCGCACGACGTTGTCGCTAGGAGGCGGGCAAACAGCTTGCGCCCCCGCCGGGGGCCGGTGTGGCAGATGTGACTGGGGCACCCTCAGCGGCCCACCGGCGCCACAGGCGGCGCTAGCCCCCGCACGCACCGCCCGCACAGCCCCGCGTCCCGCGAGAATCGCTTCGCCAATTCGGAGAAGGTGGTTCTCCGCGGCCGAGAGACGATTTACGATCGCTGGTGACCTGAGCCGACCACGACGATCGGAGTCCGCCATAGACGCCTGGATTCTCGACGCGGTACGCACGCCGCGCGGGCGAGGCCGCCCCGACGGCGGACTGCACGCGGTGCACCCGCAGGCCTTGCTCGCGCGCTGCCTCACCGCACTGGCCGAGCGGACCGACTTCGATCCGGTCGACGTCGATGACGTGATCGCCGGCAACGGCATCCTCAGCGGGGACCACGGCGACGACATCGCCCGAATGTCCGTGCTGTTGGCGGGGTGGCCGGAGACCGTGCCGGGGATGACGTTGAGCCGGTTCTGCGGCTCGGGCCAGCAGGCCGTCACCGTTGCGGCGGCGGGCATCGCCGCCGGCAGTGAGGATTTGGTGATCGCCGGCGGTGTCGAGTCGATGTCGCGGTGGGGGGTGACGGCCGGGGTCCCGACGATCGACGGCAACAATCCCGATCTTCGCGCAGTGTACCCGACTGTGCCACAAGGCATTTCGGCCGATCTGATCGCGACCCTGGAGGGATTCGGCCGCGAGGTCGTCGACGCCTACGCTGCGCAGAGCCAGAGCCGCGCCGCCGTGGCCATCGAGGAGCGGCGCTTCGATCGTTCCCTGGTCGACGTGGCCGCACCCGCCGGCCGCGTGGAACACGACGAGCATCCGCGCCCGGGCACCACCACTGAGACGCTGTCACGCCTCAAACCGGCCTTCGAGGCGATGGGGGCCGCGCGCGCCGACGGCGAGCAACGCACGTTCGACGAAATTTGCCTCGAGCGCTATCCCGGCGTCGACCGCATCGATCACGTGCACCACGCGGGCAATTCGTCCGGCGTGGTCGACGGCGCCGCCGCCGTACTGCTCGCCTCCTCCAACTGGATGCACACCCACCGCGTGACCCCGCGGGCGCAGATCCGGGCGACCGCGGCCATCGGCAGCGAACCGATCATCATGCTCACCGCGCCCGGCCCCGCGGCGCAGCGGTGCCTGGAACGCGCCGGCATGACGGTGGCCGACATCGATCTGTGGGAGATCAACGAGGCCTTCGCCGCGGTCCCGCTCAAGACGATGCGCGATCTGGACATCGATCCCGACGTGGTCAATGTCAACGGCGGCGCGATCGCCCTCGGGCACCCGATCGGCGCCACCGGCGCCATGCTGATCGGCACCGTTCTCGACGAACTCGAACGTCGTGACCTGACAACGGGACTGGTGACCATGTGCACGGGCGGCGGGATGGGCACGGCGACGATCATCGAGCGGGTGTGAGAGTGCCGACCACGCTGGAGCTCGACCGGCCCGGTGACGGTGTCGCCGTCCTGCGTCTGAATCGCCCGCAGCGCCTCAACGCCATCAACGAGACGATGCAAACCGAATTGCGCGGCCTGCTCGGCGATTTGGCCGTCGACGCCACGGTGCGCGCCGTGGTGCTGACCGGCGCCGGACGCGGGTTTTGCGCGGGCATCGACGTGCGCGACTTCGGGCCGTCGATGCTCGAAGCCAGCGCGCCGGCGCTGGAGCGGATGCGCTTCCAGGAGAGGATGGCCGCCCTCGCCGAAGCGGTGCGGGCCCTGCCGCAGCCCGTCATCGCCGCCGTCAACGGCCCCTGTGTCGGCGCGGGCCTCGCGCTGTGCCTGGCCGCGGATATCCGAATCTGCTCGGCCGCCGCCACTTTCGGCAACGCCGCCATCCAGCTGGGGCTCTCCGGCGCCGAGATGGGCATGAGCTATCACCTGCCGCGCATCGTCGGCACCAGCGTGGCCGCCGATTGGATGCTCACCGGCCGCACGGTGTCGGCGACCGAAGCCGATCGGCGCGGGCTGGTCAGCGAAGTCGTCGCGGCGGATGGGTTGGCCGGCCGCGCGGTGGAGTTGGCCAGGTTGATCGCGGGCCATGCCCCGCTCGGAGCGCAACTGACCAAGCGCGCCCTGCAGGTCAACACCGACGCCGCGAGCTTCGAGTCGGCGCTGGAACTGGAGAACCGCAACCAGGTGATCACGCACGCGACGGACGAGGCGGCCGAACGCCGCAAGAAGTGGTCTTCATGACCGGACCCCTGCGCGACGTCCGCATCGTCATGATGGGCGGGCTGGGGCCCGCACCGTTTTGCGGAATGTTGTTGGGCGACTTGGGCGCCGACATCGTCCGCATCGACGCCGTAGCGGGGGTCGACGGGCCCTTGCCGATCGACTACACGGTCCGGCGCGGCCAGCGCTCGCTGGCCGCCGACGTGAAAGACCCCCGTGGGCGGGACCTGGTGCACCGGCTGGCCGCCGGCGCCGACGCCTTCGTCGACGTGTACCGCCCGGGGGTGGCCGAACGGCTGGGCATCGGGCCGGACGCGCTGACCGAGCGCAACCCGCGCCTGGTCTACGCCCGCATGACCGGGTACGGGCAGGACGGGCCGCTGGCCGGTCACGCCGGTCACGACATCAACTACCTGGCCCTCACGGGCGCGTTGCACGCCATCGGCACCGCCGAATCACCGGTGCCGCCGCTGAATCTGATCGGCGACTACGGCGGCGGCGGAATGCTTTTGGCGGTCGGCCTGCTCAGCGCGATCCTCGAGGCGCGCGAGTCCGGGGTGGGTCAGGTGCTCGACGTCGCGATGGTCGACGGCGTGGCGACGCTGTTGGCGCCCTACTTCGGGATGCTGCCGGCCGGCACCTGGCGCGACGAACGCGAAGCCAATCTGCTCGACGGCGGCGCGCACTTCTACGGCGTCTACGCCACGGCCGACGGTGGTCACGTCGCCGTCGGCGCCATGGAGTCGAAGTTCTACGCCGAACTGTGTGATCGCCTCGGTGTCACCGTGCCCCAGGACGACGACGCCCCGGCCGCGTGGGCCGCGCACCGCGCCGCCCTGGCCGCCCGTTTCGCCGAGAAGCCCCGCGATGAATGGGAGCGCATCCTCGACACGCCGGGATGCTGTGCCACACCGGTGCTTTCGCTGACCGAGGCGCCGCGACATCCGCACCACGTCGCGCGGCAGACGTTCGTCGAACTCGACGGCATCACCCAGCCCGCGCCGGCGCCGCGCTTCTCCCGCACGCGACCGGCTACGCCGTCGGCCCCCGCGCTGCCGGGCGACCACACGCAAGCGCTGCTGCGCGAGGCGGGATTGGACGCGCAAACCATCGCCGAACTCGTCGACTCCGGCGTGGTGGCACAGAGCAAGAGGAGACGTTGAATGTCGTGGGACTTTTCCACCGACCCGGAATGGGCCGAGCAACTGGAATGGGTCGAAGGCTTCGTCCGCGAGGAATGTGAGCCGATCGACCTGATCGTCAAGGAGTCTCACGACCTGGGCGATCCGGTGCGCCAGGCGCTGATCCCGCCGCTGCAGGAGATCGTCAAGGAGCGCGGGCTGTGGGCCACGCACCTCGGCCCGCACCTGGGCGGCCCGGGCTACGGGCAGGTGAAGCTGGCGTTGCTCAACGAGATTCTCGGTCGCTCGGAGTGCGCTCCGATCGTCTTCGGCTCACAGGCGCCCGACTCCGGCAACAGCGAGATCCTGGCGCACTACGGCACACCCGAGCTCAAGGCGCGCTACCTCGAGCCGCTGCTGGACAACCGCATCATCTCCTGCTTCTCGATGACCGAGCCGCAGGGCGGCGCCGACCCGAAGGTGTTTCGCACCACCGCGGTGCAAGACGGCGGCCACTGGGTCATCAACGGCGAGAAGTGGTTCTCGTCGTTCGCCTCCATGGCGTCCTTCATCATCGTGATGGCGATGACCGACCCCGAGGCGCCGCCGTACGAGCGCTACTCGATGTTCGTCGTTCCCGGCGACACCCCCGGCATCAACGTGCTGCGCGACGTGGGACTGGGCTACCAGCCCACAGGCGGCGGGCGAGAGGGCTATGTCCGCTACGAAAACGTCCGCGTGCCGGCCGATCATATGCTGGGCCCGCGCGGCGGGGCGTTCGTCGTCGCGCAGACCCGGCTGGGAGGTGGGCGCATTCACCACGCGATGCGCACGGTGGGGCTGGTCCGCCGGATCTTCGACATGATCTGCGAGCGGGCGGCATCGCGCTACACCCAGGGCGAGGTCCTGGCCAACAAACAACTCGTGCAGCAGATGGTCGCCGACTCATGGATGGAGATCGAGGCCTTCCGGCTGCTGACCCTGCAAACCGCTTGGAAGATCGACCAATTCAACGACTACCACGCCGTGCGGGCCGACATCTCGGCGGTCAAGGCGATGATGCAGAAGGTGCTGCACGACGTCTCCTCGCGGGCGCTTCAGCTGCACGGGTCGCTGGGCACCACCCACGAGATGCCCTTCGTGCAGTACCTGGTGGAGTCGTTCGTGCTCGGGCTGGCCGACGGCCCGACCGAGGTGCACAAGGTGACGCTGGCGCGGCTGTTGCTGAAAGACCGTGAGCCCGCACCCGACCTGTTCCCCTCCGAGCATTTGCTGCGGCTGCGCGCGGCGGCGGAGGAAAAGTTCGCCGACAAGCTGGCGGGCATCCCCCGCGGCTAAACCGCTTTCGTGACGCCCACGTAGGACAGCACCACGTCGGAGAGGTCGGTCTGGCGGGTCAGCACCGCATAGGAGCGGATGAACGACTGACCCACGCAGCCGTCGATCTTGACGTGGAAGTTGCTGATCATCACCCAGGGATTCGCGCCCTTGAACTGCTTCTTGATCACCGGCACCACGATCACCAGGCCCGGCTTGAGTCCCACGCTCATCACGCCGTTGATGGGGGCCGACACGAACGGCAGCAGGGGCGGCAGCGTGCCGGTGGCGTCGAACGTCGGGCTGACGCCGGGGATGATCCCGGCGCCGCCCTCCATGATCACACCGTTGGAGGTGCTCATGTCGATCCCACAGCCGATCTGGTAGCCGACTTCCAGGACGCCGTGGGCCTCTTCGGGTCCGCGGAGCGAGCCGACGAAGATGCCGCTGGACATGTATTCGCGCGACGAGATCGCGGTGGTCAGCGGCGCTACCGGAACCTGCATCTCGTCCTTGGCGCCCAATCCCAGCGTCCAGCCGTCGGGGGTGTTCAGGATCGCGGGGGGATTCGAGGGCACCGCCGCGCCGGCCGGTGGCGCCGCATCGGGCGGGGCGGGACCGAGCTGGGGTTCGGAGTCGGCCGAGGGCGCCGCGATCACCGACATCGCGAGGCACACGGCGATAGCCATGGCACGACGGACGACGATGGCTACCGGCCTCACGGGCGAAACCGTACGCAGGGTCGCATTTGGTGCGCGAAATTTGCTGGCCGGCAATCCACATTTGTTGTTCGTTCGTGACTGTTATGCAATGTAGAATCGGCAGTAGCGTTTCGACAATCTCCAGTATCCGGCGGATCACGGAGAGGGTGGCGATGATTTCTCGCAGGTGCGCTTGCCTACTGGTCGCGGGTTCGACGGTCCTCGCGGCGCTGACCGGTGGCACCGGGATGGCCCTTGCGAATCCGGACGCCGGCCAGCAGCCCGACATCCCGGCGATCGACGAATGGCCGATACAGTTCCCGACCACGATGACGAATCCGATCGACGATGATGAAAACGAACTGTCGACCACCGGCGGCGGTGTCGGAATGGTTTGTCAAAATCTCGGGGCCCACTGCGGCTGAGTACCGTCAGTCCAGCATCGACAGGGCGCGCCCCAGCAGCCGCGGCAGACTGGCTGCCATCGCTTCCAATTCGGCCCTCGGCGACCGCCTTCGGCGGTTGTGCTTGACGATCAGCGACCACGTCGCCACCGATTTGTAGCACGCCAACGCCGTGAACCAGCCCAAATCGGTTGCTTCGCAACCCAACTCGCACCGATAGAGCTCGGCGAGTTCGGCGGTCGGCGGTGCCATCGCGTCCGGCGCCGGAACCCTACGGTAGGTGTCCGGGTCGCAGTTGATCAGGAACCAGCCCACATCGATGCGCGGATCGCCGATCGACCAGATCTCCCAATCGATCACCGCGTTGATCCGCGCCCCGGAGGCGAGCAGGTTGCCCAGCCGAAAGTCACCGTGCACCACGCCCGGCGCCATCGCGCTTGGCGCGCAGGCCAATAGGGTGTCGCGGACGTTCGGCCAGCCGGGCGCCAGCGCCGGATCGACGGTGTTCAGCGTGTCGGACCAGCGGTGGACTTCGGCGACCGGGTCGACGACGGGTTCATCGCCCAGCCCGAGCTCCGTCGGCGAAAGCCGGTGCAGCGCGGCCATGGCCCGGCACGCGTTCCGGTACCGGTCGGTCATGTCCGCAACGGGCGCGCATCCGTCGAAGAGCGGTTCGACACAGTCGCCGTCGACCCGGGACATGACATACAGCGGCGGTGTGTCCGGGGGACGTCCCGGGTCCTCCCGCAGCACATCGGGAACCGGAACACTGGTCGCGGCAAGGGCTTTGAGGATACGTGCCTGGCGCAGCACGTCGCGATGAGCGACCGGTTCGACGCCCGGTGGAGCGACCTTGATCACCACACGCCGGCCACCCAGGTCACCCCCGAAGGTCAGGCTGGAGGCGCCCCCGGACAGTGGAGCGACGTCCGTGACCCCCGCATCGGCGAGGCGCGCGCGCAGTTCGCCCAGGTCGAGCTCAGCCATCAGCCCGCCGGTGCGGTCCAGCCGACCTCGGCGAGGAACGGCTGGGTGTGGGCGATGCGCCCGGTCAACGACTTTGGATCGCCCGTGCACAACCGGAACGCGGTTTCGGTGATCAGGGCGATGTCTTCGGTGTCGGTCTTGGCCAGGTCGAGGGCGCCGGCGCCGGGCGTGGCGACGGGGTTGGACGGTGCGGCGGCGTTCACGGCGATGCCGTCGTCGTACAGTTCTGCCGCAAGGCTTTTCGTCAACCGATTGAGGGCGGCCTTGGCCGTCCCGTAGATGCCGAAGCCCGCGGTCCGGTCGAACTCGGAGAACGGCGGGCCGGGCGGCAGGTCGCCGCCCACCGACGTGAGGTTCAGGATCCAGCCGCGCCCGCGCTCGCGCATCGCGGGGATCGCCAGCTGGCACAGGTGCAGCGGGCCGAGGACGTGCATCTCCATCATCAGCCGGGCGCGCCGCTCGGGGAACCCGTCCAGGGGCCGCAGGAAGGTGACGGCGGCGTTGTTCACCAGGATGTCCGGTGCGCCGACGGCGCCGGTCACCTCGGCGAAGAGCCGTTCGCGGTCTTCGGCTTGGGACAGATCCGCTTGGACCGCAATGGCTTTCCCGCCGGCGGCGACGATCTCGTCGCGCGTCTGGCTCAGCGAGCCCTGGTATTTGGGGTCGGGCTCCATCGTGCGGGCGGTCAGCGCCACGGTGGCTCCGCTCTCGGCCAGGCGCGCGGCAATCGCCTTGCCCAGGCCCCGGCTGCTCCCGGTCACGAGAGCCACCATCCCGTCGCACTGCTGCACGCTCATTGGTCGTCCTCCTCCGGAACCGCCGTCATCGGAAATGGCTTCTCCGCATCAGAGAATGCCATTATCGCCGGTTGAGGGGAAGCCTCCTGCCGCGCGCCGCGTCGAGCGAGTAGGGGCCGCCGCCGATGAAGACCAGCAGGAAGAACGCGAAGCAGAAGAGGATGGACAGCGCGCCGCCGTTGCCCCCGGGCGGGTCGGCGACGGGCCAGAGGGCCATGGGCTGATGCATCCAGAAGTAGGCGACCGCCATCTCGCCCGACGCGATGAATGCGGCGGTGCGCGTGAACAACCCGGCGGCGACGAGCAGGCCGGCGACGATCTCGATCAGGCCGGCATACCAGCCGGGCCAGGATCCGAACTCGACGACAACGGGCGAGCGGACGGGCCAATCGAACAGGCTCCTCGACCCGTACGCGGCGAAGAGCAGGCCGTAGACGAGGCGAAACGCGGACAACGCGGCCGGGGCGTGGCGGGCCAGGCGGCGGTCGAGACCCTTCGTCACGATCCACACGTTACGGTCGCGGTCCAGTCCAGCAGTCGCCGCCACAGCCGGTGCCGGCTCGACGCCATGTTGTGGCAGTGCGCGCTGTCGGCCAACACCACCGTGGTGATGTCGGGGCAACTCCGGTACAGCGCCGCCTCGGCGCGGGGATCCGGTGAGACGTCGACGGCGCCGAAACCGACCAGCACCGGGACGTCGATGCGCGCCGCATGGTCGGCCACGATGCCGGGGATCATCGCCGTGCCGAACACCCGCGGCACCACCGACTTGGCGGTGACGGAGTCGGCGGCGACGACGGCCGCGGGAACGTCGGCGAGGTGAAACCAGCTCTGCAGATGCTCGCGCGGGCCCTCGAAATACGGCTGCGGCAAGGCCGAAAGGATTTCCTGGGCGAGCTCGGCGCGCCCCTGCGGGGATCCGGCGCGAGCGATGAGCGCCGCATCGAGGTTCAGCGGCGCGACGTGCCGATTGGTGCACCCGAGGAGCGCCATGCCGGAGTAACTGGGGAACAGCGCTTGCTGGGTGAGGGCAAGGTAGCCGCCCAGCGAATGCGCCACGGCCACCGGCGGCGCATGGACGCCGATGGTGTCCGGCAGAGCCGCCACGGCGCAGGCCAGCGTGGCGGCGATGTCGGCGAAGTCGAAGTCGCGGGCCGGTTGCGAGCTTTCGCCGGTGCCCAACGGATCGATCGTCACGACCGCGTAGCCGTCGCCGGTGGCGAATTCGGCGAAGCTGTACCCGTCGTGGCCGGGAATCTCGAGGTCCCAGTACTCGCGGCTGTAGGTGCCGCCCGGCAGGCAGACGAGGATGGCGGCCGCGCCGTCGCCCGCGCGCGCCGGGTAATAGGTCGCCGCCAGCGATGCCCGCTCGCCGATCGCGCCGCTGACGTCGAGGCTCAACACGTGAGCGGGAAACGCCATCGCACGCAACTCCTTTCCGAACGGACGCCGCGCCAGGGTGATCAGTGTGTCAGGTTCGCCGTACCCGCGGCTAGCGTTGTCGGGCATGTTGACCTACCTGTACCTGCTCGGCGCGATCTTCGCGGAAGTGGTGGCGACCAGCCTGCTCAAGAGCACCGAAGGTTTCTCTCGACTCTGGCCGACCGTGGTTTGCCTGGTCGGTTACGCCAT
The DNA here is from genome assembly GCF_000277125.1 of Mycobacterium intracellulare ATCC 13950. NCBI lineage: Bacteria > Bacillati > Actinomycetota > Actinomycetes > Mycobacteriales > Mycobacteriaceae > Mycobacterium > Mycobacterium intracellulare. The sequence continues at coordinate 4,015,825 of NC_016946.1, forward strand.
CTCGTTCGCGTTGCTGGCGGTCTCGATTTCGCGCGGCATGCAGACCGATGTCGCCTACGCGTTGTGGTCGGCCATCGGCACGGCCCTCATCGTGTTGATCGCCGTGCTGTTCCTGGGCTCGTCGATATCGTTGACCAAGGTCGTCGGCGTCGGCCTGATCATCGCGGGTGTCGTCACGCTCAATTTGAGTGGCGCCCACTGAGGGCAGCAGCCAGGATCGACGCAACGACTCGTGGCAGGAGAAAAGTGACCTTTCGATTCCGTGGCCTCGCCCTCGTTGCGTTGACCATGGCGCTGGCATTGCTGCTCGCTCCGCGCGGCTCGGCCGACGCCTACACCGACGAGCTGGTGGCCCAGTTCAACGCCGAGACGCATGTGGTGACCGACCCCGGGGCCAGGCCGCCGCTGCGCAATGTCGGCGAACTGAATCGGCAGATCCTCGCCGGTCCGTGGACGTGGAGCTCCCAGCCACCGGTCTGGGTGGCGGCGGTGGCGCCCGGCAACAGCGGTGTGACCACGGCGGATGCCATCCACGGCGCGATGTCGGCGCGGGAGCCGAAGTTCAGCGGCGTCATCGTCGTCATCGACTCGCAGGGCTACCACGTCCGTGCCTACAAGGTGCCCAAAGTCATTGCGGACCGCGTCGATGAATTGATGAATCAGTCGGCCACCGAGCACGGACCCGACCCGTACGCGACCACGAGTGCGTTCGTCAGCAGGCTGGCCGCCCTCGACGTCCCCGCCAACGCGCCGGTGGCCACCTCTGCGGTCGCCCACGAGAAGCACGACGACTGGGCCTGGCTGAAGGTGACGCTGGTCATTTCCGGCATCGCCCTGGGGATGGGCGCGCTGCTCTGGATCGTCGTGCGCCGAAATCACAAGCACCGCAAGCCAATCGACAAGTGAGGTCTTCCCGATGAGTACGAACAAGATCAATCGCGGCATCCTGCTCGCCATGGTGCTGATCGGAACGATCGCCTACGGCTTGCTGTACAGCCACGCGTCGACGGTGTTCAAGCTGCTCGTTCCGCTCGCCCTGCTGTTCCTGCTGGGGATGGTCATCCGCGATGTGCTCAAGGACCGGGACTCCGGAAAGCCCTGACGTCGCGCCGCGACGATTGGGGTAGCGTTCTCCGGAAAGTTTTCGCCTCGTGCGTCGGCGGAGAGCAGGGACTGAGAATGAGTGCGAGTCTGTATGGCCTTCTGACCGCGATCAGCCTCGCGCTGGCAGTGCTATTGGCGGCCGTCGCCGGCTTTTATGTCAATCGCCTGGAGCGCCGGCCGACCCTGCCGATCAGCGAGGAAATCGGCAGCGCTAAAGCGGTTTTGCACAAGGTGCGCAAGCGCGAACCGATGTCGCAGGACGAGGTGGACTACGCCAGGCAGGTCGTCGCCGATCGTCGGTCGGTGATGGCCCTGTGCATCCCCGGCGCCCTGTTCATGTTGAGCTGTTTTTTCGTCTTCGGCAGCCTGTACCACCTGCATGGAGCGACGCCTTCCGAGCGGACGTTCCTCGGCGTGATCCCCATGCTGACCTCGACGAACCTGGCCGTTCAGCTGCGCCGCAGCGCGAGTCTGAAGCGCCGGCTGCAGAAACTGCCTTGACTCTGTCCGTTGAGTACATGACCGTCTACTATCCGTATGGGCTCCGAGGCCGGGGTCGCGGCAGGACACGATGTGCAAAACGGATTCTTCAGAGGTGATCGAGTGGGCCCTCGTTCAGTCGGGCGGACTGTCCTGGCGCGAATCTGGATGCCGTTGGTCGCCGTCGTCGCGGTCGGTGTGGGCCTGCTGTGCATGTACAAGGTGCACCAGTTCTCCGAGCCGGAGCCGGTCATCACCGTCAACGGTCCGCAGGCCCCCGAGCAGTTCAACCCCAAACGGATCACCTATGAGGTGTTCGGCTCCCCCGGGCAGGGCGGCAAGCTCGTCTACATCGACATCGAGGGCCACCCGCATCAGGTTGATTTCACGACCCTGCCGTGGACCCACACGGAGACCACCACACTCACGGTGGCGTCCGGCAGCATTTCGGTGCACGTTCATGGCGGCCAGGTCGGCTGCCGGATGCTGGTCAATGGCGTAGTCCGCGACGAACAGTCGGATGACCATCAGGACGCCGACGTCCAGTGCAGGGTGAAATCGGCATGAGCGAGCATCGCTCCGATGAGGCCGGGGTCAAGCGCCCGTTCATCCCCAGGATGGTCCGCGCTTTCGCGATACCGATCATCTTCTTCTGGGGCCTGCTCGCGGTCACGACGAATACCTTTATGCCCCAAGTGGAACGGGTCGCAGAGGAACTCGCCGGGCCCATGGTCCCGCACTACGCCCCCTCCCAGCGGGCGCTGTTGCACATCGGCGAAAAGTTTCAGGAATCGAACTCGACCAACCTGACCATGGTGGTCTTCGAGGCGAACCGGCAACTGGGAGACCAGGATCACCGGTACTACGACGACCTGATGCGCCGCCTCCAAAACGACACCAAACAGGTGCAATACGTGATGGATTTGTGGGGCAAGCCTTTCACGGCGGCGGGGGCGCAAAGCGTCGACGGCAAGTGCACCTACGTGCTGCTGCGTCTCGCCGGCGATATCGGCCAGATTCAGGCGAACCAGTCGGTGGACGCCGTCCGCGACATCATCAAGAAGGACACCCCGCCACCCGGGCTCAAGGTCTATGTCAGCGGCGCGGCCCCGCTGGCCTCCGACACCCTCGCCATCGCCAACGCCAGCCTGAACAACGTCACCATCGTCACGATCATCCTCATCGTCGTGATGCTGCTGCTCGTGTACCGCACGCCCTCAACCCTGTTGGTGCCCTTGCTCGGCGTCCTCATCGAGATGCTCGTCGCCAAGGGCGTCGTCTCGACCCTGGGGCACTACGGGTACATCGAACTCTCGTCGTTCGCGGTGAACATCGTCATCGCGCTGACCCTGGGCGCGGGCACGGATTACGGCATATTCCTGATGGGCCGATACCACGAGGCGCGGCAGGCCGGCGAAAGCCGGGAGGACAGTTTCTACATCGCCTACAAGGGCGTGGCACCCATCATCATCGGCTCCGGCCTGACGATCGCCGGCGCGTGCTACTGCTTGACGTTTGCGCGCCTGAACTACTTCCACACCATGGGGCCGGCCGTCGCGATCACGATGCTGTTCACCATCGCCGCGGCGATGACGCTGGGCCCGGCGGTGTTGACCGTCGGCAGCCTGTTCGGGATGTTCGACCCGAGAACCAGCACCAAGGGACTGTTGTACCGGCGCATCGGGGCGAGCGTGGTGCGCTGGCCGGTGCCGATCCTGGCGGCCAGCTCCGCGGTCGTCATGATCGGGGCGATCTTCGTCCCCACCTACCGGCAGAACTACGACGACCGGCAGTACCAGCCGGCCGGAGCGCCCGCCAACCTGGGTTTCCAGGCGGCGGATCGGCACTTCCCCAAGAGCAAGCTGTTCTCCGAGATGCTGATGGTCGAAACCGACCACGACATGCGCAATTCGGCCGACTTCATCTCGCTGGACCGGGTCGCCAAGGCCCTGATCCGGTTGCACGGCGTGGCGATGGTGCAGGGCATGACCAGGCCCCTGGGCCGGGCGCTCGAGCACGCCAGCATCCCGTACCTGTTCACCACGCAGGGCAGCGGCAACGGCCAACAACTCCCGTTCAACAGGGAGCAGAACTCCAACACCGACGCGCAGGCCGAGATCCAGGCGCACTCCGTCGCGGTGTTGCGAAAGGAGATCGGCTTTTTCCAAAAGGTGTCCGACGAATTGCACCAGACGGTGCTCACCGTGGAGGACCTGCAACGGGTCAGCGAAGAGATGAACGAGGAAGTCTCGAATCTCGACGACTTCTTCCGCCCGATCAAGAGCTACTTCTATTGGGAGAAGCACTGTTTCGACATCCCCATCTGCTGGGCGTTCCGATCCTTGTGGGACACCATCGACCACATCGACCACCTGGCCGAGGACATCAACCACGCCAGAATCTCCCTCACGGAGGTGGACAAGGCGTTCCCGCAGATCATCGCCCAACTGAAAGCCACCGCCGACGACACCGAGGCGCTGCAGTTGAAGTTGGTCAACAGTTACGGGTCGGCGGATCTACAGTCCATCCAGACCGACCAGACGTTCGACGACCTGATCAACGTGGGCAACGACTTCGACAGGTCCCGCAGCGACGACTACTTCTACATCCCGCACGAGGGTTTCGACAACGAGGACGTCAAGACGGGCATGAAGTTGATGATGTCGCCCGACGGCAAGGCGGCCCGCTTCATCGTCACCCACGAGGGCGACGCGATGGGACCCGAAGGGGTGGAGCACGTCGAACAGTTCCCCGACGCGATCAAGACGATCCTCAAGGAGACCTCCCTTGCCGGCGCCCGGGTCTACATCGGCGGTTCGGGGTCCAACGACAAGGACATCAAGCAATACGCGATGTCGGACCTGCTGATCGCGGCGATCGCGGCGTTTGTGCTGATTTTCTTGATCATGATGTTCATCACACGAAGTCTGGTGGCGGCGTTGGTGATTCCCGGAACGGTGGCCTTCTCCTACGCCGGCGCGTTCGGCCTGTCCATACTTTTCTGGCAGCACCTCGTGGGCCTGCATTTGCACTGGCTGGTCCTGCCGTTGACGTTCATCATCCTGGTGGCCGTCGGGTCGGACTACAACCTGCTGCTGATCAACAGGGTCAAAGAGGAGTTGCACGGCGGCATCCACACCGGTCTCATCCGCGCGCTCGGCAGCACCGGGGGCGTGGTCACATCCGCGGGCCTGGTGTTCGCGTTCACCATGCTGGCCATGCTCACCAGCGATCTGCGGACCATCGGTCAGGTGGGCTCCACCGTGTGCATCGGCCTGCTGCTCGACACCCTGATCGTGCGTTCGTTCGTCGTGCCGTGCATCCTGCGCATCCTCGGGCCGTGGTTCTGGTGGCCGACGCTGGTGCGTTCCCGCCCGCTGCCCCAGCGCTGATCCCGCAATCCCACCGCCACCCCGACACGGAAGGCCCAAATCGCATGAGCGCCAACGACACTCCCCTGGCCGGTCGAGTCGCCTTCGTCACCGGCGCCGCGCGTGGGCAGGGCCGCTCCCATTGCGTCCGGTTGGCGCGGGCCGGCGCCGACATCGTCGCCATCGACGCGTGCGCCCCGGTGGCGGCGCACAACGGCTATCCGGCCTCGACACGCGAGGACCTTGCCGAGACGACGCGCCTGGTGGAAAGCGAAGGCCGCAAGATGCTGGCCGACCAAGTCGATGTCCGGGACGCCGCGGGGCAACAGCGGGTGGTCGACGACGCGATCACCCAATTCGGCCGCCTCGACATCGTCGTCGCCAACGCCGGCGTGCTGAACTGGGGCCGACTCTGGGAGATCTCGGCGCAGCAATGGCAGGACGTCCTTGACGTCAACCTGACCGGTGTGTGGAACACCATCAAAGCCACTGTGCCCGCGATGATTCAGGCCGGCAATGGGGGCTCGATCATCACCATCAGCTCGGCCGCGGGCGTGAAGGCCGTACCGGGGTGTGGCCACTACTGCGCCAGCAAGTTCGGTGTGGTCGGCATGACCAACTCCCTGGCGGTCGAGCTCGGCGAGTACGGCATCCGGGTGAACTCGGTGCACCCGTATGGCACCGACACCCCGATGGGCAACGACCCCTCGATGTGGCAGCTCTTCGCCGACCACGAGACCTACATTCACAGCTTCTCCCCCGGCGCGCTGCCCACCGATTCACTCGCCGACCCGGACCTGGTCTCCGACATCGTGCTGTGGCTCGCCGGCGACGCGTCCTCGCTCGTCACCGCCGCGCAGATCCCCGCCGACAAGGGTTACCTGAAAATCTGATCTCAGTGGTGCGCCTCGTCTTGGACGCCGAAAGTGTTGACGGCCAAGGCCAGCAGCAGGTAGCCACCGATGGTGAAGATCAGATCCATGCATTGCTGCTCGGTGAACAAGCGGCACAGGTCATCCCAGGTCGTCTCGGCGACCGTGCTGTCGGCCGTGAGATCGTCGACGGCGGCGATCACGGCCTGGTCGGTCTCATCGGCGCAGCGGCCGGTCCGAATGTCGTCGATCTCGGATTCGGACAGCCCCGCTCGCGCGGCGATGGGGAGGTGGTGCGACCACAGATAGCCGCACTTGCTCCGGTGCACCACGCGAAGCAGCGCGACTTCTCGCACCCGCGGCGACAGCGTCGATCGGGTCAGCAGGTACGCGTTGAACGGCAGGTAGGCCGCGGTCAGGTCGGGATGGCGGACCAGGGTGGACAAAACATTGCCCGCGCCAACGGGATTCGCCCGCTCGGTGGGGATCAGGGATGCCAGCGATTCCCGGGCGCGCTCGTCCCATTCCCCGGCGGGCAGCGGTGTCAGGCGCAGCGGGTGATGACCGTCCGTGGTCATTCGATCGGCTCGTCGCCGAGCACGGTGGTGCGCAGCATTTCGCGTTGGGAGTCCGGGTCGTACGGGGCCGCACGGTGCAGCACCCCGCGGTTGTCCCAGATGACGGTGTCCCCGACCGACCAGCTGTGGCTGTAGACCTTCTCGGGCGTCGTCGCGCGCGCCAGGAGCTCGTCCAAAAGGGCGCGGCCCTCGTCGAGCTCCATGCCGACGACGTAGTCCGCGGAGGCGCCCAGCACGAGTGATTTGCGGCCGCTGCGGTGCGTCCACACCAGGGGATGCTCATGCGTGCGCCGAGATCGCCAGCGCTGCACCTGTTCCGGGGAGGGATCGGGATACACGCGGCGCTGGGACGCTTCCAGCGAGTGCACCACGCGCAACGTGCCGAACCGCTGCTTCTCCTCATCGGTCAGGTCGTCGTAGGCGGCGTAGCTGTTGGCGAACTCGGTTTCCCCGCCCCATTCGGCCACCCGCACCGCCGAGAGCACCGTGGCCTTCTGGGGGCATTCGTCGCCCAGCGGCGTGCAGCCATCGATGTGCCAGTCGAACGTGGCCTTCAGGTAGGCGGCCGAGGCGTTCTTGGACTTGTCCAGCGTGATCGGGTAGATCCCGGCCACCGGGTGATGGCCGTCCGAGGAGTGATCGACCTCGCCGAGGAGGCGGCAGAAGCCGACCTGGGCCACAGGATCGAGGTGCAGGCCGCGGAAGACCAGAACGCCGTTGTCTTCCAACGCATCCAACACCGCCGCGCCGACCGAGTCGTCGGCCAGCTCGGTGGGCCCCAGGCCCGCGACCTCGGCGCCGACGGACTCGGTGAGTTTGGTGATGGTGAGCAGACCCATGGTCGCTCCTTTCCGGAGAGGGATGAATCAGGGCACCGGCCAGCCGGTCCGGGTCATGACCGCGTCGGCGGCGTCGACCGGGGCCGGTTGATGCATGATCTCCACCGCCATGGCGACCATGACCAGCGAATAGATCATGTGCAACAGGTTGAGCGCATCGTCGGGCAGGTTGTCGAGCGGAAACTTGTCGCAGTAGTCGATGGCCTCTTCGAGGCGCGGAAAAAACGCGTTGTAGAAGTCGAGTAGCTGCGGCATCGACGCGCCGACCCGGGCGTTCCAGCGCTCGGTTTCGGTTGCCAGGCACCAGGTTTGGGCGTAGTCCTCCAGCTCGGCGAATGCGCTGGGCAACATGGGATGCATGGTCACACCCCCACCGGATCCTGTTCGCGGCGATAGGCTTCGACCCAATCGACGACGACCTTGTGCAGGTGGCGTACCAAGATCTCTTGGTCGTTGAGGGGAAAGTCGTCGACGATGCCGTATTCCAGCGCCGCCTGGGTCCCGCCGAGCATTCCGGCGTCTTGTAGCGCAAACTCTTTGAGCACCACCGCGGCGACCTCGTGCTCGATGCGCTCGCGCACGGTGCTCGCCGGGTGGAAGTAGGTGTACGCCTCGAACCGGTGCGTGTTGTGCGAGGTGGGCCAGTACCGGTACAGCAGATACCATCCGCCGTAGATCAAAATCTCGATGTTCGGGAAGATCTGGAAATTGCTGATCCCCCAGGGCTCGATCCCACCAGGGTTGAGCCCGGCCGGCAGCTCGCCGATGTCCGGGGTCTGCCACGGCCCCACCAGCCCGCTGCGGGTGGCGCGCTCGATCGGGTACATGTATTCCGGCGGCAACAGCCAGCGGCGCCGCCCGGCGGTGGAGACCAGCCGGTGCGGGCCGTCGAGTTGGAAGTGCCCGCAGGTGAATCCGGCGTTGGGGTCGCGCACCTCCGCCGGCACCTGCTGCGAGTGCAGCGACGGCACGTGGTAGTACTCCTGGAAGGCGTCGGCGAAGATCTTCCAGTTGCTGTTGTTGTGGGCCACCCAGTCGTAGCGTTCGGTCAGCTTCCCGAACGGATAGTCGTCCAGCCCGGTGATCATCGGGCCGAGGAACTCGCGCAGGCTCTGACGCGGCTCGGTGTCGAAGTTGATGAAGACGAAGCCGTTCCACACGTCGCAGTGCACCGGACGCAGCCCATACTTCGCGGGATCGAGGTCGAAGAACTCCGATTCCTGCTGCACGAACTTCAGCGCGCCCTGCAGGTCGTAGCGCCAGCCGTGGTACTTGCAGGTGAACTGCCGGCAGGTGCCGCGGGTCTCCTCGCCGGGATAGTCGTTCCACACCAACTTGTTTCCGCGATGCCGGCACACGTTGTAGAAGGCGCGGATTCGCTCGTCTTTGCCCTTGACCACGATCACCGACGCCCCGACGACTTCGATCTCTTTGGTCAGGTAGCTGCCGACGCGGGGCAATTCCTCCACCCGGGCGACGTTGAGCCACGCCCGCTTGAAGATCGCCTCCCGCTCGAGTTCGTAGAACTCGCGGGACGTCGAATCCCTGAAAGAGACGGGGCCCGTGCCCAATTCGGGGTAGTGCTCGGTCCAGGAGCCTTCCGGCGGCCGGCCTGATCTCGTCATCGCATCCTCACTATCACATCACCGATCCGCCATTGACGCCCAAGACCTGACCGGTGATGTACCTCGCTTCTTCCGAACACAAAAAGCCCACCGCGGCCGCGATGTCGGCCCCGGTGCCCAGGTAGCCCACCGGGATATTGCTGGCGATCTGCTCGTTGGAGGGCAGGTACCCGGCGGCCTGGCCCTGGTGCTGCATCGGGGTCTCGATGCCCGAGGGCGGGATGTTGTTGACGGTGATCCCGTTCGCCGCGTATTCGCGGGCCAGCGACTTGGTCAACGTGATCACCGCGCCTTTGGACGCCGCGTAGTGGGCGGCGAACGGGGATCCGCGCTGGGCGCTCGACGACGAGATCATCACGATTCTCCCCCAGTTCGCCTCCACCATGTCCGGGAGCGCGACCTGGCAGCAATGAAACGTGCCGGTCAGGTTGACATCGATGATCCGCGACCACGATTCGGCGGTGATGTCCAAGAAGGGCGAAAACCCGAACATCCCGGCGCTGGTCACCAGGACCGTCACCGGTCCCAGTTCGCTGCGCACCTTCGCGAACGCCTGCTCGACGGCGGACCGATCGGTGACGTCGGCGCCCACCGCTAGCGCGGTCGCACCTTCGGCGCGCAGGCCGTCGGTGACGCGTTGCGCCGCATGCTCGTTGACATCGAGGACGGCCACCTTGAGGCCGCGCCGGCCCAATTCGTGACACGTCGCCTCACCCATGCCTGAGGCGCCGCCGGTCACCACCGCCACCCTGGTCATCGCATCCGCCGCCCTATCGCTCATTCGTAGACCACCCGCACCGTGGGACTGGTCGGCACGGCCTGACACGTCAGCACCCAGCCGTCGTCGACCTCATCCTGGTCGAGCGCATCGTTGTTGATCATCCGGGCGCTACCCTGCGTCAGGCGCCCCATACACGTTCCACACGAACCGATTTCACACGAGGACGGCGCCCGCAGCCCCGCCATGCGGGCTGTCTGCAACAGCGTGTTGCCCGCGTAGTACGGCGCGGTGGTCGTCGATCCGTCCAGCACGATGGTGACCTCGTCGGTGACCGCGTCGGTCTCCGGCGGCGCCGCCGCGGCCACGTCGGCCACGTCGAAATGCTCGATGTGCAGGCGGCCGGTGGGCACGCCCGCCGCGCCCAGGGCGGTTCGCACCGTATCCATGAACTCGTTCGGCCCGCAGACGTAGAAGTCGGCGCCGTCGGTGTTCTCGACGAACGCGGCGATGTCCGCCTGGGTGGCGAAGCCGCGTTGGTCGTCGAGATGGTGGTGCAGGACGAAACGGTCCGCGTGGCGCTTTTCCAGCGTTTTGAGGGCCTCGTCGAAGATCACCGCGTCCCGGTTTCGGTTGGCGTAGAACAACCGCGCGCCGCGCGTGCCGGACACCAGCGCGGTGCGCAACAGCGAAAACACCGGCGTGATGCCGCTTCCGCCGGCGAACGCGACCAGGTTCCGGCCGGTGTCGTTCAAGACGAAGCGTCCCTGCGGTGGAAGGGCGTAGAGCAGGTCGCCGGGTGCGGCGGTGTCGTTGAGCCAGTTGGACACCGCGCCGCCGCGGTCGCGTTTGACCGTGATGCGCAGGTCTTCACCGACCGCGGGGGATGACGACATCGAGTAGGAGCGCCGGTACTCGCGCCCGTCGACGCGGACCAGCAGCGTCAGGAATTGCCCGGCTTGGTAGCCGAACCGTGCCGCGCTGCCCCGGGGAACATCGAGAACGATCGACACGGCGTCGCGGGTTTCGGGTATCACGTGCTTGACCCGAAGCGGCACAAAGCCTTCCGGGGCATCGGCCATGTCGACAGCGCCCGCTGCGCCGCCGGTCTCGGTCGCCGGACCGGCGTTGGCTGTGCTGTGGTGATCGCCCATCTCCGTCAGAGTATCAACTACTTGCGATTAGTCTCAAGTACTAGATATTGGTCACGTCATCCGTCGACGTGATCGTCGAACAGCTCATGGCCGGTGCCCTTTTCGACCACGCGGCCCAGCAATTCGCGCAGGGTCCGCTGCTCTTCCTCGGTCAGCACGCCGAACACCTCCTGGTGTGCGGCGATCGCGTCACTGACCACCGTTTCGGCGACTTTGCGGCCCTCGCCGGTCAGGTAGGCCCGCAGGATGCGCGCGTGCTGGGGGTCCTGCTTCCTTTCCACCAGGGCGCGGCGTTCCAACGCGGTGAGCGCGAGCTGGACGCCTTGCGGGCTGATCAGCAGCCGCCGCGCCAATTCGGCGCCGGACAACCCGGGTTCGTTGGCCAATTGGCGCAGCACACCGATCTGGGCGGTGCTCACGCCGTGTTCGCGCATCGCCTCGTTGATGGTGGTCAGGGAGTAATAGAAGGCCTGCTTGAGCAGCCACAGGATGTTGTCGGTGAGTTCCATACCTGCCTCCGTCAGGCCGCGGGGCTTTTGTAGATCTGTCCGTTCTTCATGACAAAACGGACTTCGAGCGTCTTGGCGATGTCGTCGAACGGGTCTCCCGGCACAGCGATGATGTCCGCGAGATAGCCGGGCGCCAGCCTGCCCAACTCGTCGTCGGCGTCGATCAGCTCGGCGGCCACCACCGTGGCCGCCCGGATTGCCTGCGCGGGAGTCATGCCCCGCTGCACCAGCGCACCCAGTTCTTTGGCGTTTTGGCCGTGCGGGATGGCCGGCGCGTCGGTGCCGCACGCAATCCGGACGCCCGCGTCGATCGCCTTGGGCAGCATGGCCTTTGCGCGCGGAAACACCTCCAGCGCCTTCTTGCGCAGCTCCGGCGCGATGCGGTCGATGGCCATGGCCTCCGTCAGATACGTTGTCGAGACCAGGAAGGTGCCGTGGTCGACCATCATCTGGATCGTTTCGTCACTGGCCAAAAAGCCGTGTTCGATGCAGTCGATGCCCGCGCGGATGCAGGCCTGGACCGCGGTGTCCCCGACGGCGTGCGCGGCCACGCGGACTCCGGCCCGGTGGGCTTCGTCGGCGATCGCGGCGAACTCGGCGTCGGAGTACTGCTGCGCGCCGGGCGCGGTGCTGTGCGACATCACCCCGCCCGAGGCCGACACCTTGATCAGCTTGGCGCCGTGCCGGATTTGGTAACGCACGCAGGCGATCACGTCGGGTACGCCGTTGGCGATGCCCTCGGCCACCGATAGCGGCATGACCCCGGGCGCCAACCGCTGAAAGACCGTCGGGTCCAGGTGCCCGCCGTACGGGGTGACGGCATGGCCGGCGGGATAGATGCGCGGCCCGACGTGCCACCCCTGGTCGATTGCGCGCTGCAGCGCCACGTCGAGCAGATACCCGCCGGTCTTGACCATCAGCCCGAGATTGCGCACCGTGGTGAACCCGGCCTCCAGGGTGGTGCGCGCGTTGACCGCCCCGCGCAACGTGCGATAGGCGGGGTCGTCCTGCACGCCATGCATGGGCGACGGCAGGCCCTCCGGCCCGCCGGGTCCGCCGATGAGCAGGTTGAGCTCCATGTCCATCAGGCCCGGCAGTAACGTCACGTCGCCGAGCTCGACGATGGTGGCCGAATCCGGCAGCGGCCCTTCGGGATTGATCGCGGAGATGCGTTCGCCGTCGACCACGATCACCGCCGGAGCGTGGATCCGGCCCGTGACGACGTCGGCCCACCGCGCCGCCCGCAGGACGGTCGACTCGGTCATGGAACCGGCTCGGACACGCAGTCCAGGGTCGAAGCACCCGAGTCGGGGACGCGGGGTTGCTTCCAGCACTCCACCGGGAACGACACCATGATCATGGAGTAGAGCAGGTGCATCAGATTCAGAACGTCGTCCGGCAGGTCGTCGAGAGAGAACTTGTCGCAGAACGACAATGCCTCCTCGGCCCGCGGGGTGATCGCGTCGTAGAAGGCCTTCATTTCGACCATGGAACTGGCCAGCCTCTTGGCGTAACGTTCGGGTTCGCTCGCCAGGCACCAGTCGGCGAACGGTTCGAGGTCGGCGAACTCGGCGGGCAGCATCGGCATCTCGTTCACACCCCCGCGCTCGTCGTCCGGCGATAGTCATCGATCCAGGCGGCGGTCTCCTTGTGGAGGTGACGGATCAGGACCTCCTGGTCGCACAGCAAGAACTCGTCGATCACCTGGGATTCGAGCATCGTCTGGGTCGCCTCCAGCGTGTTGGCGTCCTGCAGCCCGTATTCCTTGAACGACACCGCCGCCAGTTCCTGAGCGACGCGCTCACGCGGGGTGCGCGGCGCCGGGAAGTACAGCGTGCCCTCGAAGAGGTGACTGTTATACGACGTCGGCCAGTAGTGGTAGGTCAGATACCAGCCCTGGCCCCAGAACAGGATGACGAAGTTGGGGAACAGCTGGAACGAATCCAGCCCCCACGGATCACATTTCGCCGGGTTGAGCCCCTCGGGCATCGGGCCCAGATCGGGCTTGTCCCATGGGCCGAACAGCCCGCTCTGGCAGATGTCCTCCATCGGCTTGCGCATCTCGTCGGCCATTTCCCAGGCGCGCACCCCCGAGGTGCTGACCAGCCGGTGCGGCCCGTCCAGCCGGTAGTGCGGGGCCTCAAAACCCGCCTCGGCGGCCGCCTTCGAGTACGCGGTCGGTGACTGGTTCGCGTGCAACACGGGCGCGTGATAGAACTCCTGGAACGCGTCCATGTAGAGCTTCCAGTTCGCCTTGACCTCGGAGCGATAGCACCAGCGCGAGACCATCTTGTCGAAGGGATAACCTTCCAGCCCGGTGATCATGGGTCCGAGGAACTCTCGCAGCGACTGCTCGGGCTTCTTGGCGAAGTTGACGAAGACGAACCCTTCCCACACGTCGCAGTGCACCGGCACCAGCCCGTAGCGGCCCTTGTCGAGGTCGAAGAACTCCTCCTCCTGCTGCACGAAGGTGAGGTTGCCGTCCAGGTCGTAGCGCCAGCCGTGGTACTTGCAGGTGAACTGCCGGCACACCCCGGCCGTTTCTTCCTGCGGCATGTCGTTCCACACCAGCTTGTTGCCGCGATGCCGGCACACGTTGTGATAAGCCTTGATGTCGCCAGACGTGGTGCGCACCAAGATGATTGAGGTATTGACAACCTTCAGCTCGCGGGTGAGGTAACTGCCTTTGCGCGGAAGCTGTTCAACGCGACCGACATTGAGCCAGGCACGCTTGAAGATGGCGTCACGTTCCAACTCATAGACCTCGGGGCTGATCGAGTCCCGGTAGGACACCGGCTCGGTGCCCAATTCCGGGTAATGCTGGGTCCAGCTCCCCTCCGGCGGTTTAGGAAATCGAGCCATGATCGCTCCTTAGCAGTCCAATCTCAGCGAAACTGCAGCAATGCCTGCGCGAAAACAACCACCCGCGCACCGGTTTCACCGATCCCTGAGGGCTCCGTCACGGCCGACGGTATATCCTCGTGTCACCAATAGCAAGTAGTTGATACTGGCCCCGGGAGGCGCGGATGGACCATCACCCCGCAGTGCAGATCGCCGGAAGCGATGGGGCGCGGCCGCAGGCCGGCGTCTTGCACGTCATCTCTCCGCACACCGAGGAACCGATCGCCGAGGTCAATGCGGCGGGATCCGACGACGTCGACGCGGCGGTGGCGGCGGCGCGCGCGGCCTTCGGGCCCTGGGGCCGCAGCGAGCCGGCGGAACGGGTCGCCGCGATCCGGCGCCTGGCCGACATCTACGACGGACGCCGCGCGGAGATGGCCACCACGATCACGGCCGAGATCGGCGCCCCGATCAGCTTCGCCCAGCGGGCCCAGGTCGGCCTGCCGGCATTCATGATGCGCGCGTTCTGCGACCTGGCCGAACGGCACCCGTGGCAGGAGACCAGGCCCGGGTTCTTCGGAAGCGACGTGCACGTCCGCAAGGAACCCGTCGGCGTCGTCGCGGCGATCGTGCCCTGGAACATGCCCCAGTTCCTCATCGTCACCAAACTGGTGCCCGCGCTGTTGGCCGGCTGCGCCGTCGTGCTCAAACCCGCCCCCGAAAGCCCGTTGGACGCGCTGCTTTTAGGCGAGATGATCGCCGAAGCCGGCCTGCCGCCGGGCGTGGTCAGCATCCTGCCGGGCGACGGTGCGCTGGGCGCCTACCTCGTCGCCCACCCGGGCGTCGACAAAGTGTCGTTCACCGGCTCCACCGCGGCGGGGCGGGCGGTGGCCGCATCGTGTGCGGTCAACCTCACCAAAGTCAGCCTGGAACTCGGCGGCAAGTCCGCCGCCCTGGTTCTCGACGACGCATCGCCGGACAAGGTGGCCGCCGGGGTGCGATCCGCGAGCCTGTCCAACAGCGGCCAGATCTGCAATGCGCTCACCCGGGTCCTGGTGCCGCAGGGGCGCCACGACGAGTACGTCGACGCGCTCGCCGCCGAGATGGCCGGCCTTCGCGTCGGCGATCCCAACGATCCCGACACCCAGCTCGGTCCGTTGGTGTCCCGGCGCCAGCAGCAACGCGTTCGCGACTACATCGAGATCGGCCAGAACGAGGGGGCGCGCGTCGTCATCGGCGGCACCGACATGCCCGACGGACTCGACCGCGGCTGGTATGTCCGGCCCACCCTGTTCGCGGCGGCCGACAATTCGATGCGCATCGCCCGGGAGGAGATCTTTGGGCCCGTCATCACCGTCATCCCCTACCGCGATGACGAGGAGGCGCTGGCGATCGCCAACGATTCCGATTACGGCCTGGCCGGCTCGGTGTGGAGCGACGACAGCGACCGTGCGCTGGCGATGGCCACCCGCATCCACACCGGGACCGTCGGCGTCAACCAGGGCTACACGATGGATCCGTTCGCGCCCTTCGGGGGCGTCAAGGCCAGCGGCTACGGCCGCGAACTCGGGCCCGAAGGCCTCGACGGTTACCTGGAAACGAAGTCGATCGCCATCGCCGCGGAATCCTAGATCCGTTGGCGCCCTTGGCGTTTGGCACGAATCTACGGCATCGTCATGCCGCTTTGGCGTATCTGCGAACCACGTCGTCCTCGCCGAACGTGCTGGTGCGCTGTTGGCCGTTGTCGTCGCGGCTGAAGAATGTCCATTGCCGCGGACCGCTCTGCGGACCACTGATCATCTTGACGGTCAGGCGCAGTTCCGTGGGGCGGCGCGTGCCGATGACGTCGCCGACCCGGATCTGCGACGGGTGAATCTCGGGTGCGTCGCACCAATTCTGTGTGGACATGACGTCCATCCTCCCTTGTTCCCAACAGCCTATCCGTAGTTCGGCGTTTCTCGCGGACGGATCAGCTTGCCGCGCCGTCAGCCTGACCCGGACAAGCGGCGCGCCCTCCGGGGAGACGCGCCTGAGGTCAGTAGCATGTCCTCGGCACCTCATACGTCCCGAGATGACCAAAACAGGCCTGTAGCTGGCCTGACACAGGGGAGGTGGCGGTGAGCAGATTCGTTGACGCGATGCTCTGCGCTGCGGAGTCGAGTACCCATGGCCTGGTGACCGGCGAACCTGGTTCGCCGGTTCGGTCTAGCTGGGCCGAAGTACATCAGAGCGCCCGACGGGTAGCCGGCGGACTGGCCGCCCTCCGGGTCGGCGCGGGCGATCGGGTCGGTGTGCTGGCCGGCGCCCCGGCGGAAGTCGCGCCGATCGCGCAGGGGGTCTGGCTGCGCGGCGCGTGTTTGACGATGCTGCATCAACCGACGCCACGCACCGATCTGCAGGCGTGGGTGCGCGACACCTTGGCGGTCATCACGATGATCGAGGCAACCGTCGTGATCGTGTCGGAGCCGTTCATGGCCGCGGTGGACGTGTTAACCGAGCACGATGTCGCGGTGGTGACGATGGCCGAGCTATTGAGCGCCGCACCGACCACCGTCGTCGACAGCGATGAGAACGATCTGGCGCTTCTGCAGTTGACGTCTGGCTCGACGGATTGCCCTAAAGCAGTGATGATCACCCATGCGAACGTGTTCGCCAACGCCGAGGCGATGTTCGTCGGTGCCCAGTACGACTTGGACACCGACGTGATCGTGAGCTGGTTACCGCTATTCCACGACATGGGAATGACCGGATTCTTAACGGTGCCAATGCTATTCGGTGCCGAATTGGTCAAGATCACGCCACTCGACTTCTTGTCCGATATCTTGTTGTGGCCCAAGTTGATCGACAAGTACCGAGCGACCATGACCGCGGCACCGAATTTCGCCTACGCGATGCTCGCCAAGCGGTTACGGCGGCACGCAAAGCCCGGTGATTTTGATCTGTCGTCGTTGCGGTGGGCGTTATCAGGTTCCGAGCAGGTCGAACCGGCCGACGTGGAGGAACTGTGTTTGGCCGGCGTGCCGTTCGGACTGCGTCCAGAAGCGATCTTGCCCGCTTATGGAATGGCCGAAACGACTGTGGCGGTGTCATTTTCGGAGTGTGGCCGTGGACTCGTCGTTGATGAGGTGGACGGCGATATGCTGGCGGTGCTGCGGCGCGCAGTGCCCACCGCCGCCGGCCGCACTCGTCGACTCGCATCGCTGGGGCCGCTGCTGAAGGGTATACAGGCACGCGTCGTCGATGAGGACGGCGCCGTTCAGGCGCCCCGCGGTGTGGGAGTCATCGAGTTGCGGGGAGATCCGGTCACGTCCGGGTATCTCACGACGGCCGGTTTCATGGCCGCTCAAGACGACCAGGGGTGGTTGAACACCGGCGATCTGGGTTATCTCACCGAGCAGGGCCACGTGGTCGTGTGCGGTCGGGCCAAAGACGTCATCATCATGGCCGGACGCAACATCTACCCCGCTGATGTCGAACGTGCTGCCGGGCGCGTCGTCGGGGTGCGCGCAGGGTGTGTGGCCGCCGTGCGGCTCGACGCCGGCCGTTCGCGGGAATCGTTTGCCGTTGCGGTGGAGTCGAACGACGTCGATGATGCCGCGCAGGTGCGGCGCATCAAGCATGAGGTCGCTCACGAAGTCGTCACCGAAGTCGCGGCGCGGCCACGCAGTGTGGTGGTGCTGGCCCCGGGGGCGATTCCCAAGACGCCGTCCGGCAAGCTGCGTCGCGGTTACGCGCTGCCCCTGGTCACATGAGCGCGCTCCTATAGCGAGCAAATCTCGGTGGTGGGGTAGCGTCGTAGGTGAGCCGTTTCGTTGTCCGCGGTGTTCCACCGCAATGGGCGCAGTGAACACCCAAAGGCAATGCGATTCCTCCACTCGCCACGCGACCGCGGACGAGCGATGCCGAACTTAGGAACAATCTGTGTATCGCACGGCGAGCCGACGCACGGCCGTCCCCGTCCGGGTCTCGGTAGCCCGCCAGTTAGGCGGCGACATCGACGGAGCGTGGTGGCCACGCGCCGACCGCATCACCAACGAATTACCCGGCCTTGTCGCGGCGCTGACACCCCTGCTCGGCGACATCTGCTCTGTCAACGTCAACTGGCCGGCACTACAACGACCGCCCGATTTCAACTGGCACGGATGGGAACACAAGCGCCAGCACGTGATGACGTTCATCGGCGGCGAGGAGCGGGTGAACCTTTTGATCGTTCCTTATGCGACATACAGCGGGCTTGCACTGATGGTGCTGCGCCGCGCGGCCGGACTGCCCGTCGAGGCCAAGGATCGCGACAAACCCGCGTTCGTCACCGCCGGCTCGATCCTGCAGGCCGCCCGACAACAACGCGCCCTCGACCGTTAGGCGATTTCGCTCACGACGTAGACGGCGACATAACCGATCGGGATGCCGGTCCAGGTTGCGATGCATTCGCGCGCGGCCAGTTCCACAGCGGCCCGACTTGTCGTGCGGGTGGACCTGCCGATCTCGGGGACGGTGATCGCCCATCCGTCGGCGTCGCGGGTGACTTCGATGTCGAAGCACTGACCGACCATCGGACACTTCACGCGGGGGACGACCCGCTGTCGACGAACGCCGCGCGACGCTTGTCGGCGCAGCAACGTGGGCTGAACAGGCATGGCTGCTTTCCTGAGTCGCAATCGAACCGCGGGCTAGATTAATGCGACCCAAGACGAAAACCTAATTGGCGGATCGCGCCGCATAACGGCGTTGCCCGAAGCCGGCGTGGTTCGCAGCGGTCACGGGTGGCTCCAGCCGCGCAGTTGTGCCGCAATGTCGTCGAGACCGGCCATCGCACCGGTGGCCACCCGGATCACCAAATCGAAGCGATCGTCCTCGGGCGCACTGATCCACTGGGCGTTGATTGCCAGGAACGTCCGGCAGGCCGCCCACCCGAGTCGCTTGTTCCCGTCCACCAGCGCGTGATTCCGTGTCAGCGAATGCAGCAGTGCGGCGGCCTTGACGTGGGGATCCGGGTAGGCGTCCTGGCCGAAGATGGAGGCTCGAGGACGCGCCAGAGCGGATTCAAGCAAGCCGTAATCCCGGACAATGACGTCCACTCCGACGGCTTTTCGGGCAATTTCCAGAAGATCCTCGAGGTCCAGATAGTCCGTCATGCGTCCTTGAGGCGCTCCAGAACACCTGCCTCCTCGCGAAGCACGCGCTGCAGCGCATCGGCGACCTTGGCCTTGTGCGCCCGCCGGGCGATGTACTCGTCGATGGCCGACAGCGCGACGGCCTGCATCGATCGGCCTTCCACACTGGCCTGCCTGCGCAGCGCTTCCGCCTGCTGTTCACTGGGCCGAAGAGTCATTCCCATAGCCGAATGATACCGGACTGATACCACGGCGCGCCCAGTGATGTGTGATGCAGGCCACATCTGCGCGTGATATGTTGCGGGCGTCACAACCAAGGAGATTTCATGGTGGGCGTGAATCGTACGAACAAGGCCATGGTCACGCCTCGTTCCGGCGCGGCGGTCAATTCGCACCGGCTGTTCATGGCGTTTCTGGCCGTCACGATATTCATCAGCGCGGTCGCCGGCGTCGTCGCCGCGGCGTCGACGGGACACGAGACCGCCGCGCTCGTCATCGCGCTCGTGGCCGGCGGGAGTTTCATGACCGCCGCATTCTGCTAAATCCGCGACGTCGATCGGCGCGATGCGCCCAGTTATTTCGGTGGAGCTAAGGGGACTCGAACCCCTGACCCCCACACTGCCAGTGTGGTGCGCTACCAGCTGCGCCATAGCCCCAAGTCGTGCTCATCGAAGCTACACCACCGGTAACCGTCCTTCAAAGTTGCTGCTCAGGAAGATTCAGCGTGTGCGGAGACGGCAAGGGGTCGGGCTCCGGAACGGGCACCGTCCGGGTCTCCGGCGTCACCACCCAGCCCACCGCGGCGATCAGCAAAACGATGCCGCTGATGACGAAACCCCAGCCGTAGCTCAGCCGCTCGGCGACCCAACCGAGCGTCATGGATCCGACGATCGCGCCCAGGTCGGACATCATCTGCACGGCCGCCACCGGACTGCCCGCGCGCGCCTCACTGCCCAGGATGTCGGCGACGGCGGCCTGCATCGGCGACATGTAGATGCCCGTCACCGCCCCCACCACCACCGCGGCGACCAGAAACCTCGGCAATGACGACGCCGCGCCCAAGAAGATGGTCGCCGCGCCGGACAACGCCAGGCCCACGATCATCAACGTGCGCCGTCCCATCCGGTCGGACAGGTAGCCACTGGGAATCATGGCCAGCGCGTTGCCCCCGGCGAATGCCGCGAGCGCAATGCCGATGACGCCGACGCCGCGGCCCATGACGTCGGTGATGAACAAGGGGACCAGGGCGACACGAAGGCCGAACGCCGACCAACCGGTCGCGAAATTGGCCCCGAGCGAGGACCAATAGGCGCGCACGCGCAACGCCTCTCGCATCGTCACCGTCGACCGCGTCGGCGGCCCCGGGGCCGCCAGGGCCGAATTCCGCAAGCCGAAAAACAGCACCACCGCCACACCGAGCAAAGCGACGCCGTACACGATGAACGGCGCGGTGAGCCCCCAACCGGCCGCCAGGGCGCCGACGGCCGGGCCGCCCACGGCCCCGACCATGAACGACGTGGTGAAAAGGCCCGCGACCCGTCCGCGGGCGTCGGGCGGGCTGATATGGATCATCAGTCCCAGCGCCGAAACATAAAACATTGTCGATCCGATTCCGCTGATGACGCGGAAAGCCATCAATTGCCAGTAAGCCTGGGAAAACGCACACGCGCCGGTGGAGACCGCGACGATCACCATCCCGCCGATGTAGATCCGCCGCTCCCCCAGCCGCTGGACCAGCTGCCCGCTGACCGGCGCAAAACACAGGCGGGCCAACGAAAAGACGGTGACCAAGAAGGTCACCGCCTTGATGCTGACGCCGAAACTGCGGGCGAAAGACGGCAGCGCCGGTGAAATGACTCCGTAACCAAGCGCGACCATGATATTTGCCCAGCTAAGGATCCAAACTTCGCGCGGCAGACGGGTCGAACGCGACGCGCGTCCCCCCGGACGGGTAAGGCGGAGGGAAAGGGTCACCCAATGACTTTATTAACTACCTCGCGCGCAGTTTCTTGCACCTCGGCTAAATGCTCTTCTCCGTTGAAAGATTCCGCATAAATCTTGTACACGTCTTCGGTTCCCGACGGTCGCGCGGCAAACCACGCGTTGGCTGTCGTCACCTTCAATCCGCCCAATGCGGCCCCATTCCCGGGTGCCGCGGTCAGCTTGGCGGTGATGGGCTCCCCCGCCAGTACCGTCGCGGTCACCTCGTCGGCGGACAGCTTGGCGAGCCGGGCCTTTTGGTCGCGGTCGGCGGGCGCGTCGACCCGCGCGTAGAACGGCGTGCCGTATTCGGCGGTCAACTGTTGATAGCGCTGGGAGGGACTCTTCCCCGTGACGGCCAGCATTTCCGAGGCCAGCAGGGCCAGGATGATGCCGTCCTTGTCGGTGGTCCACACGGACCCGTCGCGCCGCAGGAACGACGCACCGGCCGATTCCTCGCCGCCGAAGCCGATGCCGCCCTCGATCAGGCCGTCGACGAACCACTTGAAGCCGACCGGCACCTCGATGAGCTTGCGGCCGATGCCGGCGACCACCCGGTCGATCATCGACGAACTGACCGCGGTCTTGCCGACCGCGATGCCGCCCGGCCACGACGGCCGCTGCGTGTACAGGTATTCGATGGCCACCGCCAGGTAGTGGTTCGGGTTGAGCAGCCCCGCGTCGGGCGTGACGATGCCGTGGCGGTCCGAGTCGGCATCGTTGCCCGTGGCGATCTGGTAGCGGCCGGGGTTGTCGGACATCCCGCGGATGAGTCCCGCCATCGCGTCCGGTGAGCTGCAGTCCATCCGGATCTTGCCGTCGTGGTCGAGCGTCATAAACCGCCATGTCGCGTCGACCAGCGGATTGACCACGGTCAGATCCAAGCGGTGACGGGTGGCGATCTCGCCCCAGTAGTCCACGCTCGCCCCGCCCAGCGGGTCGGCGCCGATCCGCACCCCGGCCGCGCGGATGGCATCGATGTCGACCACGTTGGGCAGGTCGTCGACATAGTTACCGAGGTAGTCGTGGCGCTGCGCGGTCTGTAGCGCGCGGGCCAGCGGGATGCGCTTGACGCCCGAGCCGTCGCGCAGAATCTCGTTGGCGCGCTTGGCGATTGCGTTGGTGGCGTCGGTGTCGGCCGGGCCGCCGTTGGGCGGGTTGTATTTGAAGCCCCCGTCCGAGGGCGGGTTGTGCGACGGCGTCACGACGATCCCGTCGGCCGGCGCGTCGGTGCGACCGCGGTTGTAGGTGAGAATGGCGTGGCTGACCGCCGGGGTCGGCGTGTACCGGTCGCGGGAATCGATCATGGCGACGACGTCGTTGGCGGCCAGCACCTCCAGCGCGGAGACCCAGGCCGGCTCGGAGAGGCCGTGCGTGTCCCGGCCGATGAACAACGGGCCTGTAATGCCGTGGGCGGCGCGGTACTCGACGATGGCCTGGGTGATCGCCAGGATGTGCGCCTCGTTGAACGCCCCATTGAGCGCCGACCCGCGGTGGCCCGACGTGCCGAATGCCACCTGCTGGGCGACGTCGCCGGGATCGGGCTGAATCGAGTAATAGGCCGTCACCAGGTGGGGCAGATCGACAAGGTCTTCGGGTTGGGCCGGCTGACCGGCGCGAGGGTTGGCCACCATGGTTACCAATTCTGCCCGTCTCCCGGCGCCCCCGGCCTGCGCCGGCCTGGACTCCCGCCATACGCTGCGTAGCGCACCGGCAAACGAAGGGAATCGACGCCAGTGGCGCAACGGGACTATCGCGAATTGGCCGCGGTGTTTGCCGGTGGGGCGCTGGGCTCCCTGGCCCGGGCCGCCCTGAGCGACCTCGCCGGTGGCCACCCAGAGAGCTGGCCGTGGCCGACGTTCACGGTCAACATCGTCGGGGCGTTTCTGGTGGGCTACTTCACCACCCGGCTGCTGGAGCGGTTGCCGACGTCGAGCTATCGGCGCCCGCTGCTGGGCACCGGATTGTGCGGCGGTTTAACGACTTTCTCCACGATGCAGGTCGAGACGGTGAGGATGATCGAGCACGGTCATTGGGGGCTGGCCGTCGGCTACACCGTCGCCAGCATCGTGCTCGGGCTGCTGGCGGTGCACCTGGCCACCAAGTTGGTGCGCCGGGTGCGGGTGCGCCGATGACCACCGCGACGACTGCCGTGGTGTGGCTGGGCGTCGCGTTCATCGGCGGCGTCGGATCGGTGCTGCGCTTTGTGATCGACCGTGCGGTCGCGCGCCGGGTGTCCCGGCCGTTCCCGTTCGGCACGCTCGTCGTAAACATCAGTGGCGCAGCGCTTCTCGGATTTCTCGGGGGTTTGGCGCTCAACAAGGAGGCCGCCCTGCTGGCCGGCACGGCGTTCGTCGGCGCCTACACCACGTTTTCGACCTGGATGCTGGAAACGCAGCGACTCGGCGAGGAGCGCCAGCTGCGCTCCTCGCTCGCCAACATCGTCGTCAGCGTGGTGTTGGGCGTAGCGGCGGCGTTCATCGGGCAGCGCCTCGCCGAGCTGTTCTGAGTCAGGCGCGCGGGACGTCGTCGGGGGTGCGGGGCAGCACGTACAGGGCCATGCGCCGATTCGCCATGTCGTGTTCGCCGAGGAATGCGCAGCCGCCGCGCTCACAGAACTTGCGCGCCAACGCATTGCGGTGGTCGGGGTCGAACATGATTCGGCGACACCGGGGATCGAGCGTGAAGATGCTGCCCACCAAGTGCGGCAGCAGGTAACCGACGTGTCCACGCTGGATGTAATCCAAATCGGCGACCGCGACGTGCAAGCCCAGATCGTAGGGGTCGTGGTCGTAGCGGGTGGCGATGGAATCCTTTGCCGCCCTGTACAACTCGATATAGGCGCGGTCCACCCCGTCGTGCAGCGCCAGGAATGGACGAGAAAAGCCCCCGTCGAGCTGCGCCCGCAGGTATCGATGCCACCGCGCCACCGGCCAGTGGGACTCCCAGGCTTCGACCAGGTGCGGGCGGCCCATCCACTCCGCGATCATCTCGGCGTCGGCGTCCGGCTCGGCAAGACGCAAACCGTACGGCTCGGGCAGGTCCGGGATCGGCGGCGGCGGGACGCCGCGGATCTCCTCGGGAAGATCAGTCAATTCCCGGGGGAGGACGCGTTCCGCGTCGCTCATGTCAGTGGGCTCCGAGGAGCTTCGCCAGGACGACCGCCTGGCTGATGTCCACCTCGCGGGTGGCCGTGACCAACGTGACCGGACCCCGCTTGGCAAGCTTGCGCAACTCCGCCAGCGCGGCGCTGTCGCGCAGTTCCGCCTCGTAACGGGAGGTGAACTCGTCGAATCGTTCGGCCCGGTGTTGGTACCACTCGCGGAGGTCCTTCGAGGGTGCGACCTCCTTGCACCAGATGCCCACCCGCGGGTCGTCTTTGCGCATGCCGCGCGGCCAGACCCGATCGACCAGCACGCGCTGACCCTCGTCAGCGCCGACGTCGTCGTAGACCCGCACGACTCGGATCCGCCCTCTGGGGCTCACATGCCCAGAGTAGCCATGGGCCCGCTTGTCAGTGGGCACAATTACTATCGAAAGTATGTTCGAGGAATTGACCGCCGTCGATCCGGCAGCCGACGAATCGTCGCTGGTAGAGCTCATCGCCGAGCTGGAGACGCTCAAGTCCGCGGCGGCCGCCGGCCAGGCCCGGGCGGCGGCCGCCCTGGACGCGGCGCGTCGAGCCACCGAAGCGGCCACCGGGGTGCCCGCCGCGCGCCGCGGACGCGGCGTGGCAAGCGAGGTCGCCCTGGCGCGACGGGACTCCCCCGCGCGGGGCGGCCGGCATCTGGGTTTCGCCAAAGCCCTGGTGCACGAGATGCCGCATACGCTGGCCGCCCTGGAATGCGGGGCCCTGTCGGAGTGGCGGGCGACGCTGATCGTGCGCGAGAGCGCATGCCTGGACGTCGAGGACCGTCGCGCCTTGGACGCCGAGATGTGTGCCGACCCGTCGAGCCTGAGCGGCATGGGCGA
This sequence comes from Mycobacterium intracellulare ATCC 13950, assembly GCF_000277125.1. NCBI lineage: Bacteria > Bacillati > Actinomycetota > Actinomycetes > Mycobacteriales > Mycobacteriaceae > Mycobacterium > Mycobacterium intracellulare. The sequence continues at coordinate 4,040,982 of NC_016946.1, forward strand.
CGCGCGAGTGGCCGCGGCCGCGAAGGCGATCGCCTACCGGCTCGATCCGCACGCCATCGTCGAGCGGGCGGCCAAGGCCGAGGAAGACCGCACCGTCACCATCCGCCCGGCGCCCGACACCATGAGCTATGTCACCGCGTTATTGCCGGTGGCTCAGGGGGTTTCGGTGTATGCCACGCTGCGCCGCGAGGCAGACACCTGCGGCGACGGGCGAACGCGCGGGCAGGTGATGGCCGACACCCTGGTGGAAAGGGTCACCGGCCGCAGCGCAACGGTCCCCACCCCGGTCGCGGTCAACCTCGCGCTGACCGACGAGACGCTGCTCGGCGGTGACGATGCGCCGGCTGACGTCGCCGGCTACGGCCCCATCCCCGCGTCGGTCGCGCGCAGCATGGTCGCCGAGGCCGCCGCCGATCGACGTTCGCGAGCGACCCTGCGCAGGCTCTACACGCATCCCCAATCCGGGGCGCTGGTGGCCATGGAGTCACGAGCGCGACTCTTCCCGCAGGGCCTGGCCGCGTTCATCGGGCTCCGCGATCAACACTGCCGCACTCCCTACTGCGACGCGCCGATCAGGCACCGCGACCACGCGCAGCCGTGGGCCGACGGCGGCCCGACCACCGCGGACAACGGCCTCGGATTGTGCGAACACTGCAACTACGTCAAGGAAAATGCGGGGTGGCGGGTGAGCACGAGCGTCGACGAAAACCACACCCATACGGCGCTTTTCACGACGCCCACGGGCACAACCTACTGTTCGACGGCGCCGCCGCGCGGCCCCACCATCACGATGAGCAAGCTCGAAGTCCGCGTCGGCGTCGCGCTCGCGCGACATGCGGCCTGACACTCAGTAGTGATAGGTGTCCGACGGCGCGGGTGAGTGATCGCGCTCTTCCTCGTCGATGTCCAACGCCTCGATACCGTACGCGCGAGCCAGCTCGAGGATCTTGGTCGCCCGAGCGATGCGGGGCAGATCGGAGCCGTTGCGGATCTCTCCCCCGTCACGTTCGAACTCGGCGAAAAACTCTTTCGCCCAAGAAATTTCGTCCTGCGACGGCGACAGACCCTCATTGACGACGGCGCACTGGTCGGGTGTCAGGCAGATCTTGCCGGTCATCCCGAACTGGGTGGAGACCGCCGTGGCCTCGATCAGTTTCAGCGGATTGGAGCCGATGGTCGGGCCGTCGATCGCGCTGGGCAGGTCGGCGGCCTTGGAGGCGATGGTGAAGCGAGATCGCGTGTAGGCCAGCGTCGCCGGGTCGTCCCCGAAGCCGGTGTCTCGGCGGAAGTCCCCGATACCGAACGCCAGCCGGAAGGTTCCCTTGGTCGCGGCGATCTCGGTGATGCGCTCAAGGCCTCGGGCCGTTTCGACCAGGGCCACGATCGGCACGTCGGGCAGCCGCTTCGCCGTCTCGGTGACGTGGTCGACCGATTCGACCATCGCCAGCATCACCCCGCCGACCGGGGTGGTGGCCAGGGCGGCCAGGTCGTCCGCCCACCAGGGGGTGCCGAAGCCGTTGATGCGGACCCAGTCCACGTTGCCGGCGCCCAGCCAACTCACCACGTTGTCGCGCGCGACGTGCTTGTCCTTGGGCGCGACCGCGTCCTCGATGTCGAAAACGACGATGTCGGCGCGCGAGTCCACCGCGGACTGGAACCGGTCGGGATGCGTGCCGTTGACCAGTAGCCAGCTTCGGGCCAGTACCGGGTCGATGCGAGAGCCGATGTCTTCGGGTGCGGCGGCGCTGCTGTTGACCTGTTCGTACATTTCGCTGATCTGTCGTCTTCTCGTGGTTTCGAACGGCGGGCGTGTGCCCCTTAACCGTAGCGATGTCCCGAACAACTGGTCGGGCAATCCCCCCGCGGACGTGCTGACGCCTCGGCCGCGCCGCCCGCGGAGTTCCTGAGCGGAGCGGCGAATCGCCGGACGGGCCAGCAAACGAAACGGACCCGCCGCCGAGTTTCGCCGTGGCCGCCCGGGGTAGCCACCTTCCTGGACGTCGCGGCCGCCGGCCGACGCCGTTTCCTGCGGAGACTAGAGCACCCTGGTCCCCAAATGCCTCTCGATCAGCCGTCTGGCCGCGACCGAGAAAACCCATTAGGAGTAAACATGCGTAGGGCCATTGCAATCGTTTCAACCACCGGGGCGCTGTTGTTCGGTGGAGCAGGTGTCGCCAATGCCGCCGTTCCGAGCGCTCCGGCGCCGTCGCCGACCACAACGACGTTGGCGGACAATGACAATAGTCAGCACAGCGACAACAGCGGACTGTGGGGCCTTCTCGGCCTCCTCGGCTTGGGCGGGCTTGCCGGGCTGATGCGCCGCAAGGACGCCGCCGCGCGCCCCGGCGTCGCACCGACCACCCCTCGCGACCGCGGCGTCTAGCCCCTTCGCCGACCTGTGGGCACCGGGTTTGGCGACGAAATATATTGTTCCCCAACGTATCCCGGTTTAAGTTAGCCCTACCGAACGGCGTCCCGCACCGCGGGGCGCCGTTTGGCCGTTTGTGCAGCGGGTATACCTTGCCAAGCCGCACACAGCCCAGCGTGCGTTTCACAACCCCCGATCACTGGAGGTATCGGCGATGGCCGACATGATTATCCAGTCACCCGACGAGGTCGTCGCGTTCCTGAAAGCACAGCACAACCTCATCGAGGACATGTTTGACCAGGTGCTGCACGCTACGGATCCCAAAGCGCGGGAAGAGCCGTTCGCGGCGCTGCGCCAACTGCTGGCGGTCCATGAAACCGCCGAGGAAATGATCGTGCACCCGCGCGCACGCAAGGAGGCCGACGACGGCGACGCCATCGTCGACGCCCGCCTGAATGAAGAGCATGGGGCCAAGGAGCTGCTGTCGCAGATCGAGCAGCTCGACGTCACCTCGCAGCGGTTCATCGACGAACTCACCAAACTGCGCGAGGCCGTGCTCGAGCACGCCAAGCAGGAGGAGACCGAGGAATTCCCGGTCCTCACACGCCAGCTCGACGACGACGATCTCAAGCGGATGGGCACGGCGGTGCGCGCCGCCGAAGCCATCGCGCCGACCCACCCCCACCCGGGCGTCGAGTCGGCAAAGCTGAACTTTGCACTCGGCCCGTTTGCCTCCATGCTCGATCGCGCCCGCGACCTCATCGGACATGCCGTCGGCTGAGTTTCCGTAGGCTCGATCAAATGAGCGTTGCCCCGGACACCACCGTTGCCCTGCAAGACCGGTTCTTCCGCGAATTGCCGGAAATGGCGGTCCGCTGGCAAGCCGAGACATTTCCCGGGTTGCGGTTGCTCGTGCTCAACGACCGGCTCGCCGAGAGCCTCGGGCTCGACGCAGCCTGGCTGCGCGGCGACGACGGGCTGCGCTTCCTGACGGGCAACCTGGTGCCCAGCGGGGCCGCCCCCGTCGCCCAGGCCTATGCGGGGCATCAGTTCGGCGGCTTCGTCCCTCGATTGGGCGACGGGCGCGCGCTGCTCCTCGGCGAGCTCGTCGACACCGACGGGCGGCTGCGCGACATCCACCTGAAAGGCTCCGGAGCCACACCGTTCGCCCGGGGCGGGGACGGCCTGGCGGCCGTCGGACCGATGCTGCGCGAATACATCGTCAGCGAGGCGATGCACGCGTTGGGCGTTCCGACGACACGGTCGTTGGCCGTGGTCGGCACCGGCCGCCCGGTGTATCGCGAGACCACACTGCCGGGCGCCGTGCTGACCCGGGTGGCCAGCAGCCACCTGCGGGTGGGCAGCTTCCAATACGCCGCGGCCACCGGCAACAAGGACCTGCTGCGCCGCCTCGCCGACCATGCAATCGCCCGCCACCATCCCGCCGCGGCCGAGGCCGAACGCCCTTATCTCGCATTGTTCGAAGCGGTCGTCGCGGTCCAGGCCGCGCTGATCGCCCAGTGGATGTTGGTCGGGTTCGTTCACGGGGTGATGAACACCGACAACATGACGATCTCCGGGGAAACGATCGACTATGGTCCCTGCGCGTTCATGGAGGCCTACGACCCGGACACGGTCTACAGTTCGATCGATTTCTGGGGCCGCTACGCCTACGGCAACCAGCCGGTCATCGCCGGTTGGAACCTCGCGCGCTTCGCCGAGACACTCCTTCCGTTGCTGTCGGACAGCAGCGAGGAGTCCATCGCACTGGCGGAGCAGTCGTTCGGGGTGTTCCAAGCCCGCTACGACGCGGTGTGGACCTCGGGCATGCGGGCCAAACTCGGCCTCTCCGCCGGCGTCGACGCCGAATTCGCCACGGCCTTGGTCGAGGAGCTACTCCTTCTGCTCAAACAGAACCACGTCGACTACACGTCGTTCTTCCGACAGCTCAGCCATGTGGCGCGAGGCGACGCGGAGCCCGCGCGCGGACTGTTCATGGACCTGGCCGGCTTTGACGCGTGGTTGGCGCGCTGGCAAGCATTGCGCCCCGACGCCGACGCGATGGATCGCACCAACCCGATCTATATCCCGCGCAACCATCTGGTCGAGGAGGCCCTCACCGCGGCGACGGACGGCGATCTCGCGCCCGTCGAGCGGCTCCTGGCGGCGGTGACCGAGCCGTACGTGGAACGGCCCGGTTGGGAGCGCTACGCCAGTCCCGCCCCCGAGGACTTCGGGCAGTACCAAACCTTCTGCGGCACTTAGCCTTACGCTAGCTTAGCGAACTCGTCCTGCAACTCATCGAGGCGTTGCAGCGTCTGATCCCGCGGTTCCGTCGGCAGGTTCACCAAGAGGTGTTGCAATCCCAGATCTCGGTAGCCCTCGAGCTCAGCCGCCGTGGCCTCCCCGCCGTGGAAGTGGATCACCGGCACGTCCTGGCCGACCAGCTCGCGCAGTTGGTCCAGCTGCGGTGCTAGCTCTCCCGCCGAGCCTGTCATCGAGAGCCAGCCCGCGTTGAGCCGGGCGATGCGTTTGAAGCCCGCGGGTCCACAGCCCAGATACAGCGGCGGATACGGTTGCTGCACGGGCTTGGGCCAGCTGTAGATGGGGTCGAAGTCCACGAATTCACCATGAAATTCGGCCTTTTCGCTCGTCCAGATCTGGATCATCGCGTCGAGGCGCTCGTCGACCACGCGTCCCCGGACCGCGGGATCGACGCCGTGGTTGGCGATCTCTTCGCGCAGCCACCCCACGCCCACGCCGAAGCGGAATCGACCCTGCGACACCAGGTCCAGCGACGCAACCTCCTTGGCGACGTGGATCGGATCGCGCTGCGGCACCAACGCGATGCCGGTGCCCACGAGGAGCCTCTCGGTGACGGCCGCCGCCGCCGTCAGCGCGACAAACGGATCGAGTGTGCGGTAGTACTTTCGCGGAATCGGTCCCCCGCTGGGGTACGGAGTTTTCGCGTCGACCGGAATGTGCGAGTGCTCGGCGAGAAAGAGCGATTCAAAACCGCGCTGCTCGAGCGCCTTACCCAAGTCCGCCGGAGCGATGCCCTCGTCGGTAACAAATGTCAGCACACCGAAACCCATGCCGCTCAGTCAACAGCATCTCCGCTCGGCTGTCAGCGCTCAGGCAGGCTCTGGCGCTTCGGCCGTCCGCCTGGCCGGACGTACCGCGCCCCACAGCCCAGTGACGATCCCGACGACGGCGCCGCCCAGGCCGATCAGTTGCTGCGAGGGCTTCAACTCGCTGTGCACGCTCAACCCGCCGACCAGGTCGGCCACGTCGGCCCCGGCGGAGGCCAGGAACCAGCCGCGGGTGTTCTTGCCGCGCAGCGCCGCGCCCGCCAGCAGTGCACCGATCAGCGCGTCGCGATAACCCATCGATCGCAGCAACAGTCGCGCCGTCGGCGTCGGCTCCTCGGGGTCGCCCCACAACTTGTTTGCGCGCAGGGGATCAACGAGAAACGAAACGCCAGAGGCGAGCCGAATGGTGCCCGCGGAGAGGCCGAACCGGTCGATTGACATAATCCCTGAGCCTAGGAGCAAACGCCCGTCTCGCGCACGCATTCGCTCCGAACGGCGGTCATGGCGCCGGGCATGCGTCGGCGATCTGCAGCGCGGCCGGCCACAGCACCGTGGCCACACCGAAGGCGAAGGCGTCGGCGGCGGGTGACACCACTTCTATCCTTGCCTGAATTCGCTGGGTCTGCTCGGGGTGAAAAACGGTCCACGCGAAACCGATACAGAGGTAGGGAATCGCGAGCCACACGGCCAGCTCGATCAGCCCGCCGATGCTGACCTTGCGCCCGAGGACGCGCCGTACCGGGTCCATCGCATGTTCGATTTGGCCCATCACCGCACTCCCCGCTACCGCAACACCAGCTTCAAAGCGTAATCGACGACCGCGTCGAGATCATTGCCCAAATGACCGGCGAGCCACTGCTGGGCAAGCTCGGCCATCGCGCCGGTGTACATCGCCGCGGCGACCTCGGCGGCCACCGGATCGGAACCCGGGTTGAGACGCCAGCCCTCGGTCAGTACCCCCTGGCGCAACATGTCCTGGGTGGCGCGGCGGCGAGCGGCCAGCACCCGGTTGGTGCGCGCATCGGTGAACAACACGCGGCCGCGCCGCGGATCGGCCGAGGAGAAGCCCAGCACGGCCGCGATGCCGGCGCGGGTGCGCGCGCCCAGCGAATCCCCCGCCTCCTCGATAGCGGCCGCGATCACCTCGGCGAGCTGCTCACTCACCCGGTCGTACACCGCGCCGAGCAGATCGTCGGTGTCGCCGAAGCTCTCGTAGAAATACCGGGTATTCAACCCGCACTCCCGGCAGACCGAGCGCACCGAGACGGCGGCCTCGCCCCCGCTGCCGAACAGGCGATACGCGGCCTCGACGAGCAGCGCACGACGCTCGGCGCGGCGGTCCTTGAGCGGTACACCGGCCCACCGGGTGGGACTCGACATCCCTACAGCGTAGGTCGACACGGCGCGGGTCTTGTCACACCCGTAACCAAAACATATTCTGGTTACAGTCGTGACCAGAAGTCCCGAGGGAGTGATTCGTGTTCCTGCCACACCAGATAGTCGGGCAGATGATCAACAAGCGGTTGGACGACACCATGCGGCGGCGCTTCTTCCGCGGCATGGAATTCGCCGCGCCCGTCGGCGATCCGGGCTGGTTCGGTCCCGACAGCGCCGTGTGGCGCGTGCATTCGCACCTGCCCGCCTTGATCTTCGGCCTGTATTGCGCCGCCTTCATGGAATCCCTGGACCCGTCGATCTACTGGATGGGCATGCACCATTCGCGCCTGATCAAGCGCGACAGCAACGGAAACCCGATATCGCGCGTGCCGCAGATCGACCCCGAGGGCGCCGCGACGCGGCTGGGCCACTCGGTCGCCTTCTTCATCGGCACGGCGTACGGGTCGACGGAAACCGCCGAGCGCCTGGCGACGTCCGTGCGCGCGATGCATCACACCATCAAGGGCACCCGTCCCGACGGAGCCCGCTACGACGCCGACGATCCCGAGTGGCTGCGATGGAACTACGCGACGGTCGTCTGGGGGCTGGCCACCGCGCACGAGCTTTATCACCCAATGCCGTTGCGCGGCAAGAACCTCGACCGCTATTACGGCGAGTTCGTCCGGGTCGGACACGCCCTGGGCGGTACCGATCTGCCGACCACCAAGGCCGAGACGCTCGAGTGCCTGGAGTCGTACTTGCCGAAATTGGCTGTGACTCATGGGAAAGCGATGGGCACCGGCCCCAACGTCCCCATGCCGCAGGCGGCCGTCGATTGGGCCATTCGCGACACGATGCCGAAATGGGCCAAGCAGCTGCTGCAGCACCGTGACCCCAACATCATCGAACGCACCGCCCGTCGTACCGCGGTGTGGTCGATCATCAACGGGATCAACGCCGCGGCGGGCCCGACACCGGAGTTTCGGCAGGCCCAGGCCCGGGTCAAAGGAGGCACCACCGTTCCCCACACCGTGCCGATCTACGTGCCCGGCACCGATCAGGTCCGCACCCGCTCCGAGGTGGAGCTCAGCTTCCAGTCGGTGTAACCGGCTGCCCTAGGTGCTGGGGGCAGTAAGCGCTCGCGGCGATCATGGTGAACTGCGCGGCGCCGTCCACGGTGAACCCCGGATTGCTCGACGACACGTTGTGGATGACGTCGACCTGGGGATGGCCCTGGTCCATCAGCTCGCACGCCCTTTTGCCGACCCCGACCGCGGTGGCGGGGCTCTCATAGGTGATGCCGGCCTTGTTGAGCGCGGTCAGGAAGCTCACATCCGCGGCTGAATTGCCGGCCGGATCGGCGTGCGCAGGCGTGGCCACACCGATGAAGACGACGAAGCCCGCAAGCACTACAGGGATGCGCATGGCTTTCATCTTGGTACAGAGCCGCGGTCCTGGCGCCGGCAGCCCTTGGCCACCTGGGCGAAGGGCCTGGGTGTGGTACACAGTGGCTATGTCCGCGCTGACCCATCAACCCTGTTGAGAGCCCCAGCGGTGCACGACGATCGACTGCTGAGTCCCGGCCAGACGTGCTGGCGTACGGCGCGTGCCGACAAGTTCGCCCCCATCGTCGATGCGGCGGACTACTTCAAACACGCCAAGGCGGCGATGCTGCGCGCCCGCCGCCGAATCATGCTGATCGGCTGGGATTTCGACTCCCGAGTGACGTTCGAGCGCGGCCGCAAGACCCTGCCCGGCCCGAACCAGCTGGGCACCTTCCTTTATTGGATGCTGTGGAAGCGGCCGGGTCTGGACATCTACCTGCTGAAGTCCAATTTGCGTCTGCTCCCGGCCTTCGATGGCCTCTGGTACGGGCTTGCCCCGGTATCGCTGGTGAACCAGATCAGCAGTAAGCGAATGCATTTCGCCATCGACGGCGCCCATCCGCTCGGCTCGGTGCATCATCAGAAGATCGTCGTCGTCGACGACGCGGTGGCCTTCTGCGGCGGCATCGACCTCACCCTTGACCGCTGGGACACCCGCGCCCATGAGCATGTCAACCGCCACCGCCGCACGGCACGCCGCAGCTACGGGCCACGGCACGACGTCGCGGCCGCGGTCGACGGTGCGGCGGCGCGGGCCCTTGGCGAGCAAGCGTTGGCGCGGTGGCAAACGGCGACGAAACAAGCGTTGGCGCCCGTGGAGGCACGGCACAGCGCGTGGCCCGGCAAGCTGGAACCGACGCTGCGCAACGTGGACATCGGGATCGCGCTCACCCTGCCCGAACTGGACGATCGCCCCGAGGTCCGCGAGGTCGAGGCGCTCAACCTTGCCGCCATAGCGGCGGCCCGCGACACCATCTACGTGGAGAACCAATACCTGGCGTCGCGCACCATCGCCGACGCCCTGGCGGCGCGGCTGCGGGAAGCCGACGGCCCCGAGATCGTCATCGTTCTTGCGCGCAAAGGCAATAACCCGCTCGAACGGGGAACGATGGACAGCGCACGCCACCTCCTGCTTCACCAGCTGTGGGGGGCCGACGAGCATGACCGGTTGGGCATCTACTGGCCGGTGACCGACCGCGGTGCGCCGATCTACATCCACTCCAAGGTGCTGGTGGTCGACGATCGGCTGCTGCGGATCGGGTCGTCGAATTTCAACAACCGGTCATTGGGATTCGACAGCGAATGCGATGTGGCCATCGAGGCGCCGCCGGCGAGTTCCGACGATGACGTGCGCCGTGAAATCGCCTCCGTGCGAAACGGTTTGGTGGCCGAGCACTTAGGTGTGTCGCCCGGCGAGCTCAACAGAGCGATCGCCGAACACCGGTCGGTGCACAAGGCCGTCGAGGCGCTTCGAGGCGACGGCAAGACGTTGCAGCCCTTCACCGAGCGCACCGTGGCCGATGAGGCGGGCCCGCTGGCCGAGAACGAGCTGATGGACCCCGACCATGTGCCACGGTCGCTGAGCCGAAGCGTGCAACGCTTCATCACCGGCCTTCGGGGTTAACGCGCCGGCGATTGGGGTGTGAGTCGAACCGGACTCGGCCTAGTCTGGGCAGAAGTGCCAGTGGACTAAGGACGAGCACCCATGAGCATCGACGACGAATCCGTCACCACGTTGGAGGACCTTCGGGGCGACCTGGCGCAGCGGTACAAGAGGACGCCAACGGGCGGAAGTTCGATCGACAGCGCGATCGCCGAAGCCGACATGGCGGCCCTCGACCGCGACGGCTACGTCATCTGGGAGAACCTGCTGAGCGCCGAAGAATGCGCGCACATTCGCCAGACCGTGCGGCCGTGGCTCGGGCATACCGGACGCAACTCGTTCGAGGGCCGCCGTACGCAGCGGATCTACAGCGTGCTGAGCAGGACACGGGTGTGCGATCGGCTTGTCGACCATCCCCGGGTGCTCGCCGCTCTCGACCGGTTGCTAATGCCCAACTATCTGCTTTCGGCGTTGCAGGCCATCAACATTCAGCCCGGCGAGGCCGCACAGCTGGCTCACCATGACGACGGCTTTTACCCGATTCCACGCCCTCGGGCGCCGTTGGCGGCCGCCACGATCTGGGCGATCGACGACTTCACCGCCGACAACGGCGCCACGGTCCTGTACCCGGGGAGCCACCGGTGGGGCAGGCGCCGGCCGGACTCCGACGACGAGGCGTTGCCGGTGGTCATGCCCGCCGGCTCCTGCGTCTTCTTCGTCGGCACCCTCTGGCATGGCGGGGGTGCCAACAACACCGCCCACGAGCGGCTGGCCATCACCGCTCAATACTGTGAGCCGTGGCTGCGGCCGATGGAGGCCTATACGTTGTCGGTGTCGCGCGACATCGCGCGCACGGTCTCCGACGACATCCGCCGCATGCTCGGCTACAGCATCCACCCGCCGTTCGTCGGCAACGTCGATGGCTTGCATCCGTTGCGGCTGTTGGGATCTGGTCCCGAGGCGTAGATGCGGGGCGGCTTCACCGCCTCGGACGATCCGCCTCTGCAAGAATGGTCCGATATGTCGCGCTCATTCGACGTCCTGACCGAGTCGCCCGCCAGCGTTGAGCAGATTCATGCCGCGTTCGGCCGCGAGGACTATTGGCTGGCCCGCATCGCGGCCGGTGCCGCCGACACCACCTTGGATTCACTGGTGGCCGACCCCGACGGCACGGTGACGGTGCGCACGACTCAACGCCTCGGTCGTCAGCTCCTGCCCGGGCTGGTCGCCAAATTCGTTACCGGCGAGGTGAAGATCGTGCAGACCGAGACGTGGCGTCCGGACAGCGATCGCCAGGTGCGTGGGCGGGTCACCGTGTCCGCTTCGGGCGGATTGGGATCAGGCCACGCGGATACGTGGCTGGCGCCGACGGATGACAGCGGTTCGCAACTGCGCGCCGCCCTTCAGGTGAACGTCAAAATCCCTTTGGTGGGCGGCAAACTCGAAAAGTCCATCGGGGCAGGTTTGGCGGAGGGCATCCCCGAGATGCTGCGCTTCACCACTACGTGGATCGCCGAAAACACATAAAACTTCGCTTCGCAGCATTTACGCTCCCTGTCCATGGACCCGAGAGTGTCGGCCGGCATCGGCCACGGCAAGGCCTTGTCTCCGTCGGCACTGATTGCCACATCGCTGACCGGGCTGGTGTGGCTCGCGCCCACAGCCCACGCCGACCCCGATCCCATCTCCGTCGGCGCTTATCTGCACACACTGAACGTGTTGCATGTGCCGTACGACAATCCGGGCAGGATTGTCGACATCGGGAACAACGTCTGCCAGCAAGCGCGCGGCGGCACCGACTTCGACACCATCTACCCGACGGTGGCGAGCAACGGCTACGCGTCCGCGCAAGCGGGTCAGATCATGGGCGCTGCGGTCGGGACATTCTGTCCCGACATGGAGGTTGCTTTCGACCGCTGGACCAACAGCTAGGCGGGGCCTGCAGGTGTCATAACGGTTCGCCGATGTCAGGGAGTAAGGCGATGTCCTCTGGCTGGCCATTACGGAACATCGCTGCGAGGTCGCGGACGCGTCTCTTTGCCCAGTCAACATTGAATTGACTCAAAATCTGATACTCGTATTTGAAACGTTGCGCTCGGTCGCCGACTTGCTTAGCGGCATGGCTCGTAACCACCCCTTCGGTGTACCAGTAGAGAAGGTCATCGAGGCTGCCCGCCCGGTCGAAGCCGAGTTTTCCGCGCTCGTAGAAGGTGTAGTGGTAGGAACCGTCCTCGGCAACGAAAATGTTCAAACCATCGGTCGTCCGGAAGCCAACCGGCATGGGACGCACGCCGAGCCTTTCCGACAAACGATCGATTTCACTTTGAAGCGCCACAGATTTATCGTCTGAGGAGCGGTCCGTGATCATCATGGAAAGCAGTACCTAATAGCGCCTCGTTTACGCCATCTTCGCATGCGGTCGCTGCCCACTACTTTTGACTCCGGGTTCAAACTTAACGCATCTGAAAGGTGTAAAAATTGCCGATAGCCGTGAGTGATTGTTTCGTGAGAATCGGATGCCTTTCGTGCATCACAGCTTCGACATAGTCCCCAGCCTCATTGAGGCTCATGCGACTCCAGTCAGGCTCCACCCTCATCGCTTCGTTAAGAATCGCATGCACCCTCTCATTTGCAACCGTAGCCCTTGATCCGAAATGCTCCTCGAACTCAACTCCATTGCTACCGGGGTAACGGCGCAGATATAGAACAATCGCTTCATTGATGTCGATACCGTCATTCTCCAAGGTCCACCTCACCCATGCCTCTCAAAAATCGTTACTGCTTCTCCTGTGTCTGGATCGATCTGCACAATGCGGCTTATGTTAAGGTTTTCCATCAGACGAGGTATCTCAATATTTTGCCAGACGTTGCCTGGGCGCAAGTTGGAACCAATGATTGCGGTAACTTCTCCTTGCGCGTTTTCCGCGTATGCCGTCGAAGCATCGTCCCAGAACTGTACCGATACCGGATCATGGCGATTCCAGACTGGAAGCGGATCAATCCCGTTGTCCGCAAGCGTCATTTCTAACGTCCTGCCCCCAGTTCCATGAGCGATCAGTTCCGCTACCCCTGAGCCATCGGGACCAACTCCGATCCCGTCGGCAGTTCTGCCCGACCAGTAATATGCGGTATTTGGCTGTGTGGTCGTGATTTCTAGAAGCTGTTCGTACGACGGCAGACTTCCGGGCAGATAGTGACCCGCACTGTCCATTGGGTAAGGGCCATCACCATGGTTACCGTCCAGGATGGAATGGTCGGCCACAAAGGGATCGTGGTGCTCACCAATTGCGGCGGGAAGGTGATCGCCAGCACCTATCGGCGGATGGCTGCCGACGAGGTCGTGTGGGACAGTGGCGGCGGCATCGAGGTCGGCCAATTCCCCCGCACGTACGACGGCCGCTCCTTCGCCACCGAAGAGCATCGTGGGCAGCGTGGTGGCGGCGTCGGAGGTCTTGCCGCCCAAATAGTAAGCGAGGCTTGGGGAGTCTATTGCGCTCTTGATTTCCGTGAGCCCGGTGCCCACGGGGTTCAGGGCCGTCTCGGCGGTGCCTTTGAGCATCTGCTCCCATGACTTGAGCACACTTGGAGCTCCGGGGCCTCCCTGCCCGAAAAGGTTTTTGATCCCTTGCTCGGTAGCGAACCAACGGTCACTAAAGCCTTCGGAAAATCCCGGTGGCGGCGGGGCCTTCGGCTCGGGTGGAACGTAGTTGGGCATCCCGTTGTCGATCCACTGCTGTGTCTGGCTCACAACGTCATTCAGCCGCGCCTCGATCTGATTCGGCGCCACACCGTCGCGAATCATGGTCTGGCGCGCCATCGCCTTGAAGCTCTCGACATCTGCTGGGTTCAGCCGCGGCGGCGGGACACCGCCGCGCCCGGGTCCGGCAGGTCCAGCCGGCAACAGCATGTCTTGCAGCGACAGGGGCTTGCCAGCGGCGCCCCCGGGAACAGGCGGGCCCTTCGGCGAGGCACCGTCCGTGCCCGCGGTTGCAGGTCCGGCCGGCAACAACATGTCTTGCAACGACCGCGGCGGACCCACGGCGCCGGCGGGAACCGGCGGGCCCTTCGGCGAGGCGCCGTCCGGCCCAGCGTCTGCCGGGCCATCGGGCAACAACATGTCTTGCCACGTCCGTGGCTTGCGCCCTGCTGCCGGATTGGGCGGACCTTGCGGCGGTGCGCCACCACTTGGTGCATGACCGCCGGTATCCAGCGGGACTTCGCCCACGGCAAAGCGGACGGCGGTGGCAAGCTCGTGATCGGCACTGTGGGCGTGCACGTTCAACGCTATGAGCTGATCCTGCAGCAGCTGTTGTTGCGCGGCGAACTCTATGGGATCGAGCCCAATCCACGTGTCGCCCACGTCAATTCGCCAGTCCGGCGTGATGGTCCAGCCATTGGCCTCAGCGGCCCGCTCGATGTCCTCGAGTTCGCGCTTGCATGCGCGCACATCCCCCTCGGCGCGTGCCACCGCCGCGGCTACCTGCCGGGACTCCTGACCGTCGGCCTCGATGTCACGTCGAGCCTTACCGAGGTCAGCGCGAAACGCCTCTCCGGCTTCCCCCTGCCAGCCGCTGAGAACGTTATCCACCTGCTGGAGGTTCTCCCCCAACTGCTGCAAGGTGTTGGCGCGTCCGTTCGCGGTCTCAAACACCTTCTGGATCGCGCCGAGATCCCAACGCTTGACGTCATTGGGGGTCAGCTGCCCCACTCGTGACCCCTACTCCCGCACCGACCGAAAAGCTCGCGCCGACTCGTCCTCGTTGGTGAGGTAGCCGAGCATCGCCTCGGCGACGTGCGACCCCAGGCCGTCCACCTGCAGCTGGTGGTGGTCGTGGCGGGCCTGCCAGCGCGCCGAGAGCTCACCCAGCGCCAGCTCCGAGGATCCGATCCAGCCGGGCGCGGCCGCCGCAAGGCCGTCCTCATGGCTGAAGAAATCCAACGCGGCCTCGCCGATCGCGTTGAACATGTCGTTGCTGCCGACGTGCAGTGCGGCGGGATCGACCTTCAATCCATCTGCCACGAATGTCTCCTACGGCTCGCCGGGATTGCGCTCCGAATCTTAATTTGCTGCGTAGGACCGCGCACTTCACCTCTTGCGGGTCAAGGCGCTGACCAGCTTCTTTCTTCCAGAGTGAAGACCTGCACCGCTGCGGATTTGCCCTTGAGGGTGTGGGGCCCCCGATCGACGAGGCCGACAGGTCGAGAAGCCAGCGCATCGACGCACGACTGGGTGAGCAGGATCGCGTCGCCCGTCGTCTTGGTTAGCTGCTCGACGCGCGCGGCTACGTTGACGGCGTCACCGATCAGCGTGAACTCGAGCTTGCCTCCCCCGCCGATGGTGCCGGCAATTACCACCCCGGTGTTGATCCCGATGCCGATCCGCAGTGCTCCGCCGAAGCGCTCCGCGACCAGCCGCTGGATCCCGACAGCGACATGTACCGCGGCATCGGCGTGTGCCGCAAGGTCGTTCGGTGCGCCGAAGACGGCGAGGGCTCCGTCGCCAAGGAACTTGTTGACGTGCCCCCCGGCGCGGACGACGGCGGGCACGACGATCTCGAACAGCGAGTTGAGCCGGGCGACGGTGTCCTCGGCGGTATTGGCTTCGGCGAACGGGGTGAAATCGCGAATGTCGATGAACATCACGGTCACCTCGCGGCGCTCACCAGTAAACACGTCGTCGCCCTGTTCGAGCAGCCGCGCCGCTAGCGCCGGATCGACGTAGGTGCCGAACGCGCTCTGAAGCCGTTGCCGCTCAGCCAAACCCGCCTGCATGCGGTTGAATGACGCGGCGAGGGCGCCGAGGTCGTCGTCCTGGACGACGGGTAGGCGCTGGCTATAGTCCCCTGCCGCAACGCGTTCGGCGCCCTCGGCGAGGTCGCGGATGGGTTGCAAAGACCTCGAGAATCCGAAACCGACGGTCACCGGCACCGCGAAGGCAACCGCCATCGCGCCTCCGATCAGGATCGAAAGGATCGGGGCGGCAGTGACATTGGACACTCCGGCGAGCAATGCTCCCCCGGTGGCGTACGCGAACGTGGCGGCGACCACCGACACGTTCGATCGCCGGGCGAAAGTCGGGCGGGCGCGTGGCAGCGAATCGCCAAGCTCCGTGTCACCGGCGAGGGCGATCCTGGCTGGGCGGAACGCTCCCTCCACGATGTTGTGATAGGCGACCAGCTGGATCGCCGCCACCACCACAGTGGCCACGATCCCGTATTGCACCAGCCGTGTCCCACCCGCCCCGACCATCGCACCGACGACGACCGCCAACGTGGCGGCCCAGACAGCGGCGCCCCAGACCGCTCGGACAGTCGCCCTGCGAGCGTAAACATAGGTGCCCTGCAACGCTGCCACCCGATCGACGTGGTGGCCGGCCGCCCATTGCTCCGCAGGGCGCACCCACCGGCGCCCCGGGAGTATGAAGATGCACGCAAGCACCACGACCGCGCCGATGGTGACGGACCCGACCTCGATGTAGCGGCCGGACTTCTCGAACGCGACGATTGGCAACGATATGAGTACGGAGTAGATCGGGAGCGAAATGACAAACGCAAGCACCCAACACGCCAAGAGATAACGCGGACCAAACCGATCCCACGTCCACTGTAAGAAGCGGTCCATGCCAGGAGATTAAGCGTCTCGCATCTACGACGCGGCCGTTCTGATGCTGCCTGGTCAGAACGTTTTGCCGTGCAACTCTGCCAGCGCGTGAATCTGTTCGAGGTAGTGCTCAAGCGAATGGTGGATGAACCTGGCCGACAACGTGGTGGTCCCGGCGGCGGCGATGGTGTGCAGCGCGTCTTCGGTTTTCGCCGGCTCACCCACCGGGTCCAGTGGCTGGTCCGCGGGCAAGACGACCTCGAAGCCGTCCGGCAGCTCTCGCGCCCGCAGCCACTCGGCGGCGGTGGCAATGGACACGTAGTACGGACACCAGCCGTCGGCGAGCGTGAGCGCACGGCGCAACGACCGCTTGGTGCGCCCGCCGACCCAGATCGGCATATGTGGCTGCAGCGCACAGGGATCGATGGTGAGCCCACCGAACGAGTAGTACTCGCCGTCATACACCGGCTCGTTGGTGGGCAACGCCGCCCGCAGCGCCTTCAGGGCGTCGTCGGCACGAGCACCGCGGTCGTCGAACGGCGCGCCCAGCAGGTCGAATTCCTCCCTGAGGCTCCCGACGCCGACGCCCAGGATCACCCGGCCGCCGCTGACGTGATCCAATGTGCCATAACGCTTTACGATCGCGAGCGGGTGGTGATAGCCAAGCACCAGGGTCATCGTGACGAGCCGAATCCGGCTGGTGCGCGCCGACACGTAGCCGAGCGTGGCCAGCGGGTCCCAGTACCGGGAGCCGCGGCGGGCGGCCTCGGTCGACGGTATGCCGATGTGCTCGCTGCAGGTGAGGTGGTGATAGCCAAGGCCGTCCGCCGTTTCGGCGACGCGACCGATGTCTTCGATGGTGGCCGTCTTCTCCCACGTCAACGCCGCGCCGGCGACGTTCGTGACGACGGGTGTAGCGATGCCGAGTTTCAATCCAGCGGCTCTTCACCGGCAAGGACCGTGCGGTGCATGAGCCGACCGCTGTCAGCGGCATACGGCAGCGCCCGGTGCATGGTCCCGGTGTTGTCCCACATGAGCAGGTCGCCCAGCTGCCACTCGTGGCGGTAGACGTAGCGCGGCTGAGTCGCCCAGTCACGAAGGCGCGCAAGCAATGCGCGGCTTTCTTCCACCGGCAGGTCGATCACGTAATCCGCCGTCGCACCGAGCAGCAACGACTTACGCCCCGATCGGTGAGTCCACACCATGGGGCAGGATTTCGTAGGCGATTTCTGCCAGAACGCGATCTCCTCGTAGCTCATCTCGGGTCGCACGTAGTACTGCGAGCGCTCCGCGCTATGCACCACCCGAAGGCCGGCGATCGTCTCCTTGTCGGCCTCCGGCAACTCCTCGTAGGCCGCGTAGGTGTTGCAGAACTCGGTCTGACCGCCGGAGTCGGACAATTTCATGGCGCGCAACAGCGTGGCCAGATTCGGATAGGGCTGCAGCGAGCCGTCGAAATGCCAGAATAGCGAGCCTTTCAGGTACTCGGCGCGCTGATTGACGTTCGTGTCGAGCGAGATCTTGTAGATCCCGCCCTCACCCTCGTTCTGCACAATGCTGCCAAGGGTTTTCGCGATGGTGACCTGCTGTTCGTCGCTGATCTGCAGTCCGCGAAAGAAGACCACCCCGCGCTGCTCGAGGATCGCGCGGATCGCCTCGGCTTCGCGACCACTGAGCAGCGTGTCGAGATCGGTCTTGATCTCGCTGCCGATCAACGGTGTGCAGTCGATGACGTCGAGTCGTGTGGTGGACAGTCCCATGCGTCAGCTCAATCTCGTGAGAATGGTCTTCGCCGAATGCTTTACCCGCGGCTGCCTCCACAGCTCCACCGCCAACGAGACCGTGATCAGCGAGTACAGCAGATTGCGCAGGTTCGCGACGTCCTCGGGCAGCGGCTCGGCATAGTCGAACTTGTCGATGTAGGCGACCGCGTCCTCGGCGTGCGGAAAAACCTCGTCGTAGAACGCCTGTATCTCGGCCATGGAGCTGTTCACACGCTTCACGTAGCGCTCATGCCCATCCTCGATGGCCCATTCGGGCACCAGGTGCTCGAGTTGCGAGAACTCGTGCGGCAAAAGGGCGTTCATCGGCCGGCCTTCGCCTTCTCGCCGGCCGCCACATAATCGCCCACCACCTTGTGCAGGTGACGCAGCAGGATCTCCTCGTCATTCATCGTGAAATGCGTGAGCGCACCGCTGTTCAGCATCGCCTGCAACCCTTCCGACGGGCTCGCGTCTTCCAGGATGATGTCGTTGAGGAAGGTAACGGTGAGCTCTTGGCCCAGCCGTTCTTTGTGCGTCTTGGGCGGCTGGTAGAACATCTCGACTTCGAAGATGTGCGAGTGCGGGCCCGTCGGCCAGTGCGTGTGCGTACTGAAACCGGACGAACCGAAGATCAGCACGAAGTTGGGGAAGAACTGGAACGAATCGAAGCCGTACTTCTCCGAACGAGTCGGATTGAGCCCGGGCGGCATCGGGCCGCGATCGGTCCGCTTGTTCCACGGGCCGGCCGCGCTCGCCTCCATCACGCATTCAATGGGCTTGGAGTACGGCGTCTTCTGCGACGGCTCGCCGGCGAAGGAAAACATCCGGTGCGGACCCTTGAGCCGGTAGGCCAGCGCGTCGGTGAACGGGTTCGGCTGGTCGAAGGCGTCTCGCGCCTCCGCGGTGAGGGCGCCGAACGAGGACGCGTGCAGATACGGCCCGTGGTAACTTTCGGCGAATCCGTCGACGAAAATCTTCCAGTTGCACTGCAATTCGACCTTGAACCGATACACCTGGTGTGGCCCCGCAAACGGATAGCCTTCGATGCCGTGAGCCAGCTCGCCGAGGTAGGACCGCAGCGGCTCGGTGTTGTGCGGGTCGAGGTTGACGAAGACGAACCCCTCCCACACCTCGCATTGAATCGCCGGCACCCGACAGCTCTCGGCGTCGAAGTCGAGCAGCAGATCCTTGCGGGTGGCCGCGTGCAGCGAGCCGTCCAACTTGTAGCGCCAGCCGTGGAATCGGCAGTACAGCACCGGGGCGCGACCTTGCACCTCTTCGAACGGGTCGTCTTCCCACAGCATCTTGTTGCCGCGGTGCGGACAGATGTTGTGGAAGGCGCGGATCACGTCGTCCTTGCCGCGAACGATGATGATCGACGTGTCGAGGAATCTCAGCTCGCGGGTGAAGTAGCTTCCCGACTTCGGCACCCGCTCAACCCGTCCGACGTAGAGCCAGGTTTTTTTGAAGACGTGCTCGCGTTCCTTCTCGTAGAACTCTTCTGAGACACAGTCCTCGAGTGACACTGGGCCACGGCCCAATTCGGGATAGTCATCCGTCCAGTGCCCGCTCGACGGCTTCGTGACCAAGACGTCCTGACTCATCGGGCCCTCCTCCGCCTCTCGGCCGAAGGTAGCACTTGACCAAATGCGCAAATAGGCCTTCAATTGCAACACCCTGTTGCAATTTTGGAACACCACGTGGAGCAGAACCTGCCGTTCGACCTCGATGCCTTGCTCGTATTCGGCAAGGTGGTCGAGTGCCGCAGCCTGTCGAAGGCGGCCGCGCTGCTGGGCATGCCCAAGTCCACCGTCAGCCGCAAGCTCAGCAAGCTCGAGGCGGACCTCGGGATCAAGCTGCTGCGCAAGAACACGCACCAGCTCACCGTCACCGACCTTGGCGAGAAGATCTACAGCCACGGCGTGAACATCTTGGCCGAGGCCAACGGGGTGCGGGCGCTGGTGGAAGGCAGCAAGCTCGAGCCGCAGGGTGAGTTGCGCGTTGCCATCCCGGTCTTTGTCGGCATCGACTACGCATCGCGAGTCGGCGCCAAATTCCTGAAGCAATATCCCCAGTCGCGGCTGGATATCCGCTTGGTGGACAACGTCGTTCATCCCGTCCACGACGGGTTCGACGTGGTTTTCGGCACGGGGCCGCTGCAGGACTCGACGCTGATCGCGCGCAAGGTCTTCAGCCTCGAACTGTTCCTTTGTGCATCACCGGAGTTCATACGGGAACTCCCCGAACCCATCACCGCTCCCACCCAATTGGATACCGTGCCGTTCATCGACTGCGGAGTCAGCGAGGGACCGCGCAGGCTCACCGTCGCCAAGAACAAGCGGCGCCATGAGCTCTCGCCGACGGTTCGGGCGCGAGCCAACAATTTTCAGGTGTGCAAGCAGTACATCCTGAACGGGCTCGGTGTCGGTGCGATGCCGAGCCAGATCATCGTCACCTCCGAGTTGCGGGACGGCAGCATCGTGCCGGTGCTGCCCGAATGGCGCCTCGAGCAGCTTGACGTCTACATGATCCATCCCTTCCAGCTCTCGTTCTCCACGTTGATCAGCGCGTTCTACGAGACGGCGTGCGACATCATCACCGAGAACACCGCGCGAAGCTGAGGCGGCAAAACCGGCCGTCTGCACCTATAAAGCGAAAAAGTGAGCGTTTGCTGGCGGCGAGTCCAATACTTAGGTGATGAGTAGGCCTGCACCGCCCGTGCTGACGGTTCAATCGGAGTGGTCACAGCGCAGTTTCGCGCCGGGCCACGACATCGTGGTCGGAAGTGACCTCCGCGCCGACATGCGCGTCGCCCATCCGCTGATCGCCCGCGCCCACCTCCTGCTGCGCTTCGACGGGGCCAAATGGATCGCGATCGACAACGGTTCGCCCTCCGGCATTTTCGTCAATGGTCACCGGGTACGGGCCGTCGACATCCACGATCGCCAGAGCCTCAACCTCGCCCGGCCCGACGGGCCGCGTCTGAGCTTTGGGATCGGCCGGCACGACGGGGCGGTGGGCCAACTACCGCCCACCCTGGAGGCGGTGCCGGTGATCGCGCCGCCGGGCGCCCCGAAGACCGCCCGTCCGGAACCGCCACGGCGGCCCGGCGTCCCGCCGCCCCGCATCGCGCGACCGCAACCCGCCCCGCCGCGCTACCCGCCGGCCGGCCAGCCCCCGCGCGCTCCCCACCCGGCGCCGCAGCCGGCGGGGCTCCAGCCGCTCACCGAGATCGGGGCACAGACCCTTGAAGCCTCGGGCTTCGACAGCGCCAACCTGCGGCGCGCCGTGCAGCGGTCACGTTCGAGGCTCGGGGCGCCCCCCGCGGGGGCGGCGGTCATCGGCCGCGCGGAAGACAGCGACATCGTCATCTCGGACGTCTTGGCGTCGCGCCATCATGCCTACTTGGTGCCGGGCCCCACCGGCATGGAGATCCACGACGCGCAAAGCATCAACGGGACTTTCGTCAACGGCACCCGCATCTTGTCGGCACCGCTCACCGAGGGTGACGTGGTCACGATCGGCAACGTCGACCTGGTTTTCAACGGTGAAATCCTGCTGCGCCGCGCCGAAGCGGCCACCCGCACCGGCGGGCTGGAAGTGCGGGAGGTCGACTTTCACGTCGACAACAAGCGGCTGATCCAAAAGGTGTCCCTGACGGCGCGGCCCGGGACGCTGACCGCGCTCATCGGTGGGTCGGGAGCGGGCAAGAGCACGTTGTCCCGGCTGATCGCCGGCGCCACTTGTCCGACCTCGGGCTCGATCACGTTCGAGGGCCACGACATCCACGCCCAGTTCGCGTCGTTGCGCAGCCGGATCGGGATGGTGCCCCAAGACGACGTCGTGCACCGCCAGCTCACGGTGACCCAGGCGCTGAACTACGCGGCCGAGTTGCGGCTGCCGACCGACACCAGCAAGTCCGACCGCGCACAGGTCGTCGCGCAGGTCATCGAGGAACTCGGCTTGACCAAGCACGCCGACACGCGAGTCGACAAGCTGTCCGGCGGGCAGCGCAAGCGCGCCTCGGTGGCCCTGGAACTGCTCACCGGGCCGTCGCTGCTGATCCTCGACGAGCCCACGTCGGGCCTGGACCCCGCATTGGACCTGCAGGTCATGACGATGCTTCGGCAGCTGGCCGACGCCGGCCGCGTCGTGCTGGTGGTGACGCACTCGCTGAGCTACCTCGATCTGTGCGACCAGGTGTTGCTGATGGCGCCGGGCGGCAAGACCGCCTACTGCGGTCCACCCGGCGACATCGAAGCGACCATGGGAACCACCAACTGGGCCAAGATCTTTGGAATGGTGGGCGCGGACCCCGACGAAGCCAACCGTCGATTCCTGGCCCAAGCCAAACCGCCGCCTCCTGTATCCGACGCGGACAAGCCGGCCGATCTCGGCGCTCCGGCGCGCTCCAGCACCTGGCGTCAATTCTCGACGATCGCCCGCCGCCAGGTCCGGCTGATCGTCGCCGATCGCGCCTACTTCATCTTCCTGGCGCTGCTGCCGTTCGTGATGGGCGCGCTGGCGCTGACCGTTCCCGGCTCGACGGGATTCCGCGTGGCCGATCCGAACGGCGACGGGTCCGACGAGCCCGGATCGGTGTTGATGTTGCTGACCATGGCCGCCGTCTTCATGGGCACCGCGCTGACGATCCGCGATCTTATCGGCGAGCGCCCGATCTTTCGCCGCGAACAGGCGGTCGGCCTGTCGACCAAGGCCTATCTGCTCGCGAAGATGGCGGTCTTCTTTGTGTTCGCCATCGTCCAGTCGACGATCGCGACCACCATCACCATTCTGGGGAAAGGCGCGCCGACCCGGCCGGCCCTGCTCCTTGGCAGCGCCACACTCGAGCTGTACGTCGCCACCGCCGCCATGTGCGTGGCCGCGGCGATGATCGGCCTGGTCCTGTCCTCGCTGGCGCGCTCGAACGAGCAGATCATGCCGCTCCTGGTGGTGTCGCTCATGTTGCAGCTGGTGCTCTGCGGTGGGATGGTCCCGGTCACCGACCGGATCGGGCTGGACCAGATGTCCTGGGCGGTCCCCTCCCGTTGGGGGTATGCGGCGCAGGCCTCGACGGTCGACTTGTGGACGATCGAGCCCGGGCCGCTCGCCCCGAAAGACCGCCACTTCAAACACACGGCGGGGACATGGCTGTTCGACGTCGGCATGCTGGTGTTGCTGACGGTCGTGTACGCGGGAATCGTGGGGTGGCGCAGCCGGCTCAAGCGCCATTGATCCGTCGCTAGACGAAGTCCAAAGCCTCGACCGTCGCGACGGGGCCCTCATGGGTGGGCCGGTTTGCACCGCCAATGCAGTACACGGTGTTGCCCACCGCCGCGACCGCCTCAGCGTGACGCGGCGTCGGCAGCGGGGGCAGCGTGGACCACTTCGCATTTGCGATGTCGTACATTTCTGCGACTCCCAACACCTGGGTTGGTTCCTCACCACCGACCGCCACGATTCGGCCATCGATGAACGCGGCGCCGTAACTTCCACGCGGAGTTGGCATGTCGACCAACTTGGTCCAGGTCCCTGCTTGGGGATCGAACCGTTCGAACGCCGCGGAATTCTTGTCGGCGGACAGGAACCTCCCGCCGACCGCGTACATGTAGGTGCCGTCGGACGCCGCGGCCAAGTGTTCGCGCGGGGTAGGCATGTTGGCCGCGTCGCGCCACGAGCTGCCGTCGAAGACCTCGGTCTGGCCGACGAGCTGCTTGGCGTTCTGTCCGCCGGCGACGACGAGCTTGTCACCGACCACCGCGGCCGCCGGTGCCGCCCGCGCGTGGCTGAGGCCGGCCAGCTCCACCCAATTGCCGCCGCGCAACGCGAACACCTTGGTGGACGCCTGCGTGAGGTCGCCGCTGGCGCCGCCGAGGACCACCACCTCGTTGCGATACGTGGCCGCGGCGGCGTGGTGGAGCGGGACGGGCAGCGGGGGTTGGGCTTGCCAGGCGCCGGTGCGCGGGTCGTAACTCTCGACCGTCTGAAGTGCGACTCCGTCGCGCAGTCCGCCCACGATCCAGATCTTGTCGCCCAGCACGGTCCACGCCGTCATCAGCCGGGGTGTGGGCGCGTCGGGTAGCGAACGCCACTGCGCGGCCGGCTGGGCCAGGCGTGGCGGCACCTGTAACGCCTCGGCCGTCGCGGTCACCTGGTCGTCACCGACGGCCGTCGACCCCCCGACGGCGTAGATGGACTTCCCCACCGCATCGACCGCCATGCCATGGCGCGCAGTCCCCATGTCCGGCAAGCCATCCCACGTCTTCGTCGACAGATCGAACACCGCCACGCTCTTGAGAACTTGCCCCGCCGACTGACCCCCGGCGGCGACCAGGCGCCGGTCCGCGATCGCCACGCCAAGGTCACTGCGAGGCTGGGGAAGGTCGGGCAATTTCATCCAGGTTTTCGCGGCCGGGTCGTACGCCTCGACCGCTACCAGGTCGGCGTTCCCGTTGGTCCCGCCGACCGTGTACACCAGCTTCCCGTCCGAGGCCGCGGCCAGCATCTGTCGCGGGGTCGGGATGGGGGTGCCGAGGGTCCAGGCGTTGCCGTCGAAGATCTCGGTGGAGTTCAGCAGCGCTCCGTTGGCGTCGACGCCGCCGGTGACGATGATGCGGTCACCCACCACGGCCGCCGCCGCTGCCGCGCGGGGCTGCAACAGGTGGGGCAGCTCCACCCAGTGGCTGTTGACCACGCGCCAAACCTGGTCGCTGGCAACCTTTTGCGCGCCCGCGGCGCGCCAGCCGCCGAGCACGATCGGGTTTCCCTGCCACGTCACGGCCATGGCCTGTTGAACCGGGACCGGGAGATCGTCGCCGCTCTTCCAGCTGTCGATGACGGGGTCATACCCCTCGTGGTTTGCGACGACGGCGTGGTTGCTGCCGATTCCGCCGAATATCCAGATCGTGCCGTCGGCCTGGGTGGTTGCCGCCGCGTCGCGTGCGATGCGCGCGTTCGTGATCGGCTGCCACTTCACCGACGCCTGGCTCGGCTGGCTCGCGGCGGCCTGGGGGTGCCGCTTGCCGTGCGTCAGCAGCACGTAGACGCCGCTGCCCAGCACCAACACGGCCACCACGATCGCGACGGCGATCAGCGCCGCGGTGGCGCGGCTTCGTTTCGCTTTCGACGGTTTCGGCCACGCCACCGCGCCGGTCGCCAATCCGCGCGGCGTATCCGGAACACGGTCGGCAGAACTCGTCGGCGCGATCGCGTCGGTGACACTTGTCT
Source organism: Mycobacterium intracellulare ATCC 13950 (assembly GCF_000277125.1). NCBI lineage: Bacteria > Bacillati > Actinomycetota > Actinomycetes > Mycobacteriales > Mycobacteriaceae > Mycobacterium > Mycobacterium intracellulare. The sequence goes on from NC_016946.1 coordinate 4,066,397, forward strand.
GTTCGGGGATCATCTGGGTGGGCTCGGACGTGTTTGGGCCGCGCGAGACAGCGGGTGCGCGGCCCGGCTGCTGGCGACCGGGCGGCCGTGACGGCGGATGCGGTGGCGTCGAGGTGGTGCGATCTCCCAGCGCATTCATCAGCGAGGTGGCACTTTCCGGGCCGGCGATCCGTGGGCCCGGTTTGGCGATCCTCGGCGGTCTCGGCACCGGCCGCGCGATGCGCCCCGAACCCGCACCCGCGGCGGTAATCGCCATGGAATCGGGCTTTAATCCGTTGCGGCGCAGGCTCTCCTGCAATTCGCGGCCGAACTCCGCCGCTGACGCCGGCCGTTCGGCCGGATCGAACCGCATCGCTTTTTCGATCGCCGAACAGACCGCGTCGGGGATCCCATTGGGGCGCAGGTCCGGGACCCGCGTGCTTTTGATCCGGGTGTACTGCGCGAGGAGGTCTTCGCCGCTGCGGCGCTCGTATGCGGCGTTGCCGGCGATGAGCGCATAGAGCGTGGCACCGAGCGAGTAAACATCGGTCTCGACCGTCGCCGGATCGCCGGTCATGACCTCGGGCGCGAGGAAATCGACTGTGCCGGAAAACAACCCGGACGCCGTTTCATAGCCTCCAGCGACGTGCGCCGTCCCGAAATCGGTGAGCTGCGGTTCGCCGTAGTCGTTGACGAGAACGTTCGCGGGCTTGATATCGCGGTGCAAAGTTCCTGTCAGGTGAGCGGTTTCGAGCGCCCCGCACAATTTCACACCGATCCGCATCGCTTCGGGCCAGGCGATCGGCCCCTCTCGCTGCACCCGCAGGCCCAGGGAACCGGCGGCGCAGTACGACATCACGATGTAAGGCCGGCCGCCCGCGGTGACGCCGACGCGCAGAATGTTGACGATGTTCGGATGGCCCGATAGGCCGCCCATGGCGTAGCCCTCGCGGAGAAATCGTTCGCGACTCTCGTCGTCGCCGAAGGTCGGCAACACCTTGATGGCGACGTTGCGACCCAGCGCAGTCTCGCGACAGCGATACACCACGCCGGCGGCGCCTCGAGCGATCTGGCGCGCGTTGTCGAATCCGGCGGCAGCCAACTCCGCGACGATGTCGCTCGGTCCCGGCGCCCGGGGGCGAGCCTTGGGTCTTTCAGCCATTTCGTGGCCTCAACTTCCCAGGCAACTGATGATCGAGTTAAGGGTAGCGAACATGAGCGCACCGGCTGAACGGTTCCGGTGAGGATCGTCGCAAAGCTCAGCCGGGGAGCAGCGCGCGATCGGCCAGCGCGCCCATCACCGGCGCCAGTTCCCGGGCGTATTCGAACGTCAGATGGTTGGCGTCGTGGAACACCACGGTGTTGCCGACGATGACCGGGCACCGGTCCAAGGTGCAGAACAGCTCGGTGAGGTCGGCGTACTGTCCGCCGCCGGCTTTGGTGGCCGCCGCCTCGGCGGCGATGCCCGGATCGTTCACCGCCGTCGATCTCGGCGGCGCGCAGGCCGTCGCGTCATCGAGGTGACCGGACAGGCAGGTCGGCACCAATGCGTGCGGATCCGGGGCCGGCCCGAGCACCAGCACCTTGGCACCGGTACCGCGCAGCTGCTGGACGAGTCGGGTCAGGCTGCCGAGCCAGGCCGAGTCGTATGACGTGACACCGGCCGGAAAGTCGTAACGGTCACCGTATTTGCGCCACAGGCTCAACACGACCAACTGTGGATGCTGGTTGCGCAGGCGGGCGACGACCAGATCGCGCCACTTGTCGCACTCGGTGAATTCCCGGCGCAGGAACGGGTTGATGATTGGCAGGTCCAGCATCGGGCAGCCGCCTTTGGTCAGGGCCTCCAGCCGCCAGTGCCGCCGCCCGGTGACCTGCTGGAATGCAGGGATCCACATCGCTGCGGTCGAGTCACCGACCAGGGCGACGCCGGTCTTCGACGCCCTGTCGCCGCTGATGCACTCGGGCTGATCGGCCTCCAAAAAATTGCGCAAGCAGCCCTTGAAGTAGGCGATCGGGTTTTCGGCTGAAGCAGCGCCGATCGATGGGTCGAGATTCGACGGGACTGCCTTGAGATCGGCGGATACCGCGACCATCGTCTGCACTTGCGCAAACGCGTACTGCACCGCCGCGTCGTACGCGTCGAGGCTGTCACCCGCCGGTGGTATCGGCCCGGTGACTTTCAGCGCCGCCGCCGGGGCACCGTGACCGACGGGGGCGGGGATCGCCACCAACAACGCCGCGCCCACGCATACCGCCACCGCGGTCGCACCGCCACCGAGCAACAGGCTGCGGAACGCGGACCGGCGCACGAAAGGGGCGAAGCGGAGCGGGTTTTCGATGAAGCGCAGGGTGAGCACGGCCAGACCGCCGGATATCGCGACCGTCGCCAGCCTGCCCACCAGTCCCAGCGGATGGCCCAGCAACGGCGGCGCGAGCAACAACACGGGCCAGTGCCAGAGATACCACGAATACGAAATTCGGCCGATGGCTCCGATCGGCGACCACGCCAAAAGGTGCCCGCACCCTCGGGTGGGGTGGACACAGCCCGCGCCGATCACGAGTGCGGTGCCGAGCACGGGCAGCAGGGCGGCCGTGCCCGGGTAGGGCGTCATCACGCTCAAGACCGTGCAACCCAGCAGGATCAGTGCCAGGCCCGCCCATCCCGCGATCGCGGCGGGCAGCGCCGCCAGCCGGCGCCACTGGGTGGTCGTCAGGGCCACCAGGCCGCCCACGGCCAACTCCCACGCCCGGGTGGGCAGTGAAAAGAACGCGACGGAAGGCACGATCGGGGTGGCCAGCAGCGACGCGGCAAACGACAGGACGGCGACCAGCGCAAGGACCAGGAGATAAGGACGCTCGGACGACACGCCCGTGGCGCGCCGACGCCGCCGCCGGATGGCCCAGGCCGTACCGATGATGACGGCCGGCCACACCAGGTAGAACTGCTCCTCGACGCCCAGGGACCAGTAGTGCTGGAACGGCGACGGCGGCGTGTAGGCAAGTTGGTAGTCGATGCCGTGGAAGACGAACCAGTAGTTGCCGATGTACAGCGCGCTGGCGATGCCGTCACCGATGACGCCCTCGGCTTGCAATGGGGGCAACAGGATCGCCGAGGCGATCGCGGTGACAACGCCCACCGCAGCCGATGCCGGCAGCAGCCGGCGGGCTCGCGCCCCGTAGAAGCGGCCCAGCCGGACGGTGCCTGCAGTGCTTACCTCGCGGTAAAGCATTCCGGTGATGAGGAATCCCGAGATGACGAAGAACACGTCGACGCCGGTGAACCCACCGCCCACGCCGGGCACGCCGGCATGAAAGAGCACGACGGCCAACACCGCGACGGCACGCAGGCCTTCGAGGTCTTGGCGAAATGCCGGCTTCGGCGGACGCAGGCCCCGCGCTTGCGTGACGGGGCTGACGCTCTCAACGTCTGCCATCGTCACCAACTGGGTGAAGGGCAACTCTCGAGAATGGTAGATACATGCGAAATCGCGACGGGGGCAGCTATGTCAGTATCTGCGCCAATTACCGTCTGACCCCCCTTGACCCCAACCGCCCCTTCAGTCCGAGGTGACTATAGCTATCTCCGCGGCCATGTGCGGATATACGTCCGAATTGCCTCCCGCTTCGAGGAACCCCCTGGCAAATACCGGCGCCGCCGAGCGAGACTGACAGCTATGAGTTTCGTGGAGGAAAAGGTGCTTCCGCAGCTGCTGCGAGTGCACGACACGGTGTATCAAAAGACGAACGGCTGGATCGGTCATCGCGCGCTGTGGATACCGAGCCTGCTGCTGCATACCGTCGGCGCGAAGACCGGTAAACGACGCACGACGTCGCTGACCTATGCCCGCGACGGTGACAAGTATCTGGTCGTCGCCTCCAAGGGCGGCGCCCCCGAAGCCCCCGGCTGGTACCACAACCTGAAAGCCAACCCCGACGTCGAGATCAACGTCGGGCCACGGCGTTTCGCCGTCACCGCGCGACCGGTGCTGCCCGATGACCCCGACTACCCGCGGCTATGGCAGATCGTCAACAACAACAACCAAAACCGCTACGTGGAGTATCAGAAGCGGACGTCACGACCCATCCCGGTGGTCGTCCTGAGTCCGAAAGGCTAGAACGATTCACCCTCTGACCTCGCCCGAGCAGGTTTGAAACCGGCGAGTCTGGATACCTCCCGGGGATGTCGAGTAAGCGGCTAGCGCTTCTTGACCGCAGGGACCTAGGGAAGGGGTTTTGCCATGGTGCTCTCCAAGGTTGCCATGAAGACGACGGCGGCCGCCGCCGGCATCGCGACGGCGGGAATTCTGATGGCGTCGCCGGCGCTGGCGGATCCGCAAGTCGTAGCGTTTGGCCAATCCGCAGAGATTCCGAGCGCAAACGGCGCAGAAGCCATCAACTACACCGTGAACAACTTGCAGCCCAGCGGCCACAACGATGGCATCTGGTACTCCGACGTCACGGCCACAGGTGTGCGCGGTAACGCGACTCCGGTCATTGCCGACTTCAACGCGCGTGCCGTCAACAGCTCGACCTACGCGGTCATGAAAGGGCATGAAGTAGACGGCCTGCCGAACCAGCCGATCGCGCCGGGCGCCCAGGCGACCGGGCGGCTCTACTTCGACGTTCGAGGCGGCACGGCGCCGGACAGCGTTGTCTACCGGGATGCCGCCGGCGTCGACAAGGTCGTCTGGAAGAGCTAGCGAGTAGGTGAGCTTGGACCGTGACCGCGGGAGGGTTCCCCGTGTTCACTGAGCACGTCACCACTGCCGGAATAGCAGACTTCGCCTAGGGCGTCCGGTTGGTGTCATGCCTCGGGTGCCGACGAGGTCGGTCTGCCCAACGTGGCTACTGCTGACTTTGAAAACCGGACAAGGCTTAGGGCTCTGGCTAGCTGATTTTGACTTTCGCGCATCGAATCCGATTCGCTGCCGGACGCAGGCCGGGGTCTAGAGGGGGCGGGCGGCGATCGAGTACATCGGCGCGACAGCTTCGGCCGTTGTTGGCGGGGCGCGCGCCGTCGGGCATTGTTGGGCCGCGTGGAAATGGGCCACGCTGGGAGCGCCTGACCTCTCAGGTCAACGCACGTCTACGTTGGGAATCGCAAAAGGCTGTCACCGCCGACGGCGACCACCTCCCCCCACTGCCTTGAGCAAGATTTGGCGGCAGGAAGTTCTGGTGCCCTTAGCGGGCGTCGATGAAATCTTGGCCAATCCAGAGGTCAGCCTGGCCTCGGAACCGGCAGCGCATCGAAATCTTGGGCGGCGGGAATGCGGCTTTTCGACGCCACGGCGAAGACCGACCCGACTTACCACGCTCGACCCAATACAGGTAGCCGAGCTCCGAGCACCAATGGACGGAGACTGGCTATGGACTCGCTGACCGAGAACAGCGGGCGATCATCGATATGGAGCGTCAGCGTTGGGCGACCGTCGGTGGGAAAGAAACGGCGGTTCCCGAACGGTTCAGCACGACACCCATTTGTTATTACCAGCTGACGATCCAGGTTCTCGCCTCGGCTTTTACGCCTGCCTACGATCCATTAATTACGAATCAGCTCCGTCGAATTCGTCTGCGACGTAAGGTTTGTGAACTATGACGACTCCCCCATCGCCTCCGCCCGGGTGGTACCCAGACCCGTCAGGGACACCCAATACACGATACTGGGACGGCCAGCAGTGGGGACCCGCGGCGCCGAGCACACCTCCACCCGCTGTCGCGCCGGCAGCACCTCCCAAAAAGAAGACCAGCACAGGCCGGATCATCGCAATAATCGCGGCCGTCTTCGTCGGGCTGATAATTCTCGGCTCGATCGGCAACCACGACAAGCAGCCAACAACATCGACGTCGACTTCCTCGGCATCCACACCTGGTTCCTCCGCCGAGACACCGAAGACGCCGTCGTCAGCCTCCAAACCGATTGCGTCGATTGGCCAAGAAGTCAGGGATGGCCAGTTCGCATTCACCGTGGTCTCGGTAGACCGCTCTAAGCAGGCTGGCGACTTGAGCAATCAGTTCGAAATCGTAACGGCGCAGGGCGAATTCCTCAACGTGCACATGACGGTTGCGAACACCGGCAATCACGCTCAGTCATTTTTCGCCACGAACCAGCATCTGAAGATCGGCGGCAAAACGTACGACGCAAACGGCATGGCCGCATTGTGGACGAGCTCAGCGAATGAAGAAGTTAACCCGGGCAACAGCATTCAGGTAGTGGTGTCGTTCGATGTGCCGCCGGGCGCCAGCGGCGGCACGCTTCAGCTGCATGATTCTGCCTTCTCTGGTGGCGTGCAAGTGGGTCTTCCCTGACACTGCGGGCGCGAGGGCTTTCGGGCGGGGCTAGCGGGCCGCGAGCTGCGGCGCGAATACGGGAACACCCGGCCATACTGGCCGTGCAATTCATACTTGATTGACTCCTTCGACCCGGTTATGGCGTCTCTGACCTAGGCGGCGAACCGAACCGGAGGCACGATGTCTCTCATGGTCGCCGTCTACCGCGCGCCGATGCGTTCCCGCAACGATGCCGTCGATCCACAACCTGCGATCGATCGCGCCCGACGGCTCGGCCTGTGCGGCTTCGGGCAATACGTGGATCGGTCGGGCGAACAGGAACGGCTTGTCCGTCGGGTCGGCCGATTCGCCGAGGTCGACGACGGCTCGTTTGTGTGGACCCGCGACACCGACGGGTGGTTCTGGTTAGGCCGCATCGCCGGGCCGTACTTCTATGACGCCGACGAACAGGCCGCGGCAGTGGATTTGGTGCACGTGCGACCGTGCGAGTGGCTGTCGTCACCGATGCCGGAGCAGGATGTGCCGTCCGCCGTCATTGCCACATTCGGCCGCGGTGGACGGAACTTCCAGGAAATCCACCACCCCTCGATCGGTGAGCGCACGCAAAGGATTTGGGATGCTCGCGGGAATCAGTCTGCAGGCGACTAGCCGAACCTGCAGACCGCGGACAGCTTAAGCGCTACGACCTGGGCCCAAAAAGGAAGCAGGCCAGGCGCGATAACACCGCCTGACCTGCTTCTTCCCTTGTGGAGCTGCCGGGAATCGAACCCGGGTCCTACGGCATTCCCTCAAGACTTCTCCGTGCGCAGTTCGCTATGCCTCTACTCGGATCTCCCGGTCACGCGAACAAGCCGAGATGACGATCCCAGTCGCTGTTGGTGTCCCGATAAGTCCCGCGACCGGACTCATCGGTGGATCCCTCTAGCTGACGCCAGGCTCCGGGTCGAGGGCGTTCCCGGTCTGACGGACTAGCTGTCGCTTAGGCAGCGAGAGCGTAGTCGCGCTGATGTGAATCGGCGCTTATCTGTTTGCAACGACGCTTACGGTGGTCGGTTGCCTGCACCGGCACGCTTCCCTTGATTCGATGCGCGAAGTCGAAACCTTTCAGCCCCTCGCATCCCGCCGACTTTCGGCAGGAATATCAATGGTACCCGCCTATCAACCAGCGGCAATGGGATTATCTTCCCCGCTCGGCCACGAGCGTCGACTCGTTGCGCGAAAAACCCCCATATCAACGCATCAATCCGACGTTCGTCGCGAAAGGCGACGAAGAGCGGTCAGATCACGAAGTTGAGGTGCTCGACGATCTGGCCGGCCACGTCTTTGTCGCCACCGAGTTCGACGTCCTGGGCGCGCGCGGGGCACATCGGCCGGCCGCCGGCGAGCCTGGTGAACTGCAGCCCGTCCAGCCGGATCGTCGCCGTCGGCTCTTGTCCCGCGAAGCTGTCGACGACGGCGGCCCGACCGTCGACCCTGACCCGGATGGTGCGGGCCAGCGGGCCGGTGAGCTCGAATTGGACGCGCGAACCCTCGGGGGCCTTGGCCAGCCTGCCCACCACATAGCCCATCGTGGCGGCGATCTCGTCGACGGCAAGCGAGGCCGCCGGGCCGGCGAGCTCGTCGTCGGAGGGCGGCCGCTCCAATGCGACGCGGATGTCTTGCTCGTGCATCCAGCAATCGAACACCCGGATCCGCATGAACCGGCCGTAGGTGTCCGGGCCCGTGGGGGTCGCCGTCACCGCGTTCCACTCCTCGTCGGACAGGGACGTCAGGGCCGCGCGCCGGTCGTCGGTGATCGCCCGGAAGCTTTCCAGCACATCGGCATCCGCGTGGGTGCCCAGATGGCGAACCCAACACTCGTTCATCGCTCCGATGTCGTTGCGCACGTGCTCCAGCACGGAGACATCGATGTCGGGCTGGGGCGCGGCGATGCCGGCGAGGAAGGACTCGGTGCCGATCATGTGCGACACCAAGGCCTTGACGTCCCAGCCCGGCAGCGGACTCGCCGCCCGCCATTGCGCCTCGGACAGGCCCGCCAACAGCGCGTCGAGGTCGTCCCAAACGGCGAACAGACCGGTGAGCACGGTGGACTTGTCGAGTTTGGTGACGGGGCGATCGGCCATGGTCAGGATCGTAGGCCGGTCAGGCCGACGCGATCATCGCCACGGACCCCATCGCGAGCACCATGCCGATCCCCTGCCAGCGGGTCACCCGCTCCCGCAGCACGACCATCGCCAGGACGACCGTCGCCGCCGGATACAGCGAGGTCAGGATGCTGGCCAACGACAGCAGCCAGGTGTGCAGGGCCGCCAGCATGGTGATGTTGGCGAAGATGTCTAGGACGGCGACGGCGACCGCCAACCGCAACGGCTTGCCGCGCGGCATCTTCAGGTTCTGGCTGGTTGCGGCCATCGCGAAGATCACCAGGCTGGCGGCCACCCGGGCGAACACCAGCGGCCAGAGCTTGCAGACGTGGGGTGCCTGGTGCAGAAACACCAGGTTCAGTCCCATCGCCGAGCCCGCAACGACCGTGAGCCAGGCCACTTTTGGGGTGAACCGATATGGGGTCCCCTCGACGGGGGCCTCGCGGCTGACCAGCATCACCGCCCCCAGGGCCAGCACGACACCCACCAGGGCCGCCTGCCCCGGCCGCTCCCCCAGAGCCATACCCACTGCGACGGGTACCGCGGCGTTCAGCACGGCCGCCAGCGGTGAGACGACGGAGATCGGTCCCGAACCCAGCGCCGCGAAGAACGCCCACATGCCGAACGCCATGCCGATTCCGTAGAGGGTCCCCCACAGAACGGCCCCGACATGAATAGGGCCACCGACGAAGATGGCCATCACACCGAGTAGGACTGTCTCGATCGGATAGGCGACCAGCATGACGCGCAGCGCGGCCACCCGCCGAGCTGCGACACCGCCCACAAAATCGCTGACACCGTACGTAACGGCTGACAGCTGGGCGTACGCGGCGCCGATCAGGTCATGCCCTTCGCTCGGCGCCCTAGTTCACGGACCACTTCGCGCTGTGCGTCGCGCTGGGCCATGTCCTGGCGTTTGTCGTAAGCCCTTTTGCCGCGCGCAAGGGCCAGTTCGACCTTGACCTTGCCCTCGGAGAAATACAGAGACAGCGGCATCAAGGCGAGGTTACCATCTCGAATCTTGCCGACCAGCCTGTCGATTTGTTGCCGATGTAACAACAACTTTCGGTTGCGCCGGGGGTCATGATTGGTCCAGCTACCGTGCTGGTACTCCGCAATGTACAAGTTGCGCAACCACACTTCGCCGTCGTCGATCGTTGCGAAGGCGTCAGCTAACGAAGCTTGGCCCTCGCGCAGGCTTTTGACCTCGGTGCCTTGCAGCGCGACCCCGGCCTCGAACGATTCGATGATCGAATAGTTATGCCGCGCTTTGCGATTGGTGGCCACAACTTGTTTGCTGCCGCCTTTGCCGCCCGCCGCCTTGGCCCGGCCGGATCCCTTGGCCACAGCTACCGCCGGATATAGAGGCGCAAGGTCGCGTACGCCGTCAGGGCCGCCATCGACACGCCGAGCAGAAACAGCCACGGCGAGATATAGAGGATGTCGGCGTAGTCGACCTTGGCGATCAGGTGAGCTTGGTAGAACTGGCTCAGCGCGTTGTCCAGGAACAAGGCCCGCACCAACATCAGGCCGATGACCGCGATGGCGACACCGATGGACGCGGCCAGCATCGCCTCCACCAGGAAGGGCAGCTGGGTGTACCACCGGCTGGCGCCCACCAGCCGCATGATCCCGATCTCCGTGCGTCGCGTGTAGGCCGCGACCTGCACCATGTTGGCGATCAACAGGATCGCCCCGACCGCCTGCACCAGCGCGACGGCGAACGCGGCATCCCGCAACCCGTCGAGCACCGCGAACAGCCGGTCGATCAGGTCCTTCTCGTTGAGGATGCTGCGCACCCCCGGCTGCCCCTGCATCGCGGCGTCGAATTCCGCGTGCTGTTCGGGGTTGTTGAGTTTGACGATGAACGACGCGGGGAACGAGTCCTTGCCCGCGACGTCCTTGAACTCCGGGAACTTCTTGATGGCGTCGTTGTAGGCGTCCTGCCGGTTGACGAACCGCACCGACTTGACGTCCTGTCGCGCATCGACCTTGTCGCGCAGCGCCTTACACGGAGCGGACGCGCACGTCGCGTCGTTGGCGGAGATGTCGTCGGTGAGGAAGACTTGCGTCTCGACGCGGTCGAGATAGATCTCCCGGGAGTTGTCGGCCAGCCGTACCACCAGCAGGCCGCCGCCGAACAGCCCGATCGAGATGGCAGTCGTCAGGATCATCGCGGCCGTCATCGTGACGTTGCGGCGAAGGCCGGTCAGGACCTCGTTGAGCAGGAAGCCGAAGCGCACTTAGCGGTCCATCCCGTAGACGCCACGCTGCTCGTCGCGCACCAGCCTGCCCAACGACAGCTCGACGACGCGCTGGCGCATCGAGTCGACGATGTGATGGTCGTGTGTCGCCATCAACACCGTCGTCCCGGTGCGGTTGATCCGCTCCAACAAATCCATGATGTCCTTACTGGTATCTGGGTCGAGGTTGCCCGTCGGCTCGTCCGCCAGCAGCACCAGCGGCCGGTTGACGTAGGCCCGCGCGATCGCCACGCGTTGCTGCTCGCCGCCGGACAGCTCGTGGGGCAGCCGGTTTGCCTTCCCCGACAGGCCGACGGTTTCCAGCACGTCGGGCACCACGCGGTTGATCGCGTCACTGCGCTTGCCGATCACTTCCAGCGCGAAGGCGACGTTCTCGTACACGGTCTTCTGCTGCAGCAGGCGAAAGTCCTGAAAGACCGTTCCGATCACCTGACGCAGCTTCGGTACGTGACGACCGCGCAGCTTGTTGACGTGGAACTTCGACACTCGGATGTCGCCGGAGGTCGGGCTCTCCTCGCCGAGCAGCAGCCGCATGAACGTCGACTTGCCCGAACCCGACGGGCCGATCAGGAAGACGAATTCACCCTTGTCGATCTTGACGTTGACGTCCTCCAATGCGGGACGGGCCGCGCTTTTGTACTTCTTGCTGACGTGGTCCAGGGTGATCATCACGGCACGCCAGTGTAGCGGTGATTTTCGCTGGCAGGCGAAGTCAACGGGCCGGGGGCGACGTCGTGGGGGTCGGACCGGGGCCCGGCTGCGGTTGCTCGGGCGTCGGCGTGGGCGGGCTCGTGCTCGGCGGGCAGAACGGCGCCGGGAGGATGCACGGCAGCTGCGGCATCTGGAACGGCGGCGTAGTGGTGGTGGTCGTGGTCACCGGGGGTGGCGGCGGTGGAGGCGGCGGCGTGGTCGTCGGGGTCGGCGTATAGGTGACGGTCGCCGGCGGCTGCTGCACGCGGCTGCGCGGCACCCACGTGTAGTTGGGATCGGGCACGAACCCCGGCGGCACCACTTGCTGGGCCGGGGGCTTTGGCGCCGGCGCCGGGCGGTAGGTGTCGTAGGTCCACCACACCAGGAAAAAGGCGATGATCAGCACCAGGGTCGACGTGCGCATCCGCCCGCCGAAGACGTAATTCGGCCAGCGATGTTCGGCATCCGTGTCGTCGCCGCGCTTCTCGAGGATGTTCAGGGTGAATTTCACCGCTTTTGCCCCGCACCTTGGACGTCATTATCGGTTTGCCGTTCGGCGGCCGGGACGGACGCGTCGTCGACCAGCTCCACCCGCGCGTCCGCCGCCGTCACGATCCCGACGCGGGCCAGCGCGCGGATGACCAGGACACGCAGCTGCCGGCCGACCTCGAACTGCTTACCGGGCAGGGTGCGGGCCACCATTCGCAAGGTGACGGTGTCCACTTCGATGCTCTCCACCCCCATCACGGTGGGCGCATCCAGCAGCAATGCCCCCAGCACGGGGTTGTCCATCGCGCGGTCGCATTCCTGGTGCAGGACCTCGTTGACCCGGTTCAGGTCGGCGCTGGTCGACACCGGAATGTCCACCACCGCGCGCGCCCAATCCTTGGACAGGTTGACCACCTTGACGATCTGCCCGTTCGGGATGGTCAGCACCTCGCCGTCCGGCGAGCGCAGCCGGGTCACCCGCAACGTCACGTTCTCGACGGTGCCGCTGGCTTCCGTGGCCGCAACGACGGTGAGGGTGACCAGATCCCCGAAGCCGTACTGCCGCTCCACCAGGATGAAAAAGCCGGACAGCAGGTCTCTCACCAACTGCTGGGCGCCGAAACCCAGGGCGGCGCCGACCACGGTGGCCGGGGCGACCAGACCCCCCACCGAGAACTGCAGCACGTCGGCGATCTGCAGCATGACCCAGATGCCGATGATGACGACCGATACCCAGGAGATCACCGAGGCCACGGCCTGGCGGTGCTTGGAGGCTTCCGAGCGCACCAGCGCGTCGCTTTCGGCGAAGCCGAGGTTGAGCTGCCGGGTCACCTGCTGTGCCACCCAGTTGACGAACCTCGCCGCCAGCACCGCCGCGATCAGCACCATGGCGATCCGCAGACCCCTGGTGATGATCCACTCACCGATCTCGCCCCGCCAGAAGTCGTGCCAACGGTGCGTCATCGAGGCCGCAAGAATGCTTGTGTTATTCGTCATCTTTTCGGTTGCGCCAACGGATTCCCGCTTCCAGGAATCCGTCGATGTCTCCATCCAGGACGGCCGCCGGATTGCCGACCTCGTATTCGGTCCGCAGGTCCTTGACCATCTGATAGGGGTGCAGCACGTAGGAGCGCATCTGGTTGCCCCACGAACTGCCGCCTTCGCCTTTTAACGCGTCCAGCTCCGCGCGTTCTTCGGATCGCTTGCGCTCCAACAACTTTGCCTGAAGCACTCGCATCGCCGAGATCTTGTTCTGCAATTGCGATTTTTCGTTCTGGCAAGTGACGACGATACCCGTTGGGACGTGGGTTAAACGTACCGCGGAGTCGGTGGTGTTCACGGATTGGCCGCCCGGGCCGCTCGAACGGTAAACGTCAACGCGCACATCGCCTTCCGGAATGTCGATGTGATCGGTGGTCTCCACCACAGGCAGCACCTCGACTTCGGCGAACGAGGTCTGACGCCGGCTCTGGTTGTCGAACGGGCTGATTCGCACCAGCCGATGGGTGCCCTGCTCCACCGACAACGTGCCGTAGGCGAACGGGGCGTGCACGGCGAACGTCGCGCTCTTGATGCCGGCCTCTTCGGCGTAGGAGGTGTCGAACAGCTCGACGGGATACTTGTGCTGCTCGGCCCACCGGATATACATCCGCATTAGCATCTCGGCCCAGTCGGCGGCGTCCACCCCACCGGCGCCGGAACGGATCGTGACCAGCGCCTCGCGCTCGTCGTACTCGCCCGAGAGCAGGGTGCGCACCTCGGTGGCCTCGATCTCGGCCTGCAGCGCCTTCAACTCGGCGTCCGCCTCGGCCAGCGCCTCTGCCGCGCCCTCGCCCTCCTCGGCCGCCAGCTCGTACAGCACCGGCAGGTCGTCCAGACGCCCCCGCAGCTCCTCGATCCGGCGCAGCTCGCCCTGGGCGTGGGACAACTCGCTGGTCACCCGCTGGGCGCGGGTCTGGTCGTCCCACAACTGAGGATCGGAAGCCTCGCGTTCGAGCTTCTCGATGCGGGCGCGCAGACCGTCCACATCGAGCACCCGCTCCACCGTGGTCAGGGTGGAGTCGAGGGCGGCGATGTCGGCTTGACGGTCGGGTTCCACAGCCGACAACGTTACCGGGGGCCGCCAGCCTGCCCGGCCACCGGCGAGTGCTGAGGTCACGACCAGCGGTCATGCGTTTAGAGTCGAGGCACGATCATGTGCGCCCCGCGTTGCGCGCCGGCCTATTTTGGAAGCCCCCGGCGCTGACGTGGCCCGAATAGAAGGTCGAGAATGCGCCCGTACCACGTTGCAATCGTCGGCTCCGGACCGTCGGGGTTCTTCGCCGCGTCCTCCTTGCTGAAGGCGGCCGACGCGTCGCAGGACATCGATGTCGCCGTTGACATGCTGGAGATGCTCCCCACCCCGTGGGGGCTGGTGCGCTCCGGCGTCGCGCCCGATCATCCGAAGATCAAGTCGATCAGCAAGCAATTCGAGAAGACGGCCCAAGATCCGCGGTTCCGTTTCTTCGGCAACGTCTCGGTCGGCGAGCACGTGCAAGCCAGTGAGCTCGCCGAGCGTTACGACGCCGTCATCTATGCCGTCGGTGCCCAGTCCGACCGCGCGCTGAACATCCCCGGCGAGGAGTTGCCGGGCAGCATCGCCGCCGTCGATTTCGTGGGCTGGTACAACGCGCATCCCAACTTCGAGGAGGCCACGCCCGACCTGTCGGGCGCGCGCGCCGTGGTCGTCGGCAACGGCAACGTCGCCCTCGACGTCGCGCGCATCCTGGTCACCGATCCCGACGTGCTGGGCCAGACCGACATCGCCGACCACGCGCTGGAGTCGTTGCGGCCGTGCGGGGTCGACGAAGTGGTGGTCATCGGCCGGCGCGGGCCCCTGCAGACCGCGTTCACCACGCTCGAACTTCGCGAGCTGGGCGATCTGGAGAACGTCGACGTGATCGTCGACCCGGCGCAGCTCGAGGGCGTGAGCGACGAGGACGCCGCCGCGGCCGGCAAGACGGCCAAGCAGAACATCAACGTGCTGCGTGATTACGCGAAGCGCTCCCCGCGCCCGGGGCATCGCCGGATCGTGTTGCGCTTCATGACCTCGCCGATCGAGATCAAGGGCGAGGGCCGGGTGGAGCGGATTGTGCTCGGCCGCAACGAGCTCGTCACCGACGCCAACGGGCGGGTCTCCGCCAACGACACCGGCGAGCGCGAGGAGCTGCCGGTGCAGCTGGTGGTGCGCTCGGTCGGTTACCGCGGCGTGCCCACGCCGGGGCTACCGTTCGACGAGAAGACCGCGACGATCCCCAATAGTGGGGGCCGGGTCGACGGGAGCCGCAACGAATACGTGGTCGGGTGGATCAAGCGCGGGCCGACCGGCGTCATCGGCACCAACAAGAAGGACTCCCAGGACACCGTGGACACGCTGCTCGCCGACCTGGCCAGCGCCGCCCGCCCCGATGGTGGCGGCCTGGCGGATTTCCCGGACGACCACGCCGATCAGCTGGCCGAATGGCTGGCCTCGCGCCAGCCCAAACTGGTCACCTCGGCGCATTGGGAGCTCATCGACGCCCACGAGCGGGCGGCCGGCGAGCCGCACGGGCGCCCCCGGGTCAAGCTGCCGAGCTTGGCCAAGTTGCTTCGGGTCAGCCACGGCTAGATCGCCGGCCCTACTCAACGCCGGCGATTCTCCGTAGCGTTGGGGTCGTGCGTAGCGACGAACCGGTGAGCGTACTCACCGAGGACGAGAACTGGAATCGGTTGGGCAGTGTCACGCTGGGCCGGCTGGTCACCAACTTCGCCGGTGAGCCCGAGATCTTTCCGGTCAACTTCGTGGCGCAGGACCGCACCGTGCTGTTCCGCACCGCCGAGGGCACCAAACTGTTCTCGGCCGTGGCGAACCACGCGGTGGTCTTCGAGGTGGACGACCACAACCTCGTCGAAGGCTGGAGCGTCATCGTCCGCGGTCGCGCCCGGCTGCTGAAAACCGACGCGGACATTGCACACGCAGACCGCGCGCAGTTACTGCCGTGGACCGCCATGCGCAAGCCGCACTATGTGCGGATCACCCCGACCGAGGTCACCGGTCGTCATTTCCGGTTCGGCCCGGAGCCCGATTCATAGGTTGCCACAGCGGATCGCGAGCACGGAGTGCCTGCTCCGCGTGCGCGTCGGGATACAACCGCATCCACCGTGCGAGTCGGCGATCCAATTGCGCGGGCGCCGTGAAGTTTCCGAGCGCAGCATCGCGCGAGATCGACACCGCTCGCAGTGTGGCTCCGCGCAGCCTCGCTTCCTCGAAAGCGTGCCGCAGCACCGTGCCGTTGTCCACCTCGGCGACGACGGTGCCGACCTGCGCGAGCCTTCGGCTGGTCGACCGATGGATCACGGCGACCGGGAATAGGGCCGCGCGGACCAACGAGAACGCAACCGATCAGCTTGAAAACCGTTTTGCCCCAGAGGATGTCCGCTTCCACCTTGCGCGGTTCGCCGGCCGCGTCGACGGCCGATGGGCGTCGGCAAGCGCGGCGCGCGCGACGGCGAGTCGGGTAATCCGTCGATTCCCACGACAATCGCCGGAGCCGAATACATTTTGCTCATCGCGACTTCCTTCGTTGAGCGGTGCGTTCTCAGGCTATTGGCCGTAAAGCGCTCTCCCCCAAGGAGATCGGTCTCGAATTTGGCGCCATTGGAACCGACTGGCCGCGAAACGCTGCGAATTCACTGTTGCCATCGCGATGCCGGCAACCGAATACTGGGTGCGGACGAAAACCGGGTTTGTTTGACATGCGAGACAGCGGCACCACAGCCACCACCTAGACGGGAGACCTCGCGCATGACCGCTCAACCGACCTCCGCCCAACAGTCATCGTCACAGCCGCTGGTCGGCAAAGGCTGGGTCCAGGGTGTCGCCCTCGTCATGATCTTCGGCTTCCTGGTGATGGGCATTCTGGCCTACCGCACCTATTCGGCGTCGATGCCGATGCCGGACAAGGTCGTCAGCGAATCCGGTCAGCTGCTGTTCACCGGCGAGGACATCACCCGCGGACAGGAGCTCTACCAGGCGCGCGGCCTGATGGAATACGGCTCGGTGCTCGGTCATGGCGCCTACCTGGGACCCGACTACACCGCCGAATACCTGCGCGCGGCAACGCAGGACGTCGCCGATCAGCTGAGGGCGCAGGGTGTCAGCGAGCCGCGCGATCGGGTGGTCACCGAATTCCGCACCAACCGCTACAACCCGGCGACCAAGACGTTGGTGTTCACCGATCGGCAGGCCGCGGCGTTCGACCACATCCAGAACCGGTACGCGGCCTACTTCGGGGAGAATTCGACGAAATACGGTCTGCTGCCCCACATGATCACCGACCGGGCGCAAATCCGTGAACTGACCGGGTTCTTCGCCTGGACGGCATGGGCGGCGGCGGCCGAACGCCCCGGGCACCGGTACACCTACACCAACAACTGGCCCGCCGAGCCGCGAGTCGACAACGGCCCCACCGCTCCGGTGATCGTCTGGTCGGCGCTGTCGCTGATCGCCCTGCTGGGCGGCATCGGCATCATGTTCGCGGTCTACGGCCGCTGGAGCCAGAAGGTCGGCTGGCACAGCGCCGAGTCGTCCACCCTGTCCTTCCGCCAACCCGGCGAGGTGAGCCTGACGCCCGCGCAACGAGCCTGCATCTGGTTCTTCGCCATCGTCTCGGTGCTGTTCCTGGCGCAGACGCTGCTGGGCGCGGCCGCTGAGCACTACCGGGCCGACCTGTCGAACTTCTTCGGCTTGGACCTGGCCCGCGTGCTGCCGTACAACCTCGCCCGCACCTGGCACCTGCAGCTCTCGCTGTTCTGGACGGCGGCGGCGTTTTTGGCCGGTGGCATCTTCTTGGTGCCGTTCATCGCGCGTCGCGAACCCAGGCGTCAGGCGTTGCTCGCCTACGTGTTGCTCGGGGCGGTCGCCGTGGTGGTGTTCGGCTCGCTGATCTGTGAAGCGCTGTCCATCTATGGCGTGATCCCCGCGGGCGGGCTGTTCTCCCAGCAGTGGGAGTACCTCGACCTGCCGCGGCTGTGGCAGGTCCTGCTGATCGTCGGCATGTTCTTGTGGATCGCCATCATCTGGCGCGGCATCCGCGGCAGGCTCAAGACCGAGTCGAAGATGAACATGCCCTGGCTGTTCTTCTTCTCCGGGCTGGCCATCCCGGCCTTCTACGCCGTCGGCCTGTTGGCCGGCAGCGACGCCCACTACACCGTCGCGGACTTCTGGAGGTTCTGGGTCGTGCACCTGTGGGTGGAGGACTTCCTGGAGTTGTTCACCACCGTGATGGTGGCCTACATGTTCGTTCTGCTCGGTGTGGTGCGCGAGCGGATCGCACTCGGCGTGATCTTCCTCGACGTCATCCTGTACTCGGCCGGCGGCGTCATCGGCACCATGCATCACCTGTACTTCTCCGGCACGCCGGTGGAGCACATGGCGCTGGGGGCGTTCTTCTCCGCCGCCGAAGTCATACCGCTGACCTTCCTGACCGTCGAGGCGTGGGCGTTCCTGCAACTCGGCGCGCGCCAGCAATCCGGCGACGCCAATCCCTTCCCGCATCGCTGGGCGGTGATGTTCCTGGTCGCGGTCGGATTCTGGAACTTCTTGGGGGCGGGCATCTTCGGGTTCCTGATCAACCTGCCCATCGTGTCCTACTACCAGATCGGCACCGCCCTGACGGCCAACCACGGGCACGCGGCGATGATGGGTGTTTACGGCATGCTCGCCGTCGGCCTGGCCATGTTCGCCTTCCGGTACGTGATCCCGGCCGACAAGTGGCCGGAGAAGCTGGCGCGGATCTCGTTCTGGTGCATGAACATCGGGCTGGCGTGGATGGTGTTCGCCACCCTGCTGCCGCTGGGCGTGCTGCAGCTCTACCATTCGGTCAACGACGGCTATTTCGAGGCGCGGTCGCTGGGCTACATCACCAAGCCGGGCAACGCGGTACTCGAATGGCTGCGGCTACCCGGAGACGTCATCCTGATCGTCGGCGGCGTGCTGCCGTTCGTCTGGATCGCCTGGATCGCGCTGCGCAATTTCCGGTCGGGCACGACGGCGCAGGAGCTGCCCGAAAGTCCGCTGTACACCCAGGCCGCGGTCGAGCCGGAGGCCGGCGCCGCGGTGCCGGCGAAGGATTGACGGTGACCGCGCCGGCGACCTCGGTGTGGTTGATCGCGGGGTACTCCCTGGCCCTGCTGGCCGTCGGGTGGAGTTTCGACGTCATGGCCCGACGGGCGTCGGCGCACGCGGCGCGCTGGCGCACAGGCCAATTCACCTACCGGCCCGACCATGACGCCTGGATATGTCCGCAGGACCACTGGCTGTGGCCGACGTCGTTCGATCCCAAGCACCGGGTCATGCGGTACCGCGCGCTGCCGGTGGTCTGCAACAGCTGCCCCGTCAAATCCGACTGCACCACATCGGAGCACGGTCGCGAGATCAGCCGCGAGATCGACCCGTGGCCGCATTCGGACGCCGGCCGGTTTCACCGCGGAATCGCCTGCTGCGTGGCGGCATTGGGCATCGTGTTGCCGCTGGCCACCTTGATCGCCAACCACTCGGCCGCGGACGCGCTGGTCCTGATGGCGACCGTGCTGCTGGTCGCACTGCTCGGCGCGCCGCTCGTCCGCCACCTGTGGAACACTCCGTCGAACGCGCCTGAACACCTGCCGCACCGCACCGCGATCGAGGATCAGGTGGCGGCGGCGATCGACCGCTACTCCACGCGCTGGGGCGGCTGGAAGCCCAAGGAGGACAACACGACATGACCACGCTGGTGATCGGCCTCATCGCCGCCGGAATCGTTGTGCTTGTGGTGCTCGCGACGTGGTCGCTGGTGGTGCTGCGCGAGTACGAACGCGGGGTGGTGTTCCGGATGGGGCATGTACGTCCGCTGTACGCCCCGGGGCTGCGGCTCCTCATTCCGCTTCTGGACAAGATGATTCGCGTCGACCAGCGCCTGGTCACGCTGACCATTCCGCCGCAGGAGGTGATCACCCGCGACAACGTGCCGGCCCGCGTCAACGCCGTCGTGATGTTCCAGGTGACCGATCCGCTGAAAGCGATTCTGGCGGTGGAGAATTACGCGGTCGCGACCTCGCAGATCGCCCAGACCACCCTGCGTTCGCTGCTGGGCCGGGCGGACCTGGACACGCTGCTCGCGCACCGCGAGGACCTCAACAGCGACCTGCGCACGATCATCGAGAAGCAGACCGAACCCTGGGGCGTCCAGGTCCGTGTCGTGGAGATCAAAGACGTCGAGATCCCCGAGTCGATGCAGCGAGCGATGGCGCGTGAGGCCGAGGCCGAACGCGAGCGCCGCGCCAAGGTCATCAACGCCCGCGGCGAGTTGCAGGCCTCGGAGGAGCTGCGCGAGGCCGCCGAGACCCTGTCGAAGAGCCCGGCCTCACTGCAGTTGCGTTACCTGCAGACGCTGCTGGAGCTGGGAGCCGATCAGAACTCGACCGTCGTCTTCCCGTTGCCGGTCGACATCATCACGCCGTTCCTCCGAAATCCCGAGATGCTACGGGGTGTGGTCGACAGCTTCAACCATCGCGGTTGACGGCGGGCCGACGCCGGGGTTAGCCCAAATATCAAGCGCGTCAATTACTTTCAATATTCGACACGCGTAGATCTAGAGGCCGCTTCGGTGAACAGAAGATGAACGATGGGCAAACGTAGTCTTAATTCTGCCTGGTCGGCGCCGTGAAATACACAAAACCCCGCACACGTCGGCCGCACCTGCGACCTTTGAAGGGCCCAAAAACCGAAGGTCTCCCGCGATGCCCTGTGCGCACGGTCCGCCAACTCGATAAGTACCGCGCTGCCCGCTAGGCAGGCGCGGAGCGATCGCGCCCGGCCGTCCCGTCCCCCGACGCGGGGGTGAGCTTTGCCGGCTTGTCATGCCGGCCTGGGATCGGCCCCACCAACTTTGATCAACGCCGTTGCGGCAAGCGCCGGCGCCAGTGGCGTCTGTCCGCAGACCGCACTTCGAGGGGATGTATCCACAATGGATTGGGCTTTTGTTCCACCAGAAATCAACTCCGCCCGGATGTATACGGGCCCCGGCATGGGCTCGCTGTTGGCCGCGGCGGGAAGCTGGGACGCGCTGTCGGCCGAGCTGAGTTCGGCCGCCGAGGGCTACGAATCGGCGCTCTCGGGCCTGGACCTGCAATGGCGCGGTCCCGCAGCGCAGGCGATGGCGTTCGCCGCCATCCGCTACGCCGAGTGGCTGCAGGTGACCGCCGAGCAGACCAGGCAGACGGCCATGCAGGCCCGGACGGCCGCGGCGGCCTATGAGCAGGCGTATGCGATGACGGTGCCCCCGCCCGTGATCACCGCCAACCGCACCCTGCTGGCGGCGCTGGTGGCGTCGAACATCGTCGGCCAGAACACCGCGGCCATCGCGGACACCGAGGCGCAGTACGCCGACTATTGGGCCCAGGACGCCGCCGCCATGTCCGCCTACTCCGTGTCCTCGGCGGCCGCGACCCAGTTGCCGCGGTTTGCGCCCGCGACCAACTCCACCAACGAGTCCGGGGTGAGCGCCCAGAAGGCCGCCGTGACCGCGGCCAACAGCAACGCCGCCGCCAACAAGGCCGTCACGCAGAGTTATTCACCGTTATCCACGCAGCAAACGGGCGACACCTACAACTACTACGGCGACATCTATGACTTGTCGGATACGACAGCGGCGGCCGGCGGCAAACCCTTCTTTGCGGCCCTCGACGCCATTCAGGGCACCGGCGTCGGCTTCAGCGCTCCCTACAACATGGAGCAGTTCGTATCCGGCATCATCGGGGCCGAGAACAATTTGGGTATTCTCGCTAAGCCCTTGGCCGCCGCCCCTGCTCTCGCGGCGCCCGCACTCAGCAGCACCACAACGAGTCTCGGCGGGGGTCTCGGCGCAGGCCTGGGCAACGTCACCGCAACCCTCTCGCACGCCGGATCGATCGGGCCGATGTCCGTGCCCGCAAGCTGGGCCGCGCCCACGAGCACCCATATCTCGCCGTTGGAGCCGGCCGGTTTCACCACGCTGCCGGGAACCGAGGAGCCGGTAGCGTCCGGTTACCCCGGCTACCCCGGCATGCCGGGCGGCGGCGCCTCGCGATCCGTCGGAGCGGGTGTCCCGCCCCGCTACGGCGTGCGGCTCACGGTGATGCCACGCCCTCCGGCCGCCGGGTGACGCACCGCCAACAGGGCCGCTGTACGCAGCTGATAGCGCTGTAAGACAATGGATTTCGGGTTTCTACCTCCAGAGGTGAACTCTGGCCGCATGTACGCGGGCCCCGGCTCGGGGTCGTTGTTGGCCGCCGCGGGAAGCTGGGACTCACTGGCGGCCGAGTTGAGCATCACGGCCGCCGTGTACGAATCGGTGCTGTCCGGCCTGACGGGCCTGTCCTGGTACGGGCCCGCCTCCCAGGCGATGGCGGCCAGCGCCGCCCCTTACGTGGGATGGCTGCACGCGACGGCCGAGCGCGCACAGCAGACGGGCATCCAAGCTCGGGCGGCGGCGGCAGCCTACGAGCTGGCGCGCGCCATGACCGTGCCCCCGCCCGCGGTCGCGGCCAACCGCACCCAATTGGCGACGCTGGTGGCAACGAACTTCTTCGGGCAGAACACCGCCGCGATCGCGGCGAACGAGGCCCAGTACGCCGAATACTGGGCCCAGGACGCCTCCGCGATGTACAGCTATTCCGCCAGTTCTGCTGCAACGGTGCAGTTTTCGCCGTTCTCTGCCCCGCGCGAAGCGACCACTCAGGATGGGGTGACAGCGCAGCAGGACGCCGTTACGCAAGCTACCGCCAATGCCGCGAACTCGAATGCGGGCCCGGGTTCGCAGCTGTTCGCGTTTTCCAGAAGGGACGGATTCGCGCGAATCCTGGACACCATCCAGGGCGCCCAGGTCGCGTTCCGATCAATCTTCACGGCGGAGGGGTTCAACGCGGGAATCATCCAGGCGGACAAGAACTTGGGCATTTTGCCGAACCTCGCGGCGGTCCCGGCCGCGCTCCCGAAGGCGCCCGCGCTGAGCGGCGCCGCGTCCGGTCTGGGGAACGTCAATGCGGTGCTGGCCCGCGCCGGCCGAATCGGCCCGATGTCGGTGCCCGCGGGTTGGGCCGCCGCGGCGGGTGACCCCGTCCCGGCGTTGCCCGGCGGCGGGTTGTCCGGGCTGCCGGCGACCGAGGCGCTCGCCCGCACCGGGCCCGCCGCCGCCGGCGTCCCCGGCATACCCGGAGGGACGGTTCGGCGGGCACCGCTTGTGGTGCCCCGCTACGGCGTTCGCATCACGGTCATGACGCGCCCGCCCGCGGCCGGCTGACGCGCCCTAGGACTGCGGCTCCTGCGGTGCGGGCGGAGTCGGCGGGGCGATTCTCCAGTTGTCCGGATTCTTGGGCGAATACAGCACCGGGAACAGTTGACCGATGGTCGGCCACTGATCCACGTCGACGGCCATGCGCTGATACACCGCATGTTCGTTGACCGAGGGGCCGTTGATCACTCCGGCGATGGTGACGAATTGCTCGCCGGTGGCATCGGGACGCGGGCTGACCCCGGTCACCAGCAGCGTGCCACTCAGCAGCTCACCGCGGGGACCGCGCGGGACGAACCGCTGGACCAGGAATACCGCCAGCACCGCGATCAGGAGGATCAGCAGTCCGAATTCCCACACCCCGCCATCGTAGGGCCGTGATAAGACTGCGTCATGAGTCGCACCGAGGATCTGGCGCTGGCACTGACGCTTGCCGACCGCGCAGACTCGTTGACGTCCTCCCGATTCGGTTCGCTGGACCTGCGCGTTGACACCAAACCGGATCTGACGCCGGTGACCGATGCCGACCGCGCGGTCGAAACCGAGCTGCGGGAGGCGCTCGCGCGCGAACGCCCGAAGGACAGCATCGTCGGCGAAGAATTCGGCGGAGACACGACCTTCACCGGGCGGCAGTGGATCATCGACCCGATCGACGGGACCAAGAACTTCGTCCGCGGGGTGCCGGTCTGGGCCAGCTTGATCGCGTTGCTGCACGACGGCGTCCCCGTCGTCGGCGTGGTGAGCGCCCCGGCGTTGCAGCGCCGGTGGTGGGCCGCGGACGGCCACGGCGCGTTCGTCGCCTTCAACGGCACACCACCCCGCCGGATATCGGTTTCCTCAGTGGCGCAACTGAATTCGGCCAGTCTGTCGTTCTCCAGTCTTTCCGGGTGGGCGCAGCTGGGCGTGCGGGACCGCTTCATCGCGCTGACCGATGCCGTGTGGCGGGTGCGCGCGTTCGGCGACTTCCTGTCCTATTGCCTGGTGGCCGAGGGGGCGGTCGACATCGCCGCCGAGCCGGAAGTGTCGGTATGGGATCTGGCCGCGCTGGACATCCTGGTGCGCGAAGCGGGCGGGACGCTGACGGCGCTCGACGGCACCGCGGGACCGCATCATGGCAGCGCCGTGGCCACCAACGGCCTGCTGCAGGGGCAGGTGCTCGGCAGCCTCACTGTGAATTAGTTAACAAGTGTTCTCTGTGATCTTACTCCGGAGTAAGATCGGCTGTATCCGCTTGCCCATCAACCTGAGGCCGCTGACCCATGACCGATACCGGTTCACCAAAAACAACCGCCCGCTCGCGCGTCAAACGGCGCGACCATAAGTCCGCGGTCGGGCTGCAACCGCACAAACGCACCGGCGTCGACATCGCCATCGCGCTCATCACCCCGCTCGTCGGCCAGGAGTTCCTGGACAAATACCAGCTGCGCGACCCGCTCAACCGCGCCCTGCGCTACGGCACCAAGACGATTTTCTCTACGGCCGCCACGACTTCTCGGCAGTTCAAGCGGGTCCAGAATCTGCGCACCGGGCCGACCCGGCTCAAGTCCAGCGGCAAGGACTATTTCGACCTGACGCCCGACGACGAGCAGAAGATGATCGTCGAGACCCTCGACGAATTCGCCGAGGAAGTGCTGCGCCCCGCGGCGCACGACGCCGACGAGGCGGCCACCTACCCGCAAGACCTGATCGCCAAGGCCGCCGAGCTGGGCATCACGGCGATCAACATTCCCGAGGATTTCGACGGCATCGCCGCGCACCGCTCCAGCGTGACCAACGTGCTGGTCGCCGAGGCACTCGCCTACGGCGACATGGGCTTGGCGTTGCCGCTGCTCGCCCCGGGCGGCGTCGCCTCCGCGCTGACCCATTGGGGCAGCGCCGATCAGCAGGCGACCTACCTACCGGAATTCGCCGGCGAGAACGTGCCGCAGGCCTGCGTGGCCATCGCCGAGCCGCAACCGCTCTTCGACCCCACCCGGCTCAAGACGACCGCGGTGCGCACCCCGAGTGGCTACCGCCTCGACGGCGTGAAGTCATTGGTGCCGGCCGCGGCCGACGCCGAGCTTTTCATCGTCGGCGCCCAACTCGACGGCAAGCCGGCCTTGTTCATCGTCGAGTCGTCGGCGAAAGGCCTGACGGTAAAGGCCGATCCGAGCATGGGGCTGCGCGCGGCGGCCCTGGGCCACGTCGAGCTCTCCGGGGTGTCGGTGCCGCTGGGCGCGCGCCTCGGCGAGGACGACGCCTCGGATCAGGATTACTCCGAGGCCATCGCGCTGTCCCGGCTGGGCTGGGCGGCGCTGACGGTCGGCACGTCGCACGCGGTGCTCGACTACGTCGTCCCCTACGTGAAGGAACGCGAGGCCTTCGGTGAGCCGATCGCCCACCGCCAGGCGGTGGCCTTCATGTGCGCCAACATCGCCATCGAATTGGACGGGCTGCGGCTGATCACCTGGCGCGGCGCGGCGCGTGCCGAGCAGGGCCTGCCCTTCATCCGCGAAGCGGCGCTGGCCAAGCGGCTCGGCGCCGACAAGGGCATGCAGATCGGACTGGACGGCGTTCAGCTGCTCGGCGGCCACGGCTACACCAAGGAGCACCCAGTCGAGCGGTGGTACCGCGACCTGCGGGCCATCGGCGTCGCCGAGGGTGTCGTCGTCATCTAAGTCGTTAACTCATTCGAGCTGAAAGTTCAATCATGGCAATCAATCTGGAACTGCCCCGCAAGATGCAAGCGGTCACGACCAAGACGCATCAGGGCGCCGCTGAGTTGATGCGGCCGATCGCCCGCAAGTACGACCTCAAGGAGCACGCGTACCCGGTCGAGCTCGACACCCTGTTCAGCCTCTTCGAAGGCGCTTCGGAGTCATTCGAATTCGCCGGAGCGAACGCGCTCGGCGGCGAGGACGAAGAGCGCGACAAAAACCACAACGGCGCCAACATGGCCGCGCTGCTCCAGACGCTGGAAGCCAGCTGGGGCGACCTCGCGATGATGCTGTCGGTCCCCTACCAGGGGCTGGGCAACGCCGCCATCTCCGCCGTCGCGAACGACGAGCAGCTACAACGCCTCGGCAAGGTGTGGGCGGCGATGGCGATCACCGAACCCGGCTTCGGGTCGGACTCGGCGGCGGTCGCGACGACCGCCACCCTGGACGGCGACGAGTACGTGATCAACGGCGAGAAGATCTTCGTCACCGCCGGGTCGCGCGCCACGCACATCGTGGTGTGGGCCACCCTGGACAAGTCGCAGGGCCGCGCGGCGATCAAGTCGTTCGTCGTGCCGCGCGAGCACCCCGGGGTCACGGTCGAGCGGCTCGAGCACAAGCTGGGCATCAAGGGTTCCGATACCGCCGCCATCCGGTTCGACAATGTCCGCATCCCGAAGGAAAACCTGCTCGGCAACCCCGAAATCGAGGTCGGCAAGGGCTTTTCCGGTGTCATGGAGACCTTCGACAACACCCGGCCCATCGTCGCCGCCATGGCCGTCGGCGTGGGGCGCGCGGCGCTCGAGGAGATCCGCAAGATCCTGACCGAGGCCGGCGTGGAGATCTCTTACGACCGACCGGCGCACGTTCAGAGCGCGGCGGCCGCCGAGTTCTTGCGAATGGAAGCCGACTGGGAGGCCAGCTACCTGCTCTCGTTGCGGGCGGCCTGGCAGGCCGACAACAAGATCCCCAACTCCAAAGAGGCGTCGATGAGCAAGGCCAAGGCCGGCCGGATGGTCACCGACGTCACCCTCAAGTCCGTCGAATTGGCCGGCACCGCAGGGTATTCCGAACAGACCCTGCTGGAGAAGTGGGCGCGCGACTCGAAGATCCTGGACATCTTCGAGGGCACCCAACAGATCCAGCAGCTGGTCGTCGCGCGCCGACTGCTGGGCCTGTCCTCGGCCGAGCTCAGGTAGCGACCGCGTTCAGCCGCTCGCGGTCGTCGTCGTCCAGTTCGATCGAGGCGACGTCGACGTTCTCCTCCAGGTGCCGCAGCGACGAGGTGCCGGGGATCAGCAGCACGTTGGGCGCCACGCCGAGCGTCCACGCCAGCGCGACCTGGGCCGGGGTGCGGCCGAGGCGCTGCGCGATCCCCTGGACCAGCTGATGGCCGAGCACGGGGTTGGGACGCATGAACGCCGCGCCCAGCGGGAAGAAGGGGACGAACGCAATCCCCCGCGTCGTGCACTCGCCGAGCACCGCGGCCGACTCGCGGTGAATGAGATTGAATGCGTTTTGCACACAGGCGATTTCGGTGCGCTCGCACGCATGGGCCAGCTGCTCGCGGCTGACGTTGCTCAGTCCGATTGCGCCGATCAGCCCGGCGTCGCGCGCGGAGATCATGGCCGAGAGCTGGTCGTCGAACAGCTGATCGGGAGCCGAGCTGTCGAACACCCGCAGGTTGACCACGGCGAGCCGCTCGACGCCGAGAGTGCGCAGGTTCGTCTCGATGTCGCGGCGCAGCTCGGCCGGCTCGCCGGCCGGCAGCCAGGCCCCGTCGCCGTCGCGGCGCCCGCCGACCTTGCTGACCAGCGCCAGGTTTGGCGGATAGGGATGCAGCGCCTCGCGGATCAACTCGTTGGCAACGTCGGGCCCATAGATCTGGGCGGTGTCGATGTGGTCGACGCCGAGTTCGACCGCGCGCCGCAGTACGGCCAACGCCTCGTCGCGGTCGCGCGGCGGGCCGAACGCGTTCGGACCGGGCAGTTGCATGGCGCCGAAGCCCACGCGGTTGACCGAAAACCCACCGAGTGGAAAGGGATCCATACGGTGAGGTTAGCGTCGAAGCATGGACACGTTTCACGCGCTCGTCGCGCGCCAAGATGGTGACCGGATAACCGCGTCGGTCGAGACGCTTCGTCCCGACGACCTACCGCCCGGGGACGTGACGATCCGGGTCCTGTATTCGAGCGTCAACTACAAAGACGCGCTGGCGCTGACGCCCGGCGGCGGCGTGGTGCGCAACTATCCGGTGGTGCCCGGCATCGACCTGACCGGCGAGGTCGTGGAGTCCACCTCACCGGACTTCGCCGTCGGCGACGCGGTGCTGGCCCACGGCTATGCGATCGGCACCGGCCACCACGGCGGCTACGCCGAATACGCGCGGTTGCCGGCCGACCAGGTGGTGGCGCTCGGCGCGTTGAGCCCCCACGAGGGCGCGGCGATCGGAACCGCGGGCTTCACCGCGGCGATGAGCGTGCAGGCGCTGATCGACTGGGGCATCGCACCCGACGCCGGCGACATCGTCGTCACCGGCGCGACCGGCGGAGTCGGCTCGGTCAGCGTGGACCTGCTGGCGGCCGCCGGGTACCGGGTCGTCGCCTCGACCGGCAAGGCCGACGCCGCCGAGCGGCTGAAAACCCTTGGTGCCGCGGAGGTTATCGGTCGCCTGCCCGCCGATCCCGACGCCAAACCGCGACCGCTCGGCAAGGCCCGCTGGGCGGGCGGGGTGGATTGCGTGGGCGGGGCGACGCTCGCCGACGTGCTCAGCACCATCGACTACGGCGGCGCGGTGGCGGCCAGCGGTCTCACCGGCGGTCCCGCCCTGCACACCACGGTCATGCCGTTCATCCTGCGCGGTGTGGCGCTGCTGGGCATGGACTCGGTGCTGATGCCGATCGGGCCGCGGCGCGCGCTGTGGGCCCGGCTGGGTGATTCGTTGCGGCCGCGTCACTTGGACTCGCTGGTCAGCGACGTCGACGTGAAGGACGTCGTCGGCGTGATCGATCAGGTGCGCGCCGGCAAGTTCTCCGGCCGGGCCGTGGTGCGGGTCGCGGGCGGTTTTTGAGGCGGCAGTAGGCTCTGCTGGCATGCGCGCGGTACGGGTGACTCGGCTCGATGGTCCAGACTCGGTCGAGTTGGCCGACATCGACGAACCGACTGGTGACGGGGTCGTCGTCGACGTGCACGCCGCCGGGGTGGCGTTCCCGGACGCCCTGCTCACCCGCGGCCTGTACCAGTACCGCCCGCAATTGCCCTTTGTGCTGGGCGCCGAAATCGCCGGCGTGGTCCGGTCGGCGCCCGAGGGCGCGCACGTGGGTCCCGGCGACCGGGTCGTCGGCCTCACGATGCTGTCCGGCGGCATGGCCGAGGTCGCAATCTTGGCCCCGGACCGGGTGTTCAAGCTGCCCGACAACGTGAGCTTCGAGGCCGGCGCCGGCCTGCTGTTCAACGACCTGACGGTGTACTTCGCGCTCACCGTGCGGGGCCGGTTGCAGCGCGGCGAGACGGTGCTGGTCCACGGCGCGGCCGGCGGCATCGGCACCTCGGCGCTGCGGTTGGCGCCGGCGCTGGGCGCCTCGCGCACCATCGCCGTCGTCAGCACGCAGGACAAGGCCGACATCGCCACGGCCGCCGGCGCGACGGACGTGGTGCTGGCTGACGGGTTCAAGGACGCGGTCAAGGAGCTGACCCACGGCCGTGGCGTCGACATCGTCGTCGACCCGGTCGGCGGCGACCGGTTCACCGATTCCCTGCGCTCGCTCGCCCCCGGCGGACGACTGCTGGTCGTCGGATTCACCGGCGGTGAGATCCCCACCGTCAAGGTAAACCGATTGCTGCTCAACAACATTGACGTCGTCGGCGTGGGCTGGGGCGCGTGGGCGGGCACGCATCCGGGCGCGCTGGCCGAGCAATGGGCCGGCCTCGAACGTCTGCTCACCTCCGGGGAGCTGGCTCCGCCCGAGCCGGCCACCTACCCGCTGGACGAGGCCGCGGCCACCGTCGCCTCACTCGAAAACCGCACCGCCAAGGGCAAGGTCGTGCTGCGCGTCCGGGGTTGACGGACGTATTTGTTGGCCGCCTCCCAGCGAGCGGGCGCGTTGCCATCGGAGTTGTCGCTGGGAGGTGGGCACCGAGCGGGTCCGGCCTGCCGGAGACGCCTGTGGCGACTGTGACTGACGCGAGACGACGACGGCCTGGCGCTCTTGCGGCCCTTGTGTCCGACCAAAACAAAAAGTAATGTCACTTTCAGTTTTGTGACCGCCGAGCTTGGCCCATCGGAGGAGCCGTCCATGGAATCCTTTGTGCACCTGCGGAAAGGGAAGACGCCACGCCGGCTTCATGCGGATCTTGACGGGCTCAAGGACGACGAGCTGGGCCGCGGCGGGTTCACCGGTCGCACCGCCAACCTCTACCGGCGCAACGATCCCACCGCCTACCGGTCGGTCGGTCCGCTGCGCCCCCTCGACGTGCTGTCCAGCGAGCTCAAGCCCGGCGACGCCACCGACGCGGGTGGCGGGCCGCTGCTGATGTTCAGCAACGACGACTGCCGAATTCTGTTGAGCCGTCGCCATGAGCCGATGCCGTTCTTCGCTCGTCACGTCGACGGCGACCTGCTGTGCTTCGTCCACCAAGGCACCGGTCTGGCCGAGACGGAGTTCGGGCCGCTGCGCTATCGGGAGGGCGATTGGCTGTACATCCCGAAGGCGTGCACCTGGCGCCAGCTGCCCGATACCGCGACGACGATGCTGATGATCGAGGCCCGCGACGAGTTTCGGATACCGCCCCCCGGCGCGCTCGGCCGCCACTTCCCCTTCGACCCGTCGCAGGTCGTCATCCCCGAGCCGGTCCCCGCCGACGACGACGCGTCCGGCGGCGAGTACGAGGTCCGGCTGATCCACGAGGGCGGACCGACAACGCTGTTCTACCAACACAATCCGCTCGACGTCGAGGGCTGGCGCGGCGATAACTTCGCGTTCACGTTCAACATCGCAGACTACAACGTGGTCACCTCCGACAGCGTCCACCTGCCGCCGACCGTGCACCTGTTCATGCAGGCCACCGGCGTCTACGTGATGAACTTCCTGCCCAAGCCCGCCGAGGGCGTCCCGGGCACCGAGCGCACACCGTGGTATCACCGCAACGTCGACTACGACGAGATCGCCTTCTTCCACGGCGGCTCGCTCTACGGCATCCCGATGCCGCCAGGTTTGATTTCGCATGCGCCGCAAGGGGTTCACCACGGCGCACCCGAAAAGGCGCGCGAACGGGCGCGCCGCAAGTTCGACGAATACTCCCGCGTCGACTGGCAGGTGATCGCCATCGACACCCGCCGCCGGCTGACCCCGTCGGCGGAAATACTCGCCCACGACCTAGGACAACATTGATGACCCGCGATGAGGAGGAGCGGCGCTAATGACGCACGCCGTGAAACCCAAGAAGCACGAGTACGATCGCATCCCCTATCTCGTTGCCTTCCAGAACAATTCCGGTGTCCGGGACGTCTACGGCGGCCTGGCCGAGATCACCGTGCTGGAAAGCTACCTGCTCAAGCCCAGGGACAATCCGTCGGACACCGTGCTGGTGTTCATGCACCCGATCGGCGGTGGCGCCTACCTGCCGATGATCAATGCCCTGGCCCGCGCCGGTCATCACGTCATCTACTGCAACAGCCGCTTCCGCGGCACCGACTCGGCGCTGCTGATGGAGAAGGTGGTCGAGGACCTCGGCGAGTGCATCAAGGACGCCAAGAAACGGCTGGGGTACTCCAAGGTGGTGCTGGCCGGATGGAGTGGCGGCGGTTCGCTGTCGGTGTTCTACCAGCAGCAGGCGCAGAATCCGACGATCACCTCCAGCCCGACCGGTGACGGCCCCGACCTGACCAAACTCGACCTGCCCGCCGCCGACGGCATCATGCTGCTGGCCGCGCACATCAGCCGGCACGGCACGCTGACCGAGTGGCTGGACGCATCGATCCTCGACGAATCCGACCCGACCAAGCGCGATCCCGAGCTTGACCTGTACAACCCCGACAACCCCAACCAGCCGCCTTACAGCCAAGGATTCCTGGCCCGGTACCGGCAGGCGCAGATCGACCGCAACCGCCGCATCACCGCGTGGGTCAAAGACAAGTTGGCCGAGCTGAGGGCCGCCGGCCGGCCGGACGACGAGTTCGGGTTCGTCGTGCACGGCACCATGGCCGACCCGCGATGGCTGGACCCGACCGTCGATCCCAACGAACGCGCCCCGGGGACTTGCTACCTGGGGGATCCTCAAGTGGTGAACATGAGCCCCGTCGGGTTGGCCCGGTTCTCCACGTTGCGCGGCTGGCTCTCGCAGTGGAGTTACGACGACGCCCGCGGCGACGCGGTGTCCTGCGGGCCCGATATCGCGATCCCGGCGCTGGTGATCGGTAACCTGGCCGACGACGCGTGCACACCCAGCCACACCCGCCGGCTTTTCGAAGCGATCGGGCACCCGGACAAGGAGATACACGAAATCCCAGGCGCCACACACTATTACGCGGGACCCGACCAGCGTGACGCGCTGCGCACGGCGGTCACCATCGTCACGGACTGGCTCGTCCGGCACGACTTCGCGAGCGCCGAGTGATTCCCACAGGTCCGCTGGACGGCGTCCGGGTGCTCGAACTGGGCACCCTGATCGCCGGCCCGTTCGCCGGGCGGCTGCTGGGCGACATGGGCGCCGACGTCATCAAGGTGGAACTTCCCAAGGCCCCGGACCCGTTGCGCACCTGGGGCCAGGCCGAAGTCGACGGGCAGCACGTCTTCTGGACGGTGCACGCGCGCAACAAACGAGCCATCACCCTCGACCTGCGCCACCCCCAGGGCCGCGAACTGTTCTGCGAGCTCGTCGAGAAATCCGACATCGTGGTGGAGAACTTCCGCCCGGGCACCCTGGAGAAGTGGAACCTGGGCTACGACGTGCTGTCCGAGCGCAACCCCGGCATCATCCTGGTGCGCGTCTCCGGTTACGGACAGACCGGACCCGACGCGTCCAAGGCCGGTTACGCGTCGGTCGCCGAGGCGGCGAGCGGACTGCGACACCTCAACGGTTTCCCGGGCGGCCCGCCGCCCCGGCTGGCGCTCTCGCTCGGCGACAGCCTCGCGGGCATGTTCGGCGCCCAGGGAGCGCTGGCCGCGCTGTACCGCCGCAGCGTGACCGGGCGCGGCCAGGTGGTCGACGTCGCGCTCACCGAATCCTGTTTGGCCGTTCAGGAATCCACGATCCCCGACTACGACGTCGGCGGCGTGGTGCGCGGACCGTCGGGCACCCGGCTCGAGGGCATCGCCCCGTCCAACATCTACCGCAGCGCCGACGGCTCGTGGGTGGTGATCGCCGCCAACCAGGACACCGTCTTCGCCCGGCTGTGCAAGGCCATGGGGCGCCCGGAGCTGGCCACCGACGACCGGTTCGCCACGCACGTCGCGCGCGGCCGCAACCAGGACGAGCTCGACAACATCATCGGCTGCTGGGCGGCCGAACGCCAGCCGGGCGAGGTCATCGAAACCCTTTCCGCCGCAGGGGTGATCGCGGGTCCCATCAACACGGTCGCCGAGGTCGTCAACGACCCGCAGCTGCGGGCCCGCGACATGCTGGTCGAGCACTACGACGAGCGGTTGCAGCGCAATGTGCTCGGACCCGGCATCGTTCCGGTGCTCTCGGAATCTCCGGGCCGGCTGCGCAACGCCGGCCCGGCGCGTCCGGGCGAACACAACGACGACGTCTACGTCGGGTTGCTGGGCAAGACCGCCGCGGAACTCGAGGAGCTGCGGGCCCAGGAGGTGCTATGACCACCCAGCATGTCCAGATTCGAGAAGTGGCCCTGCGCGATGGCCTGCAGATCGAGGCGCCAATCCCGTTGTCGGCCAAGCTCGAACTGCTGGCCGCGGTGGCGGCCACCGGCGTCCGCGAGGTGGAGGCCACCGCGTTCGTCTCCCCGACGAAGGTGCCGTCGATGGCCGACGCCGCCGAGCTCGCCGCCCACCTGCACGACTACCCCGACATCGAATTCTCCGCCCTGGTCGCCAGCCCGAACGGGGCCAGGCGGGCCGTCGCCGCGGGCCTGCGCTCCATCGAGTACGTGGTGGCCGCCGACGACACCTTCAGCGAGGCCAACGTCGGGCGCACCAGCGCGGAGGCTACCCACCAGATCGACGAGATCGTCGCGATCGCGCACGACGGCCCCACCGGCGTCCCTGTCACCGTCGAGGTCGTCATCGCCACCGCGTGGGATTCGCCGTTCGAAGGCCCCACCCCGCCGCAGCGGGTGCTCGACATCGCCGCGGCCGCACGCGAGCGCGGCGCCGACCGGCTGTCGATCGCCGACACCATCGGCACCACCACCCCGGGCCGCGTGAGTTCGCTGATCGCGCAACTGCGTCCGGTCATCGGGGACATGCCGCTGGGCGGCCACTTCCACAACACCCGCGGCTCCGGACTGGCCAGCGCCTACGCCGCGGTCACCGCCGGGGTGACCCGGCTGGACGCCTCGGTCGGTGGGCTGGGCGGCTGCCCGTTCGCCCCGGGCGCCACGGGCAACATCGCCACCGAGGACCTGGTGTATCTGCTGCGCGACAGCGGTGTCGACGTCGACGTCGACCTGCAAGCCGCCATCGCCGCGGCCGCCGTGGCGAAGTCGTTGGTGGGCCACGATTTACCGAGCTCCCTGCTGCGCGCCGGCGACCGGATACAGAATTGATGTCCGCCCCGGAGGCAACCCGCGAGCTGACCGCCAAAGGCCGCCAAACCAGGCAGGCCATCGAGCAGGCCGCCCGTAAACTGTTCGCCGAACGGGGGTTTCACGGCACCACGGTGGCCGACATCACGTCGGCCGCCGGGAAATCGCCGGCGGTGTTCTACCGCTACTTCACCGACAAGGAAGACCTGCTGGCGGCGCTGGCGAAATCGTTCCTGCACGAGGTGGTGACGCCGTCGGGGGCCAGTGTTCACCTGCCCGACGCCCCCGACGACGACGCCTTTTTCACCTCGGTGGTCACCGGCTACTGGAACATGTTCAAGCAGAACATCGGGATCATGATCGCGGTGGCCCAGCTGGCCGCCACCCAGCGCCGGTTCGCCGCCGTGCAGAACGAATTCCGGCGATTGGGCATCGATCTCGTGGCGGCATCGGTGCGCCGCGCCCAGGAGCAGGGCTACGGCGCCGAATTGAACCCCGAACACACCGCGGCGGCCATCGCGCTGCTGTTCGAGAACTTCACCACCGTGTTCGTCGGTCCCTCCAACCTGGGCATCAAGATCAGCGACAAGGACGCCATCGCCACGCTGTCGACGATCTGGAAGAGAACCCTGTACGGCGCATAAGGAGAAAACCATGGATTTCACGCTGCCCGAGCACCTTCCGGGTGTGCTCGCCGAGATGGACGAGTTCATCGAGACCGAGATCAAACCGCTGGAACGCGAGAACATCCAGTATTTCGACCAGCGCCGCGAGCACGCGCGCACCGATTGGGACAACGACGGCATTCCCACCCGCGAGTGGGAGGACCTGCTCGCCGAGATGCGCAGGCGCGCCGACAAGGCGGGCTGGCTGCGCTACGGCCTGCCGGCCTCGCTCGGCGGCCGCGACGGCAGCAACGTCGACATGGCCGTCATCCGGGAACACCTGGCGCGCAAGGGACTTGGCCTGCACAACGACCTGCAGAACGAGTCGTCGATCGTCGGGAACTTCCCGCAGGTGATCATGATGGAGCGCTTCGGCACCGACGAGCAACGCCGGGTGTGGTCGGAAGCGCTGATCACCGGGGAACGTTCGATGGCGTTCGGACTGACCGAGCCCAAGCACGGCTCGGATGCCACCTGGCTGGAAACACACGCCGAACGTGACGGCGACACCTGGGTGATCAACGGCTCCAAGCGGTTCAACACCGGCGTGCACCGCGCCACCCACGACCTGGTCTTCGCCCGCACCTCCGGGGAGCCCGGCGGCGCACGCGGAATCACCGCGTTTCTGGTGCCGACCGATACGCCGGGGTTCGACGTTCCGTACTACTGGTGGACGTTCAACATGCCCACCGACCACGGCGAGGTCGAGCTGACCGACGTTCGGGTGCCCGCGGACGCGGTGCTCGGCGAGGTGGATCGCGGCCTGGAGGTGGCGCAAACCTTCCTGCACGAGAACAGGATTCGGCAGGCGGCCAGCAGCCTGGGCGCCGCGCAATACTGCATCGACCGCGCCGCCGAATACGCCGGCGGCCGAACTGTGTTCGGCAAGCCGCTGTCGGTCAACCAGGCGGTGCAGTGGCCGCTGGCCGAGTTGCAGACCGAAGCACAGATGGTGCGCCTGCTGGTCCAATACGCCGCCTGGCATCTGGACCGCGACCACCACATGGAGGTCTCCGACAAGGTGTCGATGGCGAATTACCGCGCCAATCGCCTGGTCTGCGACGCCGCCGATCGCGCCATGCAGATCTTCGGCGGCCTCGGGTACAGCCGGCACGAGCCGTTCGAGCACATCTACCGACACCACCGTCGTTACCGGATCACCGAGGGCGCCGAAGAGATCCAGATTCGCCGGGTGGCGCAGCGGCTGTTCAACTTCGGCCGAAAATGATGCACGATGACGAGTCGGCCGAGCTGACCGCCAAACTCGCCGCCGTGCTCACGTCGGCCATCGGCACCGACACGGCGGTCGAGAACCTGCGCGCGCTAACCGGCGGCGCCAGCAGAACCACCTGGGCGTTCGAGGCCGTGACCGGCGCGCAACGCCGCTCGCTGATCCTGCGCACCGGTCCGCCCGACGACGTGCATGCCGGCATGGAACTCGAGGCCCGGTCCCAGGCCGCCGCCGCGGCCGCCGGAGCTCCGGTCCCCCACGTCCTGATCGCCGACGATTCGCCTGCGGCACTGGGTAATCCGTTTCTGATCTGCGATGAGATCAAGGGCGAGACCATCGTGCGGCGCATCCAACGCCGGCTCGACTCCGGTGACGGGCACGCCGGCCGCGCCCGATTGCTGCAGCAGTGCGCGCAGGCGGCGGCCGCCATTCACCGCGCCGACCCACACGGCCCGGGCCTGGCCCACGAGGACCAGCTCGACGAATGGCGCCGGCGCCTTGACGACATGGGCGACACCACCGCCACCTTCGAATGGGGGTTTCGCTGGCTGGCCGCAAACCGGCCCGACCCGACGCCGGCGGTGCTGGTGCACGGCGACTTCCGGATGGGCAACCTCATCGTCGACGGATCCGACCTTGCCGCCGTGCTGGATTGGGAACTGGTGCACGTCGGCCAGGCGTACGAAGACCTGGCGTGGTTCTGCATTAGGGCCTGGCGATTCGGCGCCCCGGCCAGCCTGGGCGCCGGCGGCCTCGGCAGCATCGAGAGCTTCCTGCGGGCCTACGAGCAGGCCGGCGCGACTACCGTCGACCGGGTGGCGTTTCACTGGTGGCTGGTGCTGGCCACGCTGCGCTGGGGTGTCATCTGCCGATTCCAGGCGGAACGGCATCTGAGCGGTCAGCACCGCTCGGTCGAGCTGGCCACCATCGGGCGCCGCGTCTGCGAGACCGAGTGGGACCTGCTCAACCTGCTCGCGCCCGCCGACGATGGGCGCCGCGCGGCGGCGCGAGGAGGAGGCGGGCAATCGGGGCCGGGCGGCCCCGTGAGCGGTGCGTACGGCCGCCCGCGGGCGGCCGAACTCGTGGCCGCGGTGGCCGAATTCCTGGAGACCGACGTCCGGGCCGCGACCGACGGCCAGGTCAACTTTCACGCCAGGGTGGCGGCCAACGCCCTGCGCATCGTCGAGCGCGAACTACTCGACGACAGCGGGGCCGAATCCCGTGCGGCGCTGGCCGGCCTGGGTGTCGCCGACGAGGACCAGCTGGCCGCCGCGATCCGGTCCGGCGAGATGGACGACCGGGCGGCCGACGTCACGGCCTGCCTGCGCACCCTGGTACGGCGCCGGCTCGCCGTCGCCCACCCCGGATACGACAGCGAATAGGAGCCACCGCCATGCCCGCGTCCCGCGCAGAAACGGTCATCGAGGCCGCCGACCGCCTGTTCACGGCGATCGAGCGAGGCGATGTCGCGGCGGTCGGCGCGATGTGGAGCGACGACATCGCGGTATGGCGCGTCGGCTCGCGCCACGACCCCCTCAAAACGGACGACAAGGCCCGCGCGATGCGGGTCATCGAGTGGTTCATCGGCGCGACCACGCAGCGCCGCTACGAAATTCTCGACCGGCAGCTCTTCGACGACGGGTCCGCTCAGGGCTTCGTCCAGCAGCACGTCCTGCACGCGACCGGGCATGCGGGGCAATCGATCTCGCTGCGCGTGTGCATCGTGATCCGGGTGGGCACCGACGGCCGGATCGAGCGCATCGACGAATATTTCGACCCCGCCGGGATCGCGCCGTTGCTGGATTGAGACTAGATTCGCCACCAGACATGGGGGTGACGATGACGACTTTGGAGACACTGCTTCACGATCCCGACCTCGCCGGCGGGTGGAACCTGGTCTTGGATCGCTCGGCCATCACGTTCAAGGGCCGCAACATGTGGGGGCTCGTCAACGTCAAGGGCCGCTTCACCGACTTCACCGGCGACGGCCAACTGACCGGCAAGGGAGCGGTTTTCGGGCGCGTCGACATCCGGGCCGCCTCGCTGGACACCGGGATCGGCCGCCGCGACAAACACCTGCGCTCGGCGGACTTCTTCGACGTGGACCGCTTTCCCGAGATCGGCGTCGTCGTCACCGCGCTGCGCCCCACGACGGGCAAGGCCGCCGACGTTCGGGCCAACTTCACCATCAAGGGCATCACCGCGGAGCTGCCGCTGCCCGTCACGATCTCCGAACTCGACGACGGCTCGGTCCGCGTCGCCGGCGAGACCACGCTCGATCGTGCCCGGTTCGACCTGGGTTGGAACCGGCTCGGCATGATCGGCCCGACGGTGACCGCGGCGGCGGAAGCCATCTTCGTGCGCGAATCGCGATGAGATTTCTGCGGGCACCGGCGATAAACCCGCAGCGACCCCAGTAGCATCTGCACCGTGTCCGACAGCCTCCCCCAATCCAGCGTCGCCCTGCGGATCCTCGTCTACAGCAGCAACGCCCAAACCCGCGAACGGGTGATGCGCGCGCTCGGCAAGCAGCTGCACCCGGATTTGCCCGAGTTGAGCTATGTCGAGGTGGCGACCGGTCCGATGGTGGTGCGCACGATGGACGAGGGCGGCATCGACTTGGCCATCCTGGACGGCGAGGCCACCCCGACGGGCGGCATGGGAATCGCGAAACAGCTCAAAGACGAACTCGAGACCTGCCCACCGCTGGTGGTGCTCACCGGGCGTCCCGACGACGCGTGGCTGGCATCCTGGTCGCGCGCCGAGGGTGCGGTGCCACATCCCATCGACCCCATCCTGCTGGGCCGCACGGTCCTCAATTTGCTGCGAACCCCGGTTCGCTGACCTTCTCCTCGCCGCGGCCATGCCGCGGCTTTTGCCTTCCGCTGACCGCCTGCGGCGGTTCTGACCACCGGCGCCGGTCCGAGTTCGCGCAGCACAGCACGCGCGCGGCCCCCCAATAGTGCAAAACGCCCACCCCGGGCAAGCGCACCGCGCGCCGCGACGCTATGTTGAAGATCACTGTGACGGGCTTCAGACCCAGTTCGTCACAGCAGCCCGGTTACCGCCTGGCCGCTGCAGGCGGCTCGTACGACGGATCATGGAGCGAATTGAACGTCTACATACCCATCCTGGTGCTCGGTGCGATCGCCGCGGCCTTTGCCGTGGGCTCGGTGGTGATCGCGAGCCTGGCGGGCCCGTCACGGTTCAACAAGTCGAAGATGGCGGCCTACGAGTGTGGGATCGAGCCCACCGAGACCTCGGTGAGCGGGCCGCATGCGACGGCAGGACAGCGGTTTCCGGTGAAGTACTACCTGACCGCGATGCTGTTCATCGTCTTCGACATCGAAATCGTGTTCCTGTATCCGTGGGCGGTCAGCTATGACGCGTTGGGCACGTTTGCTCTGGTCGAAATGGTCGTGTTCATGCTCACGGTCTTCGTGGCCTACGCGTACGTGTGGCGCCGCGGCGGCCTGACGTGGGATTGAGGTAAGACGTGGGTCTTGAGGAACAGCTGCCCGGCGGGATTCTGCTGTCCACGGTCGAGAAGGTGGCGGGCTATGTCCGCAAGAACTCGCTGTGGCCGGCGACATTCGGGTTGGCCTGCTGCGCCATCGAGATGATGGCAACCGCCGGGCCAAGATTCGACATCGCTCGGTTCGGCATGGAACGCTTCTCGGCCACCCCCCGGCAGGCCGATCTGATGATCGTCGCCGGCCGGGTCAGCCAGAAGATGGCACCGGTATTGCGGCAGATCTACGACCAGATGGCCGAGCCGAAATGGGTGCTCGCCATGGGCGTGTGCGCGTCGTCGGGCGGAATGTTCAACAACTACGCGATCGTCCAGGGCGTGGATCACGTGGTCCCGGTGGACATCTACCTGCCCGGATGCCCGCCGCGGCCGGAGATGCTGCTGTACGCAATCCTGAAGCTGCACGAGAAGATTCAGGAGATGCCGCTGGGCGTCAACCGGGAAGACGCCATCGCCGAGGCCGAGCAGGCGGCGCTGTCGGCCCGGCCCACCATCGAGATGCGCGGACTGCTGCGATGAGTTCGCCGAATCAGGATCCACACGAGGCGATCGGCCGCGCCGACGAAGAAGTCATCGACGTGCGCCGCGGCATGTTCGGCGTCCAAGGCTCGGGTGACACGTCCGGCTACGGCCGGCTGGTGCGCGAAGTCCTGCTTCCGGGCAGCAGCCCGCGGCCCTACGGCGGCTACTTCGACGAGCTCGTCGACGGACTGGCCGAGGCCCTGAAAAAGGGCGGCGTCGAATTCACGGACGCGATCGAAAAAGTGGTGGTGTACCGCAACGAGCTCACCTTGCATGTGCGCCGGGAGGCGCTGCCGCAGGTCGCCCAGCGCCTTCGCGACGAACCGCAACTGCGCTTCGAAATGTGCCTGGGCGTCAGCGGGGTGCACTACCCGCACGAGGCCGGCCGCGAGCTGCACGCGGTTTATCCGCTGCAATCGATCACGCACAACCGCCGCGTCCGCCTGGAAGTGTCTGCGCCCGACGATGATCCGCACATCCCGTCGCTGTTCGGCATCTATCCGACCACCGACTGGCACGAGCGTGAGACCTACGACTTCTTCGGCATCATCTTCGACGGTCACCCGTCGCTGACCCGCATCGAAATGCCCGACGACTGGCACGGACATCCGCAGCGCAAGGACTACCCTCTCGGCGGAATTCCCGTCGAATACAAAGGCGCACAGATCCCCCCGCCCGACGAGCGGAGAGCGTACAACTGATGAGCACCACCACCGAATCGACGCACGACGGCGCCGGCGAGACACTCGTGGTCGCCGGCGGCCAGGACTGGGACAAGGTCGTCGAAGCCGCCCGCAACGCCGATCCCGGCGAACGCATCGTCGTCAACATGGGGCCCCAGCACCCGTCCACACACGGGGTGCTGCGGCTGATCCTGGAAATCGAGGGCGAGACGGTCACCGACGCCCGCTGCGGCATCGGGTACCTGCACACCGGCATCGAAAAGAACCTCGAATACCGCTACTGGACCCAGGGCGTCACCTTCGTGACCCGGATGGATTACCTCGCACCGTTTTTCAACGAGACCGCCTACTGCCTGGGCGTGGAGAAGCTACTCGGCATCACCGACCAGATACCCGAGCGCGTCGACGTCATCCGGGTGTTGATGATGGAGCTCAACCGGATTTCGTCGCACCTGGTGGCCTTGGCCACCGGCGGCATGGAACTGGGCGCCATGACCCCGATGTTCGTCGGTTTCCGGGGCCGCGAGATCGTGCTGACCCTGTTCGAATCGATCACCGGCTTGCGGATGAACAGCAACTACATCCGGCCCGGCGGCGTGGCCCAGGACCTGCCGCCGAACGCGCAGACCGAGATCGCCGAGGCCCTCGAACCGCTGCGGGAAGTGCTGCGCGAGATGAGCGGTCTGCTCAACGAGAACGCGATCTGGAAGGCCCGCACCCAGGACGTCGGCTACCTGGACCTGACCGGGTGCATGGCGCTGGGCATCACCGGGCCGATCCTGCGTGCCACCGGGCTGCCGCACGATCTGCGCAAGAGCGAACCGTACTGCGGATATGAAAACTACGAATTCGACGTAATCACCGAAGACACGTGTGATGCTTACGGGCGCTACATGATTCGTGTCAACGAGATGTGGGAGTCGATCAAGATCGTCGAGCAGTGTCTGGACAAGTTGAAGCCCGGCCCGACCATGGTCGAGGATCGCAAGATCGCCTGGCCGGCCGACCTGAAGGTGGGGCCGGACGGCATGGGCAACTCGCCGGAGCACATCGCCAAGATCATGGGCGGTTCGATGGAGGCCTTGATCCACCACTTCAAATTGGTCACCGAGGGCATCAGGGTTCCGCCCGGCCAGGTGTACACCGCGGTCGAGTCGCCGCGCGGGGAGCTCGGCGTGCACATGGTCAGCGACGGCGGCACCCGGCCCTACCGAGTGCATTACCGAGACCCCTCGTTCACCAACCTGCAGTCGGTCGCCGCGATGTGCGAGGGCGGGTTGGTCGCCGACCTGATCACCTCGGTCGCCAGCATCGACCCGGTCATGGGCGGGGTGGACCGGTGACCGGCCCGCAGGGACAGCCAGTCTTCCTGCGGCTCGGCCCGCCGCCGGACGAGCCCAACGCGTTCGTCGTCGAGGGCGCGCCCACGTCGTATCCGCCCGAGGTGCGGGCCCGGCTGGAGGTCGACGCCAAGGAGATCATGGGCCGCTACCCCGAGAAGCGCTCGGCGCTGCTGCCGTTGCTGCACCTGGTGCAGGCGCAGGATTCCTACCTGACGCCGGCGGGCCTGGAGTTCTGCGGTGAGCAGCTGGGACTCAGCGGAGCCGAGGTGTCCGCCGTGGCGAGCTTTTACACGATGTATCGCCGCGGCCCCACCGGCGACTACCTGGTGGGCGTCTGCACCAACACGCTGTGCGCCGTCATGGGCGGCGACGCCATTTTCGATGCCCTGAAAGAACATTTGGGCATCGGCAACGACGAGACGACCGCCGACGGATCGGTCACTCTGCAACACATCGAATGCAACGCCGCCTGCGACTACGCGCCCGTGGTGATGGTCAACTGGGAGTTCTTCGACAACCAGACTTGCGAATCGGCACGCGAACTCGTCGACTCGCTGCGTTCCGGTGAGCCCAAGGCCCCGACCCGCGGCGCGCCGCTGTGCGCCTTCCGGGAGACGTCGCGCATCCTGGCCGGCCTGCCCGACGAGCGGCCCGACCAGGGGCAGGGAGGCGCCGGTGCGGCGACCCTGGCCGGCCTGAAGGTAGCCAAGGAACACGGCATGCAGGCGCCCGGCGCGCCGGAAGGCCAGCCATGACAACCACTTCCGAGACGTCCGGCGCCACGCCGCTCACTCCGGTGCTCAGCCGCTTCTGGGACGACCCCGAGTCCTGGACGCTTGAGACCTACCGTCGGCACGGTGGCTACGAGGCGATGAAGAAGGCGCTGGCGATGGAGCCGGACGCGGTGATCGGGGTGGTGAAGGATTCCGGGCTGCGCGGGCGCGGCGGCGCGGGCTTCTCGACCGGGACCAAGTGGTCGTTCATCCCGCAGGGCGACACCGGCGCGGCCGCCAAACCGCACTACCTGGTGGTCAACGCCGACGAGTCGGAACCCGGTACCTGCAAAGACATCCCGCTGATGCTGGCGACACCGCACGTCCTCGTCGAGGGCGTCATCATCGCCGCCTACGCGATCCGGGCCAACCACGCGTTCATCTATGTGCGCGGCGAGGTGCTGCCGGTGCTGCGCCGCCTGCAGAACGCGGTGGCCGAGGCGTACGCCGCCGGGTACCTGGGCCGCGACATCAACGGCTCGGGATTCGATCTGGAGCTGGTCGTGCACGCGGGCGCCGGCGCGTACATCTGCGGCGAGGAGACCGCGCTGCTGGATTCGCTGGAAGGCCGACGCGGCCAGCCGCGGCTGCGCCCGCCGTTCCCCGCCGTCGCCGGCCTGTACGGCTGCCCCACGGTGATCAACAACGTCGAGACCATCGCGAGCGTGCCGTCGATCATCGGCAACGGCGTGGACTGGTTCCGCTCGATGGGAAGCGAAAAATCCCCGGGCTTCACGCTGTATTCGCTGTCCGGGCACGTCACCCGCCCCGGACAGTACGAGGCCCCGCTGGGAATCACGTTGCGGGAGTTGCTCGCCTACGCCGGCGGGGTGCGGGCCGGCCACCGGCTGAAGTTCTGGACGCCCGGCGGCTCGTCGACCCCGCTGCTGACCGACGAGCATCTCGACGTCCCGCTGGACTACGAGGGCGTGGGCGGCGCCGGCTCGATGCTGGGCACCAAGGCGCTGGAGATCTTCGACGAAACCACCTGCGTGGTGCGTGCGGTGCAGCGCTGGACGTACTTCTACAAGCACGAATCGTGCGGCAAATGCACGCCGTGCCGCGAGGGCACCTTCTGGCTGGACAAGATCTACGAGCGGCTGGAGGCCGGCACGGGCACGCACGAGGACCTCGACAAGCTGCTGGACATCTCCGACTCCATCTTGGGTAAAGCGTTCTGCGCCTTGGGCGATGGCGCCGCCAGCCCCGTCATGTCGTCGATCCAGTACTTCCGCGACGAGTACGTCGCCCATGTCGAGGGCGGCGGATGCCCGTTCGACCCACGAGACTCCATGCTGATACCGAACGGAAAGGCATGACGAGCTGATGACGAGCCTTGCCAAAACCGAGACCGGCGACGAAGTGCGTCCGCCGGAGATGGTGACGCTGACCATCGACGGCATCGAAATCAGCGTTCCCAAGGGAACTCTGGTGATCCGGGCCGCCGAGCTGATGGGCATCCAGATCCCGCGGTTCTGCGACCACCCGCTGCTGGAGCCGGTCGGCGCGTGCCGCCAGTGCCTGGTCGAGGTCGAGGGCCAGCGCAAGCCGATGGCCTCGTGCACCACCGTGGCCACCGACGACATGGTCGTGCGCACCCAGCTCACCTCCGAGGCCGCCGACAAGGCGCAGCACGGC
The DNA here is from genome assembly GCF_000277125.1 of Mycobacterium intracellulare ATCC 13950. Classification (NCBI taxonomy): domain Bacteria; kingdom Bacillati; phylum Actinomycetota; class Actinomycetes; order Mycobacteriales; family Mycobacteriaceae; genus Mycobacterium; species Mycobacterium intracellulare. The sequence continues at coordinate 4,111,368 of NC_016946.1, forward strand.
GTGATGGAGCTGCTGCTGATCAACCATCCGCTCGACTGCCCCATGTGCGACAAGGGCGGCGAATGCCCGCTGCAGAACCAGGCAATGTCCAACGGGCGGGCCGATTCTCGCTTCACCGACGAGAAGCGCACCTTCGCCAAGCCGATCAACATCTCCTCGCAGGTGCTGCTCGACCGCGAGCGCTGCATCCTGTGCGCGCGCTGCACGCGGTTCTCCGAACAGATCGCCGGCGACCCGTTCATCGACATGCAGGAGCGGGGCGCCCTGCAGCAGGTCGGCATCTACGCCAACGAGCCGTTCGACTCCTACTTCTCGGGCAACACGGTGCAGATCTGCCCGGTGGGCGCGCTGACCGGGACCGCCTACCGCTTCCGGGCCCGTCCGTTCGATCTCGTCTCCAGCCCGAGCGTCTGCGAACACTGTGCCTCCGGATGCGCACAGCGCACCGACCACCGCCGCGGCAAGGTGCTGCGCCGGCTGGCCGGCGACGACCCGGAAGTCAACGAGGAGTGGAACTGCGACAAGGGCCGGTGGGCGTTCACTTACGCGACCCAGCCCGACGTGATCACCACTCCCCTGGTTCGCGACGCCGACGGCTCGCTGCAGCCGACCTCGTGGTCACACGCGATCGCCGTCGCGACGCAGGGCCTCGAGGCGGCGCGCGGGCGCACGGGGGTGCTGGTCGGCGGCCGCGCGACCCTGGAGGACGCCTACGCCTACTCCAAGTTCGCGCGAATCGTGCTGGACAGCAACGACATCGACTTCCGCGCCCGGCCGAGTTCGGCCGAGGAGGCCGACTTCCTGGCGGCCCGCATCGCCGGCAGGCCGATGACCGTCAGCTACGCCGACCTGGAGTCGGCGCCGGTGGTCGTGCTGGCCGGGTTCGAGCCCGAGGACGAGTCGCCGATCGTGTTCCTGCGGCTGCGCAAGGCGGCCCGCAAACGCGGGTTGCCCGTCTACGCGGTGGCGCCGTTCGCCACCCGGGCGCTGGACAAGATGTCCGGCCGGCTGATCAAGACCGTGCCCGGCGCCGAAGCCGCGGCGCTGGACGGGTTGGCCACCGGCGAGGTGGGTGACCTGCTGTCCACCCCCGGCGCGGTCATCATGGTCGGCGAACGCTTGGCCACCGTGCCGGGCGGATTGTCCGCTGCGGCGCGGCTCGCCGATACCACCGGCGCCCGCCTGGCCTGGGTGCCGCGGCGCGCCGGCGAGCGGGGCGCGCTGGAGGCCGGTGCGCTGCCCGGGCTGCTGCCCGGCGGCCGTCCGGTGGACGACGAGACCGCCCGGGCGCAGGTGGCGCGGGCCTGGAACGTGTCCGAATTGCCCTCCGGCCGTGGGCGTGACGCCGACGGCATCCTGGCCGCCGCCACCGACGGGACGCTGGGCGCGCTGCTGGTGGGTGGCGTCGAGCCCGACGACTTCGCCGACCCCGAAGCGGTGCTGGCGGCGCTGGACGGCGCCGGCTTCGTGGTCAGCCTCGAGATGCGGGACAGCGCCGTCACGCAGCGCGCCGACGTGGTGTTCCCGGTCGCGTCGACGACACAGAAGGCCGGCGCGTTCGTCAACTGGGAGGGCCGCTTCCGGCCCTTCGACGCCGCGCTGCGCAACACCCAGGACGCCACCCAGTCCGACCACCAGGTGCTCGATGCGCTGGCCGACGAGATGGGCGTCTACCTGGGCATGTCCACCGTCGACGCGGCCCGCGAAGAACTGGCCGCGCTGCGGCACTGGGACGGCAAGCGCCCCGCGAGCCCGGACGTCGCGGCGCCGCAGCCACCCGAGGTCGGCGCTGGCGAGGCGGTGCTGGCCGGCTGGCGGATGTTGCTGGACAACGCCCGAATGCAGGACGGTGAGCCACATCTGGCGGGAACGGCCCGCAAATCCGTCGTGCGGCTGTCCGCCGACACGGCCGCCGAGATCGGCGCCGCCGAGGGCGACGCGGTGACCGTCAGCACGTCACGCGGGTCCATCAGCCTGCCGCTGCTCGTCACCGACATGCCCGACCGGGTGGCGTGGCTCCCACTCAACTCGTCGGCGTCGGCGGTGCACCGCCAGCTCGGGGCAACCCCCGGCAGCACAGTGAAAATCGGAGTGGGCAAATGACTCGCGCCGGCGACGATGCAGAGCGAAGCGATGAGGAGGAGCGGCGCACATGACCACCGGCTTGACGGTCTTCGGGCACGACACCTGGTGGCTGGTGCTCGGCAAGGCGCTGGCCATCTTCGTGTTCCTCATGCTCAACGTCCTCGTCGCGATCCTGCTCGAACGCAAGATCCTCGGCTGGATGCAGCGCAGGCCCGGACCGAACCGGGCGGGACCCTGGGGCGTCCTGCAGAGCCTGGCCGACGGAATCAAGTTGGCGCTCAAGGAAACGATCACGCCCGGTGGTGTCGACAAGTTCGTCTACTTCGCGGCGCCGGTCATCTCCACGATCCCGGCGTTCACCGCCTTCGCGTTCATCCCGTTCGGCCCGGTGGTGTCGGTGTTCGGCCACCGGACGCCGCTGCAACTGACCGACCTCCCCGTCGCGGTGCTGTTCATTCTGGGGCTGTCGGCCATCGGGGTGTACGGAATCGTGTTGGGCGGCTGGGCATCCGGGTCCACCTATCCACTGCTGGGCGGGGTGCGCTCCACCGCCCAGGTCATCTCCTACGAGGTGGCGATGGGACTGTCGTTCGCGGCGGTGTTCCTCTACGCCGGCTCCATGTCGACGTCACAGATCGTCGCCGCACAGGACCGGGTCTGGTACGTGTTCCTGCTGCTGCCGTCGTTCGTGATCTACCTGATCTCGATGGTCGGCGAAACCAACCGGGCGCCCTTCGATTTGCCCGAGGCCGAGGGTGAACTGGTCGCGGGATTCCACACCGAGTACTCGTCGCTGAAGTTCGCGATGTTCATGCTGGCCGAGTACGTCAACATGATGACGGTGTCCTCGCTCGCCACCGCCTTGTTCTTCGGCGGCTGGCATGCGCCGTGGCCGCTGAACATGTGGGCCGGCGCCAACACCGGGTGGTGGCCGGTGCTGTGGTTCACCGCCAAGATGTGGACCTTCTTGTTCATCTACTTCTGGCTGCGGGCCTCGCTGCCCCGGCTGCGCTACGACCAGTTCATGGGCCTGGGCTGGAAGCTTTTGATCCCGGCCTCGCTGGTCTGGGTGCTGATCGCGGCGGTGGTCCGCACACTGCGCAACCAGGGGTATCAGCACTGGACCCCGGTACTCGTGGTGAGCAGCATCGTGTTCGCCACGGTCCTGGTGATGTTGCTGCGAAAACCGTTCAGCGCGCCGGGGATTCGCGCGCTGGAGCGCCAGCTGCGGCGTCAGGCGAAGAAGCTGCCGGCCGCATCGATCTCCACACCGGTATTCCCGACACCGCCGCTGCCGGCGAAAGAGATGAAGTCGCTGGCGGCGGCGAGCAAGGAGGAAGCACGTGGCTAAATTCTTGGACGCCGTGGCCGGATTCGGCGTGACGCTGGGATCGATGTTCAAAAAGCGCGTGACCGAGGAGTATCCGGAAAAGCCGGGCCCGGTCATGCCCCGCTATCACGGGCGTCACCAGCTGAACCGCTACCCCGACGGCCTGGAGAAGTGCATCGGCTGCGAACTGTGCGCGTGGGCGTGCCCAGCCGACGCGATCTACGTCGAGGGTGCCGACAACACCGAGGAACTCAGGTACTCCCCCGGGGAACGCTACGGCCGGGTGTATCAGATCAACTATCTACGCTGCATCGGCTGCGGCCTGTGCATCGAAGCCTGCCCGACCCGGGCGCTGACGATGACCAACGACTACGAGATGGCCGACGACAATCGCGCCGACCTCATCTACGAGAAGGACCGGCTGCTGGCTCCGCTGCTGCAAGACATGCTCGCGCCGCCGCATCCCAGGGCCGAGGGCGCCACCGACAAGGACTACTACCTGGGCAACGTGACCGCACACGGGCTGCGGGACAACCAGCACGCCGGAGACTCCCGGTGACCGGTTTCGCGGGCCACGCCGTCACGTCCGTGATGGCCTCCAGTTTCGCCCACGACACCATCGCTCGAACCTCCACCGGCGAAGCGGTGACGTTCTGGGTGCTGGGGGCGCTGGCGGTGATCGGTGCGCTCGGGGTGGTGTTGGCGGTCAACGCCGTCTACTCGGCGATGTTTTTGGCCATGACGATGATCATCCTGGCGGTGTTCTACATGATCCAGGACGCGTTGTTCTTGGGCGTCGTTCAGGTCGTCGTCTACACCGGCGCGGTCATGATGCTGTTCCTGTTCGTGCTCATGCTCATCGGCGTGGACTCCGCCGAATCGCTGCGGGAGACGCTGCGGGGCCAGCGCGTCGCCGCGGTGGCCGCCGGTGTCGGATTCGGCATCCTGCTCATCGCCGCCATCGGCGACGTGGCCACGGGCGGCTTCGCCGGGCTGACCACCGCGAACGCCGCCGGGAACGTGGAAGGGCTGGCGGCGCTGATCTTTTCGCGCTACCTGTGGGCATTCGAACTCACCAGCGCATTGCTGATCACCGCGGCCGTCGGGGCCATGGTGCTGGCGCATCGCGAGCGTTTCGAACGCCGCAAGACGCAACGCGAGCTCTCCCAGGAACGATTCCAGCCCGGCGGGCACCCCACCCCGCTGCCCGGCCCCGGCGTGTACGCCCGCCACAACGCCGTCGACGTGGCCGCGCTGCTGCCGGACGGCTCGTACTCGAAGCTGTCGGTGTCGCCGATGCTGCAAAGCCGCGGCGCCGACGGCAAGAAGACCCAGTCCCCCGAGGCAAGCTCGAGTCTGTCACAAGGCGGTCTGTCGTGAATCCCGCTAATTACCTGTACCTTTCGGCGCTGCTGTTCACCATCGGCGCCGCCGGTGTGTTGCTGCGCCGCAACGCCATCGTGATGTTCATGTGCGTCGAGCTCATGCTCAACGCCGTCAACCTCGCGTTCGTCACGTTCGCGCGGATGCACGGCCACCTGGACGGACAGATGATCGCGTTCTTCACGATGGTGGTGGCCGCCTGCGAGGTGGTCATCGGCCTGGCCATCATCATGACCATTTTCCGTGCCCGCAAATCGGCGTCCGTCGACGACGCGAACCTACTCAAAGGCTGAAGAGCGCCACGTGACGAATCTTATTGGGACTCAATACAGCTGGCTGCTGGTCGCGCTGCCGTTAGCGGGTGCCACCATCCTGCTGTTCGGCGGGCGGCGCACCGACCGCTGGGGGCATTGGCTGGGCTGCGCCACCGCGCTGGCGGCATTCGCCCTGGGCCTGAGCCTGCTGGGCGAGTTGCTCGGCCGCCCCGCCGACGACCGCGTCATCCACCAAAAGGTGTTCAGCTGGATTCCGGTCGGCCAGCTCCAGGTCGACCTCGGGCTCCAGATCGACCAGCTGTCGGTGTGTTTCGTGTTGCTGATCTCCGGGGTCGGCTCGCTGATCCACATCTATTCGGTCGCCTACATGGCCGAAGACCCCGATCGCCGGCGCTTTTTCGGCTACCTCAACTTGTTCCTTGCCTCGATGCTGCTGCTCGTGGTCGCCGACAACTACGTGGTGCTCTACGTCGGCTGGGAAGGGGTGGGCCTGGCGTCCTACCTGCTGATCGGGTTCTGGTACCACAAGCCGACCGCCGCCACCGCCGCCAAGAAGGCTTTCGTGATGAACCGGGTCGGCGACGCGGGGCTGGCGCTCGGAATGTTCTTGATGTTCAGCACTTTCGGCACGCTGTCGTACGCGGGGGTGTTCGCCGGGGCGCCGGCCGCAGGGCGGGGCGCGCTGACCGCGATGGGGCTGTTGCTGCTGCTGGGCGCCTGCGCCAAATCCGCGCAGGTGCCGCTGCAGGCCTGGCTGGGTGACGCCATGGAGGGCCCCACCCCGGTGTCCGCGTTGATCCACGCCGCCACCATGGTGACCGCCGGGGTGTATCTGATCGTGCGGTCCAACCCGCTGTACAACCTCTCGCCCGACGCGCAACTGGCGGTGGTCGTCGTGGGTGCGGTCACGTTGCTGCTCGGGGCCTTCATCGGCTGCGCCAAGGACGACATCAAGCGGGCGCTGGCGGCCTCGACGATGAGCCAGATCGGTTACATGGTGCTGGCCGCGGGCCTGGGCCCGGCCGGCTACGCGTTCGCGATCATGCATCTGCTCACCCACGGCTTCTTCAAGGCCGGGCTGTTCCTGGGATCCGGCGCGGTGATCCACGCGATGGACGAAGAGCAGGACATGCGCCGCTACGGCGGCCTGCGCGCCGCGTTGCCGATCACGTTCGCCACGTTCGGCCTGGGGTACCTGGCGATCATCGGTGTGCCGCCCTTCGCGGGCTACTTCTCCAAGGACGCCATCATCGAGGCGGCGCTGGCCGCCGGCGGCGTCAGGGGTTACGTGCTGGGCGGGGCGGCGCTGCTGGGGGCGGGCGTCACCGCGTTCTACATGACCCGCGTCATGCTGATGACCTTCTTCGGTAAAAAGCGCTGGGCGCCCGGCGCCCACCCGCACGAGGCGCCCGGCCTGATGACGTGGCCCATGATCCTGCTGGCGATCGGCTCGGTGTTCTCCGGCGGCCTGCTCGCGGTCGGTGGCACCTTGGCGCGCTGGCTCGAACCGGTCGTCGGGAAACACGAAGAAGTCACCCACGCGTTCCCGGTCTGGGTCAGCAGCGCGCTGGCATTGGGTGTGGTCGCCATCGGGATCGCCGTCGCCTACCGGCTTTACGCCACCGCGGACATCCCCCGGGTGGCCCCGCTGTCGGTCTCGGCCCTGACGACGGCCGTCCGCAAGGACTTCTACGGCGATGCCCTCAACGAGGAGGTGTTCATGCGCCCCGGTGCGCAACTGACCCACGCGCTTGTCGAAGTCGACAACGCGGGCGTCGACGGCTCGGTCAACGCGCTGGCGGCGCTCGTGAGCCAGACGTCGAATCGGCTGCGAGGCCTGCAAACCGGCTTCGCCCGCAACTACGCACTGTCGATGCTGACGGGCGCGGTGCTGGTGGTCGCGCTGATCCTGGCGGTGAAACTGTGGTGAACCCGATGACCTCGGTTCCGTGGCTCAGCGTGCTGTGGCTGGTGCCGCTGGCCGGAGCGGTGCTGATCATCCTGATGCCACCCGGGCTGCGGCAGCTCGCCAAGTGGACGGGCCTGGTGTTCGGCATCGCGACCCTGGCGGTCGCGATCGTCGTCACCCTCGGGTTCAAGACCGGCGGCGCCCCGTATCAGTTCGTCGAAAAGCACCAGTGGATCCCGGCTTTCGGGGCCGGCTACACCCTGGGCGTCGACGGCATCGCGGTGGTGCTGGTGCTGCTGACCGCGGTGCTGATCCCGGTGCTGCAGATCGCCGGCTGGAACGACGGGGGCCAGCGCACGCGCGGCGTGCACGCCTACGTCGCGCTGACGCTGGCCATCGAATCCATGGTGCTGATCTCGGTGATCGCGTTGGACGTGCTGCTGTTCTACGTGTTCTTCGAAGCCATGCTCATCCCGATGTACTTCCTGATCGGCGGCTTCGGCGGGGGGTCGGGCCGCTCACGCGCGGCCGTGAAGTTCTTGCTGTACAACCTGTTCGGCGGGCTGATCATGCTGGCCGCGGTGATCGGGCTGTACGTGGTGACCTCGCAGCACGGGTCGGGCACGTTCGACTTCCGTGAGATCGTCGCCGGCGTCGCCTCCGGGCGCTACGGGGCGGACTCCGCGGTGTTCAAGGCGCTCTTCCTGGGCTTCATGTTCGCGTTCGCGATCAAGGCCCCGCTGTGGCCGTTCCACCGCTGGCTGCCCGACGCCGCGGTCGAGGCCACCCCAGCCACCGCGGTGCTGATGATGGCCGTGATGGACAAGGTCGGCACCTTCGGCATGCTGCGCTACTGCCTGCAGCTGTTCCCCGATGCCTCAACGTATTTCCGTCCGCTTATCGTCGTGCTGGCGGTCATCGGGGTGGTCTACGGGGCGATCGTCGCCATCGGCCAGACCGACATCATGCGCCTGATCGCCTACACGTCGATCTCGCACTTCGGGTTCATCATCCTCGGCATCTTCGTGATGACCAGCCAGGGCCAGAGCGGGTCGACGCTGTACATGCTCAATCACGGGCTGTCCACGGCGGCGGTGTTCCTGATCGCCGGCTTCCTGATCTCGCGGCACGGCAGCCGGGCGATCGCCGACTACGGCGGCGTGCAGAAGGTGGCGCCCATCTTGGCGGGCACCTTCCTGGTCTCCGCCATGGCCACCCTGTCATTGCCCGGCCTGGCCCCGTTCATCAGCGAATTCCTGGTCCTGCTGGGAACTTTCAACCGGTACTGGCTGGCCGCCGGATTCGGCGTCACCGCGCTGGTGCTGTCGGCAGTGTACATGCTGTGGCTCTACCAGCGCGTGATGACCGGGCCGGTGGCCACCGGCAACGAGAAGATCGGCGACCTGAGGGCGCGCGAATTGATCGTCGTCGCACCGTTGATCGCGCTGCTGCTCGTGCTCGGGATCTATCCCAAGCCCGTCCTCGACATCATCAATCCGGCCGTCGAGAACACCATGACCACCATCGGCCAGCACGACCCCAAACCAACGGTGCCGGTGGTGGGCAATCCCAGGCCGGCCCAAGCCCGGACCGCTGAAGGACCGCGATGACCCTCCCCACCCCCAGCATCCAGTACTTCCTGCTGTCCCCGACCCTCATCGTGTTCGGCATCGCCGTGGTGGGGGTCCTCGCCGAAGCGTTCCTGCCCAGGCGCATCCGCTACGCCGGCCAGGTGACGCTGGCCCTCGGCGGCTTGATCGCGGCGTTCGTCGCCGTCGTCGCCGTGAGCCGCTCGATCAAGAGCTCGGGGCGGGCCGCGGTCCTGGGCGCCATGGCCATCGACCGTCCGACGCTGTACCTGCAGGGCACCGTGCTGCTGGTCGCGGTGATGGCCGTCATCTTCATCGCCGAACGGACCCAAACCAAAACGGAGAGCAAGGTTTCCGTCGCAACGGGCGCCGGCGGCACGGGAGGCCTGGACTCGTTCACCCCGCAGGCGTCGGCGGTGCCCGACAGCGACGCGGAGCGGGAGGCCGAGCGGGCCGGAGCCGCCCAGACGGAGCTCTTCCCGCTGGCGATGCTGTCGGTCGGCGGCATGATGGTCTTTTCGGCGTCCAACGACCTACTGACGATGTTCGTCGCGCTGGAAGTGTTGTCCTTGCCGCTGTACCTGATGTGCGGCCTGGCCCGCCACCGTCGCCTGCTGTCGCAGGAAGCGGCCATGAAATACTTTCTGCTGGGCGCGTTTTCGTCGGCCTTCTTCCTCTACGGTGTGGCGCTGCTCTACGGCGCGACCGGCACGCTGCTGCTGACCGGTATCCGCGACGCGCTGGCCACACGCGGCGACAGCTCGCTGGCGCTGGTCGGTGTCGCGCTGCTGTCGGTCGGTCTGCTGTTCAAGGTCGGCGCCGTTCCGTTCCACTCGTGGATTCCCGACGTGTACCAGGGCGCCCCCACCCCGATCACGGGATTCATGGCGGCGGCCACCAAGGTGGCGGCGTTCGGCGCGCTGCTTCGGGTGATCTACGTGGCGCTGCCGCCGCTGCATGACCAGTGGCGGCCGGTGCTGTGGACGATTTCCATCCTGACCATGGTGGTGGGGACCATCACCGCGGTGAACCAAACCGACGTCAAGCGGATGCTGGCCTACTCCTCGGTCGCCCACGTCGGATTCATCCTCACCGGCGTCATCGCCGACAACCACACCGGACTTTCCTCCACATTGTTCTATTTGCTCGCCTACAGCTTCAGCACCGTGGGCGCGTTCGCCATCGTGGGCCTGATTCGCGACGACGACGGTGTCGAGGATGCCGCGCTGTCGCACTGGGCCGGGCTGGGACAGCGCTCCCCCATTGTGGGCGTGATGTTTTCGATGTTCTTGTTGGCGTTCGCCGGCATCCCGCTGACCAGTGGATTCGTCAGCAAGCTCGCCGTGTTCAAGGCCGCCGCCCAGGGGGGCGCCGCGCCCCTGGTGATCGTCGGTGTGGTCGCCAGCGGTGTCGCCGCCTACTTCTACGTGCGGGTGATCGTGTCGATGTTCTTCACCGAAGCCACCGAGGACACCCCGCACGTGGTGGCGCCGGGCATCCTGAGCAAGGCCGCGATCGCGGTCTGCGCCGCGGTCACCGTGGTGTTGGGCATCTTCCCGCAGCCGCTGCTCGACCTGGCCGATCACGCCGCGCACCTGCTGCACTGACGGTGACCGACGTCGGCGCTCAGGCCAAGAACGGCCGGATCGCCAGCAGGTAGATCACCAGCGCACCCAGCGGGGCGGCCAACGGCAACCACGGCAACTGCAACGGGAACGACGTTGCGACCAACCCGGCGAACGTAAACCCCACCGCGGCAACGGCCGTCGGCCAGCTGCTCAGCACCACCGGGGCGGCCGCGCCGGCCGCATGGCGGCACACCAGGTAGGCGGCCGCGCACAATCCGGACAGCGCGACGAACACGACCGGCGGATCGGACAGCGTGACCGTCACGACCGCCAGCAGCACGGCAACCGTTGCGGCGAACCGGAATACCGTCCCCGCACCCACCGAAACCAGGGCCGCCACCCACGCGGCCACGGCGAAACCGTGCGAGCCCCCGGCCGCCGATCCCACCATGAGCAGACCGAACCCGGTCGCGAACGCGGGCGAGCCCAGCCGACCCAGCGCGCCCGCACCACCGCTATCCACGCAGCCTCCCGCGCACCCGGCGGCGGCGATCGGGCAGCACACCCATCGACTGCTCGAGGCCGCTCTCGCCCCGCCACGACACGATGTCCACACCGACGGTGGCCATGTCGCGATACATCGAGGAGCGCTGCAGCACCCACATCCGATCGACCAACGGATCCTGATCGTCTTCGAACGGCGAACTGTCGAGGATGTCCACGGCCAACACGACATGGCCCCGCCTCCGCAGATCGATGAGGGCGAGCGCGAATTCGGTGTCGAGCAGCGTGGAGAACGCGATGACGATCGCCCCGGCAGGCACCGCCGCGCGCGGCGCCAGCGTGCCCGTGGTGCGCTCGAATCGGTCACCGGCACCGAGCACGGTGTCGAGCACCCGATAGAACTGGCGCTGCCCGATGTCGGCGCCGAGCCAGCGCGGACGGTTGCCCCCGAGCGCGACGATCCCGGCCCGATCACCGTGCCGCAGGGCGGTTTGCACCACTTGCGCCGCGCCCCGGACGACCCGTTCGGTGGCTACGGTCGCCGGACCCGCCGGCTGCCGATACCCGTCGATCAGCACGACCACGTCCGCCGCGCGGTCGGTCAACCGCTCCGTGACGTGCAGCTGGCCGCGGCGCGCGCTCACCGGCCAATTCACCGCGCGCAGTTGGTCTCCCGGCACGTAGGGACGAATGTCGGCGTATTCCACCCCGGGGCCGACGTGCCGGGTCAGGTGGGCGCCCAGCCGGTCGAGCAACTCGATCTGCGGGATGGGCGTGGCCTGCGGCGGCGTCAGCGGAAACACGATGACCTCGGCGGCGTCGACAACGCCGGTGCCGGTGAGCAGCCCACCGCGTGCGATCACCTCGACGCGGGCCGCGATCCGGTACCGTCCCCAGCGCTGCGCCGTGGCCGCGACCGTCTTCGCCCGGCCCGCATCGGCATCGGCGATCTCGAGCTCCATCCCCTCCACGTCCGGGACCGTGAGCCGGGCGGCCGACAACCCTTGTTCTTCCCCGCTGATCCACACCCGCAGGTGCGCCTGCTCGCTTTCGAAGCATCGCTGGGCGTCGGGCTCGCCGTGCACGCGAATTTCCGGCACCCGCCGCTGCCAGCTGATCGAACACAGCACGCCGAGCAGCGGCGCCGCGAACGCGATCAGCTGCCACCGGGCGCCGATGACGGCCGCGGCCATCGCGAACCCCGCGCAGGTGGCAACCGCGCGCGTCAATCCCGATGCGCGCCAGCGAAACTCGATCTCGCGGCCCTGCGTCACGCCGGACTCATCCGGTGTCCCCCGGGCTCGCGCCGGTGCGCGGCACCGGCAGCCGGTGCAGCAGCTCCCCGATGACGTCGGCGCCCTGGATCTTTCGCACCCACATCTCCGGGCGCAAGGTGATGCGGTGCGCGACCGCCGCGGTGGCGAGCGCCTTGACGTCCTCGGGGATCACGTAGTCGCGGCCGAGCAGCAGCGCGCGGGCGCGGGCGAGCTGGACCAGGTCGAGTTCGGCGCGCGGGCTGGCCCCGACCGCGACCTGCGGGTGGTGCCGCGTCGCGTTGGCCAGCGAGACCACGTAGTGCAGGACGTCTTCGTGCACGGTCACCTGCTCGACCGATTCCCGCATCGCCAGCAGGTCGTGCGCGTCCACGACCTGATTGACGGTCGGCTCGGCCGATCCGCGTTCGAGGCGCCGCCGCAACATCGAGGTCTCGTCGCGTTCGGAGAGATACCGCAGTTCCAGCCGGATCGCGAATCGGTCGAGCTGCGCCTCGGGCAGCGGATACGTGCCCTCGTACTCGATCGGGTTGTCGGTGGCCAGAACGATGAAAGGCCGTGACAGCTGGTGTGTTTCGCCGTCGATGCTGACCTGTCGTTCGGCCATCGCCTCCAGCAGCGCCGCCTGGGTTTTCGGTGGCGTGCGATTGATCTCGTCGGCGAGCAACAGGTTGGTGAAGATCGGTCCGGGCCGGAACGCGAAGCGCCCCGACTGCATGTCGTAGATCGTCGACCCGAGCAGGTCCGCCGGCAGCAGGTCGGGGGTGAACTGCACACGGGTGAATTGCAGCCCCAGCGCGGCCGCAAAGGATCTCGCGATCAGCGTCTTGCCCAGGCCCGGCAGGTCCTCGATGAGGATGTGACCGCGCGCGAGAACGGCGGTCAGGATGAGCTTGAGCGCGGCGCGCTTGCCCACCACCACGCGTTCTATTTCGTCGAGGATCGCCTCGCAGTGTGCGGTCGTGGTTGCTGCCGGCAGCGTCATTTCTGGATCGCGCCCCCTGTCATACCTGCTCCAACTTTCGCAGAATCTCTTCCAGTGCCGCCCGGCCCGGCCCCGGCTGGCGGTCACCGTTGCGGATGACGTTGTTGGGGTTGACCCAGTCCCACAGCTCGACACCAAAGAGCATTCGGCCGGTCGCGTGGAAGGCGGCGGGATCTTTGGCTTGCCGTTGGCCCGTGGCGATTTCGTACCGTCGGGCCAGCATCGGGCGCAGATGCCGGTCCCAGTCCGCCCGGGTGGCCTCCGACCGGCGGATGGTCGTCTCGGTGGTGGAAAGCCAGCGGCGCAACGAATCCCCGATGTCGTCGGCCTCGGGCTCGGTGCCGGCCTCGGGCCCGCGTCCCAGCGTGCGCCGCAGGCCGAGCAGTACCACGGCCAGCCCGATACCGGAGGCCGCCAACACGAGTCGGCGGTCATGCTGCGTCAGCGTCAGCAGTTCGATGGCGATGATGAGGCAAACCCCGAGGGTCGCGGTCTTTTTCATGCGACGCTCAGCGATCGGAGTTCGTCGAGGACCAATCGAAGCACGCGCACCGCCACGTCGCGGTGTCCCTCGTTCATCACGTGCGGACTGAACCGCGCCTCGGTGAACAGGTTCACCAGTTGTACGGCGTTATCGGCATGCAGGGCATGGCGTTCGACCGCACGGGCCAACACCTCGGAGGGGGTATCGAAGTCCTGGGGGACGGCCCCGGGAACATGCGCGAGTTCGCGTTCCATCGCGGCGTAGCAGGCGATGATCGCCTCGCGCGGCTCGCGGCTGAGGTCCGTCATCTCCGCCAGCCCACGCTCGGCGGCCCGCGCCAGCGACCGCGGCGGCGCCGCGGCCGCCGGGGATTCGGCCGGCTCGTCGGCGATGCGGAGTGCGATCGGGTGCTGCCGTCGCCTCGCCGTGGCGACCGTTCCGGCGACGATCACGAACAACATCGCGGCCGTGCTGGCGAGCAGCACGCCGAGCATGCTCTGGGAACCGTCGCGCGGCCGGTGCTGCTGCTGCGGTGGTGGCGGCGAGCCGCCATGCCCCGACGGCGGCTGGCCGCCGGTCTCGGATGGGGAGGGAGCCGGGCCGATGCCGTGGGGCGCCAGGAGCCTGCTCAGCAGCATCACGATCAGCAGCCACGCGACGATCACCGCGAGGCCGACCAGCAACACCCGCCAGCTCGGTCGGCCCCTCCCGGTGCCCAGCATGTCGGACAGCGCCCCGGCGGACGGCGCGGGTGCACGGGGGTCTCGCAACCGCGCGACGACCGCGATCGCGACCAAGGCCAGCGTCGCCGCCAGGATGGCGACCACGAACACCATGGCCGCCCGGCCCCCCGACTCGCTGCGGGCCGCATGCTGCTGAGCCGGGAAATACCCGCGCAGGGCGGCCGCGACCACGAGTAGGAGAACGATCAGGGCCACGACCCGCCCTGTCGGCTTATCCATACCAGGCATGGGCACACCACTCAACCGGTTGCCTGCCGCCGTTGCGGCACTGGCTTTGCTCATACTTGCACGTCAGGCGGCCCTAGGGCCAGGACTGGCGTTCGATAGCGTCGGTGGCGTGGTCCAGGCTTCGCCGGAGTGCGATCGACCGCCCCGGCTCAGTCCAGCGCGAACGGCCGGAAACTGCCGTCGAGCACTTGTAGGTGCCCGATGGTGCGTCCGGTGACCTTGCCGGGGTCGACGAGCGCCAATTCCACTGCAGCGCGGGCGAATTCATCCGCGGACGCGGTGTCGTCGAAGTTGCGGGCGTAGTAGGAAAGCCCCGGTGTGAGGATCGGCTTGGACGGCGACAGCGCGTTGACCGCGATGTTGTGGTCGGTGAGATCGAATGCCGCGCATTGGGTTAGATGCTCGAGCGCCGCCTTGGACCCACCGTACCCGGGCAGCACACCGCCGCTGCGGTCGGCGTACGGGCCATCACCGGGCAGTCGCGACGCGACCGAGGTGATGTTGATGATCGACCCGCCACCCGCCTCGATCATGTCGGGGCACACCAGCTGCATCAGCTCGTAAGCCGCGAACACCGCGATGTCGAAATGCCGGCGATACGCGTGCAAGGGCGTACTGACGAACCCCGGCCAGCCGGGCTTGGCGGCGCCGCTCGGCGGTTTGGCGGGCTTGGGGCGCGGTTCGCCGCCGGGCGCCGGCGGGCGGCCGGGCGCGGTGAAGGCCGCATTGTTGACCAGAATCGCGATCGGGCCCAACGCATCTCGCGCCGAGTCCACCAGCCGGGCGATCTCGTCGCGGTCGGTCAGATCGGCGCGCACCGCGACGGCGCGTCCGCCCGCGGCCTCGATGCCGGCGACCGTCTCACCGATCGTTCCCGGCAGCCGGTCATCCCAGACCTCTTCGGTGCGCCCGGCGACCGCCACCGCCGCGCCCTCGGCGGCCAGCGCCAACGCGATCGCTCGACCGAGGCCGCGGCTGGCACCGGTGACGATCGCGGCGCGCCCGGCGAGCCGGCCCGTCATCGCCGCACGCCGTGCACGACGATGGCCGTGGTCTGCTCCACCCACGCGTCGTCGAGCTCTTCCTCCGGGCGCAGCAGCATCCGCAGCATCGTCGCTCCCCCAATCAACTCGATCAAGCGATCCGGATCCACGTCGGGATGGGCTTCGCCCCGGTCGACGGCCTCGCGCAGCCGCACCCGCACCGCGGCGAACAAGTCCACGAATCGCGACATCACCCGCGCGTTGAGCGCGGGATCGGCCGTCATGTCGGCCACCAGGCCGGGCAGCGCGGCGCGCACCACCGGGGTGGTGAACACGTCGCGGGCGGCCTCGATCATCATCCGCGTATCGGCGGCGATATCCCCGGCCGGCGCCTCCAGCGCGGTGGGGGCCACGGGGAAGGCCGCCTCATGCACCAGCTCGGCCTTGCTGGACCACCGCCGGTACAGCGCCGACTTCGTGGTGCCGGCGCGCTCGGCCACCGCGGCCAGACTGATGTTTGAATAGCCCGTTTGGACAAGCAGTTCCGCGGTCGCCGATAGGATGGCCGAGTCGATACGCGGATCGCGCGGGCGGCCGGCGCCGGGGGCCTTGTCAAGGCCGGACGGGTCTGCTTTCATAACGCTACCTACCGTATCGTAATTGCCGCGAAAAAGTCTCAAAGGATGGAGGCACTCCCCGTGGCCACTGAACCGGCAGTCGACAACGTCGACCGGCTGCAGCGCTCCAGCCGCGACGTCACCACGTTGCCGACGGTGATGTCGCGCTGGCTCTCCACCGTACTGCCCGACGGCGCAAAACCCGAGGTGACCGTCGAAAGCGGCGTGGATTCGACGGGCATGTCGTCGGAAACCATCATCTTGACCGTCCGCTGGCAGCAGGACGGGCAACCGACCGAGAAAAAGCTGGTGGCGCGGGTGGCGCCCACCGCCGAGGACGTGCAGGTCTTCCCGACCTACCGGCTCGACCACCAATTCGACGTCATCCGCAAGGTCGGCGAACTCACCGACGTGCCCGTGCCCCGGGTGCGGTGGCTGGAGAACACCGGTGACGTCCTGGGCACACCGTTCTTCGTGATGGACTACGTCGACGGGGAGGTGCCGCCCGACGTCATGCCCTACACGTTCGGCGGCAACTGGTTCGCCGACGCGCCCGCCGAACGGCAGCGCGAACTGCAAGACGCCACCGTCGGCGTCTTGGCTTCGCTGCACTCGATTCCCGACGCGCAGAACACCTTTGGCTTCCTCACCGAGGGACAAATCGGGGACACCGCGCTGCGCAAGCACTTCAATTGGGTGCGGTCCTGGTATGACTTCGCCGTGCCCGACATCGGGCGATCGCCGCTATTGGAACGCACCTTCGACTGGCTGGAGGCCAACTGGCCGGCCGAGACGGCCGCCGCCGAGCCGGTGCTGCTGTGGGGCGACGCGCGCGTCGGCAACGTTTTGTACAAAGACTTCGCGCCCGTGGCGGTGCTGGACTGGGAAATGGTGACGCTGGGCCCGCGCGAGCTGGATGTGGCGTGGATGATATTCGCGCACATGGTCTTTCAAGAACTCGCCGGCCTGGCGATGCTGCCGGGGTTGCCGGAGGTGATGCGCGAGGAGGACGTGCGCGCGACCTACGCGCGCCTGGCCGGCGTCGAAGTCGGCGATCTGCACTGGTTTTACGTGTACTCGGGCGTCATGTGGGCGTGCGTGTTCATGCGCACCGGCGCGCGGCGCGTGCACTTCGGCGAGACCGAAAAGCCCGACGATGTCGAATCGCTGTTCTACCACGCCGGATTGATGCGACGTTTGATCGGAGAGGACCAGTAATGCTCGGACCGCTCGACGAATACCCGGTACATCAGATCCCCCAGCCGATCGCGTGGCCGGGCTCCTCGGACCGCAACTTCTACGACCGCTCCTACTTCAACGCCCACGACCGCACCGGGAACATCTTCGTCATCAGCGGCATCGGCTACTACCCCAACCTCGGGGTCAAGGACGCGTTCCTGCTCGTCAGGCGGGGGGACACCCAGACCGCCGTGCACGTCTCGGACGCCATCGATCAGGACCGGCTCAACCAGCACGTCAACGGCTATCGCGTCGAGGTCATCGAACCGCTGCACCGGCTGCGCATCGTGCTCGACGAAACCGAAGGCATCGCAGCCGATCTCACCTGGAAGGGGTTGTTCGACGTCGTCCAGGAGCAGCCGCACATCCTGCGTTCGGGCAACCGGGTGACGCTGGACGCACAGCGTTTCGCGCAACTCGGCAGCTGGAGCGGCCACATCGTCGTCGACGGGGAGGAAATCACCGTCGACCCCAACACCTGGCTGGGCAGCCGCGACCGGTCCTGGGGCATCCGCCCGATCGGCGAGGCCGAGCCCGCCGGCCGGCCCGCCGACCCGCCGTTCGAGGGCATGTGGTGGCTCTATGTGCCCATGGCCTTCGACGATTTCGCGATCGTCCTGATCATTCAGGAGGAGCCCAACGGGTTCCGTTCGCTCAACGACTGCACCCGGATCTGGCGCGACGGCCGCGTCGAGCAGCTCGGCTGGCCGCGGGTCAAGATCCACTACCGCTCGGGCACCCGCATCCCGACCGGCGCGACCATCGAGGCCACCTCCCCCGACGGCACCGAGGTCCACTTCGACGTGGAGTCCAAGCTGCCGGTCCCCATTCACGTCGGCGGCGGCTACGGCGGCGATTCCGACTGGATACACGGCATGTGGAAGGGCGAGAAGTTCGCCGAGCGGCTGACCTACGACATGACGGACCCGGCGATCGTCGCGCGCGCGGGGTTCGGCGTGATCGACCATGTCGGCCGGGCGCTGTGCCGCGACGGCGACAAGCCACCAGTGGAGGGCTGGGGCCTCTACGAGCACGGCGCGCTGGGCCGCCACGACCCGTCGGGATTCAAGGACTGGCTGACGGTCGCGCCGTAACCGGTCCGCGCTTCACGATTTCGCCCTGCAACTCGCAGAAATGCGGTTCACTAGACCGCGTGTCACAGCCGCCCCGGATCGTCGACGTCGTGGTGGTCGGAGCGGGCTTTGCCGGGCTGGCCGCCGCGCGCGAGCTGAACCGGCAGGGCCACGACGTGGTGGTCTTCGAGGGCCGCGACCGGGTCGGTGGGCGGTCGCTGACCGGCAGCGTCGCCGGATTGCCGGCCGATCTGGGCGGCACTTTCGTCGGGCCGACCCAAGACGCCGTGCTGGCGATGGCGGCCGAACTCGACGTCCCCACCACGCCCACGCACCACGACGGCAAGAACCTGATCCACTGGCGCGGCTGGACGCACGCGTATCGCGGCACCATTCCCAAGCTGTCCCTGACCGGGCTGCTGGACATCGGCCGGCTGCGCTGGCAGTTCGACCGGATCGCCCGCGGCGTCCCGCTGGCGGCCCCGTGGGACGCCCGCCGGGCGCGCGAACTCGACGGCCTGTCGCTCGGCGGCTGGCTGCGCTCGGTGCGGGCAACCGCCTCGTCGCGCGACCTGCTGGCGATCGTGGCGCGGGTGACCTGGGGGTGCGAGCCCGACGACGTGTCGATGCTGCACGCCGCCCGCTACGCGCACGCGGCCGGCGGCCTGGACCGACTGCTCGACGTCGAGGACGGCGCCCAACAGGACCGCTTTCCCGGCGGCACGCAACAGATCGCCGAAGCCGCGGCCGCCGAACTGGACACGCGGGTGGTGCTGGGCGCACCGGTGCGGCGCATCGAACGCCACGGTGCGGGCGTGACCGTGACGACCGATGTCGGCGAGACCGAGGCCGGCTTCGTCATCGTCGCGATCCCGCCGGCCCATCGCGCCTCGATCGAGTTCACTCCCCCGCTGCCCGCCGAGTACGAGCAGCTCGCCCGGCATTGGCCGCAGGGCCGGCTCAGCAAGGCGTACGCGGCCTATTCCACGCCGTTTTGGCGGGCCAACGGCTTTTCCGGGCAGGCGCTGTCCGACCGGGGCCCCGTTTTTATCACGTTCGACGTCAGCCCGCACCCGGACGGTCCGGGCATCCTCATGGGTTTCGTCGACGCCCGCGCGTTCGACTCACTGCCCGGCGACCAGCGCCGTCGCGACGTGTTACGTTGCTTTGCAACGCTTTTCGGTGACGACGCACTCAAACCGCTCGACTACGTCGATCATCGTTGGGGCGCAGAGGAATTCGCGCCGGGCGGCCCGACCGCGGCGGTGCCGCCGGGGTCGTGGACGCGGTTCGGGCGGTGGCTGCGCGAACCGGTCGGCCCGATCCACTGGGCGGGCACCGAGACCGCCGACGAATGGACCGGGTTCCTCGACGGGGCGATCAGGTCCGGCCAGCGTGCGGCCGCCGAGATCACCGCGCTGCTATGAGCTGATCCGGCTGGTCGCCGATTGGTGGATCGCCGCTTCGGCCAGCGTGCGCAGCTGGCGGCTCACCTCGCGCGGGTGCTCGAGCATCGAGCAGTGCCCACCGGGCAGCTCCACCAGACCGATCAGATTCGGCACGTCGCGTGCGATCCGGCGGGACTGGCTGATCGGTGTCAGCCGGTCGCGTTCGCTGCCGATGACCAGCGTCGGCACCGTCAGCCCGCTCAGGTCGAGATAGCGGGACCCCATCGACGTGACCAGCGCCCGCGCGCAGCCGGCCCGCCCCCGCGGCGACGTGTTCTCGAAGAGCTCGTAGACGAGGCGGGCGATGCTCGGGTCGGCGTCGCGCCCGGTCGCCAGCATCGCGACCACATAACGGCTCGGGATGCGGGCCGCACCCGGGACGGGAAACCCACCAAAGACGCCGATGAGGGCCTGCCCGGCGAGCACCCGCGCCGGCGACAGCCCGTGGGGCACCGCGAGAAGTTGCACGTTGCGAATCAGGTCGCCGCTCGTGGTGTTGATCAGCGCGACGGCGTCGGCGCGCCGCGGAACCTTGTGCCGGTAGCGCTCCGACCACGCGGCGATCGTGATGCCGCCCATCGAGTGGCCGGCCACCACCGCCCGTTCATGCGGCGCCAGCGTCGCGTCTAGCACCGAATCCAGATCGGACGCAAGGTGTTTGAGGCTGTACGCCTTGGCCCGCGGTACGCCGCTGCGGCCGTGCCCGCGATGGTCGAACGCGATCACCCGGTAGTCGCCGGCCAGGTCGACGATCTGGTAGGCCCACGCGCGGATCGCGCACGTGATGCCGTGCGTCAAGACGATCGGATAACCGTCAGCAGGCCCGAACACCTCCGCGTGCAGCCAGGTGCCGTCGGCCGCGCGGACCGGCAGGGTCTCGCTCGGTGGCAGCCGTTCGGGGAACGGGTCAAAAGCGCGTACCGCCCGTCGAGCACTCATGCGCCGCTCCCCCCTCGAACACGGCCCCGTCGCCGCAGCTAAGGATGAGACGATTTTATCCCGACATTCGGTATTGGTTTGGGAAATCCGGCTCTTCGGGTACCACATCGCGCTGACCGACGTACGGACGTGGATCCGCCCGGCTCCGGCCGCCGCGACCGGCGCGGTGCTCGGTGGGCGCTATGCCGCGAAGCAACTGCTGCACCGGGTGAGCGGTTGATCGCGCGGCCGTCACGCCGGGGTCTGCTGGCGCAGCGTGGTGTGGGGGCTTTGCCCGTAGGTCTGCCGGTACAGCACCGCGAACCGCCCGGTGTGCGCGAACCCCCACCGCTGGGCGATTTCGGTGACGGTCGAGGTGCCCGCCGACGCCGCGATCAGCTCTAGATGGGCGCGGCGCAGCCGGACACGGCGCATGTACTCGGTGGGTGTGGTGTCGAGTTGGCGGCGGAACAGGTACTGGACCGCCCGGGGGGTCAGATGCACCGCGGCCGCGACATCGTTGATGCCGATGTCCTCGGTGGTGTGACGGTGGATGAAAGACACCGCCTCCTTGAGCGTTTCGGGCAGCGTGCCGTCGCCGCCCGGATCCTGCTCGGTCACATTGGATGGATAACACTCGAGCAGCGCGCCGGCCAACAGGTTGGCCATGCCCGCGGCGATCATCGGTTGCTGGGCGGTGTCGGCACACGCCAACGTCGTCAACACGTAGTCGAGCGCGCGATGCCAGGCCCGCACGGCGGCACGCGAACGTGGTCGCCACTTCAAGAACTGGGTCCGTTGCGACAGCGCCGTGTGCCATTCGGCGGCGACCGCGTGCAGCACCTCCGCCGCGAGGACAACCACATCGAAACGTGCCCCGTTGCAGTGCAATACACACGACATGCCGTGCGCGACGAGGATGGGGAAGTCCGCGGTCGCCGAGGGGCCGCCCGCGACGCTCAACGATCCCGCGCGCGGCTGTATGACGACAACGGTGTCGCCCGCCGGGATCTCGAGCGTCAATCGACCCTGGATCGCCACCTCGTCCACCGTCATCGATCCGGTGTCCCGGCGCCGATGCGACACCGCGCAGTGTCCGGTGAAGCCGGAGAGCCGCCAGCCCGGCCGATAGGCGGCGGCGAAAAGCCGGCGCGCCGCCCGCGCATCGATGCCGCGAAACTGCTTGTATTCCACCGCGACTGGCTGGACCCCGTGCTCGTGCTCACCTCCGAGCTCGGGACGTGCGGGGCGGTACTCGGCCCGGGTCTCCTCGGCCGGTACGCCCGCAGAACCGACGAGCTCCGCGGAGGGCAAACTGGCGGTCGCGCGGGTCGCGGTGGTCATGGCCGGCTCGGAGGAAAGACCGGGGGCAGCCTCGTCATTGCATCACCGTGCCGCCGTCGATGACAGATCTGTGGATGCCCGGCCTTGCGCGCCCAGGCTCTGGTAGACATTCAGCGCGTCGAGCGCGATCCGCTCCCATGCGAAGCGTGACTGTGCGCGGCTGCGCCCGGCCGCGCCCATGCTTTCGCACTGAAAGCGCTGGGCGAGAAGCCGTCTCAGCGCGGCGGCCAGGCCGACCGGATTTTCGGGCGGCAGTACGACGCCGGTGATGTCGTCGAGGACGACGTCGGCGAGGGCGCCGACGGTCGCGGCGACCACCACCACGCCACTGGCCATGGCCTGCAACGCGGTCGAGGGGCGCAGCGGTTCGCGAGGGGTGCACACCATGATGTCGGCGGACCGGACCCACATCGGCATTTCCTTGCCGGGGATTGTGCCCGCGAAGCGGACACGATCGGCGACCCCGAATTCCTTGGCGAGATACTGCAGCTGGGCCCGCGCGTCGTCGTGCACGGTGTTGGTCGCCTCGGTTTCCGCAATGACCACCTCGGCGCCCGGAACCCGGGACAGCGCGCTGATCGCAATGTCAAAACCGTTATGCTGCAGTGGATTCGGCGCGACACAGAGAATGCGCTGCAGCCCGTCGCGGGCTATTTCAGGACCGGTAGGGGTGTATCGCTCGGAGTCCACTCCACAGGTCAGCGCGGACACCCGGGCCCGGCTGTGGCGCAGTTGGGCCAGCATGTCGACCTCGGCGCTGCTCTCGCCGGTCGCCCAAGCGGCGCTGCGCGCCAACAACGGCTCGATGCGCTGGCGTTCGCTCCTACGCGCCGAGGCCGCGTCGTGGGCGCGTGAGGCCGCGGTGAGGCCTAAGAACGTCTGCACGACCGGGACACGCCGACGTCGGGCGGCCAGCTGGGCGGCCAATCCGCCGAGCCACCCGTATGCGTGCACGACGTCGGGTTGTTTTTTTGACCAGACGCGCTCGAGTTTCGCCGCCCAGTCCCCGACGTAAGGCAGCACGTCGATGGCGTCGGCTGCGGCGCGCGGACCAACGGGAACCGCCACGCTGCGGCAGGCGCCGGCGGTGGCCTTGGCAGGCCGTGGACCGTTTCGCCGGAAGCACACGGTCGCGTCATGCCCCTGCGCCGTCAATGCGACGCCCAACTGCTCGGGGTCCTCCCCGACCACGTCATCGCCGCTGACAATTGCGATCTTCACTCGCGGTTCCCTCCGCGCGCCTCGTCCATCCGTCCCAACATCACGAGGCATACCACTTGCGGGCGTCCGCGAAACGAACAGATCGGCGCTTCGTTTCCTGGCCAGGCTTTCGCCTGTCGGCCCCAAGGAGACCTGGTGAAACGCCGGAGGCGATATCAGAGCCGGTTTTCCCGCCCGACCAATGCCCAGACGGTTTTGCCCGACGACGTAGGGGCCGCGCCCCACGCCCGCGATACCGCGGAGACGATCGCCAGACCGGAGACGACCTCGGCACGGCGGTCGACGGCTTCGCGCCGGCGGGGCAAGCGAGGACTGTCGTCCTCGACCGCGACAGTGACGGTGCCTCGATAGTTCTCGACGATCAACACCGGCGCGCTCTCGGTGTGGTCGAGCGCATTCTCGACAAAGACGGTCGCCACCGTGGCGGCGGCCGCGACCACTTCGCGGATGTCCCATTTGGTAAGCCGGTCGGTGACCAAGCCACGTGCATGGTCGATGCTGCCGCTGGATCGCGCAAGCTCGGTGCGCGCCCGTCGCCGGACCTTGAAGGTTTGATCGCGCACAGCCTCCAGCGCGAGCTTCCGGGTGGAATGTACCGGCACATATCGGGCCACCCCGGCCGTGGCGATCGCCCGGCGCACCGTCAGCTGTCCGCACACCAGCAATATCGGAACGTCCGGCCACACGCTGACATGCCAACGAGCGCTGTTGAACACCGTCCAGGCTGAAGCGGAGGACGCGCGCAAACGGTCGATATCGACAATCACCGCATGGGGCTCGTCGATCGCGGTCGCGATCACGGAGTTACGGATGGTGAGATAGCTTGCGCTATCCAGCACTCCTGTCATCGTCAGGATCGTTGTGTCGTGACGTGTTTCCGTCTCGATCCCGATCCCCGGAGGCGGGATATTCATCGAACATCGCTCCGGCGGGACTCCAGGGCCGCCCGATTCCCGCCGTTTTCGTTAGCCGCCGCAATCACCACTTCCGTCTACCCGCATCGATGGTAGACAACCCTCGAAAGGAGGGATAGGGCCGGATTGGGGCCGTTTTACACGGGTTTGACGGTGGTACTCCACATCGTTGAGCGATCGTTGAGCGGCCCATCACAGCAAATCAAGCCAGAAAGGCAGTCATGGCCACCGACCAGAATCCCAAGCAGCGCGACCTGGACTCCGCACGCTTCCGTCGGGACACCGGATACCTGACGACCCAGCAGGGCGTGCGCGTCGACCACACCGACGATTCGCTGTCGGTCGGTGACCGGGGACCGACGCTGCTGGAGGACTTTCACGCCCGGGAGAAGATCACTCACTTCGACCACGAGCGCATCCCGGAGCGCGTGGTGCACGCGCGGGGCGCCGGCGCCTACGGCTATTTCGAACCGTACGACGACGCGTTGGCGCAATACACCGCGGCGAGATTCTTGACCACTCCAGGCTTGCAGACCCCGGTGTTCGTGCGATTCTCCACGGTGGCCGGCTCGCGGGGTTCGGCCGACACCGTGCGCGACGTGCGCGGCTTCGCCACCAAGTTCTACACCGAACAAGGCAATTACGACCTGGTGGGCAACAACTTCCCGGTGTTCTTCATCCAGGACGGCATCAAGTTCCCCGATTTCGTGCACGCGGTGAAACCGGAGCCGCACAACGAGATTCCGCAGGCGCAGTCGGCCCACGACACGCTCTGGGACTTCGTGGCGCTGCAGCCCGAGACGCTGCACACCATCATGTGGCTGATGTCGGACCGGGCATTGCCGCGTAGCTACCGGATGATGCAGGGCTTCGGCGTGCACACCTTCCGGTTGGTAAACGACCGCGGCGAGGGCACTTTCGTGAAGTTCCACTGGAAGCCGCGGCTCGGCGTGCACTCTCTGATCTGGGACGAATGCCAAAAGATCGCCGGCAAAGACCCCGATTACAACCGCCGCGACCTGTGGGAGGCCATCGAGTCGGGCCAGTACCCGGAGTGGGAGCTCGGCGTCCAGCTCGTGCCCGAGGAGGACGAGTTCAGCTTCGATTTCGATCTTCTCGACGCGACGAAAATCATTCCCGAGGAACAGGTTCCGGTGCGCCCGGTGGGCAAGATGGTGCTCAACCGCAACCCGGACAACTTCTTCGCCGAGACCGAGCAGGTCGCGTTCCACACGGCGAACGTGGTGCCCGGCATCGACTTCACCAACGATCCGCTGCTGCAGTTCCGCAACTTCTCCTACCTGGACACCCAACTGATCCGGCTGGGCGGCCCCAACTTCGCCCAGCTGCCGATCAATCGGCCGGTGGCCGAGGTCCGGACCAACCAGCACGACGGCTACGGACAGCACGCGATTCCGCAGGGCCGCTCCAGCTACTACAAGAACACCATCGGCGGCGGCTGCCCAGCGCTGGCCGACGAGAACGTGTTCCGGCACTACACCCAGCGGCTCGACGGGCAGACCATGCGTAAGCGGGCCGAGTCCTTCGAGAATCACTACAGCCAGGCGCGGATGTTCTGGATGAGCATGACGCGCGTGGAGGCCGAACACATCGTCGCCGCGTTCGCTTTCGAGCTCGGCAAGGTGGAGATGCCCGAGATCCGTTCGGCGGTGGTGGCACAGCTCGCGCGGGTCGACGGCGAGTTGGCCGCCCAGGTGGCCGCGAAGCTGGGGCTTCCCGCGCCGCCCGAGGAGCAGGTCGACACGGTGACCGCCTCACCGGCGCTGTCACAGGTCACCGACGCCGGCGACACCATCGAATCGCGCAAGGTCGCCGTGCTGGCCGCCAACGGCGTCGATGTGGTGGGGACACAGCGCTTTATCGAGCTGATGGGACAGCGCGGGGCCGTGGTCGAGGTGTTGGCGCCGGTGGCCGGCGGCACGCTGGAGGGCGGGTCCGGCGGCGAACTGCCCGTTGACCGGTCCTTCACGACGATGGCGTCGGTGCTCTACGACGCGGTCGTGGTGGCGTGCGGGCCGCGGTCGATCGCGACGCTGTCCAACGACGGGTATGCGGTGCACTTCGTGACCGAGGCCTACAAGCATCTCAAGCCCATCGGGGCGTACGGCGCCGGCGTCGACCTGCTGCGCACCGCCGGTATCACCAACCGCCTCGCCGAGGACACCGACGTGCTCAACGACCAGTCCGTCATCACCACCAAGGCCGCCGCCGACGAGTTGCCCGATCGCTTCGTCGAGGAATTCGCCGGCGCGCTCGCCCAACACCGTTGCTGGCAACGGCGCACCGACCCGGTTCCGGCCTAGCGCCGGTGTTTTCCCCGCGGCCCGGGCGGGCATAACTGAAAAGGTGTCTCATCGTGGACAGGAGGATGGATCATGCCGCGTTCGTCGATCAAGAACGAGAAGCTGTACCAGGATCTGCGCAAGAAGGGCGACTCCAAGGAGAAGGCCGCGCGGATTTCGAATGCGGCCGCCGGCCGGGGCAAGTCCTCGGTGGGCCGCAAGGGCGGAAAGTCCGGGTCTTACCAGGACTGGACCGTTCCGGAACTGAAGAAGCGGGCCAAAGAGCTTGGCATGTCAGGCTATTCGAGCCTGACCAAGGACAAGCTGGTGGCCAAGCTGCGTAATCACTGACGCGACAGGCCGAGCCGGTCGGCCAGCACCAAGAAGGCGACCGCGTAATCGTTTTCGGCAGTCTCCGCCTCGATGCGCTGCCAGTCCAGGCGTTCACGCACCGCGCGCACGGCCGGCAACAACCGGCCGAAGTCGCAGTGATGCTCCCCCAGGGAGCGCAACTGCTGGACGAGCACCATGGTCGGGGGCAGCACCGGCATGCCGATCGCCAGGACCTCCTGCTGTTCGGCCTGATCCAGCGTCGCGGCGTCGACGGGCACGCCGTTGATGCGATGCAGGACGTCGACGAGCGTGTCGCCGGTGCGGGCCTTGAACAACCAATCCTCCGGGGGACGTTCGATGGCGAAGCCCGCATTGGTCAGGGTGGCCACCGCCGTCTCCACGTCGGCCTCGGCCACCACGAGGTCCACGTCGTGGCTGGGTTCCGGTGCGCCGTAAGCCCATAACGCATAGCTGCCGGCCAGGGCGAAGCGCGGCCCATGTTCCTTGAGCGCCGAGGCGGCGCCTCTCAGCGCCTCTCGCAACCGCGAGGCGCAGCTGGTTGCGTCGGCATGTGCGTCGAGGGGTTCCATGGTGCATTAGGTGATACCCCGCGGGCCGGACCGGCAACCTGATGACGGACGGTCGTAAGGCCGTTTAACATGCGCGCAACGGGGAAATCGTCCGTTATGTCAACCGCGGTGCCACGTTCATACGATGCTGCGGCCGTCGTGATTTCGGCCCCCTCCCCCGACCCCATCAGGCGAGGGGGAACGCTCCCGGTGGGCGGCCCGGCGTGACGGCGGGGCTGGTCGAGCACTGGCTCGAGTCCGGACGGCTCGAGCTTCCCCTGCCCGCGTCGGGACGCACGGCCGAACGCTGGCAGCGGCTGGCGCGGCTGGCCGAGGACAACATCGTCGCGGCCAGGATCGCCGAGTCGCACGTGGATGCGGTCGCGATCCTGCACGAGTTGGGCGGCAAGCCCCCCGACCCCGGTCAGCTGTGGGGCGTGTGGGCCGCCGAAGCGCCGGACACGGCGTTGACGGCAACCGACACCGACGGCGCGTTCACCCTGAACGGCACCAGGGTCTGGTGCGCGGGCGCCGGGTTCTGCACGCATGCGCTGGTGACGGCGCGGCTCGAGGACGGGACCCAAGGCCTGTTCGCGGTGACCGTGACCGACCCCGCCGTCAAGGCCCTGCCCAGCACCTGGTGGAACGCGGGGATGGCCGGCAGCGACACCAGGCCGGTCCAGTTCACCAACGCCCAGGCCGTCGCCGTGGGTGACCCCGGAGCCTACCTGAATCGACCGGGCTTCTGGCACGGCGCAATCGGTGTCGCCGCCTGTTGGCTCGGCGGTGCACGCAGGGTCGCCGACCCGCTATACCGCTGCGCCGCAAGCCGATCCGCCGACGCGTACTCGCTGGCGCACCTGGGCGCGGTGGACGCCGCGCTGGCCGCCAGTGACGCGATGCTGGCCGAGGCCGCGGCGCAGGTCGACGCGGATCCGTTCGACCGATCCGGAACCGCGCAACTGCTGGCCCGCCGCGTCCGCACGGTCGTGGAACACGCTGTCGACGAAGCGATTACGCGCACCGGCCGGGCCCTGGGCCCCGGCCCGCTGTGCCAGGACGGACGGCACGCTCAACGGGTCGCCGACCTGAGCATCTACATCCGGCAGAGCCATGCGGAGCGGGACCTGGCCGAACTCGGGCAGCTGGCGGGCAGGCAGGCGATGAGGGCGCCGTGAAAACCGTGCCGGCGGGCAACTGCGCGTTCGCGGCCGATCCGCTGACCCACGGCGGCACACCGGTGCCGTTGTGGCTGGCTGCTTTCGCCGAAAGTCCCCTGCCGACACTGGATCTGACGGAGTGCCGACGGCTGATCGTCGTAGCCCCGCATCCCGACGACGAAACCCTCGGCCTGGGCGCGATGGCCACGCAGCTGACCGCGCTGGGGGTTGACGTTCAGGTGGTCTCGGTCAGCGACGGCGGCGCTGCCCAGCCCGATGTTTCGGTCACGGACCGACTTCGTATGGCAACCATCCGCAGATACGAATTGGGCCGGGCGGCCAGCCTTTTGAATGTCCCCAGCCCGATCTCGCTGGGTTTTCCCGCCGGTGAGCTGACCGATCAGGAGGACACGTTGGCCGACACGCTGGCGGAGATCCTCGAGGGTGGCGGCCCGGCGACCTGGTGTGCGGCGACGTGGCGGGGCGACGGGCATCCCGATCACGAAGCCGCCGGGCGCGCTGCCTCCGCGGCGTGCGCCCGCACCGGCACGACGCTGCTGGAATATCCGGTGCTGATGTGGCATTGGGCGCGCGTCGCCGATCCTGCGGTGCCGTGGGACCGGGCCTATTCGGTGCCGTCACCGAGTTGGGCGATGTGCCGCAAACGCCGCGCGGCGCAATGCTATCGGAGCCAACTCGAGCCCGCCGGCGGGGAATCCTCGCCCACCTTGCCGGGTTTCGTGCTTGCGCGGCTGCTCGCGGTGGGTG
Organism: Mycobacterium intracellulare ATCC 13950; assembly: GCF_000277125.1. NCBI lineage: Bacteria > Bacillati > Actinomycetota > Actinomycetes > Mycobacteriales > Mycobacteriaceae > Mycobacterium > Mycobacterium intracellulare. The sequence goes on from NC_016946.1 coordinate 4,140,615, forward strand.
CCGCGATGGGGGAGCTCGTATTCCGGTGACCCCCGCGCCGATCCGCGACGAAATGCCGCGGTGAGTGCCCAGGCGGCAAAGTGGGTAGGTGAAAACCTATGCGCGTGGCGACCTTCAACATCCTGCACGGCCGCACGGTCGGGGACGGTGTCGACGTTGCGCGCCTGCGCGATTGCGTGCGCCGTCTCGATCCGGACGTGCTCAGCCTGCAGGAGGTCGACTGCGATCAGCCACGCTCCGAGCGGGCCGACCTGACCGCCGCGGCGGCCGAGGCCATGGGCGCGGTCGAGCACCGGTTCGTGGCGGCGATTTCCGGTACCCCGGGCGCGACCTGGATGGCCGCCACCGGCCGGGAACAACCCGGGACAGCCGCGTACGGAATCGCCCTGCTGTCCCGATACCCCGTGGCCAGTTGGCAGGTGTTGCGACTGCCCCGCATCCCGATGCGGTTTCCGATGTACCTGCCCGGCCCCAACCGGGTGATGATCGTCGACGAGGAGCCGCGGGCGGCGGTCATCGCGCAGCTGCGCACCCCGATGGGCGGGCTGACGGTGGCCAACACGCATTTGTCCTTCGTTCCGGGCTGGAACAGGCGCCAGCTGCTGCGGGTGATTCATGACCTGCGCGGCTTCCCCGGTCCACGGCTACTGACCGGCGACCTGAACATGACGCCGAAAACCGTTGGCCGCTGGTCGGGTATGCGGGCGTTGGCCACCGCCGAAACGTTTCCCGCCGATAACCCCAACCGCCAGCTCGATCACATCTTGACCGACGATCCCCGGCTGCGCGGCGGAGCGGTCGACGCCAGCCCCATGCCGATTTCCGATCACCGACCGCTGGTGGTGGACCTCCAGCGAGTCTGAGCCCGCGGCGTCAGCACGGGGCGATCGCCGGCCGATTTCATGGCACCCAGGACACGCTCGATGTCGTACGTCGACGGCGCCTCGCCGGTGACCCTGATGATCTCCACTCCGACGTCGGCGCTGTCGACCGGGTGATGCTGGGGCGCAACAAGTTTGCGGGCGATGGCCATGACCTCGTCGTCGGCCACCCGTCGCGGCAACAACGCCAGCAGCGGTGCGTACCCCGTGGCCGGGGCGAGCGGCGGGCAGCCCGCACGCAGAAACGCGACAACCCTGGACACCCGAGCTTGAAGGTTCATGTCCACCTCGCTCATCCACCGCCCGCCCGCTCCAGCGGGACACGGCAGGGATAACCGGGAGCGGCGGTTTGAAACCGGGCCCGACCCGCCCCCTCGAGCAAGCGGCTTACTGGTTTTTCTTCTGGCGCTCTTCGGCCGCGTCCGCGCCGGCCCGCGCCGACTCGGCTTCGGCTTCCTTCTTGCCCGCGTCGCGTTGGGCGTCGGCTTTGTCTTGCTGGGCCCGGCCCTCGTCGGCAAGGTCGTCACGGCCGAGCACGGCCCCGCCGACCTCCTTGGCCTTGCCCTTCACGCCCTCGACGGCGCCCTGCACCGCTTCCTGCGGCCCGCTCTTCTGGTCCCCCATGGGTCGACCTCCCTCTCGGTGGTGAGTGAGCTTGCGCTCGATGGCACCTAGGGCGTTCCCGCCGCACGCCTCGCCAAACGCCCCGCCGTCGCATCCACGCCCCAACGTATCGGAGCGTCGATCGGTCGGTTTGAACGGGCTTTTACCGGGTAGTAGTACTAGCCGGCGGCGCGAAGGGGGGTGAAGGCGGTGACCACCATCGCCGTGATAGGGGCCACCGGCACGGCCGGGTCCCGCGTTGTCGCCCGGCTGAGGTCGCGCGACGTCGCGGTGGTCGAGATCTCACGCGAGCAGGGCGTCGATGTGTTCAGCGGGTTGGACCTGTGCGAGGCGCTCCAGGGGGTGGACGTCGCGATCGACGTGTCCGATCCGGTGCCGCCCGAGCCGTCCGACATCGGCCAATCTCTGGCCACCGCCTCGCACAACATCGTGGGCGCCTGTGCCATCCAGGAGGTGCACCGCCTGGTGGTGCCGACGATCGCGGGCATCGACGACCCGGAATTCGACGGCATCCCCTACTACGAAGGCAAACGGGCGGCGAAGAACATCGTGCTCGACGGCCCGGTGCCGACCACGATCGTGAAGTCCACCCAGTGGTATGAATGCGCCACCCACTGCGATGCGGTGAGCTGCGACGGTGACGAGGTGATCGTCGAGGACTGGCTGATTCAGCCGATCGCCGCCGACACCGTCGCCGACGTCCTCGTCGAGGCGGCGCTGGGACAGTCGCACACCCCGCGCACCATCACCGGCCCGCACCCCATTCGCCTGCCCGAACTGACATCGAAACTGCTTGCCCAGCAAGGCGATGGCCGGCAGGTGCGGACCGTGCGGCCCGCGGTGGCCGCGCTCGCCAACGGGGCGCTGTTGGCGTCCGGGCACGCGGTGGTCGTCGGTCCCGACGTCGACACGTGGCTGCGGACATTGGCGCCGAGCACCGACGGGCACCATGCGGCCGACGGCGAAAAACCCGGCGGGGCTTAGCTCACAGCAGCAGCGCACAACTGACGACGATCATCCCGCCGGTGACGAACGCGGCGTAGTCGTTGATGCTCCCGGTGTGGACGCGCCGCAGCCACCCCAGCGATCGCGCAACGCCGTCGCGCCGCAGCGCCAGCACCAGCAGCGCCACCCCGAGGATCAGCTCGATGGCGATGCTTCCCAACGTCTTCGGTTCGACATAGCCGAATCCCACGCCGGGGTTCGGCAGCGTGACCGCCGACCCCAGGGCGCCCGCCGCATATCCGGCCGGGTCGAGCAGCCCGGCGGTAGCGGGGCCGGCGACGTGCGCGACGAACGGGCCGGCCAACACGCCGAAGCCCAGGCAGCACGCGCTCAACATGATCAGGCTGGCCTTCATGCCCGGCCGGATCGGCTCCAAATGGGCGTATGCCCGGTTCCGGCGGCGGTAGAAGCCCAGGTATGCGGCGCGCCCCAGGGCGGCGACGGTCAGGACCTGCGCCAGCAGCGCACAGCCCAGCACGGCGGGCCGGTCGGACAAACCCTTGTGTATCAAGCCAAGTGAGGCATATCCGTTCAGCGGCGGCAGGCCGGCGATCGACAACACCCCGACCGTGAACGCCGCGGTCAGCAGCGGACGCCGACGCACCAGCCCGCCCATCTCGGAGAGCTTGGTCAGCCCGGTGGCGTGCACCACCGCGCCGGCGCACAGGAATAGCAGCGCCTTGAACAGTCCGTGGTTGACCAGGTGATAGACCGCACCCGCGACGCCGTCCGCGGTCCTGCTCGCGAATCCCGTTGTCAGGACTCCGGTTTGGGCGACGGTGTCCCAGGCCAGCAATCGCTTGAGGTCGTCTTGCAGCAACGCCATCGCCGCGCCGACCAGCGCCGAGGCCAGGCCGAGTCCGGTCAGCAGCGCCGGCAGCGACGGCAGGTTCACGAATACCTGCAGCCTGAGGCGGGCCAGCGCCACCACCCCGAGGTCGACCATCAGCGCCGAGAACAGCGCCGACACGGCGCCCGGGACGGGGGTGTGAGTGTCGGGCAGCCAGGCGTGGAACGGCACCAGGCCGGCCTTGGTCGCGAAGCCCGCCACCAGAAACGCGACCGCGAGCAGCGTCGCCCTGGTGGCACCGGTGGCGACGGCGCCGTGCAGTTGCCCGAAGTTCAGCGCCCCGGTCGCCGAGTAGAGCATCGCGCTGCCGATGAAAACCGAGAAGCCGGCGATGCTGGTGAGGACCAGGTTTTTGAAGGCGGCCTCCACCGCGATGGGGCGTTCCAGAAAGAAACCGGTCAGGCCGTAGCTGGCCAGCGCGGCCACCTCGAACCAGACGAACAGATTGACCGTGTCGGCGGTGAGCGCGGCCCCGATCAGCGCAGCCAACAGCAGCTGCACCAGGCAGGCCAGGCCACCCAGCTCTCGGCGGCCGAGGTCTCCGAGTTCGGAAAGCGCGCTGACCACCAACACGATGCCCACCCCGGCGGCCAGCGTGGCGAAGGTGAGCCCGAAAGGGTCTGCCACCAAGGCGATTCCGAGCGACGCACCCCGCACCGGGTGTTCGTTGGACAGGAAGTGCGTCAACAGATGACCGGTACCGGCGAACACGCGCGCGGCGACGCCCAGCAGCACCGCCAGCGATGCGCTCAACGCGGTCACCGCCACCCACAGCGGCGCCCGCCGCGCCCGCCGGGCGGCCAGCGGGGCCAGCACCGCGCCGATCAGCGGGAGCACCACTGGCAACGGGAGCAGCTGCGCGGGCGTCGGCACCGGCTCAGCCCCGCAGCTCGGTCAGGTCCGCCGCGTCGACGCTGCGGTAGTGCTGGGCAACCCGGACCACCACCGTCAAGAACACCGCGGTGATGGCCACCCCGATGACCACCGCGGTGATGCAGAAGTTCTGCAGCACCGGATCGGCCACATTCCCGGCAACCAGGTCTTTTTGAGTGCGCCCGCCCGGCAGCCCGGCGAGCACCGGCGCGGTCGAGTCGTTGCGATAGGCCATCGACACCAGCAGCAGATAGGTCGAGGACTCCATCAGTGACAGGCCGAGGACGATTTTGATCAGGTTGCGGCGCGACGTCACCGCGAACAAACCGAGGCAGAACAACACCCCGGCGGCGACGTAGTTGGCGACGATCATGATTCGTCCTCGTCGGGTGTCCAGTCATGTCCCATGCCCAGCAACGCGAACACCGCGATCGTGATGCCGGTGGCCACCTCCACCAACTCGGCGGCCGAGATCACCTGCAGCGTGCCACCGGCGCGGATCGTCTGTTGGGGCGCCAGCGGAAGCCAATTGTCCAGGAATGAACCGGTCAGCCACATGCCCACCAGGCCAACCGCGACAATGGCTGCGGCACCGGCCATTTCGGCGACCTCCAGCGTCGCCGGGCGCACCGCGGCGCGCACCGCGCGGTGCCCGAGCGCCGTATAGAGCAGGACGACGCAGCCCGCCAGCACCACCCCGGCGGGAAAACCGCCGCCGGGCGTGTAGCCCCACGCGGCCAGGTAGACCCCGGCGACCGCCAGGATGACCGCCGCGACGCGCGCGCCCACTCGCACCACCACCGTCATCGCGACCGCTCGCTCCGGGGCGGGCGCGCCCAGCGCGTCGTCGTCGGCGTGCTCGGGGGCGGGCTCCGGCTCGTCCCGGCGCTCTTGGTCTTCCGCCGCACGCGCCTGTGACTCCCGCCGGTCGGGGCCTTCGTCGGGGTCGGCCTTCTCCTGCTCGGCGCGCCCGGCGCTGGCTTCGCCGACGAACTCCGATCGCGGTTCGCGGCCCCGCGAGAGCAGCAGCACCGCGACGACGGCGGCCAGCAACAAAAACGTCTCGCCGAAGGTGTCGAAGGCTCGGCTGCCGTAGACCACTTCGCTGACCACCTCGGTGGTCCCCCACCGCGGCAGCGCGATCGCCATCGCGTGTCTTGCGATGTCCGGCAACGCGTTTGAACCGTCGGGCAAGGCCGTGAAGCCGACGGCCACCACGGCGGCGAAACCGCCGACCAGCAGCCCGCCCAGCCACGCGCGATGCCACCCGGCCTCGCGCGGGGATCGTCGATCAGTCATCGCGGGCACCACCATCGTCGAGGGCCTCGCCCAGCTCACCGGCGTCGAAAACGTCGGTGCGAATCTTCCCGATGGCGATCAGGTACAGGACCGGCTGGGCGATCGCGCCGACCGCGACCGTGGCGAGCGCGACGTCCGGCGCGGCCATGACCACGAACAGCGCGCCCAGCACGGTGCCCATCGCCGACAGGGCCATCACCGAACCGGTGATGCTGCGCAGGAACACCACCAGCACCGCGCAGCCGACGACCAGCGCCAGGCACAGATAGTCGACCGCCCACAGCGATGTCACCGGCCCGCTCCGGGCCCCTCGGGCTGGTCGATGACCGCGCCGTGCCACATCGGCACCCCGGTCTTGTACGCCGCCCGCGCCAACGCGTGCGCGGCGATCGGATTGACCAGCAGGAGCAACACGGCGACCAGCAGCGCCCTCGAGCCGTACTCGGTGAAAGGCCCTTTGGCCACCGCCAGACCGGCCAACAGCGGTAACGCGCCGGCGGTGATTGTCTTGGAGGAACACTGGATTCGCGTGTAGACGTCGGGCATGCGCAGGATGCCGATCGCCCCGCTCAGCGAAAAGAACACTCCCACAACGCATAAGACGATCACTAGTGCGTCGGTGACGACGGAGCTCACAGCAGACCCCGCTCCAGGTACCGCGCCCACACCAGCGCGCCGAGGTAACTGAACGAGGCCAGCCACAGCGCCACGTCCAGATAAATCGCGCGTTCGGCCACGGCGGCGTAGAACAACACCACCAGCGCGCACTGCGTGGAGATGGTGTTCAGCGCGACCACGCGATCCGACACCGACGGCCCCCGCGCCAGCCGAATCAGCAGGACGCACGCCACCAGCAGCTGCGCGATGCAGACCCCCGAAAGCACGCCGCTCATCCGCTTGTCCCGCCCCGAGACCGGCTCACCGCGATCACTCGGCTCTCCAGCGGCCCGTTCACCGATTCCCGCGCCGGGCCGCGCGGCACGGCCATCGCGTGATACTGCAACAGGTGCCGGCCGCGATCGAGGTCGACGAACTGGTTGTCCACGACCAGGGACGTCAGCAGGCCCGTCGCGGCGAGTTCCCCGTCGGAGCGCGCCTGGGTCGGCGCGATGATCATGCCCGAGCGCAGCGGCCGCGACGGCGACAAGATGCGGCGCGACAGCGACAGGTTGGCGGCCACGATGCGCGCCGCACAGGCGGCCGCGAGCGCCACCAATGCGGCGAGACGGCGAGGCGCCAACGCCGACCACGGCCCGGCGACCGGGCCCAGCGGAGCGAAAGCGAACCCGCACCCCACCGCCACCACCAGGCCGACCAGCAGGTTTTCCACTGTCGGGGTCCAGGTCAGCAGGATCCACACCGCAAAAGCCCATGCCGTCAGCGCCACCACCCGCTGCGCACGCGCCGCAATGCCCACCCCGATGCCCACCTTTCGCCCTCGTATCGCGGGGACGGTCCGGGATACCCGTCGCACGGCATGATCAACCGTCCACGGTGGGCCGCACCCCGAATAACGATTGCGTCACGATCGACATCACGATTGGTTAAGAACGGGTGCGTTCTCTTAGAAATTTGCGGACCGCTTCACGGTTCGCTTAGCAAAGACGGCCGCGAGCGCCCTCAGCGGCCCAAGCGCGCCCCGTCGTTCGTCGTCAGCGAACATCGCCACTGTTTGCCTCCGCTACTTTGGATTTCGAGGATCGGGAGCCTCAGTCGAAAGAAATCCATTTCGTTTCGAAGGACAACAAACATCATGAAAATCAGCAGTATTGTCGCGCGCCGCCGAGTGGCCGGAGTCAGCGCCGGCTGCCTGCTCGGGGGGATGGCCATGGGCATCGTCGGCGCGCCGTCGGCTGCCGCGGCACCCGACTGCAGCCCCGCCGGTGTGAACTCCACCGTCTCCTCGGTGCAAGGATCCGCCGAGCAGTATCTGGCTGCGCACCCCGGGGCCAACCAGGTGGTGACGGCCGCCTATGGCCAGCCGCGCCCCGAGGCCGCATCGAGCCTGCGCAGCTACTTCACCGGGCACCCGCAGGAGTACTACGACCTGCGCGGCATCCTGGCGCCGATCGGCGAGACCGAACGGCAGTGCAACGTCACCGCCCTGCCGCCGTACCTGGAGTCGGCCTACCACGAGTTCATGGCCGGCTGATCCAGCCCACGAGACGACCCGCCACGACGTTGTGGCGGGTCGTTTCCGCGTTGACCCCCGAGGACCCGTGTGAACGGCTTTGCGGGCGGGTACTTCTGGCGAATATCGGTGCGGGCGGCGAACGGGAGTGGAGGGCCGATGATGCGACTGCGTCGCAGCGTGCTGAGCAAGCCGGGAATCGCGCGCAAGCGTCGCGGAAAGGGCTTCTCGTACTACGAGCCGGGCGGCAAGCCGGTTTCCGATCCGGAAACCCTGCAGCGCATCAAGGATCTGGTCATCCCGCCGGCGTGGAAGAAGGTGTGGATCTCGCCGCATCCGAACGGCCACATCCAGGCCGTCGGCGTCGACGCCGCCGGCCGCCGGCAGTACCTCTACCACTCCGCGTGGCAGGCCGAACGCGCCGAGGAGAAGTTCGACCGGGTGCTGGAACTGTCGACGCGGCTTCCCGCGTGCCGCGCCGAGATCGCCAAAGACCTTGCGCGCCAAGGCCTGACCCGCAAGCGGGTGCTGGCGCTCGCGCTGCGGCTGCTCGACCGCGGTTACTTCCGCGCCGGCGGCGAGCAATACGCCGAGGAACACGAGTCCTACGGGTTGTCCACCCTGCTATGTGAGCACGTGGTGGTCCGGCGCGACGCCGTCGAATTCGACTTTCCGGCCAAGAGCGGGGTTCGTCGCACCGTGGAAATCGAGGACCCCGACGTGGTCCGCGCGGTGCGTGCGCTGATGCGCAGGCCCGACCGCACCGAGCGATTGCTGGTGTGCCGCAACTCTTCCGGGTGGATCGATGTGCGCGCCGATGACCTCAACGCCCGATTCAAGGAGCTGGCCGGCGACGACTACACCGTCAAGGACCTGCGAACGTGGCACGGCACGGTGCTGGCGGCCGCGGCCTTCGCCGACGCCGACCCGGCGGTATCGGGCCGGGTGGCCAAGCGCGTCGAGGCCGCCGTGATGAAAGAGGTCGCCGAGGAGCTGGGCAACACGCCCGCGGTGGCGCGCGGTTCCTACGTGGATCCCCGCGTCGTCACCGGCTATGAGCAGGGTCTGACCATCGCCGCGGCGGCGCGCCGCGCCGAGCGCGCCAAATCGCCCGACCTGGCGCAGGAGATTCTGGACAAGGCCACTCGAATGCTGATCCGGCGCCTGGCCAAGGCCGACAGCGCCAACGGATCGTCCGGCCTGCGCAAGACGGCATGAACGATTCCCCACCGCCAGCTGTTAACTCGCTGTGAGTCCACCGGGCGGACCGTGAAGGGGAATAACAACCCTCTTTGCGGGTAACCCGGCACCTGTGGGAAGTGCCAAAGCCGCCCATGCGCGGCCGCCTGCCGTAGTCACGCCTGCCTGCAGGTGGTTCAACCAACAGCCACACACGCCCACCCGCCAGCACTGAAGAACCGTCTGCCCAGGAGGGAACAACATGTCCAAACAAGAGGTCTCCGACTACCTGCTGGAACGGTTGCGGGCGTGGGGCGTCGAGCACGTGTTCGGCTACCCGGGCGACGGCATCAACGGCCTGCTCGCCGCATGGGGCCGGGCGGATAACAAGCCCCAGTTCATTCAGTCGCGACACGAGGAGATGAGCGCCTTCGAGGCGGTCGGCTACGCGAAGTTCACCGGCCGAGTGGGCGTCTGCGCGGCGACATCGGGCCCCGGCGCGGTCCACCTGCTCAACGGCCTCTACGACGCCAAACTCGACCATGTCCCGGTGGTGGCGATCGTCGGTCAAACCAACCGCAGCGCCATGGGCGGCAACTACCAGCAGGAGGTCGACCTGCTGAACCTGTTCAAGGACGTCGCCAGCGACTACGTCCAAATGGTCACCGTCCCCGAGCAATTGCCCAACGTGCTGGACCGCGCGATCCGCATCGCGATGACCCAGCGGGCGCCGACGGCGTTGATCATCCCCAGCGACGTCCAGGAGCTGCCGTACTCGCCGCCCGAGCACGCGTTCAAGATGGTGCCCTCCAGCCTGGGCATCGAGTACCCAGACATCGCCCCCGACGACGCCGCCATCGCGCGCGCCGCCGACGTCCTCAACGCCGGCAAGAAGGTCGCCATGCTGGTGGGCACCGGGGCGCGCGGGGCCCACGAAGAGCTGGCCGAGGTCGCCGACCTGCTCGGCGCCGGCGCGGCCAAGGCGCTGTTGGGCAAGGACGTCCTTTCGGACGAATTGCCTTGGGTCACAGGATCGATCGGGCTGCTGGGAACGCGGCCGAGCTACGAGCTGATGATGGGCTGCGACACGCTGCTCACCGTCGGATCCAGTTTCCCCTACACGCAGTTCTTGCCGCAGTTCGACCAGTGCCGGGCGGTGCAGATCGACATCGACGGGCGAATGATCGGGATGCGCTACCCGTACGAGGTCAACCTGGTCGCCGACGCGAAATCCGCACTGCGCGCCCTGATTCCGCACCTGCGCCGCAAGGAGGACCGGTCGTGGCGCGAAGGCGTCGAGAAGAACGTGGCGCGCTGGTGGGAGACGATGGACAAGGAAGCCATGGTCAGCGCCGACCCGATCAACCCCATGCGGCTGTTCTCCGAGCTGTCCCCGCAGCTGCCCGAGAACGCCATCGTCACAGCCGATTCCGGCTCGTCGGCCAACTGGTACGCGCGCAACCTGCGCTTCCGCGGCAACATGCGCGGCTCGCTGTCGGGGACGCTGGCGACGATGGGCCCCGGGGTTCCCTACGGCATCGGCGCGAAATTCGGCCACCCGGACCGGCCGGTCATCGTGTTCGCGGGCGACGGCGCCATGCAGATGAACGGCATGGCCGAGCTGATCACGATTAAGCGCTACTGGAGCGAGTGGAAAGACCCCCGCCTGATCATCGCGATCCTGCACAACAACGACCTCAACCAGGTGACCTGGGAGATGCGTGCGATGGCCGGCGCCCCGAAATTCGCGGAGTCCCAAAACCTTCCCGACGTCGACTTCGCCGCGTTCGCGGCCAGCCTGGGCCTGAACGCCATGGCGATCAAGGATCCGGACGAATTGTCCGACGCGTGGCGCAATGCCTTGTCGGCCGACCGCCCCACCGTGCTGGACGTCTTCACCGATCCCGACATGCCGCCCATCCCGCCGCACGCCACCTGGGAGCAGTTCAAGTCGGCCACCACCGCGGTGTTGTCCGGTGACGAGGACCGTGTGGGCTTCGTCAAGGTTGGCCTGAAAACCAAGATGCAGGAGTTCATGCCGCACAAGAAGAGCTGACCCGGCCGGGTCGGCCGAGCGGCTACGCCAGCCCGGAGCGGGCGATGCGCAGGTCGTCGACGAACGACTGGTAGACCTCGTCGCGGCGGTCGCTGCGGTCGCGCAACACCGACGACGGGTGCACGGTCGCCACCACGATGGGCTCGGGCGTCCTTGCGATGTCGACGGACTCCGGGAGCTTCAGCTCCCGGCCCCGCTGCTCGGAAACCCGAAAGGTGGTGCCCAGCAACGATTGTGCGGCCGTTGCCCCCAGGCACACGATGACCTCGGGCTGCACGGCCTCGATCTCGGCGATCAGCCAGGGCCGGCAGGCGACGACCTCGGTGCGGCCGGGCTTTTGGTGGATGCGCCGTTTGCCACCCTTGCGGGTGAACTTGAAATGCTTGACGGCGTTGGTCTGATAGGTGAGCACCGGGTCGATGCCGGCGTCTTCGAGCGCCCGGGCGAGCAGTCGGCCCGCCGGCCCGACGAACGGCTCACCGGCGCGGTCCTCCTGGTCACCGGGCTGCTCGCCCACCAACATGATCGGCGCCCCGGGATGCCCGTTGCCGAACACGGTTTGGGTGGCATCTTCGAAAAGCGCACAGCCGTGGCATGTTTCGGCCGCGCTGCGCAGCGCGTCGATGTCCCGCTCCTCGGGGAGATAGCGGTCGGCGCCGGGGGCCTTCGCGGTGGCTGTCATGAGAATGTGGCGGCGTGGGTACCCCCGCTCCCCCACCGAGCGGGGGTACCCAGCCTCGGGTGGCTCGTCAGCCCTTGCCCACGATGGCGTCGCGGGCACGGTCGAGCATCGCGGCGAACGGGCCCGCGGCCAGGTTGGCCACCTGTGATTCCACACCGGCGTGGGGCCGGGTGGGCGCGATGGCTTCGGCGAGCTGCGCGGCGCGGCCCATCCGTTCCAGCTCGTCGGCGCTCAATTCCTCGCCCAGCTTGGCGAATTCGTCGTGCTCCTCGTGCTCGGCGTGGTCGATCACCGCGTCGCGCAGCTTGGTCAACTCGCGGGTGAATTCCTCGCTGTCGACGTCGAGCTTTTCCAGCCGCTGCAGCACGGTCTTGGCCTCGTGCTCTTCGTGCAGCCGCTTGTCGACCACGGTGGTGCCATTGGCGATCTTGCGCTTGGCCCGCGGGTGAACGATTTCCTCCTCCGCGGTCTCGTGCACGGCGAGCAGCCGCCGAAGCTCGACGAAGGCCTTCTCCCGTGCTTCTCCGGACGCCGCCAGGGTGTCGGCGAACATCGCCTTGATCTGCTCGTGCTGACTGACGAGAAAGTCGACCACGTCGGTGGGCGACGTGATGGCGCGTGCCATGGTGTCCCTCCCATCTCCCTTGGTTCGACGCGCAGGGCTGCTGCGCGCTCACCGAAGCGGCTACCCGGCGAAATCGGCCATCAAACGGGTGTGGGCGCGCCCGGGTGGGGTATGTGTCCCTGGTCGTGGGCTACATTTCGGGCAGGTTCGGCCGCGAAGGAGGCACGGCGTGACCAACCCCCAGGACCCGTATTGGCAGAACCCGCTGAGTTACGACCCGCTCGGCCGGGTCCCCCCGATCGAGCCGATGGAGCCGATCGAGCCGCCGGCGGAACCGCCCGGGACCCCGCCGTACCGCCCGGCCGTCAACACCCTCGCGACGCTGTCACTGGTGTTCGCGTTCGTGTTCGCTCCCGCCGGAGCGGTTCTGGGGCACCTCGGGTTGGCGCGGATCCGGCGCACCGGCGAACTCGGCCGCGACCGCGCCCTGGTCGGGGTGACGCTGTCGTACGTGTTCATCCTGTTGGCGGTCGTCGCGCTGGCCGGATGGGCGACGCTGGGCGGGTCCACGTCGTCGCACCGGACGGCACGCGACTCGACCACGTCGGCCGGGCCGCCGCCCCCGACCGTCCCACCGGACACGATCACCACGCTGCTGCCCGGATTGGACGCGCTGCGGAACATCACCTCCGACGCGAACCTCGAGGTCGGTCCGACGTGGAACAGCCCCGGCCGCTCGGCGCAGGACGGCAGCATCGACCGCCCGGAATGCTGGGGAAGCATCGCCGCGGGCAGCCCGGACGCCTACACCCCGGGCTCCTTCACCGGGTATCACGCCGGCGAGTTCACCGACACGCGCAGCATGTTCAAGTCGATCCAAGTCATCCAGGGCGTGGCGGCGTTCCGCGATCCGGCCGGGGCGCAGTCCCAACTGGACACGCTGCTGTCCGGATGGCGCCAGTGCGGCGGCTCGACCGTCACCGTGACGGCTTCGGGTGGGCAGCCGATCAAGATGGCGGTGAGCGCTCCCGCCGACGCCGGCAACGGCATCACCACATTGGACCTGACGCCCAAGGGAATACAGGTGCGCTCGGCGCGAGCGGTCGCGGCCAAGGCCAACGTCGTCCTCGACCTGAACGTGTCGGCCAGCGGCACCACGGACAGCGAGCGCCCGCGGCTGGCCGCGGTCACCATCGCCAACTACATCCTCGGCAAGATTCCGGGCTGAGCGGCAGGCAAGGTCAGTGGCTCACGCGCGGCGACCCGCCGCGCCCGGCTCCGCCGCGCTTGCGATCGCCACCGGCTCACGCGTGGCGACCCGCCGCGCCCGGCTCCGCCGCGCTTGCGATCGCCACCGGCTCACGCGTGGCGACCCGCCGCGCCCGGCTCCGCCGCGCTTGCGATCGCCACTAGGCTGACCGGATGAAATACGTCGACGTCGACGGGGTCGGACGGGTCAGCCGGATCGGCTTGGGCACCTGGCAGTTCGGCTCGCGCGAATGGGGTTATGGCGACAGCTACGCCGCCGGCGCCGCGGGCGACATCGTGCGGCGCGCCCGAGCCCTGGGGGTGACGCTGTTCGACACCGCCGAGGTCTACGGGTTGGGCAAGAGCGAGCGGATCCTGGGCGAGGCGCTCGGCGACGAACGCGCCGAGGTGGCGGTGGCCAGCAAGATCATGCCGGTCGCTCCCTTCCCCGCCGTCGTCAGGCAACGCGCGCGAGCCAGCGCCCGGCGGCTGGGACTGGACCGCATCCCGCTGTACCAGATCCACCAGCCCAACCCGGTGGTGCCGGACTCGGTGATCATGCCGGGGATGCGGGACCTGCTGGACCGCGGGACGATCGGCGCGGCGGGCGTCTCGAACTATTCGCTGCAGCGATGGCAGAAGGCCGATACCGCGCTGGGCCGGCCGGTGATCAGCAACCAGGTGCATTTCTCGCTCGCCTATCCGAAGGCGCTCAAGAACCTGGTGCCTTTCGCCGAACGGGAGAACCGCATCGTGATCGCCTACAGCCCACTGGAGCAGGGACTGCTGGGCGGCAAGTACGGCGTCGACAACCGCCCCGGCGGCGTTCGCGCGATGAACTCGTTGTTCGGCACCGAGAACCTGCGCCGCGTCGAGCCGCTGCTGCAGTTGTTGCGCGACGTCGCAACGCAACTCGGCGCCAAGCCGGCACAGGTGGCGCTGGCCTGGTTGATCAGCTACCCGGGCGTGGTGGCCATCCCCGGCGCGTCCAGCGTCGAGCAGCTCGAGTTCAACGTCGCGGCCGCCGACATCGAGCTGCCGACCGAATCCCGTGACGCGCTCACCGAGGCGGCGCTGGCGTTCCGGCCGACGTCGGCGGCGCGCTTCCTCACCGACCTCGCGCGCGAGAAGCTCGGCCGGCGCTAGGACTGGTTGGCCTCGGCGAACGCGGCCGGGCTGGCCGGCGCGCCGCGCGCGACCACGAGCGGCATCGACGTCGAGGCGTTGGTGCGCAGGATGGTGTGCACGACGTCGATCAGGTCGTCAACCGGCATCAATTTGCCGGGCATGCAGCCGCGCGACGACCACAGCGGAACCGCCTTCATGGCGAGGTCCATATCCCAGTCGGCGTTCATTCCGGTTGCCGCGTCGCCCTCGCCGCCCGCGCACTCCCCGACGATCAGGTTGGTGAAGCCGACGTCGGAGTGTTCGGCCCGCCACGCCTCCACGAGCCGTTCCAGGGCGGCCTTGCTGACGCCGTACGCGCCCAGGCCCGGCCACGGCGGTCCGAAGGTGCCCGCATCGGAGGACAGGTACACCGCCTTGCCGGCCGACGCGGTCAAGTGCGGCATCGCCGCGGCCGTCACCAACGATGCGCCGATCACATTGGTGTCGAAGATGCGCCGCCACGTGTCGGCGTCGGTGTCCACCATGCGCACGAGCGGCCCGACGGCGGGTGTGTAGACGAGGTTGTCGATCCCGCCGAGGGCGTCGACGGCCCGACCGATCGCCGCCCGGCAGGACGCCTCGTCGGTGACGTCGCATTCGATGGCGGTCGCGTTCGGGCCGGCCTCCTTGGCCGCGGCCTCGATGCGCTGCAGACGCCGGGCAAGCAACGCGACCTGATCGCCGCGCTGCGCGAGACCGACCCCGATGCAACGCCCCAGCCCACTCGAGGCGCCGACCACCACTGTCCTTGACATATTCGCCCTCTCTTGTAACGCGAGACGCTGTCGCCAGAAACCTACCGGATGCGACTCGTCCGTTGGCGATCACTCGCTACTTAAGTCGCCACGACGGCGTTCCGGTCGCCTGACTTGGCCCGGTACATGGCCTCATCCGCGCGCGCGGTGACCGCGTCGACGGACTCGGCGGGAAGGGCGAGCGTGGCACCGATGCTCAAGGTCGCGCCTATCGTGTTGCCGGAAACGTGGATGGGTTCGGCGACGCGCCGGCGAATCTTCTCGGCGATCTGGGCGAGCTCGTCGGCGCTGCGGACGCCGGGCAACAGGATCAGCATTTCGTCCCCGCCCGTGCGCCCCACGGTGTCCTCGCGGCGGACGCTCGCCCGGATCCGCGCCGCGACGGTCGCCAGCACGACGTCGCCCGTCCCGTGTCCCCACCGGTCGTTGATCGCCTTGAAGTGGTCAACGTCGCAGAACAGCACGCCCACATGCGTTTCGGGAGGCCGCGGTTGCCGCAGCGCGGCGTCCAGGCGGGCCAGGGCCTCGGCCCGGTTCACCAGGCCGGTGAGGGTGTCGAACCGTGCCAACCGTTCCAATTGTTGTTCGGCCTCGACCTGATCGTCGACCACCCGCAACGCCGCGATGAGCCCATCGGTGTTGCCCTGGGCATCGGTGTAAGGCTTCCCATGACCGTCGACCCAGTGGTATTCGCCGTCGAGGGAACACACCCGGAAGCGTTGGAGCACCTGTTCGCCCCCCGCGATGCGGCGCAGGGCGGTTTGGAGTTTGTCGCGGTCCTCGGGGTGGATGCGGCGGGCGAAATCCGTGCCGGTCCACCTCGACAGCGGGCCGCCCAGCGCGGGTTCCACGGACGGGGAGATCCACGCGACCCCGCCGCCGCGAAAGTGCACGATGATGTCGACGGCGTTGTCCGCGAGGATGCGATATCGCGTCTCGGCCTCGGCGCGTTGCTTGCTGGCCAGCTCCTTGGCGATCAGCAGGTGCTGCTCGCGCTGGCTGAAGTAGAAGGTCACTGCGCCGACGACCGCGGTTCCCAGCAGGATCGAGAAGGTCCACTGCGCGTTGGCGTCCGGGCCGAGCTCCAAAAAGATCGGCCTCACCACGGCCACGACGAGCGGAAAGCCGGCCAGGATCGCGAGCAACCGGACCAGCGAGGACCGGTCGGGCCGCGCGAGCAGCCACGCGAGCGGAAACCGGTCAACGCGCGCCAGCGACGTGGCCGCGACGAGCAGCAACAGGGCCGCTGCCGTCAGGAACGCCTGGCCCTTTGACGGCGAGACCCCCACCAGCGCCAGCGCGTCGAACAGGTAGGCCCCGGCCGTGACGAACGGGATGGCAGCGCTCGCCGCCAGGCACAGCGGCCAGACCGCGCGGGTGCACCGATCCACCCGGATCAGCGCGACGGCGGTCGCCAACGGCAGGGCCGACAACGCGGTCTGAACGCTCGGGCGCCCCGGCCACGACCACTCGCGCATGCCGACGGCCTCACCGAACCAGATCCTGTCCACGGTGAACGAGCCGAGGCTCGCGTACTCCGCGAGCACGAGGACGGCGAAGGCGGCCGCGGCCGCGGCCAAACACCGTCCGGCCCATCGGCGCTCGCGCGAGGGACTCCCCCATTGCAGCAGGATCGCCGCGCCCAGCGCGGCCAGCCACAGCGCGGTCCACGGCATCATCTGCGGCCAGGTCGGATAGATCCGCGTCAAGCGCTCGATGCCGGCCGTCCAGCCCACCCACGTCAGCGCTGCGACCACGAGCACCAACAGCGCGGCGGCCCGCCCGGAGGTGTTCATCGCCGATTCCAGTCGCGCGTCAGGACCGGGCCTGTCCATCGGCTGTCCCTCTCGTTCCCGGCGCTCGGCGCGCAGCATCAATGCCGCCGCCGAAAAAATTAGCCGATGTGGCTTGTCGGCGAGAGCGATTCACCCGATCGGGGGAACGGGGCGGTCGTCGGGGACTAGCTCGACGGGAGTCCCTGCAGCACCACGGCGGTGTGGGCTTCCACGTTGAGGGTGCCTCCGCCGGGCACCTCGTCGGCGGGGGTGGTCTCGTCGGGCCCGGTGTACACCACCACCTGCCAGGCGGCACCGAATTCCTTTGGCGGAAGGGTGAATTCGATCGGTTCGTGGTGGGCGTTGAAGCACAGCAGGAACGAATCGTCCAGCACCCGTTGGCCCCGCTCGTCGCGGCCGGGGATGCCGTGGCCGTTGAGGAACACCGCGACGGACTTGGCGAAGCCCGCGCCCCAGTCCTCGTCGCTCATCTCCGTGCCGTCGGGAGTGAACCAGGCGATGTCGGGCAGCCCGCCCTGGCCGCGGCGGCCCACCGGCTTTCCGGAAAAGAACCGGCGCCGCCGGAACACCGGATGCTCGGCACGCAGCGCCGACACCGTGCGGGTGAACTCCAGCAGGCCCGCGTCGGCGTTGGCCCAGTCGATCCAGGTGAGCTCGTTGTCCTGGCAGTAGCCGTTGTTGTTGCCGTTCTGGGTGCGGCCGAGTTCGTCGCCGTGGCAGATCATCGGAACGCCCTGCGACAACAGCAGGGTGGTCAGGAAGTTGCGCTGCTGCCGGGCGCGTAGCGCCTTGACGGCCTCGTCGTCGGTGGGGCCTTCGGCGCCGCAGTTCCAGGACCGGTTGTGGCTTTCGCCGTCGTTGTTGTCCTCGCCGTTGGCCTCGTTGTGCTTCTCGTTGTAGGACACCAGGTCCCGCAGCGTGAACCCGTCGTGGGCGATGACGAAGTTGATCGACGCCACCGGTCGCCGCGCGGTGTGCTCGTAGAGGTCTGCGGAACCGGACAGCCGGTAGGCGAATTCGTCGAGGGTGGCGGGCTCGCCGCGCCAGAAGTCGCGGACGGTGTCGCGGTACTTGCCGTTCCATTCCGTCCACTGCGGCGGGAAGTTGCCCACCTGATAGCCGCCCGGCCCGACGTCCCACGGTTCGGCGATCAGCTTGACCTGGCTGACGGTCGGATCCTGTTGCACGAGTTCGAAAAACGTCGACAGCCGGTCGACGTCGTAGAACTCGCGGGCCAACGTCGAGGCCAGGTCGAAGCGGAAGCCGTCGACGTGCATCTCGGTCACCCAGTAGCGCAGGGAATCCATGATGAGCTGCAGCGCGTGCGGATGCCCGACGTTGAGGCTGTTACCCGTGCCGGTGTAGTCCATGTAGTACTGCTTGTCGTCGTCAACCAGCCGGTAGTAGGCGGCGTTGTCGATGCCGCGCATCGACAATGTCGGCCCCAGGTGGTTTCCCTCGGCCGTGTGGTTGTAGACCACGTCAAGGATGACCTCGATGCCGGCTTCATGCAGCGAGCGCACCATGGCCTTGAACTCCTGCACCTGGCCGCCCGGTGTGGTCGCGCTGGAGTACTTGAAGTCGGGCGCGAAGAAACCGATCGTGTTGTAGCCCCAGTAGTTGGACAGGCCCTTGTCGACCAGCGTGGAGTCGTTGGCGAAGTGGTGCACCGGCATCAATTCGATGGCCGTGATGCCGAGATCCTTGAGGTGGTCGATGATCACCGGGTGGGCCACCGCGGCGTAGGTGCCGCGCAGCTGTTCGGGGATGTCCGGGTGGG
Source organism: Mycobacterium intracellulare ATCC 13950 (assembly GCF_000277125.1). Classification (NCBI taxonomy): domain Bacteria; kingdom Bacillati; phylum Actinomycetota; class Actinomycetes; order Mycobacteriales; family Mycobacteriaceae; genus Mycobacterium; species Mycobacterium intracellulare. The sequence continues at coordinate 4,159,506 of NC_016946.1, forward strand.
TCTGGGTCAGGCCCTTGACGTGTGCCTCGTAGATGACGGTGTCGGCGTAGTGGCGGTCCGGTGGGCGGTCGTTTCCCCAGTCGAAGTAGGGGCTGATCACGACCGACTTGGGCATGCTGGCCGCCGAGTCGTCGTCGTTGCGGCTGTCGGGGTCGCCGAAGTTGTAGCTGAAGAGCGATTGATTCCACTCGAACGAGCCGTCGATGGCCTTGGAGTACGGATCCACCAGCAGCTTGTTCGGGTTGCATCGGTGCCCCGCCTGCGGGTCGTACGGACCGTGCACGCGGTAGCCGTAGCGCTGGCCGGGTTCGATGTTGGGGATGTAGGCGTGCCAGATGAAGCCGTCGACCTCGGGCAGGGTGATGCGGCTCTCGGTGCCCTCGGCGTCGAACAGGCACAGCTCCACCCGCTCGGCCACCTCGCTGAACAGCGCGAAATTGGTGCCCGCGCCGTCGTAGGTCGCGCCCAGGGGGTAGGCCCTGCCGGGCCACACCTCGCCGGTGGGTGTGGGGGCGCCGGCGTCTGCGGCCTCTGCTGGAGTCATGGCGCATCCAATACCCGGCGAAAGCGCCGGTCAAACTCCCGGGCCGCTCGCCGGGGCGGCGTCACTACACGGAAAGCCTTGTGGCATAGCCGATCACGGATTGAGGATGACCTTCACCGCTCCGTCCTGCTTCTTCTGGAAGATCTCGTACGCGTGCGGCGCCTCATCGAGCGGAAGCACGTGGGTGGCAAACGTGTCGACGCCGAGCGGGTCGTCGTCGGTCAGCAGCGGCATGATGTCGTCGACCCAGCGCTTGACGTTGGCCTGCCCCATCCGCAGGGTGACCTGCTTGTCGAACAGGGTGAGCATCGGCAGCGGGTCCGCCATGCCGCCGTACACGCCGATCAGCGAGATCGTGCCGCCGCGCCGCACGATGTCGATGGCCGAGTACAGGGCGGACAGCCGGTCCACGCCGGCCGTTTGCATGAGCCGCTTGGCCAGCGCGTCCGGCAACAGCCCGGTGGCCTGCTGCGCCAATTTGGCGGTCGGCGAGCCGTGCGCCTCCATGCCCACCGCTTCGATCACGGAGTCGGATCCACGCCCGTCGGTCAGGTCACGGATCGCGTCACCGAGCGAGGAGTCGAGCCGGCCCACATCGATGGTGTGAATGCCGCGTTGCGCCGCGCGGCCCAGCCGCTCCGGGACCAGGTCGACGGCGATGACGCGGTAACCCAGGTGATCGGCGATGCGGGCCGCCATGTCCCCGATGGGGCCCAGTCCGAGCACGGTGACCGTGCCGCCCTCCGGGATGTCGGCGTAAGCCACCGCCTGCCACGCGGTGGGAAGCACGTCGGACAGATAGACGAACCGCGAATCGGGCGGTCCCACAGGGACTTTGATGTGGGTGAACTGGGCCTGGGGGACGCGCAGCAGCTCCGCTTGCCCGCCGGGGACTTCGCCGTAGAGCTCCGAATAGCCGAACAGCGCCGCCCCCATGCCCTGGTCGCGCACCTGGGTGGTCTCGCACTGGGTGTAGAGCTGCTGGCCGCACATGTAGCAACTGCCGCAAGAGATTTGGAAGGGGATGACGACCCGGTCCCCCACCCGAAGGTCGCCCGTCTGGGTGCCGACCTCCCGCACGATGCCCATCGGTTCGTGGCCGAGGATGTCCCCCGGCTTCATGAAGGCCCCGAGGATCTCGTAGAGGTGCAGGTCCGACCCGCAGATGTTGGTCGATGTCACCTCGACGATGGCATCGGTGGGCTGCTCGATCTTCGGGTCGGGCACCGACTCCACCCTGACATCGCGCTTGCCGTGCCACGTGACAGCCTTCATGGAAAGGGCGCATACCCGTCTGCCACCCGACGAAACGACGGCGCCGGCGCCCGTCGTGGTCAGTGCGCGCGGTGCTTGAGCGGATGCTCGCTCTCGATCAGCGCCCGCGCGATCTCGATCAGCTTGATGTTGGATTGTTGCGAGACCCGGGTGAGCAACTGGAACGCCTCAACGGCGTCGATACCGAAGCGCTCCATGATGACCCCCTTCGCCTGCCCGATGATGTCGCGCGAGGCCAGGGCGCTGCGGAACTGATCGTTGCGGCGCATCATCGACCACGCGAGGGCAATGTGCGTGGCGAACACCGTGCCGATCTCCACCGACTCCTCGCTGAACGCGTGCGGGTGGTCGGCATAGAAATTCAGCGCCGCCATGCTGCCGCCGTCGATGAACAACTCGAACGACAGGATGGAGCGGATCGGGGTCTGCTCGAGCGCCATGCGGCGGTAGCGCAACCAGCGCCGTTCGGCGCTCAGGTCCGTGATCTGCATGATGTGGTGCTCCCAGGCCGCGGCCAGGCAAGGCCCCTCGCCGGAGGTGTCCTGGATGGCGTCCAGCACCATCGGGTAGCGATGCGTGGCGACCACACTGCTGACCGAAGCGCCCTTCTCGGCCAGGGTGATCCCCGCGTACTGGGCGCCGGTGACGTGCTGGACCCCGTCGTCGAGCAGTTCGTGCAGGCCGGCCGCGGTGCCGCTATGTTCACGCTCCAGATTGGCCACCAGCTCCACCAAATGATTGGCAATCGTGGCGCTGCCGTCTCGCATCACATCACCCCCGGAACCGTTCGTGGCCCGCAGAGCCCTTCCTGATAGGCGTCGCGATGGCACGCAAAGCGTGCGCATACCAACGCTCACCAGAAGTCTATGAGCCATTCAACGAAGCGCAAGGCACGATAACGAAACGCCCGGACGACAGCGTAGGCGGCGGCATCCGAGCGGGAGGACGCCCTGGGCCGTTTTTGCCCGGCCTGTCCCCTTGGATTCCCTTGTCGAACAGTCGTTTTCAAGCCGTCGTCGGTCCCGGGGCGGCGCGGGACACTCCTCACCACCGAAGTCCGCCTACACTCGGGTCGGTGACCTCCATTGTGATCGTGGGAAGCGGCTTCACCGGATTCACCTGCGCCCGCCGTCTGGCCCGGATTCTGCGCCGGCGGCACGCGCCCGTGGACATCACGATCATTTCTCCGGTCGACTACATGCTGTACACACCGTTGCTGCCCGACGTGGCGGGCGGGGTGGTCGACGCCCGGTTTGTCGCTGTCCCACTGGCTAATTCGTTGCGGGGCGTGCACGCGGTGCGCGGCCGCGTCGACGGGGTGGACTTCGCGCAACAGACGCTGACGTATTGCGATCCCGAGGAACGCAGCCATTCCATGTCCTGGGACCGGCTGGTGCTCACGCCGGGGTCGGTGACGCGGTTGTTCGACGTCCCGGGCCTCGCGAGGCATGCGCGCGGGTTGAAGACCACCGCCGAGGCGCTCTACCTGCGCGACCACTTCGTCGAGCAGCTGGAGCTGGCCAACATCGAGGACGATCCGCAGGTGGCCGCCGCCCGGCGCACCGTGGTAGTGGTCGGCGCGTCCTACTCGGGCACCGAGTTGGTGGCGCAGCTGCGGGCGCTGGCCGACGCGGCGGCCAAACAGATGGGCTTCAACCCCGCCGAAGTGCGATTCCTGCTCCTGGACCTGGCGGAGCAGGTGATGCCCGAGGTGGGCAAGAAGCTCGGCGAGGCCGCGATGAAAGTGTTGCGCAAGCGCGGTATCGACGTCCGGCTCGGCGTCACGCTCAAGCAAGCGCACGCCGATCACGTTGTGCTGAGCGACGATTCACGCATCGACACGCACACGATCGCCTGGGTGACGGGGGTGACCGGCGCCCCGCTGATCCAAGACCTGGGGCTGCCGACCGAGAAAGGCCGGATCACGGTGCAGCCCGATCTGCAGGTGCCCGGTCACCCGGAGGTGTTCGCCGCCGGCGATGCGGCCGCGGTTCCCGACCTCACCCAGCCCGGCCAGATCACGCCGCCGACCGCCCAGCACGCCACCCGGCAGGGCAAGGTGCTGGCCCGCAACGTCGCCGCCAGCCTCGGTTACGGCAGCCCCAAGCAATACAAGCACCGCAACCTGGGTCTGGTGGTCGATCTCGGGCCCCGCTACGCGGTGGCCAACCCGCTGAACATCCAGTTGTCCGGGCTGCCGGCCAAACTCGTCACGAGGTCCTACCACCTGTACGCGATTCCGCGCGGCGTCAACCGATGGGCGGTCTCGCTGGCCTACCTGACCGACGTGCTGTTCAACCGCTCCGTCGTCTCCATCGGGTTGTCCTCTGAGGACGACGCGCAATTCACGGCCAGCGAGGGCATCCCGATGCCCAAGACCAGCTGATCGTCAGCCTTCGGCGGACTGCTGGGCCATCGCGTAGGCGAGCTGAAGGAAATCCGCCCCGGCCAACGCGCTGAAGACGCCCGCGATCAGCCGGGTGAACCGGGGTACGAACACCAGACCGATGGCGAATCCGGTGGCGACCCACATGTCCAGGCAGAACGGGCAGGTCAGCAACTCGCCCAGGCTGTGCCGAAGCTCGCTGTGCTCGCGGACCTCTTCCTGGACCTCGGCCGGCCCGCCGGTGCCCGCGTAATGCGTGAACGGGGCGCGCAGCGGACTGGTCACCGCGTCTTTGGTCAACGTTCGCGAGAGCTTGTGGGTGCCCAGCGTGAGGATGATCAGGTCCTGAATCCGCCAGCGCGACGGCAACGTGCGCCCGCTGACCACCGCGGCGATTACCGCCGCCGTCACGACGAGGCCGTAGACCACCAACACCGCCAGGTAGCCCCCCAGCGGGCGGGGATTGTCGCCGCGGTAGGCGTCCGCCTCCTTGCGTGCACCGTCCACCACCTGGGCGCCGGTTTCCGTCAACTCACCCATCGCTTCTCCTTGAAGGCATAGGGGGTCGAGTACCCGGCGCCGCCCGGCGCAATCGGCGATCAGCTCACCGCCGCGTGCCCTCCCGGTCCCGGGACTCGGCGGGCTTGGCCGCCTTCGCCGCTTCTCGCAACGTGCGGTTGGTGGACCGCAGGTCGGTGTTGGCGGCCGCCAACGTCTCGTTGTCGTCTTCGAGTTCGAGGATGCGAGCGATGCCGGCCAGGTTGACGCCGGCCTCGACCAGACCGCTGATGCGGCGGAGCCGCGCGAGGTCGTCGGCGCTGTAACGGCGCGTTCCCCCTTGACTTCTCGCGGGCATGAGCAGCCCGTAGCGTTCGTAGAGCCGCAACGATTGCACCGGAATCCCGGACAGTTCGGCGGCCACCGAGATTCCGTACACGCCGTGGCCGGACGCCGGAGCCCCGGCCTCGCCGCGATGTTCGACCATCGCACATCCCCTCAGCTGATTCATTCAAAAAATCTGTTTAGCACACTTGCATGAATATGTCGACAATGCTATACCGAATCTATGTCGTCAGACACAGGAAATTTGTCGGACCACAGCGTAGATCGGAGTGAGAGGTGACAACCATGCTGATGCGTTCAGATCCCTTCCGTGAGCTCGACCGCTTTGCCCACCAGGTGCTCGGCACGGCCGCCCGGCCTGCAGTGATGCCGATGGACGCCTGGCGCCAGGGCGAGGAGTTCGTCGTCGAGTTCGACCTGCCCGGCATCGATGCCGACTCGCTGGACATCGACATCGAGCGCAATGTCGTGACCGTGCGCGCCGAACGCCCGGCCCTCGACCCCAACCGCGAGATGCTGGCCACCGAGCGCCCGCGCGGCGTGTTCAGCCGCCAGCTGGTGCTCGGCGAAAACCTCGACACCGACAAGATCCAGGCCTCCTATTCCGAAGGTGTCCTGAGTCTGCACATCCCGGTGGCCGAGAAGGCCAAGCCCCGCAAGATCGCCGTCGGCCGCGGCGACGGGCACCGCGCCGTCGCAGAGGGCGCCACCCAGCGCGAGGTCATCAACGCCTGACCGGGCGACGGACCGGGCGGCGGCCGCAGGCGCACGCGCTCGCGTGCCGGCCTCGCGGCCGCCGCCCGCCACGGCAGTGAGCGAGGAGCCACGGTGGAATCGACATGGGAACTCAACGGCGAAACGGCCAGCGTCGAGCAGGCGTTGTCCGGCGGCAACGCGCAACCCGCGGGCTGGTTTCGGTTCCACTTCACCGATCAGCGGTGGGAATGGTCGGAACAGGTGCAGCGGATGCACGGCTACGAGCCGGGCACCGTCGTGCCCACCACCGATTTGGTGCTCTCGCACAAACACCCCGATGACCGCGGGCAGGTCGCGGCCACCATCGATCAGATCGTGAACACCCGCCAGGCGTTCAGCACCCGGCACCGGATCATCGACACCGGCGGAAACGTACGCCACGTCGTCGTGGTCGGCGATCGGCTCTACAACGACGACGGCGACGTGATCGGGACGCACGGGTTCTACATCGACGTCTCCGCATCGAACGGGCAGGTGCACGAGGACGCGGTCAGCGCAAAACTCGCTCAGATCAGCGAGAATCGGGCGGGCATCGAACGCGCCAAGGGCATGCTGATGCTGATCTACGGCCTCAGCGACAGCGCGGCCTTCGAGTTGCTCCGATGGCTCTCGCAGGAGGCGAATGTCAAGCTGCGCACGCTCGCCGAGCAGATCGCCGAGGACTTCCGCGGCGCGGGCTTGCCGCTCAATACCCAGTCGGAATTCGACCATTTGCTCCTGACGGCGCACCAGCGCGTCCGTCCCGCCGACGACCGCGGGTAAGGCACTGCAGCCCACGTCTTTTCGGCGTGGGCGACCCGCTGGGGACCGTCCGCATTTATGCTGACCACGATGGCGAATCACGGCCCCGATCCCACGACGCCGCTGTGGCGCGCGGCGCAGGTTTTTCGGTTGCTGAGTTGCGTGTATGCCGCCGGGTTTCAAATCGCGATCAATCCCGATCTGCGCCGGCCCGCGCTCGGTTGGGTCCTGTTCACTGTGCTGATCGGCTGGAGCGCGGCGTGCGCCGTCGCCTACCTGCGGGGGTTCGGGCGACGACCGTCCTGGGTGCTGGCCGAGATCGCGATCGCGGTGTTGCTCATGTGGTCGAACACCGTCGTCGCGACGCCGCACTGGGCGGCCGAGAACCAGACCTGGCCGACGACGTTGTGGGCGAGCAATCCCACGATTTCCGCCGCGATCCAGTTCGGCCCCGGTGGCGGGATGCTGACGGGCCTGGCGGTGATGGCCACCAATTTCGCCGTCAAGGACTACCTCGCCCTCAACCTGGGGCACAACGCCACCGTCATCATCGAGCTGGCCATCGGCATGGCGATCGGCATGGCCGCGCAGACCGCGCGCCGCGCGCACGCCGAACTGCAACGGGCCGCCCAGTTGAGCGCCGCGGTGCAGGAACGCGAGCGGCTGTCCCGCGAGGTGCACGACGGCGCCATCCAGGTGCTGGCGCTGGTCGCCAAGAAGGGCCATGAAATCGGCGGCGCCACAGCGGAACTCGCCGACCTGGCGAGCGAGCAAGAACGAGCGCTGCGTCGATGGGCGGCATGCACCGATATCGATCCCGATGCCGACGGCGCCACGATGGATCTGCGCACGCTGCTGCGATGCCGGGCGTCCGACCGGGTGTCGATCAGCCTGCCGGCGACTCCGGTGTTGTTGGGACGCCGGATAGGGACGGAGCTCGACGCCGCGGTGGGCAATGCCCTGGACAACGTCGGTGCCCATGCGGGACCGGAGGCACGCGCGTACGTACTCGTGGAGGACCTCGGCGATTCCGTCGTGGTCAGTGTCCGCGACGACGGCGTGGGCATTGCGGCCGGTCGACTCGAGGAGGCGGCGCGTCAGGGACGCCTGGGCGTCTCCCAATCGATCGTCGGGCGGCTGGCGTCGCTCGGCGGCACCGCGCAACTGCGCAGCGGCCCCGGCGAGGGCACCGAGTGGGAGTTGTGCGTGCCCCGCGGGGAGGGACGTCGTGGCTGAGGATGCGGCGCCGGCGACGGTGATGGTGGTCGACGACCATCCGATCTGGCGTGATGCGGTCGCGCGCGACCTGGCCGAGGGCGGATTCACCGTGGTGGCCACGGCCGACGGGGTGGCCGCCGCGGGGCGGCGGGCGGCCGTGGTCAAACCCGACGTGGTGGTGATGGATATGCAGCTGCCCGACGGGAACGGCGCACAGGCCACCGCGGCGGTGCTCGCGGCGTCGCCGTCGACGCGGGTGCTGGTGCTGTCGGCCTCCGACGAACGTGAGGACGTCTTGGAAGCCGTCAAAGCCGGTGCGACGGGATACCTGGTCAAGAGCGCCTCGAAATCCGAACTGGCACAGGCTGTGACGGCGACGGCCGCGGGCCGGGCCGTGTTCACCCCGGGGCTGGCCGGACTGGTGCTGGGTGAATACCGGCGCATCGCGCAGAGCAAGGACGACGGCCCCGCCCGTCCCAGCCTGACCGAACGCGAGACAGAGGTGTTGCGGTACGTCGCAAAAGGGCTGTCCGCCAAGCAGATCGCCATGAAGCTGTCGTTGAGCCACCGCACGGTCGAAAACCATGTGCAGGCGACATTCCGTAAGCTTCAGGTCGCGAACCGGGTGGAATTGGCGCGCTACGCGATCGAGCATGGCCTGGACTCCGAACCGTGACCCGCTGTTAGCGGGGTGCCCCGCCGGTCTCGTGGGCCACCGCCCGCGCGGCGACGAGTGCGGCCACGACCACGGCCATGCACACCAGCCCGTCGTCCTTGAGGCCCCACCTGATCGCGGCCAGGATCGCGACACCGGCCACGCACAGCAGCGCGCCGACGACCGCGCCCCGCCCGCGCGAGGTGACGGTCCCGGCGCCGTCCCAGCCGGCCAGCGGGTTGTTTTCGAGCGGCCGCAACGCGACGAACAGCACGGCCACGGCGAGGACCACGATGAGCACCTGCGCGACGCTGACGGCGAGGAAATCCGGCTGGCCCGGAAACCGCGGGGAGCCAAGGTAATCGAAGAGCAGGTGCACGCCCAGCAGCACCGGCATGTGCCACAGGTAGAGGGTCATTGCTCCGGAGTTGCCGATCGCGGTCCACCACCACACCCGCGGTCGCTGCGCCCAGCGCGCGATCGCCGGTGCGGCCGCGATGGCCAAGGCGCTCAAGATGATTGCGTGCCCGGCCAAGAGCAACGACGGCGGGCTGGTGTTGGAAAGGTGGTGATCCCCGGTGCCGACCATGCTGATCTGGTACGGCCCCCAGCGCACCAGTGCGATGTCCACGGCGAAGAAGACGCCGGCCACGGTTAGCGCGGCGCGGCCGTCGAGCAGCCGGCGGCGGTAGGCGACGCCGAACATGGCCGGAATGAGCCAGACGCACAAGTTGAGGTAGCCCAGCGGCATCATCGCCGGCGAATGCAGCCTTATGACGTCGATCAGCGCGATCGCCCCGTAGACCGCTGCCACGCCCGCGGCGAGGCGCCGCGCCGTGGTGATGCGATACAGCATCGGCATGGCGGCCAGCACCAGGACGTAGGCGCCCAGGAACCACAGCAGCTGCGTGCTGACGCCGGCAATCGGCTCGTAAATGTGTTGGGGCAGAGCCCGATACAGCACGGTCAGCGCGACCGCCCAGAACGCCAGGTAGTAGAACACCGGCCGGAACAGCCTGGTGCAGCGTTTCATCAGCCAGTCTCCCCAGTTGGTGCCCGGGGACCAGGAGGACAGGCAGGCCGCGGCGCCGGCGAAGAAGAACAGCGGCATGATCTGAAGCAGCCAGGTCGCCGCCTGGAACAACATCGAGGTGGTGAGCAGGTTGTCCCAGATCAGGACATGGTTTTCGATGACGCTGATGGCCATCACGGTATGGCCGAGCACCACACCGATCAGGGAGGTGATGCGGATGACGTCCAGGACGCGATCACGGTCGGCCGGCGTGCGCGCGGCCACCTCGGCGACGTCGGGAAATCTGGCGAGAGTTGACATGGGTGTCCTTCTGTGAATCGGGATGAAAGCGTTGCGGCGGAGCCGAAGTCGTGCGATGAAAGAAGCATTGCCGACCGCGCGGCTGTGAGCCTGAGCGGTTCTACGCGTTGGGGCTGAGTAGTACTACTCAGCTCGCGGTGTTGAGTGGGTCGTAGTCGGCCAGCAGCCTCTCGATGCGGGCTTCGTCGAGTCGGACCCGCACGGTTGCGGCTTCCTGCTGGTCGCGAATGACCTTGGCCAGCGTGAACGCGCTCGACACCAAAAAGAGGAAGGTGATGCCGAGGAACAGTCGCTGCCACGCGTCAAGGGGAAGAAAGTAAATCCCGGCCAGCGCGGTGAGAAAGCTGATCGCGAAGGCGACGGCGGCCTGAACGAAGAAGGCGGCGGTGGTTTTTGACATGCTGTTGGGAACGGTCATGCCAATAAGCCTGCGACGGCGCACCCTTGGCGGGGATCCGTAAGACTACTCAGATTTGGCGACGACTCGGGGTGCCCTCGACAGCGACGCCGCAACACTCGCGGCGCACGCCGCCCGGGCATCGTGGCGATCACCGTCGCCACCTCCACCACGGCGAAGTGGGCATCCACGACCGGTTTGACCACCAACACCACGGCGAGGGCGGGCACGATCAGCAGCACCGACCACGCCACGAGGCTGTCACCGGGGATGCGTGAATTTGCCTCTGTGGCAAACACATACAACAAGACGAGCAACAGGGCCGCCGCGCCGAAAACGACCGTGGCGATCCCGCGTGCTTTCAAAGCCCCATCTTGAGGCCTGCTCCGGCGTCGATGAACAGTTGCTGGCCGGTGACATAGCGGGATTCGTCGGATGCCAGGTAGATCACGGCGTGGGAGATGTCGGCGGGGTCGACGTAGGGGACGGGGATGGCTTGCATGAAGGGGAAGGTGACTTCGGCGTCGGAGCGGGTCGGGTTGGCCAGGTCAGGACGAAACGTTTTGTAGGTGTTGTCGTTGTGCAGCATGTGGGTGTCGACGTTGGTGGGGTGTACGGCGTTGACCCGGATGCGGTGCGGTCCGAGGGTGAGGGCGAGTGCTTTGGTGTAGTCCCTGATCATGGTCTTGGATAGGGCGTAGGCGGCCCCGCCTGGACCTTTGAGCGTGGCGCCGTGGAGGCCGGTCTGCGGCACCAGCCCAGCGATGGAGCCGGTGACGATCACCGATGCGCCTGGATGCAGGTGTGGGAAGCCAACGTGGATGGTGTTGACTACGCCGATGAAGTCGACGTCGAAGGCGTCGATGAATCCTTGCGGGGGGATGTGTTCTCCCAGGGGCATGATGGCGGCGTTGGCCACGACGACGTCGAGGCCGCCGAGTTCAGCCACGGCGTCGTCGAAGGCTTTCTTGAGTGCGGCGCGGTCGCGGACGTCGACTTGGGCAGTCACTGCACGGCGGCCGGACTTTTCGACGAGATCTTTGGTCTCGTCCAGGTCGGCGGGGGTGGCCATCGGGTATTCGGCGGTTTCGATGTCGGCGCAGACGTCAAGGGCGATGACGTCGGCACCTTCGTCGGCCGCGTGAACGGCGTGGCTCCGGCCTTGTCCGCGGCCGGCGCCGGTGATGGCGATGACTTTTCCGTTGAGTCGGTTCACTGTTGGACTCCTCGCTAATTCACGAAACCGCGTAGGGCGTCTATGCCGAACATGGGGCTGACCATGAATGAGTAGTCGGGATATGTTTTCTACCACTGAGTGATTCAGGTTCCTACCGGCGTCACACGCCTCATCTCACAACCCGTATCGGCACCGATGTGGGTCCGGACAGCGACGGGGTGGTAGTCCACGTGACGGGTCCGGCCAGTTCCATCCGCTCGATTTCGTCGAGGATCTGATTCAGTACCACACGCACTTCCAGGCGGGCCAGGTGCGCGCCCATACAGAAGTGCGCGCCGTGGCCAAAGGTCACGTGGCCAACACCGCCACGATCGATGTCGAAGTCCTCGGGTTGGTCGAAACGGTCGGGGTCATGGTTGGCGCCGGCATAGAACAGCACCACGCGCGAGCGTTCGGGGATGGTGATATCGCCGACCGTGTAGGGCGCCAGGGTGGTTCTCCCGACCCACTGCACCGGGCAGCCCCACCGCAGCGCTTCCTCGGTCGCCGCACCAATAAGGTCCCGGTTCTCGCGTAACCGGTCGTAGAGATCTGGGTCGCGGGCCAAGCGCATCAGCAAGATCCCGAGCAGGTTGGTAGTGGTCTCGCTGCCGGCCACCAACAGGATTAATGCCGTGCTCAACGCTTCCAGCATCGACATGTCACCCTCGTCGAGGGCGATGCGTACCCGCCCGAATACATCCTCGGTGCGCATCCGGGTGCGCCGGTCGAGTTCGTCGTGAATCAGCGCACGCATCGCCAGCATCCCCGGTAGTGCCCGGCCGACCGAGGTAGTCACCTCGGACAACGAGCTCACTGCGAACACAGACCGGAAATCCTCGGAATACCTTTGGAATTCACTGCGCCGGGTCTCATCGACACCTAAGATCAGCGCGATCGCGGCCACTGGCAGCGGCACCGCCAACGCAGGAACCACATCGACTGTCTCGCGGCCCAACAGCGCCTCGACTCCGGGCTGAGTAATCTCCCCCAAGGTGTCCTCGAGTTGGCGCACTGCGCCCGGGGTGAATGACGGTGCGGTGATCCTCCGCAACCGGCTGTGATCGGGTTCGTCGGTGCTCACCACACCGGGCATGGGCATCGACCGCAACAAGATGCCCGAGGCCGACGACAGCGTGTCGTGGGCGCGCGCAGCAGCGACAATGTCGTCATAGCGTGAAAGCATCCACACGTTCAACCGTTCGTTTACCGCCACCCGCTGCGCGCGCAGCCGGCCCAGCTGAGCCCACGGGTCGGCAATGGCGTCGGGGTGGGTGGGATCGAAGTCGGTCCGTGGCACCTGCGCACCGGCGTGACGCACCTTGGCGCGCCGCAGATCTCGCAGCACGCCGCGTCCGATCATGGACCCCGAATCACGCACCGTGCCCGCGACAGCACGCAATGAACTCATGAGGACCGCGCCCGCATCATTGCGACGTCGCGCTGAGCCCCGGAGGGGCGGGAAGTGAATCGGTAGTCACCATGCGGGGATCGGCGGGCCAGCCGCCGTGCCCCGACGATCGTTTGGGGCCGGTGATAAACCGTATCGCCTTGGGAATTGACGAAATAGGTGTTAATGCCTTCGTTGCAGCGAGTGAAATAAAGGTGCGCAGTCCTTCCGGTGGTTTGCATCCGCGAGTGGTAGGCCTCGAACGCCTCCGGTGTCACCGCGACCACGACATCGGCGCCCGCGCGGCGGGTCTCGTCAATGACACGCACCGCGTGCTCGGCCATCATCTCCACGAAGTCGGTCCAGCCGACACCGACGAATCCCAACGGCCCGACGATCTCCCACCGATTGGGCAGTCGGGGGTGCGCGGTGCCGGCGTAACTGCGCAATCCGCGCACTCGGTAGTCCTCGGCCAGGTCGAAACCGTCAGTGCCCAGGATCGTGTCCGGCCGGTACGTTTCGGGATCGGTCCACAGCTCGTAGCCGGTGGCCGTGACGATCAGATCAGTCTGATGCTCGACGCCGTCGACGGTTCGGACTCCGTTGCGGGTGACCCGATCTATAGGGGTGGTGATCAGGTGGGTTGTGGGCTCGTTGAACGCCGGCAGGTAGCTGCTGGAGATGATGGGCCGCTTGGCTAGAATGCCGTGGCGGGGAAGCAGTTTGCGCCGGGTTGACTTGTCGTGGACGACCGCGCGCAACAGGGCGCGAAACCACAGCCGCGACCACGCGTCGTAGCTGCGCATCAGCACAACCAGCGCGGTGTCGGGCAGCCGCGACATCACATGCACGACCGGCACGAGCATGAACAGGTCGAACGCCAGCCGCCCGGCATGGTGGATCACCGCCATGAGACCGGGCAATCCCAACACTGCGCGCAGGCGCGGGGTGATCTCGACGTCGGGTTTGGGCAGGATCCAGTTCGGGGTGCGCTGGTATACATCGAGCTGGGTGACCTTGCCCGACAGCGCCGAGACGATCTGGGCGCCGCTGGATCCGGTGCCGATCACGGCGACCTTCTTGTCGGTGATGTCGTAGTCGTCGTCCCACGCGTTGGGCCGCAGCACGGTCCCACCGAACTCGGCGATGCCATCGATGCCGGTGCTGGCCTTGGCGTTGACGTAGCCTCCCACCGAACTGATCACGAACCGTGCCGTGACCTCCGTGCCGTCGCGGATCGCCAGCCGCCACCGCCCGGCGTCGTCGTCCCACAGCTGACGCATGACCTCGCTGTCCGGCCGAAGAAACGGGTAGAGGCCACAGCCGCGGGCGGTGTCGGTCAGATACCGGTAAATCTCGGGGCCCGGCGCGAACAGGCGACTCCAACGGCGGTTACGCGCAAAGGACAACTCATACCAAAAGATCGGAATATCGACGGCCAGGCCGGGATAGTGGTTGTCGCGCCAGGTACCGCCGAAATCGCCGCCGCGTTCCAGAATCACCAAATCGTTGATGCCGCGCCGGCGCAGCTGGTGGGCCGCCGCGATTCCCCCGGGACCCGCGCCGATGATCGCGACCTCGACGTCTAAACGTTGACTCATGGCACTGTCCTTCTGTTGAGCACCTCGCCGCGCTGATCCGCAGGGGGGGTGGCCCTCGGTCGCAGCCTGAACATGGCGGTCACCAGCAGCGCGGCCATCACGAAACACACTGCGGCATAAGGAAGAACGCCGGTCGCGGTACCCGAGGCGGTGACGCGCCCCACCGCAGCGAAGTAGTCGCGCAGTCCACTGACCCAGCTGATCGCCATGACAGCCAGAAACGCCGCGCCGAACACCATGGCATAGGTGGTGTCGCAGGTGGTCCCCTCGCGGCGCGCCCACGGCCACGCGCGGACGACGGTGAACCCGCCGACGACCCCCACCGCCGCGGTCGCCAGCAAGTAGACCACCGCTTCGGCCAGGGGAGCATTCCCAAGCAGCCAGGCGGGAATACCGAGCACACCGAGTGCCACAGTCGTCAGCACGCCGACCGCGACGGCGCGGGCCGCCAGCGTCCCGACTCCGAGTTGCTTGCCTTCGGCGACCGGCTCGACTACCCACCGCTGGACGAGGAACGCGACCACGATCGGGGCCAGCGCAGAGAACAATGCGATGCTGGTCAGCGGCACCACGCCCAATGACGGTGCGGTGGAGCGGTTTTCGGAATTCCATACCCACCACTTGAGTTGCGGGCCGATGTGGTCGAACACCTCATAGAAACAGCTGTGCACGAAGCCGACGCACACCGCGCCGATCAATGCACCGTGGCGAGCGAAGATGCCGAGGCTCCGCACGATGTCGTAGGCGAGGGTGAGCAGGGCCGGGTAAAGAGCGATGATGTAGAGCGGCAGCCGGTCGAACATCAAATCGACGGTGAAAACGTTGTGCACGAACACGATTCCCAGTTGGTTCTCCAAGCCGAACACGCGCGGGAAATAGATCGGCGGTTCGATCACCAGCAGGTAGATGATGCCGCTGAACCAGAGCACCAGCCGGGTTGGATCCCCCTGCGTGCGTTGCACTTTGATGGCGACGATCAACGATGCGATGGCGCCGGCGGTGATGGTGCATTCCAGCAGCGGCAGCGTCCAGTTCGCCAGTTCGACAGGATTGCGAAGATGGATCATTGGCGGTGAGTTGGCGCAGGAAAAGCCAAGTTTGCCGGCCAGCCGTGCTACCTCGGGAATACAGATCTCAGACATTGTGATCGGGCCCTAATCGGGCGGGCAAGCGAGGCGGAACCGGCATCTACTGCGCTCCGGCCGTTGCGGTGTACCAGTGTGCGATGTCGGCGCCGACCTCGTAGCGGTGAAACCAGCGGTCGGCGAACAGTGGGAGCGGTTGATGTGTCGGGTTGTGCCACGGGGATTGCGACTCGAGGATGCGTAGCAGGGCGACGCCCTTCTGCCGAGTCGACAGGTGTCCGAGCGCAGGTGGTGCGGGGCGGGGCCGGCGCCGGGCGGACAATGACATGGCGGGCAGCGCCCGGCGCGCGTCGATGATGCGGTCGGCCTCAGGCACGTGGGTGTTGAATCCGTCCACGACGATCATGAAGGCCTCATTCATGTGCCTGAGGATGGCGGGCAAGGCCCGTACCCTCCGTGTACGGCTGCGGATGAGCGAGTCGTAGACCACCAGCGCGGAGCTGCGGTGTTCGACTTCTTCGACGAAGTGCCACAGAAACAGTGATGCCACCCGCTCGTCACCGGGCGCGAACAGGGTGGCCTCATTGTCCAGCAGGAGTTTGAAATACGGGGTGAACGTCGCTTCCAGGTTGGCGGTGTAGGCGAGCCGGAAATCCAGCGGCGCGCTATCGGTGAGCCGATCGAAGCACCGGACCGTGTCAGCCAGGGTTTGTTCCAGGCCTGGATGGCGGCGGGCCAGCGCGTGCACGTGTTGACGGTGTGCGTTGGCGTGCTGGGCTTCTTGGCGTAGGAACGCCTCGGCCTCCGATTTCGCCTCAGCATCGGTGATCAGGGGGATTGCTTCGCGCGTCGCAGTCACGATGAGTTTCTCGAAGGCGATCGCGATGATTGAGACCGCGTTGGTGAACACCGAGAACGTTGGATTGCGTGGATTCCAGATGAAGGGGATCTCGCCATCGAAATCAAAGCGCACCTTGCGGATTTCGAGTGAGGTGATGTCGCGCCTCCTGTCAGCCATTGGTCGACGTGGCGGTGCCTCGAATTTGCGCCACGCCACAGGGCGCGGGCATCACGGGCGATTCCGGTCTGCCGGCCTCAGTACGAGAACGAGCCTAACGATCGGCTGGACACAAAGTCAATACTGTCCAGTCAATGCCGATGCGAATAACTCGGCATACCTGGCTGGACACTTTATTAATTGCGTCTAGTCTCTCAAGTAGTATTTGGCCGAGCCGGGAACTTAGTGCGAACGACGTGAACCAGGAGGTTGGTGTGCGTGCGGTGATCATGGACAGCAAGGGGACGGTGCACGTTGCCGACCGCCCCAATCCGACATTGCCTGGCCCGCAAGGTGTGATCGTCGCCGTGGAGACCACCGGGATCTGCGGATCGGACCTGCACTTCTACGATGGTGATCTGCCATCGATCGACGGCTTGAGCATCGGGCATGAAGCCGTCGGCGTCGTCGTGGAGGTTGGTGACGCGGTCCGCCGCGTCAGCGTGGGCGATCGGGTAGTGGTCTCCTGCATCACCGGTTGCGGGCACTGCCACGGCTGCGCCGTGGGCGACCCCGCCACCTGCGATACGGGCGCGTCGCTGTTCGGCTTCGGCGGTGAACTCGCCGGTGCCCAGGCCGAGCTGCTCGCGGTGCCCGTCGCTGATGCCACGCTGCTGCCCGTCCCTGCAAGCATCAGCGACGAGGCGGCGGTGTTGCTGGCCGATAATCTGGCCACCGCGTGGACGGCGGCGCGACGGGGTGACGTCGGCGCGGGGGCTACGGTATTAGTGCTGGGATTAGGCGCGGTCGGTCAATGCGCGGTGCGGTGCGCGCTGCAGTTAGGTGCCGCAACAGTATTGGCCTACGACCCGGTTGAGGGCAGGCGAGCCAGGGCGGCATCGTGCGGGGCGACGGCGATCGGCGGTCCCGACGTCGCGGCCGCTGTTGCGGAGGCAACCCGGGGCCGCGGTGTCGATGCGGTGATCGACGCCGTCGCCACCGACGCGTCCCTGGACTCTGCCGTCGGTGCGGTGCGAGCCGGTGGCACCATCTCGGTCGTCGGCATCCACGACGCACAGCCCTACCCGTTCCCGATGTTGCAGGCGGTCTACAAGTCGATCACTTTGCGGACGTCGATGGCGGCGGTGCAAAGCGCGTGGCGCGAATTGCTGCCGTTGATCATGGCTGGGCGTCTAGACACCTCGGGCATCATCACCCAACGCCATCACCTTGAGGACGCACCGCAGGCCTACGAGCTGGTCGCCGCGCGCAGCCCCGAATGCACCAAAGTGCTGCTTATCCCGTGAGCCACGTTTGACACCAGCGAACGAGCACCGAGAAAATTATCCGATGACTGCGCACTCATCCCTACATTCCCGTCCGTCGGCGATGCTGACGCCAATGAGTCCGGGGTAGGAGGGGCCCGGTGCGGACTCATGGGTGGGGCGGCGCCACGCCGGCCAGCGACGAAGAAGCCATCGACCGCATCCTCGATGCCGCCGACGATGCCATCGAGGCGCGCGGCGCCGATATGCGTATCGCCGACGTCGCCCGGGCGCTGGGGGTGTCGCGCCAAACCGTCTACAACTACTTCCCCGGTTCGGGCGCGCTGCGCGAAGCGGCGGCGACCCGCTCGGGCTTGCGGTTCCTCGAGCCCTTGGCCGAGCACCTGGCTGGCATCACCGATCCCATTGAGGCCCTGGTGGAAAGCCTGGCCTACACCCTGGAATGGCTACCCGAGGATCGCTCCATCCAGGTGATGCTCGCAACCGACTTCACCAAAGCCTCCACCCGGATCACGTCGGACGCATGTGTCCAGTTCGGCCACGCCATCCTCGCTGGCCTCGACGTCGACTGGGCAGACCTGGGACTGCGGGACGCAGACCTCGACGACCTAGTCGAATACATGCTCCGTATCCTGCAGTCCTTCACGATCGACCCAGGCCGCCCGCCCCGCCGCGGCGCAGCACTGCGCGACTACCTGCGCCGATGGGTGGCACCGGTCCTGTACGCCGAGATCACCGCACACCAGTAGCCCACGCGATCGGTTACCGATCCCGTCAAGGGGCCGCGGGATGCATCGTCAGGAACCTGAGGGTCGAATGACAATGTATGCGTGTTGGTTTTGATGAGCGCGGCCCCGATTGCGCGGCGCCGACTGGCGAAAACCGTTGCGACACCGATGCATTAGGAAGAGCTCAGGCGTCGATGACCACGCGCCCGTTTTTGGCCCGGGACACGCAGACCAGCATCTCGTCGTCGCCCTCGGCGGCGCTCCCCCGTCGATCAACCTGTCCGGCAAGGACTTTCACCTTGCAGGTGCCGCAGAAGCCCTGCTGGCAGGAGTAGGCCGTCGTCGAGTCGCGGTCGAGCATCACGTCCAGCGCCGACCGGTTGGACGGCACGGTGAGCACCCGCTGCGAACGCGCGAGTTCCAGTTCGAACGGGACGCCGTCGATCACCGGCGGCGGTCCGAAACGTTCGTAGTGCAACGGCGCGTTCGCGTGTTCGTCGCGCGCGATGCGCACCGATTCGAGCAGCGCGGTCGGGCCACACACGTAGACGGCGGTGGTTGGGCCGGCGTCGGCGAGCAGGTCCGCCGCGGTGGGGATCCGGCCGCGCTCGTCGTCGGCCCAGACTGTGACGCGGTCCGGCGCGACCGCAACCACTTCGTCGAGCAGCGGCATGTAATCGCGGCTGCGCCCGGCATACACGGCGCGCCAATCGATTCCGTGCTGCTGCGCGGTCTGGATCATGGGCAGAATGGGCGTGACCCCGATGCCGCCGATCACGAACAACACCTCGTGCTCGTCGGTGACGAGATAAAACGCGTTGCGGGGGCCTTCGAACTCGATCGAGTCCCCTACGTGCAAGGTGTCGTGCATTTCGATCGAACCACCGCCGCCGTCGGGAATGCGGCGCACGGCGATGCGATAGTCGGTGCGCCGCCCGGGCGCACCACACAGCGAGTACTGCCGGCGGCGTCCCGACGGGAGCCGGACGTCGATGTGCGCGCCGGGCGTCCAGGATGGCAGCAATCCGCCGTCCGGGTCGGCCAGCGTCAACGCAACCACATCGGGCGCCGGCTCCTCACGTTTGGTGATCACCGCGGTCGTGGTCCGCCGCACGGGCTGGACCCGTGAAGGCGTCCACCGCGACGCCGACGCCATGCCGCCGAACAGCGTGCCGACGCCGTACAACGCGGTGTACATCCGGTCGCGTTTGCGTCGGCCGTAGAGGTCGGCCGGAATGCTGTCCCAAATAGCCCGTGTCACAGCCATCCTCACGCCTGCCCCATGCCGTGACGGCCCGCGGGCTCCGATGTCAGGTTGACCCACTCGCCGGTGAATCCGGCGATGACGTCGGGATGCGAGGTGACCACCCAATGGCCACCCTCGATCGGGACGATCCTGCCGCCGTCCGGAATGGAGCCGGTAAACCGTTGCAGGGCGGGCGATACGAAATAATCCCGCCGGGCGACGAGCACCTGCACCGGCACCCGTGTCTGCGGCAACTGCTTCATGGGCACGAAGAACGGCGCCGGCATGTTCGCCCGGTACAGGTTGAGGCCGTTGAGGTAGTCGTCGATCGACCGGGTCGCCGCCGCCCGCTGCCGGTCGCTGCCGCGGCTGCGGCCGATACGTTCCACCGCGGCAAAGACTTTCCCCGTGGCGCGCGAGCGGATTGCCAGCTCCGGCACAACCGGGCACAGGAAGAACCAGATGTACGACGACGCGAGGGCCTGCTTGACGACGTCGAAGACGGCGCGCGGTGTGCGCGGGGACCGTAGGAACCTGCCGGCATAGTTCAGGTGCGGCCCGGAGATCGACGTGAACGAGGCGACCTTGGCCATCACCGTATCGTCGGTGACCGCCGCCCAGCCCTGGATCGAACCCCAGTCGTGGGCCAACAGGTGGACCTGGCCAACCCCGAGGCTGTCGATCACCGCGCCGACATCGGAAACCAGCTGCGGCAGAACATAATCTGTTCGCCGTGCCGGTTTGGAGGAGTCGCCAGACCCGCGCACGTCATACGCCACGACGTTGAACCGGCCGGCGAGTTCGCCTGCGACACCGTCCCACACGTGGTGGTTGTCCGGATAGCCGTGGATCGCCAGAACGGTGGGCCGCCGTGGGTCGATCTCCGTGTAGGCGTGGACGGCCAGCGAAACCCCGTCTGAGGCGATCACTGTGCTGGACTGAGTCATCCCGAACGCTCCCGTGTTCAGTGCGACGCGCGGGCGGCGGGTGAGCGGGCCAAATAGTCGACCGCGCGACCGACCCCGCCCAGCTGGGACGGATGGAAACTCGGCGTGTAGTAGGCGCCGATGACCCGCAGGAACTGGAATGGCCCGGGCACCAAGCCCCTTCGGGCCGCGCGGAAGTAGTCGCGCCAGCGCGGTTTGGTCCCCGGCGGCAGGTACGGGTCGACCGAATACATGAACCGCACGCCGCGGATGAACAGCCACAGCAACGCGGGCGTCACGAGCAGCTGGGTGCGCACCTGCCGCCAATACCCGGCGCGCAGGTGCTTCATGGTGTCGAACGCGACGGCCTTGTGCTCGACCTCCTCGGCGCCGTGCCAGCGCAGCAAGTCCAGCATCACCGGATCGGTGCCCAGGGCATCGTGCTGAGGGGTGTCCAGAATCCATTCGCCCAGGATCGCGGTGTAGTGCTCGAGCGCCGCCACCATCGAGACCCGTTCGAGCAACCAGCTCTGCCGGCGACGCCGGCTCCAGTGCGGCCGGTCACCGATGAGTTGGGTGAACAGCCAGCGCATCTGGTCGGTGAACGGCGTGACGTCGATGTCGTTGGCCGCGAAGTGCCCGAGCACCCCCGCGTGCGCCTGGGAGTGCATGGCCTCCTGGCTGACGAATCCCTGCACATCGCGCCGCAATTGATCGTCTTTGATCAGCGGCAGGGTGTCCTTGAACGCGTCGACGATGAACTCCTCACCCGCCGGCAACAGCAGATGCAGCACGTTGCAGAAGTGGGTGGTGAAGGGCTCGTTCGGCACGTAGTAGAACGGCAGCGTCGACCAGTCGAAGTCGACGTCACGCGCCTGCAGGACGATGCGCTCGTGATCGAGCGAGGCGTCATGCGGGCCCGCTGCCATGTCATCGACGGTGAACATCGTCGCCATCCCCTTTCCGTGCTAGGCGCTGCGCTGGGCCTCGTCCTCTACTTCAGTGATCAGACGCTCGCTGCGCAAGAACCGGACGAGGTGATCGACCGTCTCGGTGAGCGCCGGCTCGCGCAGGCGGACCGTGGCCAGCCCCCGCCGGTGACGGTACTGGGTGTTGTCGTAGCGCTTGTCGCGCATCGCCGCGATCTTGCCCGCCGACCGGGTGAGGAAGTCGACCAGCGGATACATCTGGTCGTTCGGCGTGCACCGACGGTCCAGCTGCTCGGCGAACGATTCGATGTCGTGGTACTCAAAGCGGTACCCGTAGCGCTCGGTCAAGATCCGGGTGATGTCGGTCAGGTTGTAGTAGTCGTCGGCCGTTAAGTTGAAGACACTGCCCGACTCGGCTGGGAGGTCCATCAGCGCGACGATGTGATCCGCGATGAGGTCCGCCGGCAGCAGGCTGATCTGGTTGAGCGCGTTGACGGCCAGACCGTGCTCGATCATGAATGCCGTGAGGCGCACCAGGATGTCGTCCTGGCTGCCGAAGCCCGCCCGGGTCGGAGAGATCAGCGACGGCCGGTAGATGCGGACGTCGAGGCCCTTCCGCTGCGCGGCCAGCGCCAGCTGCTCGCCGACCCACTTGGTTTGCGAGTAGCCGAAGTCCAGCCCGGCCATCTTCTCGTTCGCGTCCCACTCCCCGACCACCGGTTCGGTGCTCCAGCCGTAGATGAACGTGCTCGAGACCAGGTGGAAAGTCTTGCGGTGGGCGGTCATCGCCAGTCGCAACAGCTCGCGGGTGCCCTCCACGTTCGCGGGCCGCAGGGCGTCGTAGGTCCGCACGTAGTTGACCAGCGCGCCGTTGTGCACGACGGCGTCGACGTCCTCGGCGAGTTGCTGGAAGGCCGCCTCCCCGATGCCCAGCGCGGGCTCGGCGAGATCGCCACAGATCACCCGCACCCGCGCCCGGACCTCCGCCTCGAGCGCCGGCGTCCAGAGCTGGGCGCGGCGCAGCGACGCGACGATACGGTCCAAACCGTGCGCGGCGTCGGTGGCCCGCACCAGCGCGTGCACGTTGTACGACGTCCGGCTGAGCAGGCTGCCCACCAGGAACGGCCCCAAAAACCCGGTCGCGCCGGTCAGCAGGATGTCGGTGGGCGCACCCGCTCGCGCGGGCGCGAGCTCGGGCAGCGGCAGGGCGGCGTCGGCACGCATCTGCGCGGTCTCGTAGGCCTCGTAGTCGGCCGAGATCTGATCCAGCGCCCGGCGCAGGGCGTCCAGCGGCTGGCCGGATCCCTCGCCGAATTGGCGCATCAGCCCGAAGAATTCGGCCACCGTCAGCCGCTGCAGCAGGCGCGTGTTGACCTCGTCGGCGAGCTCGCCCGCGCCGTGCTCCTCGAGCACGGCCTGCAGGTCGGTGCGGAGTTCGGCCAGCGCCAGCGAATCGATGCCGAGGTCGGCGAACGAGCAGTCCTCGTCGCCGGTGAGGTCGTAGCTCTCGATGAGATTGCGGAAGCGCTCCAGCGGGCCCGCACCGACCTCCACGGCGTCGCGGGTCCGGGTGGCCGCCGGGTTGACCCAACTCGTGAACGCGGGCAGCGTGCCGTCCAGCCACAGCTGGCGGGTCCGCGCGCGCCGGATCTTGCCCGAGGTCGTCTTGGGGATGCTGCGTGGCGGCGCGAACACGATGGTGTGCGGATCGATGTGGCAGTGCCGCCGGATCGCGCGGGCCAGGGCCTTCGCGTCGGGCAGGTTGTGCTCGTCTCGCACCTCGGCGACCACGACCAGCGCCTCCTGCTCGTCGCGCTCGACCGACAGCGCGGCGACGCACCCGCTGCGGACCTGGCCGGCGGAGCGTTCGACGACGGCTTCGACGTCGGAGGGGTAGCAGTTGACGCCGCGCACGATGATCAGGTCCTTGCTGCGGCCGCAGACGAACAGCTCACCCTCGTAGAGGAAGCCGAGATCGCCGGTCCGCAGATAGGTGTGGTGGTCATCGCCGGCGATGCGGGCCCCGAACATCTCCGCGGTGAGCTCCGGGCGGTTCCAGTAGCCGCCGCCCTTGGAGGGCCCGTCCAGCCAGACTTCGCCGACCCGGCCCTCGCCCAGCGCCGTTCGCGATTCGGGATCGACGATGCGAACCAGGGTTTCGTCGATGGGCTTGCCGCAACTGACCAACGGGACCTGGTTGCTGTTCTCCGGCAACGCCTTTTCGACCCGCGCGACATTCTTTTCCAGCCCGCGCTTGTTCACCGTGATGGTCTGGCGCCCCCGGATCGAGACGATCAGGGTGGACTCGGCCATGCCGTAGGCGCCGGTCAGCGCCTCGGGCCGCAGGCCGTAGTCGGCGAACCGCTTCCGGAATTGGTCGAAGGTGTTGGCCCGCAACGGTTCTGCCCCCACGACGATGCACTCGAGGCTGCTCAGGTCGACACCGGCCAGCTCGGACGCGGGCAGCTTGTCTTCACGCAGGCAGTATTCGAGCGCGAAGTTCGGTCCCGGCGTGTGCGTGGCGCGCACGTCGCTGATCAGTCGAAGCCAGGACGAGGGCCGCGCGAGGAAGTCCAGCGGCGACATCGCATGGGTGGACCCGCCCAGCAGCAGGATGAACATGTAGGCCGAGATCAGGCCCATGTCGTGATGCTGCGGAAGCCACGAGGCCAGGACCACGTCGCCGGTGAAGGCGGACCCGTTGGCAATCACGTTGGCGTGGCTGACGATGACGCCCTTGGGGTCGTTCGTCGAGCCCGAGGTGTATTGCAGGAAGAGCACGTCCCCCGGCGTGTCCGCCACCGGGGCGCCGCCGAATTCCTGGGCGCCGTCGGTGGCGAACCAGGGCAGCTCCGGCAGTGCGGCGTCGGACCACGCCTGCCCACCGTGGCGCTGGCCGAGCAGCAGCCGGAAGTCGTACTCGAACTGCTTCGTCGACAGCACGGCCTTGGCGCCGCAATCCCGCGCGATGAAACTGAGCTTGGCCAGCCCGGACTCGAACGACATGGGCAGCGGTGGGCTGACGGGGACGGCGATCACCCCGATTCGGGCGCAGGCATACAGCGCCGCGATCATCTCCAGGCCGGGGGGGTAGACGAGCAACGCGCGCTCGCCCGCTTTGAGGCCGGCCTCTTTGGACAGGTAGGCGGCCAGTTCGCGGGTGCGGTCGGCGAAGCTCTGATAGGTGTAGTGCTCGAGTTCGCGCCCGTCGACGTCGACGAAGCGGAAGAGAGTCTGGTCCGGCTTCAGCGCTTCCCACTTGTGCAGGTAATCGATCAGCGTCTCCATCTTTGGAGCGACCCCCCTTCCAGGTTTGGGCTGAGCCCGGGAACGACTTCCGTCATGAATATAAAACCAATGTAACCCTGACGCCCGGTGAAGAGCAAAACATCCAGCAGCATTAATGGGCTATGCACAACACATTCACAGCTTCGACTTAAGCGGCGAATTCAATTGCATAAATCCTGATCTGTGTCGATACGGACTTCAGTATCTCAGTGGCTGTTGAGCAGGGATTATGCTCGATGTTGCTCCTCAAATACTGACGTACGGATGTACTAATCCACGCAATTCATATGTCCCTCGCCGCCCGCAATAATAACCCTGCCACCCGCGTCGCCTTATGGTCAAACCGCTGAGCCAGAAAAGATTTCTAGATTCCGATTTTGCCGGCGTTTTGTGCCCAGGCGCCGGAAGTGGATTGCGGAACTAGAAAGTGACAGGCGTCACGGCGCGGGCGCGCTGTGCGCCCGGGCGATGGTGGACGGTGCGACCTGCGCGATGCGGATCCGCGGTCCCGCCCGGGCCACGAGCTTCACGATGCCCAGGAAGCGCTCCCCGTCGATGATGGGTGACAGCGGCTCGTCCTCGGCCTCGATGATCATCTCGTGGCCGTTGACATCACGCAGCCCCTTGCCGCGGAGCATGCCGTTGGTCAGCGCCGTGGGAAGCTGCGCCACGATCCGCGACGGCCGCAGGTATCCGGCCTGAAAGTGCAGCGCACCCGGCTCGGAAGCTTTGGGGAACAACCGCAGCGGGCCGCCGATGCGCAGATCGATCGCGCCGGCGTGCAGCAGGCTGTGCGTGCGCGACGGGACCTCCTCGCCGTCGATGACCACGTGAGCACTCGTGGGGGTGAACAGGATCGAGGCGTAGTTCGGCGTCTTGACCCGACTCGGGGCGATTTTGGACGTGATGTAGTCGCCGAAGCTGCGGGCGATCACCCGCGCGACGGCGAGCCGACCGTGATCGGGGGCGTCGTAATACCGGTCGTAGAAGCGGTTCCCGACCCCGCCCGCGGCCAGCCCGAAGCAGAGGCGATGAAACGCCGCGCCGTCGGCGGTTTCGCCGTCGAGCACCAGCGTGTCGAGCCACATCTCGGGCGGAGGCTGATCGGCCTCGGCGGCGGCGACCAATGCGCGGATGATCGTCTCCGGCCGGCCGCGGACCCGGGCCTTGCGGGCCACCGCGTTCACGCTGCCCCCGTTGGACGGGACGAACGCCGGCCAACTTTCCGGGTCGCCGATGCATCGCTCGGTTTCGTTGATCAACCAGTGCAGCGCGCCGTCGCCACCGTCGCCGACCAGGTGGGTGACCCGGGGACCGATCTGCGCGATGGTGTCGCGGAGATCGTCGATTGATGCGGTCTCATGCACCTCGCCCCAGGGACCGACGAGGCGACGCAGTTCGTCGATGCGCTCGCGGGGCGCGGCACGATTCTTCCGCGCTTTCGGATTGACGATGACGCCTAGAAACATCCGGCGGTCCCCCACGCGTACCTGACAAAACACCGCTGTCGTGCTACCCGCGCCGGTGGGATGTCGCTGGTCATCCCAGGCACGATACCTGCGAGCGCCGCCGGACGAGCAATGCGTCCTCACCGCCACCGCGCGGCCGCTCGGCCCAGCGGCGCGCTCGGCAGGCGCGTCGTTAGGGTGTCTGCCATGGCCGATTGGACCGCAGCCCGGCTGCCCTCGTTCGCCGGACGGACCATCATCATCACCGGCGCCAACGCCGGGCTGGGTGAGATCACCGCCCGCGAGTTGGTCCGGGTCGGTGGCCACGTCATCCTGGCCGTCCGCAACACCGACAAGGGGCACGCCGCCGCCGCCCGCATGGCCGGCCCCGGTCGGGCCGAGGTGCGCCAGCTCGATCTGCAGGACCTGTCGTCGGTGCGGCGCTTCGCCGAGGGCATCGACACCGTCGACGTCCTGGTCAACAACGCCGGCATCATGGCCACCAAACACGCGGTGACCGTCGACGGCTTCGAGGGTCAGATCGGCACCAACCACCTCGGCCACTTCGCCCTGACCAACCTGCTGCTGCCCAAGCTGACCGACCGCGTGGTGACGGTGTCCTCGCTGATGCACCACTTCGGCTATATCAGCCTCAAGGACTTGAACTTTCAGTCGCGGCCCTATTCGGCCTGGCTGTCCTACAGCCAGTCGAAGCTGGCCAATCTGCTGTTCACCAGCGAGCTGCAGCGGCGTTTGGACGGCGTCGGCGCGTCGCTGCGCGCCCTGGCCGCCCACCCGGGCTGGTCGCACACGAACCTGCAGGGCAACTCCGGCCGCAAACTGGGCGACGCGGCGGTCCTGGCGGTCGACCGCATCGTGTCGACCGACGCGGATTTCGGCGCCCGCCAGACGTTGTACGCGGTGTCGCAGGATTTGCCGGGCAACACTTTCGTCGGCCCGCGGTTCGGGCTGTACGGTCGCACCCAACCGACGTGGCGCAACTGGCCGGCCAAGCGCGCGGGCACCGCCGCCGCGCTCTGGGAACTGTCCGAGCGGCTCACCGGAACCGCATTCCCGCTCTGAGCGGGCCGCGTCTGTGCGGCCCGGCAACCGCGAGGCGCGCCGGTCGGGGCCGCGATTAAATTAGTAGTTCGAGCACAAGCCAGCTGGGTGAGGAGGTTATGCCATGTCCGACGTGCATCTGGCGGCCATTCTCGCCCTGTGTGCCGCGCTGGCATCCGCGATCGGCAACGTCGTGCGTCAGCGGTCCGCGCAGGAGGTCACCGACAGGCGGGTGGGCCACCTGACGTTGTTCGGCATGTTGCTGCGCGACACCCGGTGGTGGCTGGGCGGTTTGGGCGACATCGGCAGTTACGTGCTGCTGGCCGCCGCCCTCGACAAGGGCTCGGTGTTGCTGGTGATGTCGCTGCAGGTGACGGCGCTGCTGTTCGCGCTGCCGATTTACGCGCGGATGAGCCATCACCCGATCACGCGCCGGGAGTGGACCTGGGCGCTGCTGCTGGCGGTCGCGCTGGCGGTGCTCATCGCGATCGGAGACCCGACCGGCGGTCAGCAGCGGGCGCCGCTGCAGACGTGGCTCGTGGTGGCCGCGGTGATCGGCCCGCTGTTGCTGCTGGGCTTGTTGGGCGCCCGCATCTGGGTGGATCGTCCCGTCGCGGCGCTGCTGCTTGCGGCGGTGGCCGGCTCGCTGCTGGCGGTGTTCGCGGTCCTGATGAAGGGCGTCGTCGACATCCTCGAGCGCCATCCGGGCCAGGTGTGGCAATCCTTCGAGCTCTATGCCCTGGTGGGCTGCGGGGTGGCCGGGATGATCTATCACCAATCGGCGTATCGGGCCGGCGCGCTCACCGCGTCGCTGCCGACGATCATCGTGGCGAAGCCCGTGGTGGGCGGGATCCTCGGAATCGTCGTGCTCGGCGAGACGCTTGCGGCCGGCGGCTGGGAGTGGTTTGTCCTGGCGGTGACGGCGGTGGTGGTGATCGTCGCGACGGTGGGCCTGGCGCGCGGTGAGGCGGCCACGGTGTCGGCCGGCGCGGGGCGCGACGTGAAATCCAATGAGCGGCCGACCGCCGCCACCCAAGCGTGAGCGGGCCGGAGCGGGACGCGAATCACCGCCTCTAGCAAGCTTTTCGGCTGCTACGGGTTGATGGTGTTGTCGCCGACCTGGCGGCCCCAGACGTACTCGATCGCGTACGGCGATCCGGTGTCCAGGTGGTTGTAGGGCGCGATGCTGTTGCCGGTGTCCATGACCAACTCGGGTGCGGGCCACAGGTCGCGGCTGATCTTCTGCCAGCAACCCGGGGCGCCGCCGGGGCCGCCGCGGGCGTTCACGCGTGGCAGGTTCTCGGGCCAGATGTAGGGGTTGGGCGCCCCGCCGACCACCCCGGCGATGCCGCCCACCAGCGACGCGATGACGGGCACCGCGGACACCGGGTTCGCGATCAGTCCGAGCCCGGAGAGCACCTCGGTGTCCATGTTCAGCGAGTAACCGTTGAAGCCGCCTTCGGCCGCGCCCGTGGGGCCCAGCGCATCGACTTCGCTGCGCATCAGGCAATAGATCTCGGGGCTGTAGGTGTCGAGCAGTTGGGCCGTGGGCACCAGATCGGCCGCGCCGCGGGCCAGGTACGGGCCGCCCTTGGTGAACAGGTCCGCGCCGGTGTTGCCGAACCCGGCCGCCGACAACAACGCCTGATCCAAATCCTTTTGCTGCGCGTTGATCGTGCGCGAGGTGACCACCGCGTTGTTCAAAAAGTCGAACAGATCCGGCGAGGCGTCCGCATACGTGTCCCCCAGCGCCGCCAACCGCTGAATGTCCTTGCGCGCCTGCGGCATCCGCGGATTCACCTCATCCAAAACCGCGTTCGCATTCACCACCGACTGCCCGAACTTCTCCCCCAACCCGGCCAACGACTGCGCCGCCGCGCTCAACGTCAGATTCAACTTGACCGGATCGACCTTCTGCGCGATCGAGGTGATCGTCTGAAACAGCGTGTTGATCTCGGTGGTCACCGAACGCGCATCCAACACGGTGTGCGCCGAGATCTTCTGCGGCGACGGGTGCGCCGGCGTCGTCAACGACACATACTTGCCACCGAACACCGTCGTCGCCTTGATATCGGCATTCACATTCGACGGGATCAACGCCAAATACCGCGGATAGACCTCCAGCGTGAACTTCGCCGCCGGCTTGCCATCACGCACCGTCTCCGTGATCTTGCCGACCCGCCCGATCTCCACCCCGTTATAGGTCACCTTCGACCCCGGATCCATCACCAACCCAGCCCGCGACGCCAGCATCGTCAACTCGGTCTTCGGCGTGAAGCCGCCCCGGAACTGGATGTACACCAAGGTGAAGATCACCGCGAGCACCACCACAACGACAAAGGTGTAGACCTTGTAGGGCGGAACCCGGGGGTCGTTGATCTGAACGGGTGAACCTTCCATGGCGCTACACCGCGAATCCGAAGGTCGATTCCGCGCTGGGCGGCAAGGCATGCGGTTGGTTATTCAGATAACCCACCGTCGCCACAGCTGGCCCCTCACGTCGGTGCCGCGGCCTGGCGGCGCTGCGGCAAATCACTCCCCCGACTCACTGCCCGTTACCAGGGGCTCTGTACACAGATGCAATAACGAAGACCAGTGCAATGTACCGCGACGCGGTGGCACGAACAACGCAACGCCGAACTATCGCGCCGCGCGCGGCGGGGCCGTCGACCGTGGCGGCACGCGAATGATGGTTCCCGGCAACTCTTTCGCGTGCTACGGGTTGATGGTGTTGTCGCCGACTTGACGGCCCCAGACGTACTCGATCGCGTACGGCGATCCGGTGTCCAGGTGGTTGTAGGGCGCGAGGCTGTTGCCGGTGTCCATCACGAGTTCGGGCGCGGGCCACAGGTCTCGGGTGACCCGCTGCCAGCAACCCGGGGCGCCGCCGGGGCCGCCGCGGGCGTTCACGCGTGGCAGGTTCTCGGGCCAGATGTAGGGGTTGGGCGCCCCGCCGACCACCCCGGCGATGCCGCCCAGGAGCGACGCGATGACCGGGACGGTGGCGACCGGGTTGAGCAACAGACCTAGGCCCGAGGTGACCTCGGTGTTCATGTTCAGCGAGTAGCCGTTGAAGCCACCTTCGGAGGCGCCGGTGATGGGCACAATGTCGTGGTAGTTGTGCAGGGTGCAATAAAGTTCGGGGCTGTAGGTGTCGAGCAGCTGGGCCGTGGGCACCAGATCGGCCGCGCCGCGGGCCAGGTACGGGCCGCCCTTGGTGAACAAGTCGGCCCCGGTGTTGCCGAACCCGGCCGCCGACAACAACGCCTGATCCAGATCCTTTTGCTGCGCGTTGATCGTGCGCGAGGTGACCACCGCGTTGTTCAAGAAGTCGAACAGATCCGGCGAGGCGTCCGCATAGGTGTCGCCCAACGCCGCCAACTGCTGAATGTCCTTGCGCGCCTGCGGCATCCGCGGATTCACCTCATCCAAAACCGCGTTCGCATTCACCACCGACTGCCCGAACTTCTCCCCCAACCCGGCCAACGACTGCGCCGCCGCGCTCAACGTCAGATTCAACTTGACCGGATCGACCTTCTGCGCGATCGAGGTGATCGTCTGAAACAGCGTGTTGATCTCGGTGGTCACCGAACGCGCATCCAGCACGGTGTGCGCCGAGATCTTCTGCGGCGACGGGTGCGCCGGCGTCGTCAACGACACATACTTGCCACCGAACACCGTCGTCGCCTTGATATCGGCATTCACATTCGACGGGATCAACGCCAAATACCGCGGATAGACCTCCAGCGTGAACTTCGCCGCCGGCTTGCCATCACGCACCGTCTCCGTGATCTTGCCGACCCGCCCGATCTCCACCCCGTTATAGGTCACCTTCGACCCCGGATCCATCACCAACCCAGCCCGCGACGCCAGCATCGTCAACTCGGTCTTCGGCGTGAAGCCGCCCCGGAACTGGATGTACACCAGGGCCAAGATCACCGCGAGCACGAGCAGCGTGGCGACCGCGATCCACTTATAGGGCGGGGTCCGCTGCGAGTTGATCTGCACAGGTGAACCGGGACTCTGCTGTCTCGATACCACCGTCGCCGCCCCTTACGTTCTCCCCCGGGTCAGAGCCGATACCAGGGGCCCTTGATAGAAAGATCATTAAAATCTACCGCGGCGCCCGCACTTATGCGAACCGCCATTAACAAAATTCGTGTTGGCGCCTGTTCCAGCGCTCAACTTTACGAGACGCGCTGGCGCGTCCCCTCTTCGGTGGCGGCGCACCCGTCCGCGTGCGGGTCTACGCTCGGGTAGCGGTAAGGAGAGGTGCGCAATGCTCGCAGCGTTCGGATTCGAATCCCTGGGTGTGGTCGTCGGCGACATGTATTTCGTCGACCCGTCCCCGCTCGAAGGTCAGGAAACCCCGGAGCGGGGAGTCAGACTGGAACTGCGCCTCGTCGACCGGGCCGAGCCCCAGGGCTCGATCTATGCCGGTGTCCCGATCGCCTTCACCCGCCCCGTGTGGCGGGTGGACCTTTTCGGATCGACGGAAAGCCCACCGGGGATGCTGGACCGGGCCCATCACCACCCGCGTTTCGACGGCTGGGAACCCGGACGCCGGCACTTCGTCCCGGAGCTCTCAGCGGACCCGGTGTCGTGGCTGGCCGAGCAGTTGGCCGACCCGTCCGCCGTGCTGACCCGGGCCGGCGTCGACGCCGACGCGGTCAGCGAGGCCGACAAGAAGGGGCTCGCCGCCGCGGCGCCGGAGATCGTCGCCGCGGTGAAGCGGTTGCTCGACGGCGTGCGGGACGGGGAGCTGGCCCCCGAACCCGCCGAGCCGGTTGCCGCCGCCCGTACCGGTTGGCTCTGATCTGCGTTAGCGTCGTCGGCGTGACCCTCAAAGACATCGCCCTGAACACCCTCGACGGCCGGCCCACCACGCTGGCCGAATTGTCCGACGGCGCAACGCTCGTCGTCAACGTGGCCTCCAAATGCGGGCTCACTCCGCAGTACACGGCGCTCGAGAAGCTGGCCAAGGACTACCGCGACCGCGGCCTGACCGTCGTCGGCGTCCCCTGTAACCAGTTCATGGGACAGGAACCCGGCACGGCCGACGAGATCCAGGAGTTCTGCTCGACCACCTACGGGGTGACGTTCCCGTTGTTGGCGAAGACCGACGTCAACGGCGACGGCCGCCACCCGCTGTACGCCGAGTTGACCAAAGCCGCCGACGCCGACGGCCAGGCGGGAGACATCCAGTGGAACTTCGAGAAGTTCCTCCTCGCACCCGACGGTGCGGTGGTGCAGCGCTTCCGGCCCCGCACCGAGCCCGACGCCCCCGAGGTCATCAGCGCCATCGAGGCCGTGCTGCCGCGGTAGGTCGGCGCTCGCTAGGCGAGCATCGGGTCGATCGCGGAGCGCGGCACCAACACCTGAGTGGCGTCGGGCACCATGCGACCTTGGTCGAAAAAGAAGATCACTCCGTCGTTGGTGACCGCGAAATTCTGGTAGTTGGCGGGGTCGTAGGCGGCGGCCGGCGCGATGGCCACCGGCGGGGGCGTCGGCGTCTGGTTCGCGGGAGGTGTGGTCTGCGGCTGGTTCCCCGGCGGGGTCTGCGCCGGGTTCGCGGGCGGCGCGGCCTGCTTCTGCAGCTCGCTCTGCACGATCGGCGCGACGGTCTGCAGCGGGTCGTCGACGCGCCACAAGGGCGTGTTGTTCTTGTCGTCTGAGGCGGCGGTCCACACGATCGCCTTGCGATAGGTCTGGTCCCAGTTGAACGACTTGAACGTCGTCTTGGGGGCGCCGGTGTTCTCGACGACCTTGAACACCACGGCCTCGGTGCCGCGCGGTGGTATCGCCGACCCGTAATTCGTCGACGAAATGGTCAGTTGGTAGGGCTGGTCGCGGGGTGCGGACGATTTGGCGGCGTTGAGGAAATCGTCGCGCTCCTTGGTGATGAAGTCCGCCACCGACTTCTCGTCGGGGTAGTTGACCGGGAAGCTGATGTCGACGTTGTAGCCGGGGTCGGCCATCTGGATCTTGCATGCCTGGCCGGTGTTGGCACCCTTGAGTTCGGCGCAGTAGTCCTTCGGCGGCGCGGCGGCGGCGACGCCGGCCGAGCCGAAGAGAACGAGGGCCGTGGCGGACGCTGCCACCTGGATGCTGCGCATGTGGGATCTCCTCCGACAACTCGCGGTACCGATGCGACGGACGGAGGTAAAGATATGCCATCGCGTGCTTGGCGAACACGTTCCCGACTGATCATTCGCTTTGCGAACGTTCGCGCCAACGCCCCCGCCGGGCGTGAAAACGGCCCCCGGAGCAATCTCCGGGGGCCGTTTTACCTGGTAGCGGGGACAGGATTCGAACCTGCGACCTCTGGGTTATGAGCCCAGCGAGCTACCGAGCTGCTCCACCCCGCGTTGGTGAATGCCAGGTTACCGAACCGGTGTCACGGCGACCAAATCGCGCGCTCAGCGGGGTGAGCGGCCCGGCGTTCGCTGACAGGACTGCGCCGGGCGCGTCAGAGCGCCATCCCCATTTGCGTCAATCTGACCCGGTTCTCGTCGAACCACTCCTGTTCGCGACCAGGCTCAGGCAAAACCAATCCAGCCTCCATCCCATTTGCCGGGTCGACTTCGGTCAACGCGACGAGAAATTCGGCTTCAGACTGGCCGGTGGCACGACTCCACATCCGCGAGAATTCGCGCAGCATCGTTTGGCGGGTCGCGGCATCGCGCCCGTGGCGGATGGCGCCGAACAGGTAGGAGTGGCTCGCCTGTTTGCGGCCAACGAAGCAGTCACCCACCGGGATCTCGTGGAAAAGAACGTTGACGAATAATTCCGGTGCTCCGGTGGCGCTGGTGTGAATGGTGGTGATCTCGTCGGCGATTCGAGCCTTCGCCGACTCGCTCAGCAGTCCTGGCGGACTGTAACACTGGTAGACGGGCATTTCGTGGGAGTCCTTTCGAACGAGTAGGGATTTGGCCGGCGCTATGCCGCCAAGGAAGGCGAGCAGATCAGCGACCCCATCGGGGCGACCGAACCGGCCGTGCTAACCACGCACGGCCGCCACGAATCTTTCGAGTTCGCATGGGATGTCGGGTCCCGAGGGCTCGATCATGACCTCGGTGGCACCGGCCTCCGCCATCGCCGCGACGGCCCTCCCGACCGCGTCGGCCGATCCGCTCAGGGTGACCGACGGAACCGAGGCGTAGCCTCCGGCATGCCAGGCCGCCATGTCGGCCGTGTTCATCTCGACCATGGTCCCCTGGTGAATGTGTAAGTGGCGCAGGCGTTGCGGGATCCGCTCGATCACGTCCAACCACGCTGCGCCACCCGGCATCTCGCGCAACGCGTCGGCACCCTGCGTGGTGTAGACGAAATGATATGCCGCCGCCCAGGGGGCACCCACCGCCGAGCGGACCCGTTCGTCTGCCAGGCTCTCCCCTTCGTCGAGTACGGTGCCCATTGTCGCTACCACTGTGCGCGCAAAATCACGCTGTCCGGGCACGACATTGAACATCGAGATGATCCCGTCGGCGCCGACCCGCTTGGCGACGCCTGCACCCTTGGGACCGGTTGCCGCCAGCAGCAACGGGATTCGCAGGGGCAGCACCTCCGATTGCGATGAGCTGAGCATCAATTTTATGGCCGCACCTTCCCAGTCGACCACCTCGCCGGCCAACAGCGCCTGGTAGGCACGGATATAGGCCTCCATGTACGACCATGCGATCGGGGGCTGGCCGATGGCCGCGCGGCTGGAGAATCCTGTGCCGAACGACGTCAGAATGCGTCCGGGTGCCACTCGGTGCAGTGAGACGGTCTCTGCGGCGTTGACCAACGGATGACGCTGTGTCGGAATCAGTACCGCGGGACCCAGCTCAATCGTCGTCGTCCGCTCGGCGGCGCGGTGCAAGGCCAGCCAGACGTCATCACCACCGAACGGACTGTCGTAACAGTAGGCGCGCCGATAGCCAAGTTTCTCCGCTGAGGCAATGTGCTGAGCCGACTCGATCGACGGTGGTAACGCGATGCTTACCGCAACATCCGTCATCGCCTCTCTACACCTCCGGCATTCGCTTGCTGAGTTTTTGCAGCGTCAGCATTTCGCGTCCTTCGTCGTCGAGGTACGGGATGCCGATCCCGTACTCTTCCCACCGGCCGGCAATTTTGGATTCCAGCTCGGGCGATAACCGATCGGTCGGCGGGAAGCGGCGCCCGCCCCATTCCGCGCGAGGCTCGATCTCCCAGCTACGGGTGGCGTCGATGAGCACCCGCGTCCACTGGCCGGCCCCGTACTTGTTGGTGTCGTTCTTCTCCGGCGGGGTCGACGGATCGAGCGAGGAGCCCAAACCCGGTCCAAAGAAAGCGATGTCGCCGAGCCCCGCGTTGACCCGATAGGACATGGCCCAATCCAGCGCGACCGGATCGTGGATGTCGATGTCCTCCTCGACGACCATCACGTTTTTGTGGAACCACACCGATCCCCCGGTGCCCCAGAGCGCCGCGGCGATCTGTTGCGCGTGGCCGCGGTACCGCTTCTGGATCTGCACCAGTGTGTTCTGGCCGTTGGTCACCTCGGTCATCCAGAGGTCGGTGATGCCGCCGATGCCAAGATCGTCGAGCACGTTCCAGGTGATCGCCGACCGTGCGAAGTTGGTGATGCTGTCCTCGTTGAACATCCCCGGCCGGATGCCCTCGAGGGTGCCGCGAAGCACCGGGTCGTTGCGGTGGGTGATGCGGGTGACCCGCAGGACCGGCGCCGGTGCCGCGCCGCCGATGAAGCCCGGATACTCGGCGAACGGACCCTCTACGACGAACGTCGAGGGGTCGGGATCGATGAAGCCCTCGACGACGATCTCCGCGGTCGCCGGCACGTGCAACGGCACAGATTCGCAGGGCACCAGGTCAACGGGTCGGCCGAGCAGCGCCCCCATCATGTCCCACTCACAGACGTTCTTGGGAAAGGGGCTGCCGGCGCAGAACGGCAGCACGTCGTGCCACCCATAGACAACCGCAACCGGCATCGGCTCTGGCTTGTATTCCTCCATATGGCCGCCCCAGCCCTGGCTGGGCACCAACAATTTGGCGATCTTGTCGCGGTCGACGATCTGGCCGCGGTAGAGACCAATGTTGTCGCGTCCGGTTACCTTGTCTTCGGTGACGACGCCGCAGAAGGTGTCGATGTAGCGGCCGCCGTCCTCACCGTGCCACTTCGGGACGGGGAGCTCCCACAAATTGATGTCGTCGCCTTCGACGATGTTCTCTTTGACCGGGCCCGAGTCGACAACGCGTGGTGGGATGGGCTTTTTGAACGCCTCTCGCAAGTGACGAACGATGGCCGAATCGCTGGTGCCTTCTGGCAGCCCGAGCATCAGTTGGACCTGGCGCCGGCTGCCCAGTGCCGACGTCAACAGCTTTGTGCACCTGGTGTTCTCATGGCCGACAATGTTTTCGAACAGCAGAGCCGGGCCGCCCAGAGACAGGTTGGCGCGGGTGATCGCACCGATTTCCTGGTCCCAGTCGACAGCGGCTCTGACCCGACGCAACTGGTCCGCCGCTTCCAGTGTTGCCAGCCAGCTACGCAGGTCGGGTCCCGCACCGGCCCCGTCCGGTTGGGTGATACTCGTCGTTTCCGGCAGGCTTGTGCCCGTGGTCATTTCGGTCTCCTCACTCGATCGGGGCGCACAGCGGCTGGCGCAACTCCTGCTCGATCCGGGTGGCCCACCGGTCGGCCTCCGTTAGAGCTGAGTCGCCGTTTGGGTGTTGCTGATCGTCCTTCCAGCGCTTGATCAGACTGTGTTCGATGCCGAGCTGATCAAGGACCCGGCCGACCACATAATCGGTCACTTCGTCGACCGAGGTGGGCCGCGCGTAGTACGCCACCGTCGGTGGGAAGATCACGGCTCCGGCTCGCGCCAGGTAGTGCATGTTCTCCAAGTGGATCTCACTCAACGGGGCCTCGCGCGCGACCAGGACCAGCCTGCGTCGTTCCTTGAGCGTCACGTCGGCGGCGCGCGTGATCAGGTTGTCGCTGAAGCCGATTCGGATGGCGCTCAACGTCTTCATGCTGCACGGGCAGACCACCATGCCGTCGGTGCGGAACGATCCACTGGAGATGCCGGCGGCGAGGTCGCGTGCGCTGTACGCGTGTGAGGCCAACGCCCGAACCGCCTCGACGCTGGTATCGGTCTCGAGCTTGATCGTCGCCCGCGCCCAGTCACTCAACACCAGGTGCGTCTCGACACCCAAGTGCCCGAGGGTTTCCAGTAGGCGGATGCCCAGAGCGGCACCGGTCGCTCCGGTCATGGCAATCACCAATCTCATGACCTCCTCCTTTCACGGATCGCCGCTCGAGAACAGCTACGGCGTAACGTTTTCCGACTTCAGCAGCCACGCCTCTTTCTCGAGGTCATCGATGATGGCGTGCAATAGGTCGGCGGTCGCGGGGTCAGCAGCGTCGACGTCGTCGTGCACGGCGCGGATGGTGCCGACGACGGCGTAGATGCGGGTGGTGATCAGGTCAACGGCTTCGGCGGCGCCGATCAGACCCGGGGGGATAGCCGGAACCGTCGTCGTCGCCACCACCGTGTCCGAGCGGCCGTCCGGGACCGCGTCCAACGCGCGCAGTCGTTCGGCGATTGTGTCGCTGGCCTCGCGGGCGGTGTCCACGATGGCGTCAAGTTGCAGGTGCAGGTCGCGGAAGTTCGTGCCGACGAGGTTCCAGTGCGCCTGTTTGCCTTGCAGGTGCAGTTCGATCAGGTCGACCAGGACCCTCTGCAGGTCTTCGAACAGGCTCGCCGCGGCCCGAAAGGGCCGTACGTCGGCGGCGTTACGCCGGTTGGCGGACAGTGAGATCGTCATCATGCTTCCCTTCAGATGGGGGCCGGGTGGCGGTACCCACGGCAATCCTTCCGTCGTGGATCCAAGTCTGCGGCGAACCGAACGGCCGTCGCATCCGCTGGTGGCTAGTCATGCGGGGTCGTCGATCTTCACGCCATAAGGGGTCCGACGGCCCATGCTCCGGAACCCTTCGGTTCACTATGCGTTGCCGAAAGGTTGTGCCCACTTATCAGACGGGACATCTTTCCCACAATTAGCGCCATGGCCGTACAAACGCCTGGGCGCTCTGCTGCGCCGCCTTGTTCAGCCGAAGCGAGAAAGTCCCGTGCAAATCGCTGCCGTTGTGCACACGCCGCGCGCGGTGATTGCGCTCGACGCACGCACTGTCGCCAGCCTCCGGCATGTCGAAATCCCACGCGTCACGCGAGCAAGTCCCGGCGGTAGGCGGTCGGCGTCGTCGCGAGCCTCCTGCGCATCACCGCCGCCAAATGCTGAGAACTCGCGAACCCGCATTGGTGGGCGATATCGGTGATGCTCAGTGACGGGTTGCCCAGCAGCTCACAGGCGTGCATGAACCGACGATTCATCAGCCACCGGTGCGGCGGCTCTCCGGTGCCCTCCAGGAACAGTCCTGAAAGGCGTGTCGTCGACAAGCCCACCACCGCCGCCAGTTCGTTCAGGCCGACATCATCCGAGAGGTGCGCCTCTAGGTAGTCGATTGCGCGCCGCAGGCGCCAATCCCGATAGCCTGGACCGCTTTTCTTCGCTAAGGACGGGGATCCCGACACACTCGAGTGCTGGCGTATAAGTCGAACAACGAGTTGTTGACCGAGAGAGTCAATCATCATCCGGGAACACCCGTCCCGGTGAGTCATTTCGCGAACGATCTGCCGGCATATGCTCTCTGCCAAAGGGTCCCGGGAACACATTGGATCGATCAACGTGACCGACCGAGCCACGTTGGCGGCGCCGCTTTCCACCGCGAGCCTTTCCACCATCGCGTGCGGCACATACACGTGCAGATAACTAAATGGCCGCTCAGCGCTGAATACTCCTCTTGGCTGTTCGCCGGCGACCACAACGTTCATGTGGAAAGCCGGATGTTCGCGGCCCCATTTGCGGCGCCCGTCACCAAAGTACGTGTGGTGGTGATGTCCGCTCAGGGGCATGGCGATAAGGTCCGTGGTGTCGACGGCCGGACCCACCAATTCGTATGCCGATTTGTTTTCGAACCGCCAGATCGCTGCGGTAAGAACACCGCCGGAGCCTGTGATGCGTTGTCCGGGCTTGAAGCCCAGGCACTCAGAAACATCTTCGGGCGTGACGAATGCGGGCCCAGTCATGCTTGGACGCCCTGCCCAGGCGCCGTGTGGACGCCGCGCGCGGACCGGTCGCGGTCATCCGAGATCACACAGACAAGTCTCGACTCGGTGTCGGGCCTTCAGCCACCGATGATGGGACACGTTTCCCACAGATAGCGACATCGTCCGGCTACGCACGACATTCCCGAAATCGGTGCGTGTCTCGTGCACAAGGTACGCGCCGCAGACACGCCAGTGACCCACCTGTCGCGGTAGACACGTCCGGACGTTTCGTTTTACACGCGGAGGAACACGATGGATGTCAATCGGTTGGACGCCCAAGCGGCATCCACGGTCACGGCGGAGAAATCGGCCAAGTCTCAAGCGAGACCGAACGCTCGATTTCCGGAGCACCGCCCCCTGCCCCTGCCGTCCGTGACGAGCATTGCAGGGCAAGCATGCTTTCACAGCTTCGTCGCGCTATCGCTGGTGTTCGCAAGCGCCATGTTGTGGGCGGCAACATTCGGCGAGCTTCCCATGTTCGTCAAGCCTCCCACACATTGCGTTCAATACGACTTCGGCCCGGCGGGCTCGGCTGACCGCCTCAGTCGATGAAGATGGGCATGAACACACACCGAAGCACGAGAACGAGATTCGGCTCAGAGCGCTATCGCTTTGTGATCCCGGATTATTCGCGGTCGACCGAATTGGACGACTCGCTTGGCCGGGATGTCGTTTTGCGACAACTTGTCCTGCACGGCCTCGCCACGGTCTTGCTGATGATGGCCGCCTTCGCAATCAGCTGTTAGTCCTCGCGCGTCGTCCGCCGACAAAAACGGATCAGAAGGAGACTCAGTGTGCCTGAATTCGGCGAAACCGCAGTCGTTCTGGGGGGAAGCATCGCCGGCCTGATGGCCGCCCGTGTTCTGGCTGACTACTACACCACGGTGACCGTGGTGGAACGAGACGTTCTGCCCGAACGCCCAGTGGCCCGCCGCGGAGTGCCCCATGGCCCCAGTCCGCACATTCCCCAAGTTCGCGCCACGCAGACCATGGAGGAGCTGTTCCCCGGGCTCCTCGATGAGTTGGTGGCGATGGGAGCGCGAGTGTGGAAGGACGGTGACCTATCGCGAATCTGGATGTCGTTCGCTGGGCACAAATTTCTGCAATCCGGCACCATCCCGGATCCCGAGACGGTGATCAAGTACTACGTCAATAGGCCCCTACTCGAGTGGTGCATCGGACGCAGAGCACGCCACATTCCCAATATCGAGTTCCTCGTTGGCCACGATGCGGTGAGACTGACTTCGACTCCGGCCCGTAACCGGATTACGGGTGTCGTGACCGCACAGCGTGACTCAGGTGCGGAAAGAATCTTGGCCGCCGATCTGGTGGTCGACGCCACAGGACGCGGTTCGCGGACCCCGGTATTCCTCGACGATCTCGGCTACCGTCGCCCCCACGAAGATGAGCTGATGGTGCATGCCGCCTACGCGAGCACGTTGTTGCACGTGCCACCTGGAACGTTGCGCGAATACATGGCTGTCAGTGGCGCATTGCCCGGCCGGCCAACGGGATTCGCAATGTTCGCCGGCGAAAACGACACCTACATGGTTGGAATGCAGATGATGGCGGGAGGCCAGCCGCCCTCCGACCACGACTCGCTGCTGGCCCGCTTGGCAGAAGTCGCGCCCGCGCATGTCGTTGAAGCCGTGCGTCGCGCCGAACCACTCGGACCGCTGCGTCAGCATCGCTTTCCAGCGAATCGGTGGCGCCGATACGACAAGTTGACGGCAATGCCTCAGGGTTTGATCGTCATCGGCGACGCCATGTGCAGCTTCAATCCAGTTTACGGGCAAGGAATGTCGATCGCCGCTGTCGAGGCGCTCATCCTGCGCACGTGCCTTGAGCGCGGCGACCGCGACCTTCAGCGGCGGTATTTCCGAGCGGCCGCCAGGGAGATCCGGACCGCTTGGCAGGCCGCCGTCGGGGCAGACCTAACGCTTCCTCAAATCCAGGGGCCGCGGCCTTTGTCCATGCGAATAACAAACGCGTACCTCCGTCGGGTTATGGCAGCCGCGGAAACCGACCCCGTCGTCGTCCAGCAATTCATGCGGCTGATTGGCATGGTCGACCGTCCGTCGCGCCTGCTGCGCCCCTCGATGGTGTTGCGTGTCATGACGAAGTCGAGGCGGGCGACCAAGGACAAAACGCACGTCAGCGCCCAGCCCTGCAAGGAGGAACAGGTCAATGGACATCTATGAAGCGCTCTACACGACCAGAACGATGCGCCGCATGCGGCCGGACCCGATACCTCTGGGCACGCAGGCCCGCATACTTGATGCGGCGATCCGTGCGCCCAACGGCGGCAACACCCAGCGCTGGCATTTCCTCGCGGTCGACGATCCCGCGCTCAAGCGCTCGCTGGGTGAGTTGTACCGCCGCGGCCGCGAGAAAGAGCACGAAGAATTCAGGACAGGGACAATGGCCGCGCCCGCGCCCGGCCTGGATCCCACCGCGCACGCCGACACGTTGCGTCGCGTCATCCGCTCGGGCGACTACCTGGCCGATCATTTCGACGAGACACCGCTATTGCTCTTTGTTTTCGCGATCGACGACCACGGCGGTGCCAACATCTTTCCCGCCATCTGGAGCGCGCTGCTGGCCGCCCGCGCCGAAGGCGTCGGCGGTGCCATGACAACTTTGCTGCGCTATTTCCCAGATGCGGTGAATGAGCTCTTGGGGGTGCCGATCGAGCAGGGGTGGACGATGTCGGCCATGGTGGCGTTCGGGTATCCACTCGGCAGGTGGGACATTGCCGCCAATCGCCGCCCGGTGCACGAAGTCTCATCTCGTAACCGTTGGGGCGCTTCTTTCGGCACCGACGTGCCGCGACCACTGTGGCCCGGTAGCGACGAACC